>CAJTOO010000056.1 GCA_910577735.1 uncultured Lachnospiraceae bacterium
CGAACGGGGATAAGCTGCTTCTTTCAAGGTATAAATATGACGGCTTTGTGCAGGCGTACATGGATTACATTTCGGAGGAAAGCCTATGAGCCAGCCAGCGTTTGAAATGATAAATGGTATATTGGATATTTGGAAGATGGCCGTACAAGCCATCATGTTCCTTGTTTTGTGGGCGGCGGCTTTCAGAGGGAAAAAAGGAAAAATAGATGGCATTGCGGCATTGCTGTTTATCCTTGCCAATATAGGGATAGGATTCCTTCCGTGTGCCGCTTGGGTAAGATATGGTGTTTCCGCTCTTGCCATTATGGGATATGGTGGAATACGTTATAAAAGACAGATTGGAAAAGCAGTATTTGTGATGCTCGCTTTTTATAACCTCCATTGTCTTGGCTATTTGATGGCGAGCAGTATTTACGAAAAAATAATAAATGTAATGATGAAAAGCCTGGATATGATGCAGGATAGTTATTTGCAGGAAATGTATCACTGCATGACAGTTGGGATGTTCTGTTTGGTATTTTCTTATTCCGTAGTATTGGCGACAATGACGCTTATTTTGTACAGACTTATGAAGGATGTAACCATAATGGCGTGGCAGGATGTTATCCTGCTTTCCATCCTGAATTTTGTCGGGAGCATGATTGCAAACGTGGTCAACAGCCTGCTTATTGTAAGAATAGATACAGATGCTTTTGTGCTGTTTGATGAAAAGCCAGACCTGCTTTGGAAGATTCCTATGATAGCATTATGTATTTTTGCGGGAGAGGCCGCCCTGATCTATTTCTGGCAGAGATACCGCATCCTGCTTGCCGAGAGGCAGAAACATTTCGTGGAGGAACAGCAGGTCAAGGCCATGAAGAATCGTCTGGAGGAAGCAGAGAATTTTTATGGCAGCATCCGCAAGGTAAGGCATGAGATGAAAAACCACATGGCGAACATTAAAGGGCTGACGGAAGCAGGGGAGTATGGGGAGATAGAGGAATACGTCCGCAGGATGGATGAAACCATGCAGGAACTGGAATATAAGTATGTGACGGGGAATGCGGTCACAGATGTCATCATCAATGACAAATGCTGCAGGGCGGAAAAGGCAGGAATCCGGTTTGATGCAGATTTCCGGTATGGCGGGGAAATTCCCGTGTTTGATATGGGAATCATACTGAACAACCTTCTGGATAATGCCATAGAAGCCTGTAAAAAACTGGAAACAGGTAAAGGATTTGTACGCCTTTCATTAAAGCGGAAAAAGCAGTTTTTGATATTGTGTGTAGAAAACAGCTTTGACGGCGCTGTCCCTGTAAGCAAAGGCGGCACACTTCCGGCGACAACGAAACAGAGTATCCTGCCGGGAATCATTACGGAGCATGGGATAGGGCTTGAAAATGTGCGGGATATTGCGGAGAGGTATTTTGGCGGTGTAAACATAAAAGTGAAAGGGGATGTGTTCCATGTAACGGTAATGCTTCAGCAGGGTGAGGTGGGAGAAGGTAAGTAAATGACCGTGCATTAAATGAAACTCAAAAACAGATTAAAATGGAGGATTAAAAATGGCTATTGGTGGAATAGGACAAAATTATTATCAGAACAATGTGGAAGCAAAGAGAAACACGAAAAATGTGAGCGGTACGGAAAAATTCGCACTGGAAAAAACAGGCAGTACACAGGAACTATCGGAAGCGGAAGAAATGGAGCTGTTTAAGAAAGAGTTTTATGCTGAACTTGAGAGGATACCAAAGAATAGAACAATCACCAATTTGGCGGTCAATATATCAGAGGAAGCATTTAAAAATATGAAAGATGATCCGGAATATAGGGCAAAGATAATGTCGGCGCTTCAGCGTGATTTGACTTCATCTTTTGCCCCGCTGAAAGCGTCACTACTTATAACGGTAGGAGCAACTGAGAAAGATTATAGGGGGGATTCTTGGTCTGGCCCCAATAATGATTCGGAATTTTTTGCACGTTCACAGGATAGTTTTTATAAGAAAACAAGCGGGCAAAAGGACAGGAATAAGGAACTGCTAGAAGAATATCTGGAAAAGCGGGCGCAGGTTAAGAGACAGCAGCAGGAGTTGTTGGATGAAAAGATTGTAAAGGCGGAGCAGGAACGAAGCAGGCTGGCAAAGGCGTGGGCTGGTGAAAGGCAGATGGCGGCATCCAATGCTTATGATGCAAATGTCATGACGGAGACAGCGGCAGGCGGAGATACGCTGCTTGGTTAATGAAGGGCATCATGCCCGGACTTATCACGAGGGGGTATAGGCGGCTCCGAATGACAGAGGGTCCGCAGGTAAGATTTTTTGAAGGAGGATGAAAATTATGTCAATGGAGATCACAAACAATTACAGCAACTATGCGGCAAATTATGCTGACACCGTGAAAAAGCCGGATAGCAAGGCGGCAGCAGAGGTAAAGACAAGCAAGTCAACAAACAGCAAAGACAAGGTGCAGGCGTATTATGAACAGCTATGCAAAAAATTTCCACAGATAAATTTCAACACAAATGGCGGCGTATTACCGAGCAATAGCAGCAGAGTCACGGTAAATCTTTCGTATGACTGTTTGAAGAAAATGGTAAATGATCCTGAATTCGCAAAAGAAATCGAATGGAACCTGTCGGGAGAAGTTGCTGCAAACTCAATGGTTTATGGCTGGGCGCAAAGGGATGGTGTCGTGTTTGGCGGAAGGACTGTTACATATGATGCCAATGGCAACAGACAGTCATCCTGTGGCGGCATGAGGACAGCAAATACGGGAAATGGAAATAACAATACTGATAAAATACAGAAGAAGTATAAGGAAGAGGAAGAACGCCTGTTAAAAGCTAGGAAGAAACGTGAAGAAAAGGAAAAAATAGCTGAAAAGCAAGCAGAGAAAAAGGCGGAGGAAGAAAAAGCAGCGGAACGGCGGGCAGAAAGAAAAGAGCAGATGAAAAAACTGATGGAAGGGACGTATAAGGTATCTGCCATTGGCACGGATGTGAAAAGCGTCACGCAGAATATTGTTGAGGTGGTTTCAGGCACATCATCATCCACAGGGGGCAGTTTTGACATAAAGGCGTAATAATCCTTACATCCAATTCCGCAGAGGTGCATAAAACTTTGCCCCTGCGGATTGCTCAGGCATATTGCATGGGAGCGAATGTGGCTCTAATGACAGAGGGCTGTTACATAAAAGGAAATCGGAGGACATGAAAAATGCGTGTCAGCAGAATATCGGCATTACTGATTACGGCAATGATGATTCCAGCGATCAGCGGATGCACCACACAGGGAAGCCCCGCCCCGGATGCCGTGCATCAGATTGAGGATGACGGCTCGGCGGTCTATGATGATGACCCGATAGCGGTGGAGCCGCAGCTTGACGAAGATGAGCTGGACGGGGATTCGGATGATGCCAACGTGCAGGGGGAGATCATTTCGGCGGAACCGCATAAAGGGAGTGCGGATTGAAAAAAGTATTTACTGGATTTATATAGGATTTCGGCAGAACGGCAAACATAATGAGCCAAAACAAAGCAAAGGAGAGTGCAGATCATGAATATCGATTACAGCCAGTTTTACAGAGGGACAACAAATATCCCATCATATGGAAGCGGTGCGTATAAGAAGGACACCCTTGTAAAATATGAGTTCAACACAACGGATGAACATGGCAACAAGGTCATGGATATAATGTCGAGGGAGGAAACCCTGCAGGCGATGAAGGATATCCGTTCACAGTATGGGGACAGTGTTATCGTGGAATTTTCGGGAGACGGCATGGCGGCCCTTGCGGAGGGCAGGAAGGGCTGGATGGTGCCGGAAGATAAGGAAGCGGTGGAGGCAAGAAATGCGGCATTCCAAAAGGATATCGTGCAGGTTGACAGGTCCTTAAATAATCTCCCGGCATATTCGGGGATGTATGGCGCAGACAAGGCGGTTGCGTCCGCACTGGAGAACTGCAGCAAAGAGGAGCAGGGATTTGTGTATGACATCATCCGGCAGAATTTCCTTGTCGGGAACAGCGGCTCCATGACGGAGGAGGAGCGGCAGGCGAACATATCGCTCGGCATGAAGAAAGCGGAATATGCGGCAGAAAACTTTATTCCGGAGGACAGCAGGGATGCGTTTCTGGAGGCAATGGAATCCATTGCGAAACTGGCAAGCGCGGGAAAAGCGGACAGTAACGGGAACATGGATTACGGTGCGGCGAAAGGCAGGTATCTTGGGCATGGGAGCAATCTTGTCCAGACCACAAACGCGCTTGACATGATGCGAACGATGGATAAGGACGCATACGCAGAATACCAAAAGATGGGGAAAAATGATGATGGCGGTCTCAGTTCATTGAAATACCTTACAAACTGGTATGCAGGTGCAGTGAAGAAGAACCCTTCGATGGTTGATAATTACGAAAAACAGTCGGAGGAATATGTGGAGAAGAATGTGAAAAACCAGAAACTGGATAAGACTTTTGCGGGCTTAAAGACGGGAAGCAAGGCAGCTTTCTTGGAAAGCCTGAAAATGTTCCAGAGCAGCAATCCCAATTTCCTCTCACCTATCATAAACCGGGAGCTGGCATCGAAGTTTTGGGGATTTTAGATATCGGTACGGATATCCATAGTTGGCATTTTGCTATTTGACGGATACCTTAAATTGGAGGAAAATGTATGCCAATTAGTATTTCAAATTATCCTGTGCATTTACAGGAAGGGCTTAAACTAAATAGAGAGTGTTTGAGGTCTCAGGGGAACCAAAATGAGGACCAGAAAGTGTTTCACAGGGATTCCTTAGAAGTTTCCAAATTATCGAAAAACAGGGAAATCTTAATGAATAAAATTAATCATACGGTGATGCAGTCAGCAACATCATTCAGTGATACGAATATTATGGCACTGGAGATCACAAACAATTACAGCGATTATGGGAAAGGTTACACAAATATTGCACAGGAAGGCAATGTGACAACAAGCACGGTGGAACTGAAAACCTCAACCGGGGGAACAAAAACGGAGCAGATTAAGACCGGGTACAGCAATGTCAATGATTATTCCAAATACCTGCAAGGTAAGTACAGCTATATGAATTCGGGTACAACCTCCATGCAGGGCGTTCCGACAACGGTATCCGTATCGGGCGCTTTCCTGAAGAAATGTATGAACGACCCGGAAAAAGCAAAGTATCTGGAAGAAAATCTGGCGGCATTACCGGACTGCGCCTCTTATGCGGTATCCCATGCGCAGGGAACACTGACGAGTATTTCCTATGAGATTGACGCAAATGGGAATATAATGGGAATTTCTTCTGGCACAAATGACCCCGATGGGAAGATAGCCAGGGAGAATGCGGAACGGAGGGCGAAAGAGAAGAAAGCAGCCGAGGAAAAGGCCGCCGAGAGGCGCAAGGAGAAAAAGGCAGAGGAAGAAAAGGTGGCAGAACGGCGGGCAGAAAGAAAAGAGAGGATGGAAGGTACATTCACGGTGTCTGCCACTGGTTCGGATGTGAAAAGCGTTACACAGAATATTGTTGCGGCGGTATCCGGCACATCGTCACCCACAGGGGGCAGTTTTGACATAAAGGCATAAGGGGATATTGCTTACACCTTATTCGGCGGAGGCGTAAAACCGTGTGCCCCTGTCGGGGGGAGCTTGGAAGGAGGTGAAAGCCGGTATGGGATTTGACCGGGGAAGTTAGGTGAAATGTATTTATGGAGCAATAAATAAACCGCTCGGACTTATTACGAGGGAGCGGAAGTGGCTCTGACCGACAGAGGGGCTGCAATAATAAAATAGCGGAGGATTAAAGGAAATGGGTATTAACGGGATAGGAACAGCGGGATATCCGCTGACAGGATACACGGCAAGAACGAGAAAGCCTTTGAGATGATTGGACAGGGTGCTCCGCAGGAAGTGAAGGATGCGTGGATGGATGCGGCGAAAGAAGTAAATGCGAATGGCATGGGAATCCGGGGCAATGGAATGATGAGCCACATATCGCAGATGATGGTGCAGCGGTTAAATAAACAGCTTAAGGGTGAGACGGAGAATTTTGACATCCTTGGAAATACAGTGGAATCTGCGATCCAGGCAACGAAAAAGGCGCTGTATGATTTGGAGCATCCAAGGGTATATACGCCCAGGAGTATAGAAGTTCAGCAGGCCAGCATCAAAGAGGGAGACAATCAAAATGGAAAGGTAAGATAGTATGAATCAAAGAGATAATGTAACAGAGCAACTGAAAGAACTTCTCGATATGTATGAGTTCAGTATGGATACACTTTCTAAATATTTGCAGTTGCCCGTGGAGCAGATAAGGAAACTGTCTGAGGGGGATGTTGGCTTTTTGCCGGAAGATTCTATATATCGTTTCAACATCTTTAATAAGATTTCGTTCCTTTATCTTAGTGCTGTGGAGGATAAGGACTTAAAGTTATGTGCATTCTTGAAAGTGCTTCTTTCCTATCATGGTCTGTCTAAACGGGCAATGGCGAAAATGGCAGGGGTAGAGGTAAAGGATATTGAGAGGATGCTATCAAATCCACCCAAGAAAGTGTCAGAAAATATAAAATACAAAGTTGCGGTTACAGTTATGTCATTACGATTTTTCTTGAAAGACTGCGAACAAGAAAATATAAACTGTTAGTTGGTCTTTCGGACGGCATATCTACAATAAGACGCAGAGGACGGACAGGGCAGGCTTTCCCGGTTTCTGGAGCAGTGAGATGAGCCGCAATACTAAAAACAATGGAGGATTAAAAGAAATGAATGTTAATGGAATAGGAGCAGCAGGATACCCGGCATGGCAGGGAGCAAGAAAAGCAGAAAGCAGTACAAAGGGCGACTTCGGGGCGAATGTGAAAGCAACAGGAAATGTGGTACATATTGACCCGGACGCATTATTTTCTATCCATCATGTAAAGACAGGGGAGAGCGCAAATGTATACAGGGCGGATGATTATTCGGAGGATAATCCGGTTTATCTTGTGAAGGGCACTGACAAAAACGGAAAAGAATATGAGCAGACGGTGGATGTAAGCAAGGTGAACCCGAATAGCTGTTCTTATACGGAGATGCTTGCGTTAAACGCACATACCGGGAATAAGTCAGACAGCAATTTCATGACCATATCGATATTGAAGGATAAGATGAGTGGTACTTCCTACCACGAAAAAGCAGACTATATGGCAATGGCGCACGAGCTTATGAACGATATGAAAACACTTGGGAATTGGGACGGGTATCTGCGGTATGGCAAATGGATCAATGACATCCTGACTTTCTGTAAAAGCAAATCATAATTGAAAATGGCCTGCCTCACGGCTAAATGGATGGAGGCAAAAGAGATATTGATGAAAAAAGCAGGATTTTTGTTGACACTGATATGTATTCTCTCATTGACGGGGTGTGGAATGGTAGCCAGTGCAGAGGAAGAAATTTTACAGTCAGATACGGAAGAAAATACTGTGTCAGTAAACTTTGATGACGTGGCAACACAAAGCGAACCGGCTGAACAGTTTTGTAACCATTTGGTACAGTTTACAGAGCAGTATTCAATAGAAGTATCGTTAAAGACGAAGGGTAAGGCAGGCATCCCTGGCGTTCCGGCTGATTGGGAGAGCAGCGAAAGGAGGTCACCTAATGAAAAGAATACTACGAATCGGAATGGATGTCCATAGCACAAACTACACTTTATGCGCCATTGAGCCTAGATTTGACGGGGATGACATTATCTACGCAAATGTAAAGGTAACACCGGATTCGGACAATATCGTGCAGTTTATTGAGAATATCAAGAAAAAAGTAAAAGATGAATGCGATATTCTCTGCGGTTATGAGGCCGGGTGTCTGGGATTTTCCCTGTACCACGAACTGATAAAAAAGGGATCCGCTGTGTGATTCTGGCCCTGGAGAAGGTAAAAAAGCTGGTATGCTTTCTCGGAGTAAAAATCCATACGGCGCTATTCTGTCTGGTGGAAACCGGAGATTTCCAGAGGTTTGCAAAGGGGAATATCTATGCCGCATATCTGGGTCTGGTGCCAGGGGAAGATTCGAGCAGTGATAACATCAACAGGCTTCCATTACAAAAGCGGGGAACAGTCATTTGAAGAAACTGCTGGTTGAGGCCTCCACAGGGATATGCAAGGGGCAGATCGGGCATAAATCAAAGGATTTAAAAGCGAGGCAGTATGGTAATGCGCCAGAGGTGATCGCCTACACAGACAAGGCAAACGAGAGACTGCGCAGGAAGTATTACAAAATGATAGGACATGGCAAGAAAAAGAATGTAGCAGTAACGGAGGTAAAAGTTGACAGTATTCTTTAAAACTCTTATAATTAAACTTAGAGTTTAATTATAAGGAGGCAGACAATGGCACGGAGAAAAAAAGAGCCGAAAAGTGTACACCGGGAAAAAATTGCTTCCGCTGCGTCAGTATTGTTCATGGAGAGAGGCATAGAGGCAACCTCTATGGACGATATAGCCAAAGCAGCCGGATACAGCAAAGCGACTTTATATGTGTATTTTGAGAACAAAGAGGAAATTGTTGGTATCTTAGTGCTGGACAGCATGAAAAAACTTTATCATTACATCGCTTCTGCACTGGAGCAGCAGGAAACCACAAAAGAACAGTACAATTTCATTTGTCGTGGATTGGTTCAGTATCAGGAAGAATTTCCGTTCTACTTCAAAATGGTATTGGATAAAATCAATATTGATTTTGAGCGCCACGATTATCTTCCCGAAGAAAAAGAAACTTATCAAATAGGGGAAGAAATAAACGAAAAGCTAAAGGAATTTTTAATATCCGGTATAGATAAAGGCGATCTGCGAAGGGATCTGAAAATCATGCCTGCTAATTTTGTTTTCTGGGGTATGTTGTCCGGACTTATTCAGCTTGCAGAAAATAAAGAAGAATATATTAAAAAAGCAATGGGATTATCAAAAGTCAAGTTTTTAGAGCATGGTTTTCATATGCTGTATTGCTCTATTGCAGACAAGGGGGAATGAGTATGAATGAAAAAAGGTTACTTGCTATTTTGGGAAGCCCTCATACAAGCGGAACAACCGCAACTATGCTAAATTATGCAATTCGTAGAGCCGAAGAAATGGGCTATACCGTAACGAAGATTAACCTATACGAAAAAAATCTTTCTTACTGTACGGGGTGTAGGGTTTGTATGAATACGCACACTTGTATTCAAAAGGACGATATACAGAAAATTGTAATATGTTTACAAAAATGCCAAACGGTTCTG
>CAJTOO010000057.1 GCA_910577735.1 uncultured Lachnospiraceae bacterium
TGAAGAATGAACGAGGCTATAAAAATCAAAAACTTAAAGAAAAGTTACGGGACCCACGTTGTACTGAATGGCTTAGATTTCTGTGTACAGCAGGGGGAGATTTTTGCCCTGCTTGGCGTAAATGGCGCGGGTAAAACGACGTCCCTGGAATGTATCGAGGGTCTAAGAAAATATGACAGTGGAACCATCGCTATAACCGGCAAAGTGGGTATCCAACTGCAATCGTCTTCTTTGCCTGGGCATATAAAGCCGCTGGAGGCTGTTAAGCTTTTTGCGAAATGGAATAAAGCTTCGCTTGACCGTGCAATGCTTGACGTTCTTGGCATCCATGATTTTGCCCGGAAGCAGTATTACCAATTATCGACTGGTCAGAAGCGGAGGCTCCATCTGGCACTTGCCCTGACATGAAATCCGGATATCCTTTTTCTTGATGAGCCAACCGCAGGGCTTGACGTTGAGGGGCTGCTGTCCTTCTAAAGATGTTGTCAAGGGGAAATGTAAGATTGAGTTTTTACCTTTTACTTTTTTATTCCTTCAAAGGCAACCGCCGCCACTCATATAGAGGGGCGGCGGTTATAATCAGCATTATTTCAGCAGTACCTCCAAATCACTCTCCGGGGTTGTGATCGGGGCAATGTGATAATGCTCCGCCAGATACTGCAACACGTTGGGCGACAGGAACGCCGGAAGTGTAGGCCCCAAGCGGATATTTTGGATTCCCAGGTGCAAAAGCGTCAGCAGGATACACACAGCCTTCTGCTCATACCAGGAGAGAACCATTGACAGCGGCAGATCGTTTACACCACATGCAAAAGCCTCTGCCAGGGCTACAGCCACCTGGATGGCACTGTATGCGTCATTGCACTGTCCCATATCCATCAGGCGGGGAAGTCCGGAAACGGTGCCAAGGTCCAGGTCATTGAACCGGTACTTGCCACAGGCAAGAGTAAGTACGATACTGTCAGGAGGTGTCTGCTTTACAAACTCAGTATAGTAGCTGCGTCCCGGCTTTGCTCCATCGCAGCCGCCAACCAGGAAGAAATGTTTGACCACTCCGCTTTTGACTGCTTTGACCACTTTGTCCGCAACGGACAAGACCGCGTGACGCCCAAAGCCGGTTGTGACGGTTCTTCCGCCATTGATACCAGTAAACTGCATGGCTGTGGGGTAGCCGCCCAGCTCCAAGGCTTTTTGGATTACCGGCGAGAAGTCCTTTTCCGGCCCAATGTGGGCCAGCCCCGGATATGCGACGGCTTCCGTTGTAAATACCCGGTCCGCATAGCTTGTTTTCGGCGGCATGAGGCAGTTTGTTGTAAAAAGGACCGGAGCGGGGATAGAAGCAAATTCCTTTTGCTGATTCTGCCAGGCAGTGCCGAAATTCCCTTTGAGATGGGGGTACTTTTTTAGTTCCGGATAACCGTGAGCCGGGAGCATTTCACCGTGGGTATAAATGTTGATGCCCTTGTCCTTGGTCTGCTCCAAGAGTTGTTTCAAATCAAAGAGGTCATGACCGGAAATGATAATAAACGGTCCTTTCTCTACAGTCAAACTTACTTCTGTTGGAACGGGATTGCCATAGGTTTCCGTATTAGCCTTATCCAGCAGTTCCATACATTTCAGGTTAACCGCCCCGACTTCCAGGACAATAGGAAGAAGTTCATCCATCCCCCAGTCCTCCATACCGACAGCAAAGAGGGCCTTATAAAAAAAGCGGTCTACTTCCGGGTCCGTATAGCCCAGGACAGCAGCGTGATACGCATAGGCGGCCATACCCCGGATGCCAAACAGAATCAGCGACTTCAGAGAGCGAATATCCTCCCCAGCAGTCCACAGATGCTCCATGTCATAATCATCGTTCTTCCCGCAGGCTGAGGTACACTCATAGCAGAGAGGAACAATCTGCCGCTTTACCTCATCCACACGCCGGAGCAGAGCAGAAAGGGCCTCCTTGTCAAAATTCACATTCGTAATTGTCGCAAACAACCCTTCCCGCACAACCTGATTGGCGGCATGGCTAATCAGATGCCCATTTCCGTCTATGGTCCTTGCAAGGCCAATCAATTTCCCGGTAAGCTGATCCTGCATTTCAGCAATACCGGCCTGCTTGCCGCATACGCCAGAATTTCCAGTACAGCCTTTGCATCCCGCTGTCTGTTCACACTGGAAGCAAAACATTTTCTGTTCCATTACTGTTTCCTCCTATTATTATTCTAAAATTCTTCCGTCCGTAGAAATAGTCACCACATTCCACGGAATGAACTTCCCGCTCTCCTGTAAGGCCTGTTTGACCGCGTTTTCGATTCCGCCGCAACATGGAACTTCCATTCGTACTATGGTTACGCTCTTGATGTCATTTCCAGAAATGATTTGCGTCAGCTTTTCAGCATAGTCCCCCTCGTCCAGCTTGGGGCAGCCGATGAGCGTCACATGGCTACGGATAAACGCATCGTGGAAATTGCCATAGGCATAGGCGGTACAATCTGCAGCGATGAGTAGCTTGGCACCGTTAAGGTATGGGGCGTTCACCGGCACCAGCTTAATCTGTACTGGCCATTGGGTCAGCTGGCTGGCGGCAGGCGTCTGTGCGGCAGGGGCAACGCAAGGATCCCGGTGAATCGTCTTTGCATTTGTTCCGGGACAGCCGCAGGGCAGAGGCGCACTCTTCTGTTTAGCGGCCGTCACAGCCGCATGGTCATAGGCGGGCGCTTCCCGCGTCTCAAAGCTGATTGCCTCCGTGGGGCAGGCGGGCAGGCAGTCACCCAGACCATCGCAGTAGTCCTCACGAGTGAGCCTCGCCTTACCGTCTACCATCTCAATAGCGCCCTCATGACAGGCGGCGGCACAGGCTCCGCATCCGTTACACTTTTCTTCATCGATATGAATTATTTTGCGAACCATAAAATTTTCCTTTCCGGTCAACTGTATTCTTTAAATCCCTGTTGACATCTTGGAATCAGTATAGTATGATTTACGTGTTTTGTATGTTGAAATTTCAACAAAGGGAACAAATCTATGGAAAAATATTTTGAAGTATTGTGCATGTGTCCGCTGTTTCGGGATATGGCGCATTGGGAACTGACTAAGGCTCTACGTTGCCTCAACGCCAGGGTATCTTCCTTTGAAAAAGGAGAAGCCGTGATGAACGAGGGTGAACCAGCAAAATATGTGGGAATTGTCCTAACGGGCAGTTTTCAAATTGTACGGACGGATTTCTTTGGTAATCGAAGCATGATTGCCAACCTTGTTCCTGGTGAATTATTTGGGGAATCCTTTGCTTGTGCAGGAGTGGAGGCAGTCCCGGTTTCTGTGCTGGCATCGGAGGCTGCGGAGGTTATGCTGATTGACTGTTTGAAAATTTGTCATTCATGCAGTAATGCTTGTCAATTCCATCAACAGATGATTTATAATCTTCTTCAAATTGTTGCGGCAAAGAATTTGATGTTTCACCAAAAAATCGAGGTCACATCCAAGCGCACGACACATGAAAAGCTGATGGCGTATCTGATGCTTCAAGCTAAACAATTTGGCAGTCTGGAATTTGAAATACCATATGATCGCCAGGAGTTGGCGGATTATCTGGAAGTAGAGCGCAGTGGTTTGTCGGCGGAAATCGGAAAACTGCGTCGGCAAGGGGTCATTGAAGCAGACCGCAGCAGATTCAAGATATACAAACCGTTTGATGTTTGAGGCACGTAAACATAGTGGTAGCAAGTAGCGGTAATCAGAAATCCCGTTTTATCAGAAATGCAGAGTGAAACCGTTGAAATACAAGGGAATTGCCGCAATAGATTTCTGATAAAAAAGTGGCTATTGACTGACCGTGCCTTATAACTATAGGACTGGCAGGAATAAAAATTTCTGATAAAATGTGTTCATAGTAATTCGGCTGCGGTCTGTTTTCAGAGTATCAATTCTAAAGGAGGATTGGTTACTTTGGCGCATTGTCATAGATTCATGCCATTTTCTGCACAGGAAATCAGTTTATCATAGCATGGAATACTTGCTGCAGGTTTCCATATAAGCAATTTGCAGTTCATTTTTATCGGAAATTTTCATGTGAGCGGAGTATGCTGTTCCGGTCCAAGATGTAGGTAAATCTATATTTTTATCAGAAACTTTTTCTGCTGTTGTCCAGTGTTTTCAATGCTTTCATAAATTATTTCCGATAAAAATGGATTTCTGGTTACCGCTAAAATCAGAAATTTCCGATAACATGGGCAAGCAATGCGCCGGTATATACCCGGCACGTGCTTGTTGGTGGCTGACCGCCCCCAAACCCCCGTAAGGACCGGCGCAACTGCGCTGGTCCTTTTAAGCCGCCTACGGCGTCTGCTGTTACCCACAGTGGGAGAAAAATCATCATCGCGCCCCCTGCTGGCGGTTGCGATTTTTCTCTTTTTCGGTCACGCCCAAAATACTCTCCACGTTGTTTTTGGCAGTGAGAAGTTCTATTATTTTTGCCTTGGCCTGCTTGTATTCTGGATACCGCTTTTTGTTCTCGGCATACAAGGTGGCATACTCCTGTTTCAGCGATTGTATGGACGGCAGTTTCTTCAAACCGAGGGAATCAAAATACCGCTTCGCCGCTTGACAGGCCGTGATTTCACTGCTATGCTGTTCATAAAATTTCTCCCTTTTCCTGCCCGTCAATTTCCGGTACTGCGCGAAAATTTCCCGTGTTTTACCGTAAGCGCCGATGTGCTTTTGCAGTTCGGAAATGTCTTTCATTCTTGCGCTGGCAGCTTTCGACTGGTCAGCTAAATCGTTGAATTTTTGAACCGCCGCATCACAGGTTTTCTCCAATTCTCCAAAATCAGTCAGATCCTTTTCCTGCAAGTAGATGACTGTCTTTGCCATCTCTTTGAGGTTGAAGATTTTTGCCCACCGCTCGAATCCGGGAGAGTTGGCCTGCTGCATTTTTGCTTGAATGTCAATCAGCAAATTGGGCTTGGACCTCGCCGCCGCCTTTGCCCTTGGAGCGACAATCCGTTTACCGGAAATGCGCTCCATAATCGCCGCTTCAGTGTAATCGTCACCGAGGGAATTACAGCGGACGAACCGTTTGCCGCTGGGGATTTTGAACGCAAGATGTTTGCCCCGCTTAACCTCCGCTCCCGCCGTTTTCATGGCAATGAGGAAACTGTCAAAATCCTTGCATCCTTGACCGAGGGCGGTGTCGATTAAATATCACTATTCAAACGGAAACCGGCACAGGGAAATATGAGTCTGACAATATCGGGGAAACTTTACTTACGCTGCTGGTGCAGTGCAGGGAAAAAGGGGAGACCATCTTAGATATCCAGATAGGCCGCGGTTCATTGGAGCAGCACTTTATGAAAATTGCAAAGGGGGTTTGAAAAATGGGAGCTTTTATATATGGGGTTTCTTTACAATGGAAATTAGATATACGAAGTAAGACGTTGCTCATCACCTGCTATATCGTTCCCCTGTTGTTCTTTGGAATTATGGGCGGGATATTTACATCGGTTATTCCGGGGGCAGGGGATACACTTATTCAATCCATGACTGTATTTGGCGTGACCATGGGTGCTCTGATCGGTCTGCCGCCTTCCCTTGTGGAAATTTATGGAAGCGACATTAAGAAGGTTTATCTGGCAAACGGTGTTCCTTTCTATCTGGGTATTGCATTGGCCAATATCTCGGCGTTTATCCACCTGTTTATTATGAGCATTATCCTGTATATTGCCGCTCCCCTTGCCTTTGATGCCAAGATACCAGAAAATCCGGGCGTATACTTTGCCTCCCTTTCCATTTTTATTGCGGTATCACTCGGCATAGCCAGCATAATTGGCCTGGCGGTAAAAGACCAGACGAAAACCTCCATGTTTTCCATTATTGTTTTTCTGCCTTCAATCATGCTCTCTGGAATTATGTTCCCGGTTGAGATGCTCCCCCAAATGCTTGAAACAATAGGGAAAGCGTTCCCGGCTTCATGGGGATACAGACTGATGACAGGGGGGACTTTTGGGCTGGAAAATCTGTTGCCGATGCTGGTGATTTTTGTATTGGCTGTCTGTGCGTGTGCCATATTGCTATCAGGAAAGATGATTTGGCGCAACAAATAGAGAGGTTAAGCAGTCATATCAATTTGTTTCAGAAATACTTAAAGGAATCAGGCAGGAGAAAGCTGCATTGACAAAAGGATACAGGAGAATAATCATAGATGGAATATGCCTTGGTTTTCATATTGACGGTTTTAACAATCATCTTTTGGAGTGGAAAGGGCAGTTGGCTAATTGCTGGATATAATACTATGGATGATAAGGAGAAACAGAATCGTGGTAGATGTGAAATGGCATTTAAAAAAATATGTTTTCTTTATTGTGTTGATGGTAATGGTTGTTATAACAGGCAATATTGTTTTAGGGAAAAGAGGTTCTGGAAAGAACACAGAGGAAGTGTGGGAACCGCCAGTCATAATGGAAAGCATGGAAGAGGTAAAAGAGGAGGAACCGACAGAATATTCCCATATTGAGTTCTTTTCAGATCAACAGAGAAAAGATGTGGTAAAGCAGTTGGGAGAACAAGGGCTTGTAAGTGTTACTGATGACATGAACATGGAAAACTATCAAAAAATGGAGGATTTTTATTCCGCTTATATTTCCGGCATGGACGCAATGGTTACTGTGTTTAACGTACAAATGGAGGGGAATATAGGTGCGCTGACATTTGTTCATAGAAACGGAAAAATACAATCTTATTATGTCACGGTAGGCTGACAGGGAGACTACAGGAAAGTTTAATAAATGCAGTAAATTTACAAGTTACACTATGCATAGACAAAATTGGCTAATGGAGGTGTGTTAATGAAATACGAAATAGCAAAAAAAGAAAACATTGAACAAATTTATCAATTGGTACAGAACACGATTAACGCTATTTATCCGTTATATTATCCTCAAGGAGTAGTTGAATTTTTTTGCGGGCTTCATTCAAAGGAAAACATTGCCACAGATATAGAAAATGGTTTTGTTAGAGTTTTGTTATCTGGTGATTGTTTAGTGGGAACAGGCAGCTGCAAGGAAAATCATATATCAAGACTATTTGTTGCTTCTGATTTTCAGAAAAAAGGATATGGCAGTTATATTCTGCAATGTCTTGAAAAAGAAATATCTCTTAACAGCACGATTATTTACTTAGATGCTTCGCTTGCGGCAGCCTGTTTTTATGAGCATAGGGGATATAAAACCTTAAAGCATGAAGAATTATTTATCAATGGAAATGCAAGGTTAGCTTATGAAGTAATGGAGAAACGTATAGCAGTTCCTAATACAGATATTTTTTATGATGGAAAATACTTTATACCAAAGATGAATACTGAAAATGGTGAAGTGGATAATCAAACGCTTTTTTTATATCATCAAAATGAGAATATTTTATGGGCGGATTACTATGGCGGGGGAATAAAAAAAGGGAGTATAGTTGGAACGGTTGCTTTGAATGGAGAAATAGATTTTTATTATCAGCATATTAATTTGAGTGACCAGATAAGAATTGGGAAATGTCACAGTGTACCACAGATTTTAAGTGATGGCAGAATAGAACTTTCAGAACAATGGCAGTGGCTGAATGGCGATAAATCAAAAGGTTCGTCAATCGTAATAGAAAAAACCACAGATGAAAAATGAATATCATCATAGAGCCGGACGCACAGATGCCGCAGACATCTGTCAGAAAGCAATTTTCAAACACGCTCTAGCAGGCGTTTCACCCCGGCCACCTTCTTGGGATTCTTCGATGATATCCGAAAACAGCAAAAAAAGTCGAGACAAAAAGCAGGGGTCATTATAAAATAATAAGCCCAAGGAAGAAGGAGGTGGTTTATTTTGAAAGAACAGACAGCGGCGGTCCAGAGGATGCAGGATTATATCGAAGCCCATCTGGAAGCGGATATCACACTGGCACAGCTGTCAGCCGTCTCCCTGTTTTCTCCCTGGCATTCCTATCGGCTGTTTAAGGAGCTTTTGGGGGTGACGCCGGCAGAATATATCCGCAGGCTCCGGCTTTCCCGCTCCGCCATGCGGCTGAAGGAGGGACAGTGCCTTGTGACGGAGGCGGCTTTTGACTGCGGGTTTGGCAGTGTGGACGGGTATATCCGTGCCTTTTACCGGGAATTCGGCTGCAGGCCGGGGGAATATCTGAAGGATCCGGTGCCCATTGCCCTGTTTATCCCATACGGCGTGAAATTCGGAGAACTGAGAAAGGATGTTTTGGATATGGAAATGAAAAATCTCCAGAGCGTATTTATCCAGGTGATCCAAAAACCGGAGCGAAAGGTCATCATCAAACGAGGAATAAAAGCGGAAGATTATTTTGCATACTGTGACGAAGTGAGCTGTGAGGTCTGGGGAATATTAAAAAGCATGGATTCCCTCTGCGGGGAGCCGGTCTGCCTGTGGCTGCCGGGAGCCTATAAAAAGCCCGGCACTTCCACCTATGTACAGGGCGTGGAGGCAGAGGCGGATTACCATGGGGAAATCCCGGAGGGGTTTGATGTCATTTCCCTGCCTGCCGCCGAGTATCTGGCGGTCCAGGGGGAGCCTTTCCGGGAGGAAGATTATTCCCAGGCGATTCTTGCCGTATGAGCTGGTATAATAAAGTTGTAACACCAAATGGGAAATACATGATATACTCCAATCAATGCAAAGGAAGGTGTTATACATGCCAAAAACAAAAGTCTATGAACCAGAATTTAAAAAGAAAATCGTACAGCTCTATTTAGAACAAGGACGCACGATAAAAAGTTTAAACGAAGAATTCCAATTAGGGGACGGAACTGTCCGTAAATGGGTACGGGCATTCCGCGAAGAATGCGAAACAGACCCAGACTTAAATGACACAAAAAAACTTTATGAGGAAAACCGCAGACTGCGCAGGGAACTGGAGGAAAAGAAAAAGGAAATCGCATTCTTAAAAAAAGCCGCC
>CAJTOO010000058.1 GCA_910577735.1 uncultured Lachnospiraceae bacterium
AAAGGAATCTACAGCGGGGGCTTACTGCAGAACAGTAAAATACTTTATGGATACCATCGGGAAAGTTTCCCTTGCGGAACTGACCATGGAAGATGCAGAAAGTTTCCTGATGGAAAAACAGTTGTCCGGTGTCCGTCCGGAAACTTATAACCACTACCATTCTGCCATCAAGTTCCTGTACCGGAGGCTTCTGAAAGCACTCTGGGATGATGATGCTATCCCCCGCATGAAAAATGACCGCTCCCTGCCCACCGTTCTTACAAAGGCGGAAGTGGAGGCAATCCTTGCAGCAACGAAAAACCTGAAACACAGGGCGATGCTTGCGACGATGTATTCCGGTGGGCTGCGTGTTTCGGAACTGGTGCATTTACACTATGACGATATTTCGAGGACGCACCATTCCATCCATATCCGGAACAGCAAAAGCAGGGTAGACCGTTATACGATCCTTGCGGACAGAACTCTCGGACTGCTGACAGAATACTGGTTTGCATGCGGAAAACCACGGGACATTTTATTCCCCAGCAGTTATTCCGGAAGTTATCTGGATAAAAATACTGTCAACCAGTTTTTAAAGAAAAGCGCAGAGAAAGCAGGCATCAAAAAACATCTCTCCACCCATGCCCTGCGCCACAGCTTCGCCAGCCATCTTCTGGAATCAGGGTGTGACATTAAGTATATCCAGGCGCTCCTTGGACATGTTGACCCGAAATCCACAGAGGTTTATCTGCATGTGAGCGACAAAACGCTGCTGGGCATTAAAAGCCCCTTTGACAGCCCGGAGGCTGAACGTGGATAAGCCTACCGTTCAGGATATCTTTCTTCGTTTTTATCCAAGATATCTTGAACAATACCGTCCGTCTCCACAGCAGGCAAAAACGGCAAACAACATAATCAACTGCAAAACAGGAGCTTATGGCGCGAATGTAAGTGTGTGTGAGGACTGCAGGAGCATACAGATTCATTATAATTCCTGCCGCAATCGGTGCTGTCCCATGTGCCAGGCCCTGCCGAAAGAAAAGTGGATTGACCTGCGCAGGGAGGATGTGCTGGATGCACCGTATTTCCATGTGGTCTTCACAATGCCGGAGGAACTTAACCCTGTCATTTACAGCAACCAGTCCCTGCTTTACAATGCACTGTACCATGCAGCTTCTGATACATTGGAGGAGTTGTCCGCTGACGGGAAATATCTTGGGGCAAAGATAGGGTATCTCTTTATCCTGCATACATGGGGTTCCGAAATGAATTACCATCCCCACATCCATGCCATAGTACTGGGAGGCGGTCTGGATGGAAAGAAGCAGTGGCGTGACCGTGGGGAGGAATTTTTTCTGCCTGTCAGGGTAATATCCAAGGTGTTCAGGGGAAAATACATGGAAACCATGAAGGGGTTGTGGAAAGACGGAAAACTGGAATTCCACGGCTCTGCCGGAAAGTACCAGAACCGTTATGCCTTTCAGGAACTGATGGATACCTGTTACCGGAAAGAGTGGGCACCTTACTGTAAAAAGACTTTTAACGGGTCGGGGGATGTCATCAGCTATCTCGGGAAATACACGCACAGGATTGCCATCAGCAACCACCGGCTTGTCAGCATGACGGAAAATACGGTCACGTTTTCCGTGAAGGATTACCGCGACGAAGGGAAATGGAAAACCCTTACCCTTCAGGGAGCGGAATTTATACGCCGTTTCCTGATGCATGTTCCGCCAAAAAGGTTTGTGCGCATCCGGCATTATGGACTGCTTTCGGTCCGGACAAAGGCAAAAGAGCTTGCATTGTGCCGCAACCTGTTAGGGTGCAGAAAGTACCTGTCCGAACTGCGTGGCATGAAGAGCACAGAGGTATTAAAACATCTCTGGGGAATAGATGTCTGCTCCTGCCGTTCTTGTGGAGGCCGTCTTGTGGCATCCGCCCCAAAATATCCGCTTCGGATTTGAAAGCAAGTAGTTTATACGGATTTTCAGGCTTCCCAGCGGGAGGTCTGTTTGTTGTACAGAAAAAGAAGCTCCTGTACATTTCGTGGTAGGAATAGCTGAAGGGATATGTTAAAATCATGTGGAAGAGCAAAGATTGAAAATCCATAGGGCACAGCAAAAGGGACGCGACTTTGTTCACCAAAGGAAAATCGAAATTGATGTAAACGATAGGGCAGTTTCAGGCAATGACCAGACTGCTTTATCGTTTACACCAACTTCGATTGATTCCTTGTCAGTTTTTATTACTATTACAATTACGAAACAAGGACATAGATTATTCTCTATGTCCTTGTTTTAGTTGGGGGTTACACTTTTTATTATAATCATATTCATTTCGGATGGAGATTCAACCATACCACGACCTATCCATTCTTCTATTAAGCCATAAATACCATATGCAAGCCAGGCACGACCATATGCGTCACTATTAGGGAAGGATGCTGATAGTTCCATTTTCTTTTTTATTGTATCAAGCAATATTGAGGACAGTCCTTGTTTGTGAAGGGATAAATAGAATGTCCTGTTTTCTGCGAAATGATTAAAAAGATGCTCAAAGAAGTTTAGTATATTGGCTTCAGGATTCTTTTCGAGAGCTTCTCCCCAATTGCTGATTAATTCATGTGCATATGTCGCAATTACATTATCTTTGGAACTGTAGTTTCGATAAAATGAGGCTCTACCAATCATTGCTGTATCACATAGTTCTTTGATTGAGATGTCACTAATATCCTTTTCCTCAAGCAGTTGAATTAGAGTACGAGTAATTTGTTGTTTGACATACGTGTTTTTTTCTTCATTATTCATGATGATACAATTTCCTTCGTTTGTCTCATTTTTGCCGAGACGCTTGTCTCAACGCATGTCTTAGGTTACTATATGTTAAAACGAAAGTCAAGAAAGAAGGTTATTGTAATGAAGAAATTTTTTAAAATATCTGGCTCTATTTTGACGGTATTATTAGTAGTTTTTAGTATTTTATGTGTGAAGAGTTATTTTGAAAGTAAGAAACCGGTTATATCAGAAGGTTATTATAAAGACTTTAAAAGTTCTGCCGAATTGGAGTCGAAGTATTCTGTTCCAGGACCATATGAAATATCTTCATATATTTTCGATATTGATGATAAAAGCATAGATAAAATCAGAGTGTGGTATCCTTCAGAATTGGAAAGTGAATCAAAAAAATATCCAATGATTATGGTGGTAAATGCTAGTAATGTTCAAGCATATAAGTATGAACCATTCTTTGCTAAGCTCGCATCTTGGGGATTCATTGTTGTTGGTAATGATGCTGGGCAAACCGGAACCGGTGAATCATCTACATTTACTTTGGATTATGTGTTAAATGTTGGAGCAGACAATATTTTATACGAAAAAGTAGATGAAGATAATGTTGGAATCCTGGGTTACTCACAAGGCGGAGCTGGGGCTATTAGGGCGGTAACAGAGTTTCAGAATGGAAGCATTTACAAAGCGATATTTACAGGTAGCGCAGCATATCCATATTTGGCCAAGAACATGGGATGGGAATATGATTCTGCTAGAATAAGTATTCCGTATTTTATGACAGCAGGAACCGGGAAATCTGATGATTCAGGTAAAAATCCAGAAACAGAATTCGGCGGAGTGTGCCCGTTTAGCACTTTATTAGACATATATAACAGTATATCTAATGATACTGAAAAAGTGATAGCTAGAGTAGTTGAAGCTGAACATGAGGACATGCTGTTAAGAACAGATGCGTATATGACAGCATGGTTCCTGTATCAGCTACAGAATGACAATGAAGCTGCAAAGATTTTTGTCGGAAGTAACGCAGAGCTTCTGCAAAATGATAATTGGCAGGATGTAATGATAAAGGAGAGATAAGAAATGGTAGAGAAGAGTACAAAAAGCAAGGCTTTTAAGGTGATAAAAGTAATTGGCGTTATTATTGGAATAATTGGAATTCTTATAATTGGGTTATACTTCTATATAACAACTCATCCACAAATCATCGTTGGGGTGATTCAAAATGCAATGTATCAAGATGCTAGACCAAATTCTTTTGAACCAATTTATACTCCAGGTGAAGGCGAAAAGGCTGATGGTCAGTACAAAATAAACGATATTGCCTATGGAACGGAGTATCCAAACAGCTTTCTGGATATTACATATCCTGATTCAAACAGAGAAGAAGATAGACCAACGTTGTTTTATTTTCACGGAGGAGGATTCTTTGGGGGGAGTAAGAATATGGGTGATCCAATGGCTGCAAGTGATTCTACTGCATTAATAGATGACCTTTGTGCGCAGGGCTATAATATAGTCAATGTTGATTATGCATTGGTTCCTGAGTATCATTTCCCGGTTCCGCTTATTCAGATGAATGAAGCAATTAGGTTCATTTCTGAACATAAAGATGAGTACAATATCAATATGGATAAAGTAATCATTATGGGAAGTTCTGCAGGAGCTATTATGACTGCTCAGTATGGAACTGTTATTTCAAATTCTGAATATGCTGCGCTTTTATCTATAGATCCTGCTATAAACGTGGAACAGGTTTCGGCAGTAGTGGTGGATGATGCGCCAATTGATTATCAAAATATGACACTATTATGTAAAATGCTTGTTGGAAATTATGTAAAAGGTTCTATTTATCTAAATAAAGATGAACTGAATAAATATGAATGCATACCATATATGACAAAGGATTATCCGGCAGCTTTTTTGCTTGGTAGTGAGTATCGTAATGATATGAATTCAATGGCAGAAAAATTGGAAACGGTTGGGGCGCATTACGTTTTAGTTGATCCATTTGCGGAGAATGGTATCGCACAGCCGCATTGTTTTGTTGCAGCTGAAAGAGTTGATCTTGTGGCGGAAGAAGCATTTAAGAAACTTACAGGTTTTCTTAAAGAAAGGATACTCTATAAGGAACATTAAATTGTAATTTTATCTTTGCAAGTGAGACGACAACTTCCAGTTGAACAAAATCGCTGCGCGATGGCTGGCCAAGGCTGTGGCGCAGTTTTCATTTAGTTGCTTTTGAAAAGCAGTGGAAAGCAAGTCCTAAAAGTAGTATTGTTGAGTTGTGACGCTTAACAATTGAACAGGATCGCCCTTCCCACTGCCTATGAAAAGAATACCATTTTCGTGCTTTCCTGACAAGCACTTTTATGATGCGAATGCACCTCCGTAAAGGGCAGTGATAACAAGCTAAAAATCATTACACTATATGGAGGTGCTTTATGTACGAAGAAATTTTTGAATCAATTAGGGTAGCTGCCGCAAAAAGGAATCTAAAGGAATCTACAGCGGGGGCTTACTGCAGAACAGTAAAATACTTTATGGATACCAGGAAAAGAAACCCAGACAACAGGAACAGGAGGCAAGATAATATGAACAGCAACGAAAAGAATACGGCCCTTTATGAGAAGATGGCCGCTGAACAGGATACCTTCCGGGATTGGCTGAAAAGCCAGTCCCCGGAGGAGGTCTTAAGCCATGCCTATGAGTACACCGTCCGGGAGGACATTGTGATGGCGATGGAGGAACTGGAACTCTCCGATAACCAGGCACAGGCGCTTCTGGATTCCCCCTCCCCGCTGGCTGATGTGTACCGGCATTTTGAAAAGCTGGAAATCGGCTATATGGATGTGATCCAGGAAAGCATTGAGGAACGGGCGAATGAGATGTGCAAGGAAAAAGAGGAACAGAGAGCCGCCCCGGTCTATCCCCACTCCGCCGCCTATGCGTCCGAGCATGGGGAGATGGCGCAGTACCGCGCCTCCCTGCAAGTCAGTCTTGCCTGCAAAGAAGCCATTGAGCAGGCCATTAACGCCCACTATGGGGATAACCGTCTGAATACCGAGGCCGCTGTCAAAGAGGTGCTGGAACAGTTCGGGCCGGAGCGTATGCAGTACATCCTTGCCAATACGGTGCTGAAAAAGGAGCATGACGGGCGTATCTCCCGCGATAACAAAGCCTGGGCGAAAACAATCCCCATGCCGGAGGATGGCGGCGATCCCCGCCACAGTTATGCCCTGGTGGTGGATAAGGTCAACCCCGGCCTGACCGATCTGTTTGTGAAGCAGGCGCGGAAAGTCCTTCAAGCCCCGGAGAAAGGCTCCGTCCTGGAAAAACTCAAACAGGAGCCGCCGGAACGCAGACCCGCCGCCCCTAAGAAACGGGAACCGGAACGATGAGCGCGGCAAAGCGGAAACGGGAGGTGCAGGTGAATTTCCGGGTTTCCCCGGAGGAGCTGGCCCTGATTGAGCAGAAAATGGCCCAGCTTGGAACCGTCAACCGGGAAGCCTATCTGCGGAAAATGGCGCTGGACGGGTATGTGGTAAAGCTGGATTTGCCGGAGCTGAAGGAGCTGGTGTCCCTGATGCGCTATTCCAGCAACAACTTAAACCAGCTGACCCGTAAAGTGCATGAAACCGGGCGGGTTTATGACGCTGATTTGGAAGATATATCCCAGCGGCAGGAACAGCTTTGGGACGGTGTGCAGAAGATACTGGCCCAGCTTTCCAAGCTCTCCTGACCGGGCAATCTGCCCCATCTGCGGAGGGAGGAACGGCGTTCTTCGCCGCGCCTTCCTCCGCTTTTTCTTTTTGACGGTAAACTTGCCGGATGTGCCGGAATCATGGATAATAGCGGCAGAACAGGGTTTTACGAAAGGAGTGGACTGCTATGATGTCATTTGAACAGGTGATAGACATTTTTGGGGACTATCTGGCATTGGATACAGAAATGGAAGTCTGCAAAAGCCGGTATGGGTATATCCGGGTGGAGTTTCATGGGACAGGGGAATTACCCGGCTATTGCAGCGGCATGGTCTGCCGTACCCCAAAGGAGCTTTTTGACCTTCTGCTTTCCGATTATGAAAGCTATCTGGAAATCCAGCGGACAAAAGGACGCAGAGATGTGACGGAGGAAGATAAAAACGAAATTACCGCACTGTGTCAATCCCGTTTGGAGAAGTGGGAAAAAGGAAACGCCAGATAGCTTTGGGTGATTTACTTTTGGCATGAAACAGGATAATCCGATATAAAAATGGTGAATAAAAAGAAACAAGCGGTCTGCGTATGCAGGCCGTTTTGTTATGAAGGGAGGATTCCATCATGGCAACCACACGCATCATGCCGCTGCACACCGGTAAGGGCCGCACCGAAAGTCAGGCTGTCAGTGACATCATCGACTATGTATCTAACCCGCAAAAGACAGATAACGGCAGGCTTGTCACCGGCTTTGCGTGTGACAGCCGGGTAGCCGACGCCGAGTTTCTGTTGGCAAAACGGGAGTACATTTCTACCACCGGACGGGTACGGGGCGCGGACGATGTGCTGGCCTACCATGTCCGGCAGTCCTTTGTCCCCGGCGAGATTACCCCGGAAGAAGCAAACCGGCTGGGCGTGGAGTTTGCAAAGCGGTTCACCAAGGGCAGTCACGCCTTTGTGGTCTGTACCCATATCGACAAGTCCCATATCCATAACCACATCATCTGGAACGCGGTCAATCTGAACTGTGACCGGAAATTCCGAAACTTTTGGGGCAGTACCCGCGCGGTCCGGCGGCTCAACGATACCATCTGTGTTGAGAACGGCTATTCCATTGTAGAGGACCCAAAACCGCATGGAAAAAGCTATAACAAATGGCTGGGGGATCAGGCGAAGCCCTCCCACCGGGAACAGCTCCGCGTGATGATTGACCAGGCATTAGAACAGAAACCGGCAGACTTTGACGCGCTGTTAAAACTGCTTACAGAAATGGGCTGTGAAGTGTCGCGCCGGGGACAGGCAATCCGGCTCAAAGCCCCCGGCTGGAAGAATGTTGCCCGCATGGATGAAAAGCTGGGACAAGGGTACAGCGAAGATGAAATACGGGCGGTCCTTGCCGGAGAAAAGCAGCATACGCCCCGCAGAAAAGACGCGGTTTCAACTCCCACTCCGAAGGTCAATCTGCTGGTGGATATTCAGGAGAAATTGCAGGCCGGAAAAGGCGCTGGCTACGCGCGCTGGGCAAAGGTATTTAATCTCAAACAGATGGCGCAGACAATGAACTACCTCACCGAGCATGGCCTGCTGGAATACGCAGTCTTGGAGGAAAAAGCTGCAATGGCTACCGCCCGTCATAATGAGCTGTCGGCCCAGATCAAGGCGGCGGAAACCCGCATGGCGGAGATAGCCGTACTGCGGACCCACATCATCAATTACGCCAAGACCCGCGAGGTCTATGCGGCCTACCGCAAGGCGGGATATTCCAAGAAATTTTTAGCGGAACATGAAGCGGATATTCTGCTCCACAAGGCGGCAAAACAGGCATTTGACGATTTGGGTATCAAGAAGCTGCCCACCGTCAAGAGCTTGCAGGCCGAGTACCCAGCATTGTTGGAAGGAAAGAAAAAAGACTATGCCGAGTACCGGCGTTCCCGCGAGGAAATGCGGGAACTGCTGGCCGCAAAAGCCAACGTGGACCGGCTGATGGGATATAGAGAGGAACGCCAGAATGACCGGGAAAAGGAACAGGGGCAGGACCGCTGACGCCCGTTTTTTCGCATTTTCTCACCGCCGCAGGCAGGTGAAAAGCGTTCCGCAGGAACGCGCAGCCACAGAATGAAATTCTGTGTTCAAAAGGGGCTTGGGGAATCCCCAACAAGCAGCGCCAGGAGCCGGATGGCTATCCTGGGGCATTGCTTGCCACGGTTATCCCGGAACGGGATAACCTTCTTTTTCTCGAAAAAGAACAAAGCCGGTGAGGAATTTGTTAAATTCACTCACCGGCTCAATTCGTTTCAAATTTCTCGGATAGTTCGGTTAGTTCTTTCATGGTTTCCTGCGTATGGTGCAAGAGGGTTTCACGCATTTCTGACGGGCAGCTGCAATACAACATCTTCATCTGACCGGCTCCC
>CAJTOO010000059.1:0-5133 GCA_910577735.1 uncultured Lachnospiraceae bacterium
AGTCGGAACGTTTCTTTGGAGAAAAGAATCAGGCAAAGTATTAAAGGGCATGGAACAAACAGAAAATATTAGACCTGAAAAAGGGAATATAAATAGCAGTAAGTCAAACAGCAGCCAGAGTTTTATTGGATAATCATGTGTCGAAATTTATACAGGTTATCTATAGGTGACAATGCAAATATTGAATTTCAAAATAGTAAGGGAGGTTATAGAGGCTCTAAAGTATTTTCAGATAATATGAATATGTGCAGTTTTTTGTAGAGGCGTTGATGATATTCTTGAATATACAGATAGGAGAAATAGAAATGGCAACAAAACAACAGTTAAATCTATTGAACCTAACCCGGATAAACCGGAAAAGTTTTTTTGCATTTCCTCCACGTTTCAAGTACAATAAAGAAAACATTGGAGGATGTATTCATGTTACTTATGGATAAATACGCTGACAAGATTTATGGTACGATCACTTGCTATGACCGTATGATCATCCAGGGATATATCCCCGGATGGAGCCATGCCGAAGGCATGACCGGCTACCTGAATGCCAACAACATCCGTATTTTTGATTTTTCAAATTTCTCCCAGCCCCTTACAGAACAGGTTCGTACAAACGCCCAGCGTATTGCAGATGAAAATGGCATTGAAATTGAGTTCATCCGTAAACTGCGTGCTTTCCGCAAGGATGACCGGATTCAGGAAATCATCCAGAAAACCGGAAAGACCGAAGGGCTGGTCCACATCTTTTCTGCCATGGAACAGTGCAATACTTATAAGCCATGGCATGACAAGGCCACGGGGAAGACATTCCTTAAATTTGACCAGAGCAAATGCCTCCACTATTACTTCTATTTCATTGACAAAGAACTTGGGCTCTGTTACCTCCGTGTCCCTACCTGGGCGCCTTTCCGTCTGCAGTTCTATATGAACGGACACAATCTCCTTGCCAGCAAACTGCAGAAGAAAGAAATCACTTACCGCATGCACGATAATGCTTTCCTGGAAATCTCAGATGTGGAAGCCGCCCAAAAGCTCTCTGACAGGATCAACCCGGAAGACCTCCATAAGGTTTTGGACGCTTTCGCAAAACGCTACTCTCCAGCCCCTGAAACACTCGGTCTCGGCTACACATGGACTGTCCAGCAGATCGAGTGCGCAACAGACATCATGTTCAAACAGCCGGGTGACCTGGAACCACTTTATGACGAGATTATCCGGACGGCGATCTTTACGGTAAAGCCGGACAACATCGCCACCTTCTTGGGACAGCGTATTACCTATAACTGTAAGAAAGAAATCGGCACCAACTATAACCAGCGCATTCTCGGAACGAGGATCAAACACCATATGGGTGATGTATCGATCAAAATGTATGATAAGTTTGGCCATGTCTTACGGATAGAAAGCACCTGCAATAACATTGGGGCTTTCCGGGTAAAACGAAAAGTGGAGCACAGGGACGGCAGCTCATCGGAACAAAAGGCTCCATTGAAAAAAAGCATTTATAGCCTTTACCAGCTGTTCACGATTATGAAAGCAGCAAACTACCGATACCTGGAATTTATCTCATCCTTTGATGACCACAGTGGCGGGAAGGAAAACCTTACAAAGGTTACCGATTCCGTTGTGGACAAGGGGCGCTCTTACCGCGGACTGAATTTCTTTGCGGAGCGTGACCTACAGGTGCTGGAAGCTGTTAGCCGGGGCGAATACATGACTTTTGGAATGCAGGGAAAGGATATCCGCCAGCATCTTGAAAATATCAGTCCGTCAGCCATGTCCCGAATCTTTAAACGGCTCCGTCTCCATGGAATCATCGAGCGGGCACAGGGTACTTATAAATACTTTGCTACAGCTTACGGAAAAGAAATCATTGCCGCAGGACTTACTGTTAGGAACCTTGTGCTTGTACCGGCATTGGCATAGGTATTTTTCTTACGCAGAAATTTTGCCATTTTGCGTCAAAAATCATTGGTAAGTGGCCTAAAAAGTAACTGCTTGTTATTTGGGTGACGATTCCTTATACTGTCAGAGGAGGTGACAAGTATGGTTCGTTTTTACATAGTCAGGCATGGGCAGACGCTTTTGAACAGCTTAGACCGGNNACAGGCATGGTTCGTTTTTACATAGTCAGGCATGGGCAGACGCTTTTGAACAGCTTAGACCGGGCGCAGGGATGGGCTGATTCACCGCTCACCGAAACAGGAAAGCAGATGGCGGCTGACATAGGGCAGAAATTAAAGGGGATTGATTTTGATGCGGTTTATACCAGCGATATGCTCCGAGCCGTACAGACGGCAGAGATGATTTTGGAAGCGGGCGGAAAGGGCGGTGTGCCAATAGAAAAGGACGCAAGGCTTCGGGAATGGTGCCTGGGGTGCATGGAGGCGGAGAATAATACGGTTTTCATAAAGAAGGTGTCGGACTGGCTGGGAGGGATAACCTCTTTTGCAGAGCTGAATCAGCGGCTTCCCGATGTGGCGGATACCATTTATGTACATGACACGACAGGAATGGCGGAGCCGTTCCAGGCAATAGAAAGCCGCCTGAAAAGCGTATTTGCAGATGCCGTCCAAAAGGACGGGATGCAGGAAAGCACCGATATACTGATAGTGACACATGCCTTTGCCATTAAGACCATATTCCATTTATTTGCGCCAGAGCAGTTAAGCGGATTGGGGAAGGTAAAAAACGCATCGGTTTCCCGGCTTATATTTGAAAACGGGATTTTCTCATTGGAGCCGGATATACAGTTGTGAAAAGTCAGCAGGAAAGCCAGTCAAGGTTCTCCTGCTGTTTTTTTGTGCAGCATGGCGGCTGGATGTCCAGCCCGTCCAAAAAGCCCGCGCCCCAATCGCACATGGCATCCAGTACGGGGATGATGCTGCGCCCAAATGGGGTGAGGGAGTACAGCGTCCTGGGCGGCTTGTCCGGGATGACTTCCCGGTGCAGCATCCCACATTCCTCCAGATCATGTAACTGCTGCGACAACATTTTGGGTGTCGCTTTCGGGATCATGCGCTGCAGCTCCATGTAGTGGAGCGGTTTTTCTATCAGATACCAGAGGATGAGCGGCTTGTATTTCCCGCCGATTAAAAACAGTGTGGCTTCAACCGGGCAGTTGAACTGGTCTTTTGAATATTCCATGTTATACCTCCAACTTTTAATAACTACCCTTTTGGGAAGTATCTATCCAAAAAGTGCATTCTTGCGGAATTTTCGTGTCCTGCTAAAATAGGGACAACGGTTAACCAACACGTTCAGTATATAACAGAAAGAGAGGATTTTCCACTATGGATTTTATCGAAATTGCAAAGAACCGTTATTCCGTCCGGGGCTATAAGGACAGAAAGGTGGAGGAGGAAAAGCTGCAAAAGATTCTGGAGGCCGCCCATGTTGCGCCCACTGCGGCCAACCTCCAGCCTGTCCGCTTGATCGTCGTGCAGAGCAGTGAGGGGCTTGCGAAGATTGGGAAAGGGGCGAATATTTACGGAGCGCCGCTGGCGGTCATCGTCTGCGCCGACCACGGAAAGGCATGGGTGCGCCCGTTTGATAAGAAGCAGACCGCCGACATAGACGCCTCCATACTGACAGACCACATGATGCTGCAGGCAACGGAATTAGGGCTTGGCTCCGTGTGGATATGTTATTTCAAGCCGGATGTGATAAGCAGGGAGTTCGGTCTGCCGGATAACCTGGAGCCGGTCAATATCCTTGCGGTCGGGTATTCGGACGAGGAAGCGGCAGACCCGGAGCGCCACGCACAGACCAGAATCCCGGTGGACGAACTGGTATCTTATGAAACGGTATAGACAGTTTTTTACAACTTAATATTGGCATCTTCAGGGCAGGATGAGATTCCCGATTGGCGGTATAGTCCGCGAGCGTGAAAACGCAGGACTTGGCAGGCGTCCAAGTCAGGATTTGGTGAGATTCCAAAACCAACAGTATAGTCTGGATAGAAGAAGATAGGGCCGCATCTCGGTGGTGCTTTTCCTGAAATATGACCCGAAGGATATCATCATCACGCTTGGCGGGCTGATATGGGGGCCGATGACATCCTTTACCGTATCCGTGATTGTTTCGCTGATAGAGATGGTGACGATCAGTGAAAACGGGATTCTTGGATGCATCATGAACGCGGTTATCTATAAGAAAAAACGGACATTAAAAGGGGCAGTTGTAGGTCTGCTGTCCGGAAGCGTGGCGATGGTGCTTGTGATGATGCTGTGGAATTATCTGATAGCCCCTATTTACATGGGATATCCCCGTGAAGCGGTTGCAAAGCTGCTGCTCCCGGCATTCCTTCCGTTCAATCTGTTAAAATCCGGGCTGAATGCGGGATTCACATTCCTGCTTTATAAGCCAATCACTACGGCACTGCGCAGGACGGGGTATCTGTCGGAGTCTGCCGTGGAGCAGAATCAAAAGCCTGTGCTGGCATGGCATTGCAGTGCAGGCCCTTTTTGCAGTTCAGCCTATATCAGATGCGTGTCGCTCCATTTCTTCATGTCTTTTAAGATTGGTATAAAACTTTTCCCCAGATCAGTCAGGGAATACTCCACTTTCGGCGGCACTTCCTGATAGATATAGCGGGAGATAAAGCCGTCCTGTTCCAGTTCCCGGAGCTGCTTGGTAAGGGTGGACTGCGTGATGTCCCCAAGCCTCCGCCTCAGTTCCCCGAACCTCTGCACTTCATATTCCGCGATGTACCATAATATCGTTATCTTCCATTTCCCACTCAGGATGTTCTGTACTCTGACCATAGCCGCACATTGGGGCAGCGGCGCTTTCATATTGCTCATGTGGTTCCCTCCTTTTGCCAGCATTATACTATATCCGCTCTTTCAGTTCAAGGTACTATGTTTTTTGATACTGGTATTATTTTTAGCACTATAAACGAAAAAGGACAGTACTTTTCTTTTCTCCTGCCAGTTGCTATCATGTGATTCAGAAAGGAGGCGGACGGGATAAACACATCAGTGGATATAGCGGGCATCAGGTTAAAGAACCCGGTGATGCCCGCGTCCGGGACATTCGGCTCCGGGCAGGAATACAGCGGGTTCGTGGATCTGAACCGGTTAGGCGCAGTGGTCACGAAAGGCGTCTCATGCGTCCCGTGGGAGGGGAACCCGT
>CAJTOO010000059.1:5231-8807 GCA_910577735.1 uncultured Lachnospiraceae bacterium
CGTATTAAGTTTTGACAAGCTGAAAACGCTGGCGGAACTGGTGCGGAAATATTACCCAAAAGTGCAGTCCATCGGCTGTTTCGCCCGCATCACGGACATCACGCCGAAGACCACGGAGCAGCTACGGGAGCTGCGGGGGCTTGGGTACAACAGCCTTACCATCGGCGTGGAGGCGGGTGACGAGGAATCCCTGTCCTTCATGCATAAAGGGTTCGGCAGGAAGGAGATCATAGAAGAATGCAAAAGGCTGGAGGAAGCAGGGATGGATTATAACTTCTTCTACCTTGCCGGGATATACGGCTCCGGGCATATGGAGGAAGGGGTGAAGAACACGGCGGAGGTGTTCAACCAGCTCCACCCGAAGGTCATTGTTTCCTCCATGCTGACGGTCTACCCGACCTCGGAACTGTACCGGGAAATCCAGGCGGGGAACTGGACGGAGGAAACGGAGATAGAAAAGCTGTATGAATTAAGGACGCTGGTCGGCAGCCTTGACATAGACACCTATTTTGCAACGATGGGCGCATCGAACTGCATCAACGTGGAAGGCCATCTGCCGAAGGACAGGGGACGGATGGTCAAGTGGCTGGATGAGGTCATCGGCGCTGTGGATGAAAAGGAACTGCGCAGGTACCGTGAGAACCTGCGGCATCTGTAAGGAGGGAAGCCATGATACAGGATATCTTCCCTTACAGGCTGGACGGCCCTGATGGGATACGCCTTGACAGGAAGGAACTGGCGGCGGCAGAGTGGCATCCCCGCACAAGGCTTCCGGATGAATTGACGGACATCAGTATTGCCTATGAGATGATTGAAGCCCTGCGGCTTTAAAGGAGAATGGACTAAAGAGAAGTGAGGAAAGGGCTCACAGGCCCTTTTTCCTATTCAGAAAACCGCTTGGAAAGCGGGGGAAGTCAGGTAATATGCTTACACGGCGTTTTGCCGGAAGATAAGGAGAAACTGCTGATCTGCTTTGCTGTTATTGCCCTGCTTATTACGGGGGGCGGGAAGAAGCCTGCCGCTCCCCCGCTTGAACTGCCGGATGACGGACAAATAACTGCCGTTGAGGTTACAACCATAGACGGTTTTTCATGTTCCTGTTCGGATAGGGGATGGATTGGGCGATTCGTGTCTGTCATGTCATCTGCGCAGGCAACAGATGAACTCTCGGTACAAGAACATCCTGCTTCGGATTACTATGGGGAATTTAGTATTTCAGATGGGGATAAGGCCATCGAAACGATCTACTATTACTTGAAGGGCAACAGGGGATATGTGGAGAAAACATATCAAGGGATATACGAAATTGATATGGAAGAATTGAAAAGCCTGATACAGGATATGAATTGAGGAGATGAGTTTATGCACTTTACAGGAAGGACATGGAGGCCGCCTTATGAGGCGCATTCCGTCATCATACAGGCGGCTTCCGGATGTACCTATAAAAAATGCCGTTTCTGCAGCCTTTACAAAGACGAGTGTTTCCGTATGTCACCGATGGAGGAGTTCGAGGAAGACCTGGCGGAAATCAAAAGCTGCCAGCCCTATGCACGGCGCATCTTCTGGACGGGGGCAAACCCATTCGCCATGAGCTACGAGAACCTGAAACTCCGGGCACTGACGGTGCGGGATTACCTCATCAAATGCCAGACGATGGCCATGTTTGCCAGCATCCGGGATATCAGGGACAAGGAAGTGTGGCAGCTTAAGAAACTCCGGGCGATGGGGATAAACGGGCTGACCATCGGGACGGAGAGCGGTGACGATGATACACTTGAACTGGCGGGAAAAGGGTACACGGCGGCTGACATACTGGAGCAGTGCCGGAAGCTGGACGAGGCAGGGATAGAATATTATTTCGTCTACATGACCGGGCTTGCGGGAAAGGGTAGGGGATACTGGAATGCGGTGAACAGTGCAAAGCTGTTTAGCCGGCTCAATCCCTATTTTGATTGACAGCACCGATACGGAGGACATTCCCGACAGCTATGTTATTACAAAGGACAGAACAAGAGCAGATTCAGAGGAATAACGTCTTATTGCAATTAAATGAATTTTTTGTAAAGTCTATTCCATCAGGAAAATTATTGCGGTATAATGGAGCCGTTGACAAATTGGAGTTTGGGAGATATTCATTTTGAAAAAGATTGGTATTACAATTTTAAAATCCATAGGCTTTTTTCTGGGATGGGCAATATTGGTTTCTATACTGCCGTTATCATCTTCAAAGGAACAGGCTATATGGAGATTATGGGCAGAAATAACACCTTTATTGGCAATAGCAGCTTTTACCCTCATCTTTTGGCTTGCTGAAAAGAAAAATGTAAAGTTATATTTATTCGATAATCCAGTAAAGGGAATGGTATTGGGAGTAATCGCAGGGATTGTATGGTTAGCTATCCCTGTTTTGGTAATGTATGTAGCAAAAATTATTCATGTTGACGGAACTAACTTAATTAACCTATTCCCTGTTTGGGTGCTGGCAGTATTTCTAAATACCATTATGCAGGAACTTCTTGTTCGTGGTTATTTGTATCAAATGCTTAAGCAAAAGCACAATATAATTGTTGCTACGATTGTGACAACAATACTTTTTACAGCATTGCATGGAGGGGCATTTGAAGCGGGCATTATTCCCGTTTTAAATGTACTTACGATGAGTTTGCTTATGACAGTAGTCCTTGAATATAGTGGCTCTATTATAGCACCAATTATTATGCACTTCTTATGGAATGGAATTGGTGCATTAGTTTTAGGTGGCGTGTCACTTGCTGATGACTATCCAAATCTGTTTGTTACGACTTTTACTGGAAGCGATATTTTGTCCGGCGGAATTTGCAAAATTGAAGGAAGCATTATTGTTTTAATTGTCAATGTGATTTTGATTGCATTTTTTATATTTACACCACTTTACAACTTTATAAGTAAGAACTCTGTTTCCAGTATAGATGTTTCAAGGCCTCAGCAATAACATTTGATTTTATGTAGGTTTCGATGTTTTTCACCAAGTTTACATAAAATATCTGCTGGCGTATCTGTTCGCTGAGAGCAAACCGGAATTCCTGAACACTGACATTCCGGTACTGTGAAAATGTTTCTTCCAAATATGGGAGCAGTTTCATGGAACAGTAGCTGATATTGATAAGGTTGACCAGCATTTCGATCCCTTTACGGCTGCGCACCATATAACTGCACAATGACCAGAAAGATTTCTGCTCATAATAGCTTACCTCAATATTCCACCGGAATGAGTAAAGAAACAGGGGGATATATTGCATCCAGCTGCTCCCTGTCTGGTTCAGGGGCGATTTTTCCTGCCATGCGCAGAAGACCTGCAGCTGGCCTGGGAAAACCGTGCTGAAGAACAAACGCCTGGCTCCGCCCGCCCTGCCGGTGGATGTCACATAGGCTAAGACTTCTTTTGTTCCGAAGATGTTTGTCAGAACACGGCGGCAGCCTGTATAGTAATCTCCAACCTTCTCATCCGAAAGATTGAAATCCGTATCAATGGACAGGCGGCGCCCATGCTTTGCAGGCCTGCCCTTTTTTCCGGTCGGCGCGGGGGCAGGGTCGTAT
>CAJTOO010000060.1 GCA_910577735.1 uncultured Lachnospiraceae bacterium
AAATCAAAGAGTAGAGGACGTGAAAAGCGTTCTCTATTTTTTGTGCTTTTATCGCTTCCAGCCCGCATTTGGCGGGCATTTTTTTGTGGCGGAAACGCCTTATAGACGTAGAAACGGTAACGTAGCAAGCATAGGGAGTGTAGCCACACTCCCGGTAAACGGCCCCGTCCGTTTCTGCTTGTTGGGGAAATCCCCACACCCCTGTGAAAGAAAGGACGGTGAAACATCGTGGCAAACCGGAAACGGCCTATTGTGCTGCGCGTCCCAGTGACAACAGAAGAACGGGAATTGATTGAAAAGAAGATGGCACAGCTCCACACGAAAAACTTTTCGGCCTACGCCCGGAAAATGCTGATTGACGGTTACATCATCAACGTAGACCACAGTGACATTCGGACACAGACCGCAGAGCTGCAAAAGATTGGCGTCAACGTCAACCAGATTGCGAAGCGGATCAACTCCACGGGTACGGTATACGCGCAGGACGTGGAGGACATAAAGGGGGCGCTGGCGGAAATATGGCAATTACAAAGATATGGCTATGAGTGCGATACACGAACAGCCGATGCGGAGTTTCTTTTATCCAAACGGCAGTATGCGAACCTAACCGGACGTAACCGGGGCGCGGATGATGTGATTGCCTACCATCTCCGGCAGGCGTTCAAGCCCGGCGAGGTCACGCCGGAAAAAGCAAACCAGATCGGGCGGGAGCTGGCATTAAAGCTGACGAAGGGAACCCATGCTTTTGTTGTCTGCACCCATGTGGATAAACACCACGTTCATAATCACATTATCATAAACTCTACCACGCTGGACTGCCAGAAAAAGTTCCGCAACTTTTGGGGCTCTGCCTGGGCGATCCGGCGCATGAATGACAAGCTGTGTCTGGAGCATGGGCTTTCCATTGTAGAGAATCCGAAACCCAGCCGGGATCATTACGGCACATGGATGGGAAGCCAGAAACAGCCTTCCCACCAGGAGCAGCTACGATGGGCTATCGATGCTGCCCTGGAAGAAAAGCCGAAAGACTTTGAAGAACTTTTGAAAAAGCTGGAGGCGGCTGGGATTGAAGTCAACCAAGAGCGGAAGTACCTCCGTTTTCGCCTGTCACCGGAAGATAGATATACCCGGTGTGATACGCTAAAGGGCGACTATACCGAGCAGGCCATCAAAGAACGGATCGCCGGCACCCGGACGGTGAAGCCGCGCCGTACCTCTCTCCAAAATCCGGTTTCCAAAGTTGGTCTGTTGGTGGACATTGAGGCGGCGATCCGTTCCGGCAAAGGTCCGGGGTATGAACGCTGGGCGAAAGTGTTCAACTTAAAACAGCTCTCCCAGGCGGTAATCTGGCTCAAAGAGCATGGCGATATGAGCTATGAGGATTTGCAGAAAAAGTCAGACGCCGCTACCGCCAGCTTCAATGTGCTGTCAGTAAAGATCAAGGAACTGGAATCTCAAATGACCGCTAATGGGGAGCTGCAGAAACAGATCGTAAATTATGCCAAGACGCGGGCGGTCTATGTGGAATACCGGAAAGCCGGGTACAGCAAAAAATTCCGGGCGGCTCATGAGACGGAAATCCTGCTGCACCAGGCGGCAAAGAAACATTTTGACGAGCTGGGGATCACAAAGCTGCCCTCCGTCAAATCTCTGCGTGAGGAATATGCCGGACTTCTGGAACAAAAACGGAAAGCCTATTCTGCCTATAAGCAGGCCAGAGCCGATATGAAAGAGCTTTATAATGTTAAAGCCAATGTGGACTATCTGTTGGGCGAGTCTGTGATGGAACGGGAGCGGGATAATGCACGCCAGTGATAGTTTTGTTTTTTTAATCCGATTGCTTAAATTATAATTCAATGTTCAGGAAACAAATTTTTCAAAAACTATTGACTTTGACGTTCCGTCATACCGTAGAATAAGGTTACAAAATATTGAAAGGAAGTACAAAATATGAGCATCCTAAAAGTACAGGCCGTTCGTTCTGACGGTATCTACAGAAAAATCATGGAAGCGCCAGCTTCTAAAAAAAATGATATTTATCGCTATGAAATGATGAAGCCTTTTGAAAAGAAATGGGCCTGCTACAATGTGCCAATGAAGGCTGCACAACCGAATGGCTATGATGTTATTATGGCAAGTGGTATGTTGGGCTTTCTTCTGCCAGAAAAAATTGATGAAACATGGGCCCAAAGTATTACACTGTTGGACGACAACCAATTTTGGGATAACTGTCAAAAGTCTATCGAGCGGTCATTAAAGTATTTTTCCGATGCTGGAATAGAATTTCCTGTGAAAGAATATCTATACACTGTTTTGCTGGCTGACCCCCAAAATCCTTATTCGATAATGAATGACAATTACTGTGGAGATGGAGGTATACCCGGCTACATTTTTACATGGCTTGTTCCATCTGAACACACTAAGAGCAGACTTCCCGTAGCGTTGGCACATGAAACAAATCATAATGTCCGTTTCCAGTTTACAAAATGGCACAATGACATTACTCTTGCTGAAATGATGATAAGTGAGGGCCTTGCTGAAAACTTTGCTACTTACCTATATGGTGAGGAAAATGTAGGACCGTGGGTAAGCAAGACAGATATGGAAACTTTGAACGGATATATTAAACCCATCATCCAGGAAGGGCTGGATGTACAAGGCTTAGATAACCTGACAGCATATCTATATGGTGATGAAATGGCTCAAATGCAAAATTATTTTCCTGTTGGTTTACCCTATTGTGCTGGATATGCTTGTGGCTATCATATGATAAAATATTATCTGAAAAAAACAGGAAAATCTATCATTGAAGCTACCATGACACCTGCTGATGAAATACTAAAAGAAGTGGAGGGATTTTGGAATGAATCCTAAAAAAATGATGATTCATGAGGTTGCAAAGCTGACCGGTATTACGATACGTACTTTGCATTACTATGATGAAATCGGTCTGTTGGAACCTACCAAAGCAGATAAGACAAAATATCGTTTATATTCCGAGAATGATTTAGAGAAGTTACAACAAATTCTATTTTACCGTGAAGTGGGGGTTTCTCTAAAAGAGATCAAGGCATTATTATCAGCACCCGTATATAATAAACGAGAAGCGCTAGAAAGACATTTAGAACTTCTCAATCTTAGAAAAAAGAAAATAGAGGGACTTATTTGCTTAGTCAACGATACTTTGGCCGGAAAGAGTGATTACTCGTTTACAGCATTTTCAAATGCAGAAATTTCTGCTCTACAAGAAAAATATAGGAATGAAGTTATCGAACGTTGGGGCAGCACCCATGAGTATCAAGAGTTTTCTTCTTTTTTTTCAGCCAGAGCCGAAAAAGAGAGAAATCAGAAGTGGAATGATTTTTTAATATATTCCCAAAATGTCTTTGAACGACTGGCGGAATATAAGGCAGAAACACCTACTTTACCCGCCGTCCAATCTATTGTTGCAGAGTGGCAAGAGTATATTTCTGAAAACTTCTATCCCTGTTCGGATGATATGCTGATGTATCTGGGCGAACTCTATCAAACAGACGAACGGTTTGCCGAGTACATCAACAGATTTGCTACATGGAATGTTGCAGAGTTTTTTGGTGAAGCAATTAAAGTATATTGCTGTAATCGCTAATAACCTATTGTATCTACCTGGCGGTGGAAAAGAAAAACGTTGCTAAGCAGCTCCTTTCCCACGCTCCTATTACATTTTACTGACGGTGGCTTTAAGAAATCAAGAGCGCCATGCCGTTTTACTATAGCTATGATAAGGTTTTTTTCTTTTTCTATCTTCATGTATAAAGATTTCAGCGTTCCAATGGAACGCGCAGCCATCACCGCAGGTGATGATCTCAGGGGCTTGGGGACATGTCACCAACAAGCATTTTGGCAGGAATACCGGAAACGGATTCCTGCCAAAATACGCAATCTTACGGAAGATTGCATTGCTTGCCATTTAGTGGAACCCCAGAAAAAGTTCTTGCACCACGCAACGACATTGATAGACTGAAAGAAAGGCGGTATAATAAGGATGCAGCAAGTAACATAAAAGCTGGAGTGAGATAAAAATACAAATATAGTTGGAGTAGGTGGTGAAACGATGTTTAGAATAGGAGAATTTTCAAAGCTGGCGCAGGTATCTATTCGTATGCTTCGCTACTATGACGAGGTAGGACTTCTGACACCGGCAGAAGTTGACAAGTGGACAGGACACCGACTGTATTCAGTAAAGCAAATACCGCGTCTAAATAAAATTCTGTATCTGCGGGATAGTGGACTGAATGTTTCGGAAATTGCGCTTGCCCTGACGATGGACGAGCAATCACTTCTTGCGCAGCTCGACAAAAAGCGCATAGAGATAGAAAATGCAATACAGGCCGAACAAGAAAAACTGCGGAAGATCGAACTTACAAAAAGTGAAATACAGGGTGGTAAAGGAGAACTGCACTATAACATATCCGTTAAGTCAATCCCGGCGTATCAGGTGCTATCCTTGCGGGAAATTGTACCGAATTACTATTCCGAGGGCGACTTATGGAAAGAACTTTCTACTTTTACAGAAGCACAAAAAATCGAAATAACGGGCAATACATTTTCCATTTATCACGATACAGAATTTCGAGAGACAGATGTTGATATTGAGCTATGCGCCCCGGTAAAGAAAATGGGAAAGGCAAAAGAGCCATTTTGTTTCCACATGACAGAACCAGTCCCGTATATGGCTTGCACAATGGTCTATGGCGATTTTGCAAATATAAAAGGCGCCTACCTTGCCTTTGCCGAATGGCTGCAGACAAACAGCGAATACAAAATGTCTAACCCGATGCGTCAGATCGTGCATAGGGGCCCGTGGAATGAGAATAACCCTGAAAAATATTTGATTGAGCTTCAAATACCGCTGGAACACGCATGATTGTATAGACTTTGAAATGTCCTGCTAAAAATGTAGGGCATTTTTAATTTTCCCTATTGCATCTCACATGATGTGAGGTCTTATACTGGTTTTACCAACAAAAGCAAGGAGGAAAAATATGACCTATCAATTAAAAGCCATTGGCAAAGTAAAAAATGATGAAAACGGCACATTTATTCAGTTAGAGCCAGAGTACATTTCCGGACTGCAGGCCTTAGAGGGTTTCAGCCACATCAATGTCCTTTGGTGGTTCAGCGATTGCGACAACGACGCAGATCGGAATGAATTACAGACGGAACAGCCCTATAAAGGCGCACCCGAAGTCATGGGTGTATTTGCAACACGATCTCCTGCGCGTCCGAATCCTATTGCATTAACAGCGTCCGAAATTATCAACATTGATTTCACCAACGGCATGATTCGTGTTACATTTATTGACGCAAATGACAATACGCCCGTACTTGACATCAAGCCGTATACTCCAAGTTTTGACAGAGTTGAAACGCCCGGTGTTCCCGCATGGTGCAGCGAATGGCCGAAAAGCACAGAAGCGTCCGGCGATTTTGATTGGGGACAGGTGTTCAAATTTTAAGAGGGGGTGGCTTATGAAATTACAGGATTTTGTTCAGGATAAACCTATTCTTGAAACGGAACAACTTATCCTGCGCCCTTTGCGAAAAGAAGATGTTGCAGATTTGAAAGAATGGCTGGGAGACAGTTCCGTTTACCGGTATTGGGGCAAACGTCCCGGAAAAAGCGACTTAAATCCAGAATTACTTTTCCAAAAGCCAGAGAAACCTACGAAAAGTTTTCATTGGGGTGTTGTCTACAAACAGGATAATAAAGTTATTGGCGATATGTGGGTGTATCTCATTGAGAATGACCGCATGGCAAAAGTGGCATTTCGCCTTTCACCTGCCTATCAAGGCAACCGGTTTATGACAGAAGCACTGGCGAGAGTAACTATCTTCTGCTTTGAAGAAACGGAATTACAGCGTTTATGGGCCGATGTTCACGCACAAAATATTGCATCGTATAAAACTTTGGAAAAAGCAGGCTTCAAGCGTGAGGGTCTTATCCGTGAGGGTAAAATGGTAAACACATACTGCGATTACTATTTGTATGGTATGAATAAGGCTGATTATATTGAAATCACCGATAGGGGGCTACCCCCTTACGAGCACTGTGAACGCTTTTTCCGAAAAAACTGAATCCATATAGCCCCAATCTGCTGAACGACGGCAAAAGAAAAAAGCCGTCGTTCAGCAACCCTTATTCCATGTCTCTATTTTACAAAGTGCATTTTCCTAATCAAAAAGCGCATTGCGTGAAAAGCCCGGCAAAAAATAGAATGATATAATTTGAACATCAAATATAGGAGGTGCCGCAATGCACGCATATGAAGCAATCGAACAATCCTTGACTTTTATCGAGGAACACCTGACAAAAGAAATTTCAATGGAAGAACTGGCAAATACTGTCGGTCTGTCCACCTTTTATTTTCAGCGCTTGTTCAAGCGGCTGGTAAATAAACCGGTTCAGGAATATGTGAAACTCCGCCGTTTGGCAAAGGTTATTGAAAATCTGAAAAGTACCGAACAGAGGATTCTTGACGTTGCCTTGGACTATGGTTTTTCAAGCCATGCGAATTTTACACGGGCCTTCAAGGAAACGTATGGGATTACGCCTGAAAGCTACAGGAGGGATTTACCAATGCTCAATACATTCGACAAACCGGAAGTTTCTATGAATTACGTTTTGGTAGACGAAGGGGTTCCGCTAGTGGTAGGAAATATCGTCTTGGAAATCCAGAGAAAGACATTGGAAAAACCGGAAATTTATCTCGGCTTAGAAACGGAAGTTCGCATTTCTGAACAAATGCCGGTTGGTGAAAGCACAGGTGTAGATGTGCCAGGACAGCTTTGGAAGCGTTATCATATGGAGAAGGCTTCAATCGCAGCCAATCTAAATACTGCTGTAGAAATGGGAATGTCCCATGCGGAAGGTACTGCACAAAACCTTTTCACTTATTTTGCAGGCGGCCTTGTTCAAAATAATCCGGACCGGCTGCAAGACGGTTTTGTTAAGAGAGAACTCTCGGCAGGAGAATACATCGTTTGCAGAGTCGAAGCAGAAAATTTTGAGGATTTGGTAACGGTCGCTTTAGATCAGGCCAGCAAATACCTTTTTGATATATGGCTGCCTCATCACAACTTAACCACGGAGCCCTTTTCGGCAGAAAAGTATTACCGTGACTTGGAGGGTATGGCCTGTATGGAAATTTGGGTTAAGCCCCTGCCGCTGAAAAATAAAAGCTAAGGAGGAATTTATGATGGATTGGAATGCGCTATATTCAAATGAACAACCTCCATCACTGGAGCAAGTCACGGAATACATTAACAATCCGTTATGGACAGATTTTAATAACCATATCCAGTCCACCTATCGGATCAGGCCCTGCATGGAACACAGCCGCTGTTCCATGCAGGCAGGCTGGAATATTAAGTATAAAAAAGGTGGAAAGTCTCTTTGTACGCTCTATCCGATGCAAGGCTATTTTATCGTTCTCGTGGTTGTAGGAAGTCGTGAACTTACGGAGGCAGAGTTTCTTATGCCGCAATGTTCCGACTATGTGCAGACAGTATTCAAAAACACGAAAATCGGTAATGGACAGAAATGGTTGATGCTGGATGTAAGGGATAGAGGGATTATGGATGATGTATTTAGCCTCATCAATCTCAGAAAGCATATACCGTCATAACAGGAAAGGAAAACACAATATTCGACAAATACCCATACTGACGGAGGGGGTGATGACATGGGAAATTAGCTGTATTTGATATATCTGAACCGGGCAGTATAATTGCAGAAAAGCTGCTCATGCTGTTAAGCGCCCGTCAGCGTCAGGAATTGTTAAACTATCTTTTCCATTCCCAAAAACAACAAAATAATCTGGCCGACAGTCCATGCGTCATTTCCGAAACTTATAAAGTGCAAACAGTTATTGATGAACCGTTTACAGAGATTCAAGTGGACGATTTATATTTCTGCCAAGAACAACGGCTTGTATGCATTAGCGAGCAGGTAATTGAATTAACCGCTAAAGAATTTGACATTCTTGCTTTGTTAATTACTCACCCGAAACGGGTATTTACTTATGAGCTGATTATGGAATTGGTCTGGAATGAGGATTATTCCTACTACTCCCGGAAGGCAGTCAATAATCATGTAAGCAATTTGCGGAAGAAGCTGAAAGTTACGCAGGATTCCCCGGACTACATCAAAAGCGTTGTTGGCATTGGTTATAAATTTGATGTGCCGTAATTTAAACTATGAAATCAGACGGCAGTTGAATGTGTTTAAGGTGTGGCTGCCGTAGCTATCTGCTTCGCTTAATGTAGGTAATCGTCAAGATTAGAAGTAAGCTCCCTTGCCGATTATCTGTAATTATGCTACCATCGGCTGATAATTTGATAGCATTTTTGCGCATAATAAAGATAGATTGATCGAAGCAGTAAGGAGTAATGCAATGAATGAAAAAATTTTAGTGGGTGATGACGAAAAAGAGTTGGCTGATTTAGTGGAAGTCTATCTGAAAAACGATGGATATAC
>CAJTOO010000061.1 GCA_910577735.1 uncultured Lachnospiraceae bacterium
AAGCCAAGCCAAGCCAAGCCAAGCCAAGCCAAGCCAAGCCAAGCCAAGCCAAGCCAAGCCTTAGGCGATTTATGCCCTTTTTTGGGCGTTCACTCCTTAAAATCAGTATTACATAGCCGCTGTCTTCACAGAACAAAAACAGTAAGTTTCTCGTGAAGATAGCGGCTTTTTGCGTTTTTGCATGGCAGGAGGGCAGGAAGATGGTGTACCGTAGTATGAACTGGAAGCAGCCTTCTTTAGCAGACATAACTTTATACAGATATAAAAGGAAAACGGCTTAGTAACTTTGTGGAGAATTCCTAATTAGATGATTCAAGAAGGATGATAACACGAAAAGCAAAGGAGAAAAAGACATGGATGAACAAAGAGCATGGATCAAAATGAGGAGAAAGAGGCGTCTGCGTGTCCTGGCGGTAGTACTCTGTCTGAGTGTATTGTTTGTGACTTATCCGAACATATTGGAGACACTTTCTGTCTTTGCGTCGGAAAACGGAAGTGAGGAGAATGTTTTGTATGTGTCAGGCTTTTGTGACTTATCTGACGAGATAAAGGAACAGACAGTTCCGGTCGGTACGGGAATGGAAGAACTGGCGTTGCCCGATACACTGAAGGCATACATGGCACAGGCTGATGAAGATTCATCAGTGGATATAGACAAGGACGCAGATGACCGTGAGGATGAAGAAGCCGATCAGGGAACGGAAGAGCAGCCAGACGGGGAAGAAGCCGATCAGGGAACAGAAGAACAGCCAGGCGGGGAAGAAGCCGATCAGGGAACGGAAGAACAGCCAGGCGGGGAAGAAGCCGATCAGGGAACAGAAGAACAGCCAGGCGGGGAAGAAACTGGTACGGAGGATCAGGATGCCGGCACGGAGGAAACTGACGAAAACGTGCAGGAAACGACGGAGGAATCCGGTGATACAGAACAAAACACAGATACAGAGAAGGAAGAACAGGAGGCACAGCCGGAGGAAATTGCTACGTCAGATACAGACGCAGAAATCAGGCAGGAGACCCATACTGTTGCCTTGCAGGAGTATCAGGCAGAGAATGAGATAACGGTCAAACGATTAGAAGATTCTTCCAAGGAAAACACGGAGACTGAAATCATAGAAAATCGTCAGTCAGATGACGCAGATACCGTCACCATTACCGGTATCACATGGCAGTCCGATCCGGCGTATGATAAGGAGACAGAGGACGATTATATCTTTACTGCCGTTCTGCCGGAGGGGTATGTGCTCATGGAAGATGTCAGCATGCCGCAGATAGTAGTGACAGTGAAGGAGAGTGAAAATGTCCGCTTCTTTTTGGAGCGCGCTGAGGCTCTGCCTGATCTGGAATCCATGATTGAGGACGCGCCCGGTGAGGACGAGAAGGGATATGGGGAGTGGGAAACACACTTTCTGGAATCCCTTTCGGAAGCTGAAAGTTTAAGAGAAATGTATGATGCTTTTACGGAGACAGAACAGGCACAGATACCTGAGGATATTTATGAAAAGCTCGCGGCGTGGTGGGAGTATGCCGATCTTATGGAGGAAGGGACTGTGTATGTATCCGGCACGGGCTGGGAACTTAATGATAGTGGTGTGCTGACGATTGAATCGGATGCGGGAATGTTGGACTGGAGGGACAATGGCAGAACAACTGATAATATAGGCAATGTAAAACAAATAGTAATAAAAGACGGTGTGACAACCATAAATGAAAGAGCGTTTATGGATTGCGGAAATCTGATAAATATAGGGATACCGTCAAGTGTGACTACAATGGGAATGCAGGCGTTTATGAATTGTCGAAGTCTGACGAGTATAGAGATACCGTCGAGTGTGACAAGCATATGGGAATCTGTTTTTGAAAATTGCAGCGGACTGACAAGTGTAACGATGCCAGACAGTGTAAGTGGTATAGGAAAAAGGGGATTTTATGGCTGTCGAAGTCTGACGAGTATAGAGATACCGTCGAGTTTGACAAGCATTGGGGAATCTGTTTTTGAAAATTGCAGCAATCTGACAAGCATAACGATACCAAACGGTGTGGAAAGAATAGGAATGATGGCGTTTAAAAGCTGCAGTGGACTGCAGAATGTAACTATGTCAGAAAACCTGATAAGCATCTCTTCATCGGCATTTATGTACTGCAGCAGTCTGAAAGAGATAGAAATACCGTCTACATTGAAGTCGATAAGTGCCAATACGTTTAACGGTTGCAGTAGTCTGACGAGTATAGAAATACCGTCAAGCGTGACAAGCATAAAAAGTACTGCGTTTAAAGGCTGCAGTAGTCTGACCAAAATAGAAATACCGTCAAGCGTGACAAGCATAGGAACTTATGCGTTTGAAAACTGCAGTAGTCTGACCGAAATAGTAATATCGGAAAACGTGACGAGTCTGGAAACGAAAGTGTTTAATGGCTGCAGAAGTCTGTCCAAAATAGTAATACCGGAAAACGTGACAAGAATAGGAGAATATGCATTTGGTGGCTGCAGAAGTCTGACTGAAATAGTAATACCGGAAAACGTGACAAGCTTAGGAAGATATGCATTTTATGGCTGCAGCAGTCTGACAGAAGTAACAATACCACAAAAGGTGACAAGTATAAACCAAAGTGTATTTTCAGGCTGCAGCGGGCTGACGAGTATCAATATACCATCTGGCGTGACAAGTATAGGGTATACGGCGTTTAAAGGCTGCAGCAAACTGACAGAAATAACGATACCAGAAGCCGTGACAAGTATAGGAGGTTCTGCGTTTTATAACTGCAGCAGTCTGACAGAAGTAACAATACCGGAAAAGGTGGCAAGCATTGAAAGCGGCGCATTTTCAGGCTGCAGCGGGCTGATAAAAGTGGAGATGCTCAGCGAGACTCCTCCGGCCACGCTTGGTTCAAATGCTTTCGAAAACTGTAATTTTGTTACGGCAAATAAAAAGGGCATCCTTGTTCCTGTGGGGAAAGTGGAGGATTACAAGGGTGCGAACGGATGGAGTAGTTATGCGGATTATATCACGGACGGCACGCCGCAGGTTACCGAACAGCCGACGGATCAGACGGCACAGAACGGAAAGACGGTGACCTTTTCCATAACAGCGGAAGGAGAAGGAACTTTAGAGTACCAATGGCAGGTTGACAAGAAAAAAGGGACTTTTGAAAATATTGCAAATGCGACTTCTTCCACATACACCATTTCCAATGTGACGAAGACCTATGACGGCTATAAATATCGGTGTAAGGTAACGAATGACAAAGGAATGGTAACGAGCGATGCAGCTGTATTAGCCGTGACGGATTCCGATGCCGAGATAGTAGCGGCGGCTAAGAAGGTCGTGCAGGATACGCTGGCGGATATTACCGCAACTAATGAGACGACTAAGGAGAGTATCCAGAATGCAATCGACGCAGCGCTTGCCAATGCAGGTATGACGGAAGTGACCGTGGAAGTAGGCGGCCTGACCAAAACGGAAGCGACTTCAAGTGCGTCTGGAAGCATCGGCGGAAGTATCTCTATCACAAGTAAGAATGACAGCAGTGTGAAAGCCAGCGTTACAATCAGCAAGACGATAGCGAAACTGCCGCTATCGGAAGAAGAAAAAGTAGCGGCGGCTAAGAAGGTCGTGCAGGAAGCGCTGACGGGAATCACAGCCACCAATGATACGACTAAGGAGAGCATCCAGAATGTGATCGACACGGCTCTTGCCAATGCAGGTATGACGGAAGTGACCGTGGAAGTAGGTAACCTGACCAAAACGGAAGCGACTTCAAGTGCGTCTGGAAGCATCGGCGGAAGTATCTCTATCACAAGTAAGAATGACAGCAGTGTGAAAGACAGCGTAGCGATCAGTAAGACGATAGCGAAACTTCCTCTATCGGAAGAAGAAAAAGTAGCGGCGGCTAAGAAGGTCGTGCAGGAAGCACTGGCAGGCATCACAGCCACCAATGATACGACTAAGGAGAGCATTCAGAATGTGATCGACACGGCTCTTGCCAATGCGGGTATGACGGAAGTGACCGTGGAAGTAGGCGACCTGACTAAGACAGAAGCGACCACAGGTAAGACAGGAAGTATCAGCGGAAGTATCTCTATCATAAGTAAGAATGACAGCAGTGTGAAAGACAGCGTCTCGATCAACAAGACCATTCCGGCAACCGGAGAAGAAGAGCCGGATAAAGATAAGCCGGATAAAGATAAGCCCAGTGGTTCCGGATCGGGCACATCAAAGCCGCACAGACCAAAGCCGACGGACACACCGCAACAGACAGATACACCGAATCAGACGGATACACAGCGACCCACAGATACGCCACTGGAAACACCGGCGCAGACACAGCAGACGGTTCCGTTAGTTTCCGGGACGGCAAACAGCCTTGATGGACAACCGGTGACACCGCAGATGCAGCCGCAGGGAATCCCAGGCCAGGGTGCAGGGCAGGAAAATACCATGGTAAGACAGGGCGATACGGATTCGGCTGGGACAGAAACGGAGCAGCCGCCGACAAACGGAACGGTACAGACAGATACTGCACAGACAGATGCCACACAGCAGCCGCAGGGCAGAACCGTATCGGTGGCAGCAGATGACGGCAGAATCGTCTTATCCGGAGAACCTGTGGCAACAGGAAATCTGACAGAAGAACTGGAGACCACCACGAAGCTTGAGGTGGGGAAAGGTGCGGTCGTTGTTACGGTAGTCTGCGAGGACAAATATACTGCTGGCGTGACGGATACGGTTTCCGTGGTAAATGCGGTGCTGGCACCAGAGCAGGTACAGCTTATCAATGACGGTGAAAATATAGAAGTCAGAATAGACGTGAAAGACATTTCGGAAACTGTAGCAGGACAGGATCAGGAGGTTATAGAAAGCGGCCTTACACAATACCGTGAGCAGATACCGGGACTGACGATCGGCATGTATGCTGATATTTCAATGTTCATAAGAATGGGACAGGGTGATTGGGAGGCCGTTACTTCTACAAAGGAACCGATAGAAGTTGTCATTGGAATACCGGAGGAGTTCAGGCAGCATGGCAGAGAGTTTTATATCATCCGATCCCATGAAGGGGAATATACCCTTTTAACGGATATGGATGACGACCCGGAAACGATAACGATCAGTACGGATATGTTTTCTGCTTACGCCATCGCGTATGTGGAGGCAGGGAAGAACGGAGCAGGCGACGGAGCCAGATGCGGACTCTGCCATATCTGCCCGACATTTCTTGGAATATGCTGCTTTGTCTGGCTGGCAATTATCCTGATGGCAGTCTTAACCGTGGTATTGGTGGTGCTGCGGCGCAGGAAAGAAGGAGCCGGAAAGACAGGGATAGGAATTTAAAGATTGATGAGTTGTAATAAGGGGCTGCCGGTTAATACCGATTTTTAACCCCTGAAAAGAAGGGAGGAGACAAACCCGCAGAATTCAGGCTTTTCAAAACCAGAATTCCCTATAGGTTCGTCTCCTTCCTTTTCATCCGTCTGACTCTGTGTTCATGAACCTTCTATAATAACAAAAAAGTGTAAAGCCTTAATAACGCAATAAACTTTATCTAACGAAAGTCTTATAAATCCTTGAAATTGCTTATTTGTCATACCCATACGATCCAGGTAGAAAATTCAATTTGAATATTCCAAAATGTCAGGAGATATGCTATACTATTAGCTTGTATCAGACTCTTTTTGTTGGAATACAGATTGTGTAGCAAAAATATAGAGAAAGGCGGAAATCCTTATCAATCAAGGATTTCTGAGTAGGTATAACAGGATATGAAACTAGGCATCGTCGGGCTTCCCAACGTAGGGAAGAGCACCCTTTTTAATTCACTCACAAAGGCGGGAGCGGAATCAGCCAACTATCCCTTCTGCACCATTGATCCTAACATTGGTATCGTTCCGGTACCGGATGAGAGGCTGAAGCTTCTGGGAGACATGTATCATTCCAAGAAGGTTACCCCGGCAACCATTGAGTTTGTGGATATTGCAGGTCTTGTGAAGGGGGCATCCAAGGGGGAGGGACTGGGCAACCAGTTCTTAAGCAATATCCGCGAGGTAGATGCCATCGTTCATGTGGTGCGCTGCTTTGAGGATTCCAACATTGTGCATGTGGACGGCACCATTGATCCGCTGCGGGATATTGAGACCATCAATTTAGAATTGATATTCTCTGATATAGAAATATTGGAAAGACGGATTGCCAAGACGGCCAAGGCTGCTAAGATGGATAAGACAGCTGCTAAGGAGCTGGCACTTTTAGAGCGGTTAAAGGCCCACCTGGAAGAAGGCAGTCTGGCGAAAGGATTTGAGACGGAGGATGAGGAGGAACAGTCCTGGCTTGTATCCTATAATCTGTTGACCTATAAGCCGGTGATATTTGCTGCCAATGTGGCAGAGGAGGATCTTGCCAATGACGGTGCAGAGAATGCAGGCGTGATAAAAGTAAAAGAATTTGCGCAGTCAAACGGCAGTGAAGTTTTTGTAATCTGTGCCCAGATTGAGCAGGAGATTGCAGAGCTGGATGAGGAAGAGACGGCGATGTTTCTGGAAGATCTTGGATTATCGGAGTCCGGATTGCAGAAACTGATCCGGGCAAGCTATCATATTCTTGGACTGATGAGCTTCCTCACGGCTGGAGAGGATGAGACCAGAGCCTGGACTATCAGGATTGGCACTAAGGCGCCTCAGGCGGCAGGTAAGATACACACAGACTTTGAGAGAGGATTCATCAAGGCAGAGGTCGTTAACTACAAAGATTTGCTGGAACAGGGATCTCTTGCGGCGGCACGGGAGAAAGGTCTTGTGGGCATGGAAGGAAAAGAGTATGTGGTGCAGGATGGGGATGTGATTCTGTTTCGGTTTAATGTGTGATAGCTATGACAGCAGTTAGGGAGGTCTGACATGCAGGATATGATGGACAAGATGGATATAGCGTTTCCTCATCTGGGGATTTATCTGGAAGGGGTGCCGAAGGGGTTCAGCATTTTTGGTTTTCAGATTGCTTTTTATGGTGTGATCATAGGAATCGGCGTGCTCTGCGGCGTGCTTATGGCAGCCTATGTGGCGAAGAAGGAGAAATTTGATGCGGATGTGATCTGGGATTTTGCCATTTATGCAATCATCTTTTCCATCATGGGTGCGCGGGTCTATTATGTGGTCTTTGCATGGGACAGGTATAAAAATGACCTGCTGGGAATCTTTCGGCTGAGAAATGGCGGACTGGCCATCTATGGTGCGGTGATTGCGGCGTTTGCCACGCTGTGGATATACTGTAAGGTAAAGAAACAGAATTACCTGCAGATTGCAGATATCTGTGTGCCTGGACTGGTGATTGGACAGGTGATCGGCCGGTGGGGCAATTTTATGAACCGGGAAGTGTTTGGAGAATATACAGATTCTCTTCTGGCCATGCGCCTGCCGGTGGATGCAGTCCGTGCCAGTGATATCTCTGAAAAAATATCGGCCCATATGGTGGAAGGGACCAATTATATTCAGGTGCATCCAACCTTCCTTTACGAAAGTCTCTGGAATCTGATACTGTTGCTCATAATGCTCTGCTACAGACAGTATAAGAAATTTGAAGGAGAGCAGTCCCTTCTTTATCTTGGCGGCTACGGTCTGGGAAGGGCCTGGATTGAGGGAATCCGTACAGATACCCTGTTCATTCCGCATACCACGGTAGCGGTTTCCCAGGTGTTAGCCATCGTGCTCTTTGTGGCAGCGCTGGCGGCAGATATCATAATCCGCCGCAAGATCAAGCAAAAGACAACGTCTGCCGTGATCATGGAAGGCAGCGCTGATACGAAATAAATAAATACAGACAAGACAGACAATACCCTCTGTACATTTTCATAGTGTGCAGGGGGTATTTTTGATGGAAAGGTTTTGATTGAAATTCGTAAGCGTCAAATCCGACGCCCTACCTAAAATTTAAGCGCCGCTTAACTGCGAC
>CAJTOO010000062.1 GCA_910577735.1 uncultured Lachnospiraceae bacterium
AAGGAAGGCTATTTTCAGCTATATTAGTGCGAATTATTTTTTCCTTTCAAAGCTGATGTTTTATACACCGTCCGGGAAAATTGTATTTAATGAGGTGAATACCATTCCGGGTTTTACTTCTCACAGCCGTTATCCTGACATGATGAAGGGGATTGGACTGTCCTTCCCGGAAATGCTGGACAGGCTGATAGGATTATATCTGTGATGGGAAGGAGAGCGTTATGAGTATCAGGAGAAGGATTATTGATTATTCAAGAGGAAATAATCTGCGCCATTTCTGGCGGTTGTACAGATTGCAGAAAAAAACGGGCGAAGGTTTCCTGCGTGATATCCTCACATTTATGATGAGCCGGTGCGCCCACCGGCACGGGGGATATATCGGCCCGGATACGGTAATAAAAGGCAACCTGACACTTCCCCATGGGCTGCATGGGATTTTTATTTCAAGATATGCAGAGATTGGGGAAAACTGTTGGATTTATCAGAATGTAACGATTGGCGAAGTAAATAAGAAAGCACCGGTCATAGGGGATAACTGCCTGATTGGGGCAGGTGCAGTTATTATTGGGGGAGTAAAAATTGGCAGCCATGTGAAAGTAGGCGCAGGTGCAGTGGTAAATGCGGATATTCCGGACGGATGCACGGTTGTTTCACAGGCGGTACGCATGATAGGGGAAAAGCAGGAAAATGAAGAATGCGGAATTTAAGATAGGGCGTGCTTGGATAGAAGTAAATAGAAATAATCTGTGCCATAATGTAGAAATCCTGAAAAAAGCCATGCAGCCCGGATGTGAACTGATGGCTGTTGTAAAGGCGCAGGCATACGGGCATGGGGCTGTCCTGACTGCTTCACACCTTAATAAAATGGGTGTCCGGGCATTTGCCGTTGCCACGGTGGATGAAGGCATAGCTTTAAGAAAAAGCGGTATCTGTGGTGAGATACTTATACTTGGGTACACGGAGGCAGGGCGGGCATCCGAACTGAAGGAATATGATCTGATGCAGACCCTTATCAGTTTTGAATATGCGGAAGTCTTGAATAATCAGGGCATTGCCGTAAAGGTACACATCAAAATAGATACTGGTATGCACAGGCTTGGGATAGCAAGTGGGGAGTTGTCTGCGGTTCGGAAAGTTTTTTTTATGGAAAATCTTAAAGTGTACGGGATGTTTACTCATCTGTGCTGCTCAGACAGCAGGCATCCGGAGGATATTGCATTTACCAAAGGACAGATTGATAACTTCTATCGTATGACAGGTGCTTTGAGGGATAGTGGGATCATTCTGCCAAAGTTACATATTCAGAGCAGTTACGGACTTTTGAATTATCCCGATCTTGCCTGTGATTATGTGAGGGTTGGCATAGCCTTGTATGGAGTTCTCAGTTCCCCGGATGATGACACCCTGCTGAAACCTGACCTGCGTCCAGTGTTTTCTTTGAAAAGCCGGGTGGTGCTGATCAGGGAAGTGGCCGCAGGCGAGAGTGTCGGATATGGCAGGAGTTTTATGGCCGGACGTGATACCCGGATTGCCATACTGCCAATCGGATATGGTGATGGCTTTCCGAGAAATTTGTCTGATGGAAAAGGAAGTGTGCTGATAAACCAGTATGTTGTGCCTGTTGCCGGACGTATCTGCATGGATCAGCTTGCCGTGGATATAACAGACACGGAAGGCGTTTCTGTAGGTGACATTGCAACGCTGGCAGGTGCAGAGGGATATGATGATGAGTTGTCTGTTCCTGCGGTCGCAGATCATTCCGGAAGCATCAGCAATGAGTTGCTGTGCAGGATGGGGACGAGACTGCCTGTTATTGCCAGATGAAATAAGAAGGTATCTATTGGTTTCCGGGATTGACCCAATCGACCCGATCAACCCAATCAACCACCAATCGACACAATCGACAATAATCGAACATATGTTCGGATTTATACAGCATTTCGCGGCAACAGATAAACATTTCACAACAATCAAATTGTTTTGGCGTTTTTGACAGGATATAATAAAGTATTTATCTGTGTCAGTATTAAAAGAGTATCTTTTGACGCTGACGATATAATGACGAGGAGGAGATGCATTGATCCGTATTGCAATTTGTGATGATGAAAAACATATGTCTGATCATATAAGGTCTTTTGTTTCTGATTTCTTTCATAAAAAGCACCGAGAGATCAGCCTCCGTATGTTTTCCAGCGGCGAAGAGCTGCTGAGCTACAATGGGCAGATCGACATTCTGTTTCTGGATATCCAGATGAAGGACATGGACGGTATGGAAACGGCAAGGAAACTGAGGGCGGATAAGTTCCGGGGCTTTTTAGTTTTCATTACGGTACTCAGAGAGATGGTGTTCCAGTCTTTTGAGGTACAGGCCTACGATTATCTGGTCAAGCCAGTGGATAAAAAACAGTTTGAAAAGACGATGGAGCGCCTTTACGCTTCCATGCTGAACGCCAGCGAAGACAGCCTGCTGGTACAAAAGGGATATGAGGGGCGCATCATCCCAAAGGATGAGATTGTCTTTTGTGAGATCATAGACAGGAAAATATATCTGAACCTGGCTTCCGGCGAGGTTGTTGATTATTATGAACGGATTGAAAATCTGGAAACAAAACTGGATAACCGTTTTTACCGGTGTCACAGAAGCTATCTTATCAATCTGAAACATTTAAAAGGCTATAAAAACGGGATCGCCTATATGGATAATGGCAAAGAGATTCCCGTATCACGGCTGCGGAGCAAGGAGTTCTCCGGCGTTGTTCTGCAGTATATGAAAAACATTTGAGATCTGTAATCGTTTCAATCAGAATTGCGGAATATCTGTGAAGGAACTGAACAGATATGCAGAGTTTTTATATGCGGGGGCAGGTAACATGGTCGAGTATTTAGATTTTTTTAATATATATATTATAGGCCTCATTGAGGGCGGCTTTCAGTTTTATTTCCTGGCAAAAATCCTGAAAAAGAGACTATGGCCACCATTCTATTTTGGGTTTGGAGTATGTGCGGTGATTGTCACTCGCTTTCTTTCAGTTGGCTCGGTAACGGGTTTCGTGGTGATGGTATTTCTTCTTACGATATGTGGGAGCCTGGTCTGCCATGCGGATTTTAAGTTTTCCCTTCTGTATGCAATCTTGACAACTGAAATCATGCTGCTCTGCTATGGGATTGTGAAATCTCTGATAGGTCTTTTATACGCATGGATGCCGGATTTTTACTATCATATGGCGGGTATCGCGGCCATGTTGCTCAGTGAGGCCGCGTCTCTTTTGCTGACGGGGTTTTGTTATTATATAGTGTATCGCTATTTTTCCAGGGATGTCTTTTATCCCTTTTATAACGCATCGGAAATGCAGCAAATGTTTCTGATTTTCATCCCGATTCTGTCGATATTTATTATGATCCAGTACACTAACATGATTGCATTTGATTTCCAGTATCTAGTCTTAGAAGAGGAAGAATCTTTCAATTATTTGTTCAGTCACTGGCAGCTGCTTGCTATGCATCTTCTGGGACTTTTAAGCCTGTTTTGTATCTTGTTCTCTTATAAAAAACTGCAGCAGAATTTCCGCCTCAGCACCGAAATTTCACTGCTGGAACAGGAAGAACATTCCCTGAACCGGTATGTGGAAGAGGCGAAAACCCGTTACGATGAAACAAAGTCATTCCGGCATGACATCAGAAACCACATCGCAGTGGTGAAAAATCTTTTGCAGAGCGGGAAACTGGAGGAAGCGGTAAGCTATATGGAAGATATGGATGATATGGCGGAAAAAATGTCATTCCCCTGCAACACCAATAATCCAGTAGTGGATATTCTGGTGGGGAACAAGCTGGGGATAGCCAAAAGCATGGGGATAGATGTGGACTGTTCCCTCCTTCTGCCATATCCCTGCAGTCTGCGGGACATTGATATCTGCATTATCCTGTCAAATGCACTGGACAATGCGATTCAGGCAGTAAAAATGCTGGATGCCGGTATGGAAAAATATATCCATGTGTCCGGGCGTATTCAGGGAGATTTCCTTATGATGGAAATAGAAAACAGCTTCCATGGGCAAGGCGCGTTAAAAAAAGGGACAGGTCTGTTGAATGTAAAGAAGGCGGCTGAAAAATATGGCGGTGCCATGAGTATAGAGACACAGGAGAATAAATTTGTGCTCCATGTGCTGCTGATCATTTCACAGCACCCAGGAGGTATCCCACAGCAAATGGATTAACATGTTATTTTCTACAGTCGAAAAAAGAAAAAGGGAGCTGTCTGTAAGGGCGGTTGCCTGACAATATCAAATTGAAGGAGGAACATGCTTATGGCAATGCAGGTGAATGGAAACTATGAACATTCCAGAACCGATTACGCAGAAAGGGTGAAGGAACAACAGGCCGTCTGGAGGACGGAAAAAGCAAAGGAAGCAGAGAAGGCTGCAGAGGAGAAAAGCTCTGACAAGCTGTCCGAACCACAGGATGAATACATCAGCAGTGAAAAATCGGGAAAAAAGCCTTCGGGACTGTACCGGGTAAGCCAGGACGAGAACGGCAACCGCAAAATCTTTTTTGATAACCCGAAAGCTGACCATGCAAATGGAAAGGATGACCGTTCCGGGGAAGGTGCAGATGGAAAAGGGCCGAAGGTAAGCGGGGACAGCAAGGAAAAACCGGCGGAGAAATATGTTGCAAATACGGATAAAGTTGACAGAGAGATCAAAAAGCTGAAAGAAAAAAAACAGCATTTGGAGCAGCAGATTCAGTCAGCTTCCGGAGATGAAAAGAAAATCCGGGAACTGGAGAAAAAGCTGGCGCAGGTAGAAAACGAGTTAAGCCAGAAAGACAATGATACCTACAGGCGGCAGCATGCTTCTGTATCAGAAGTATCAGAATAAAGAGATTCGGATTTTTGGTGTAGTATCAATACCGGGAGATGGTGGCAAATGCGCACTGTTTTCCGGTATTGTTAAAATCATAGCAGCAACTGGATTTTCCGCTGTTCCTTTTTGCCGGATGCGAAAGCACTGTGTCATCTCTGGTATTATAAAAATTCGACTGGATTTGGGTGGATTTAAGGATTCCCGGACATTTCACGTGAGTTAGAAAACCGTCTGCGGCAAATAGATTCTTCCGGTACTTTGGGAATGCTGAAATTAAAATTTACAGGAAAGATACAGAAAGCGAATAATCGGGGTTTCCAGAAGGAAGGAGCTATCATATGCATAACAAAAGTTTTAAAGTATTAGGCTGTATAGTTTTTGTAACCGGTGTGTTATCAGGTTTGGCAGGGTGTAGCAGCATGCCATCCCAATCAATTTAGACAGAGGAAAAAGCAATCGAGTCAGATGTTAATGCTACTACAGCACAAAATGATACGGAAGGTCAGAAGCAGGAAGCAGAAAGAAGCCTTGAGGCAGAGGGACAGAAGGTTGGAACAGAATTTGAATTAGAGAACGTGGGGCGCTGTACGTTTGCTGCCGGTAAAGAAAAGGCATCCGTTCAGCCAGATGAAGTTTTTGTGGAGTCCATCAAAATCGAATGGACGGCATCAACCGCAGAAGGGGAATATATATTTCCTTGTATGAGAGTTAATGAAACCGGAGATATGTTTATGATAGACTGGACATATGATGAATACTATTTTGCTATTTATGGGAAGTCACCACAGAAAACAAGTGACAGAGATATGGCCGGAAAGATTGCGCTGGCTATTATATATAATTTGGGAGGAGCGGAATAAGCATGTTATCAGGTCGGGAAAATATCCATGAAAGAGCAGACGGTATGCTTCCATAAGGTTGACTGACGCCGCGTTGTAAAATATGAACATAGGAACAAGGAACGGCAATTGTTCCTTTGATAATAGTCGTTATCATAAAGCTGTTTCTTTGGAGAAAGTTGAAGCAGAAAAAGGAAGAGGAATGAAAAGCGATAACTGTATGGGAAGAAACATAAAAAGTAAACCAGATTATTTGTGCATTGCAATATTCATGCTTTGTTTGTCCGTGAGGTTTGTAGAATATTTTCTGATTGAAACAGATAAAACGGCTGTTGGAGAAAATGTGCTTCATAAAGTAGTTGGAATTATCATATTGGCTTTGGTATTAAAAAGGATAAATCTTTCATGGAGCGATATTGGATTTCATAGAAACGGTTTTGTAAGCGGTATTTTGAAAGGCTTGTTATTGGGAATCGTCTGCTTTGCCATTTCATATGGCATGGAATTGGCGATTTTTATTCTGCAAGGCAATCCTGCACATTTAGAACTGTATATCAGCAGTTTTCGTTAACCGGCTCTCAAATACATTATACGCATTTTTGTTTGGCGTTTGGCATATTGTAATGCCCATTAGAAGCTATATATATGGTGAAATGTCATTTACGGCAATGCCTCTAATGGGTATCGGTTATATGGTCCTTGCCGGGATCATGGGAATCAAATGGGGGCTTCTTTACCGCATAACAGGAAATCTATGGGCAGGGCTTGGAGACCATTTATTCAATAATACCGTTGCTGCAAACATGCTGCATGTCGTTTCGCTAAATGGCACAGACGAATTACAAATTGTCAGGATTATGGCTGCACAAATTATTTCCTTTGCATTTGTGCTGGCAATTCATACTTATCGAACTACTAAGGTTTGATAAGGTATTATTGCAGGGACAGAAGCGGAAATAGATGGAAGTTTGGAGGGAATGCTTTAAACGTTGACATAGAGACAAATCGGGATTGTGCTAATATCTACCTTTGATAGGTGTATTATAAACAGTTTGGTGTTTATAATACTCTGTGAAAGGAAGTGACACCATGAACCAAGAGAAAATTGGAAGATTTATTGCTGAAAATCATAAGGCGAAAAACTAACTCAAGAAGGATTGGCTGAAAAACTAGGAATTACAAATAAGTCGATTTCAAAATGGGAAAATGGTAATTGTATGCCAGATTCATCATTATTTAAACCATTATGCAAAATATCGGACATTTTAATAAATGAATTATTTGCAGGAAAAAAGCTGAATGATGAGGATAAAAGAGAAGCAAATGAGGCAAGAGCGATGACCATCGCAGAATTATAAAATGGTACGTTTGTTGTGTACGCAAAAGTCAATGTGGCTGATCCTATGATGTTTTGGCTTGAAACGGATCTTAAAAGCGTACAGACAGTCATGAACTTACTATAATCATTGCGGAATAGTAAAGAATCATATCATTCCCATCCTGGGTAAGAAAAAATGATGGATGTTACTCATGGAGATGTTCAAAAATTGTTTCATATCAAGACAGACTATTCGAGGTCGATAGCAGAGCTGGTAAAAACAATCATGAATGTCTCTTTTTGTTATGCGGTAACGATTAAAGTGATTCTGGCCAGTCCGGTGGATGGAATAGAGATTCCCAAAGCAGAAAAGCCACAGCAGAGATCAGACTTCAGGACCCGAAATATAGATGCGCAGAAAACACTGACTATGGAGCAGATTCAGGTTCTGTTGGAAAAGTGCAAAGTTACCCCGATGCATATGCAGGTGTAACAGAATTTTTCCGGATACAGGATGAAAAAGAACAAAAGTTCGATTTCTATCTATACAAATTTAGTGATTTGTGGTAAGATAAAAAAGCTTTTTAGTGCTGCCTTGTCCGTATGGAATTACAGATACGCATCTTTTTTTACTACAAATTTTGGAGGTAACCTTTGTGCAAACTGAACAAAAAACGTTCAAACTCCACAGTGAATACCAACCCACCGGCGACCAGCCCCAGGCCATAGAAGCCCTTGTAAAAGGCTTTAAAGAAG
>CAJTOO010000063.1:0-5577 GCA_910577735.1 uncultured Lachnospiraceae bacterium
TTTAGAGTATCGCATAAAAGCGCTGACTATCCAAGGCGTTGGATTTGACGCTTACAGTGAACTATGGTAAAATTGCAGTTAGCAGCAAATGCCATAGAAAAGAGCAGATCACAAATCAAGCCGAAACCAATCAAAGGCTCGTTTATCAACACGATTCTTATCTTTTTATGGCGGGTGCATCAAGGTGTATGTGCATCTTTATCGCACACTCGCCGCATGTTGAGACGGTGTGCCTCTTGAGCAACCGAAAACCTGATACGAAAGTCAGGATCGATGTGGATCTGGAAGACTACTACCGTATCAAGGATGCAAAGAAGAATCAGAACTGAAAATAAAACACCGAACTAAAAGCGAAAGCTGCTGATGCGAAAAAGCATTGGCAGCTTATTTTTTCGCTGAAGGGAGGTGGTGCCTATGATCTGGATCCAGTGATCTTGGAAATAATACAGACAACCAACGACAATCTGAGAAACGGAGGAAATCATAATGGAATAGGTTCCACAGGGATATCTACAAGGATCTTCATGACCTGCAGAAGAGCATTGATGAGAATGATCCTGAAAACTCTGCTTTGGATTCTTTTTTGCTGGAACTGTTCGAGGATATCAGCTACATCATGGCGAAACATGCGGATTCGCAGAGTGTTCCCGATACGCCGGATGAATGGCTGGATTAGTTCGGGACATTTTCCATTTATCAGGTGCTTCCTGAGATTATCGAGCTTTGGGGCTTGAATGTGCAGCTTGGCATTCATATCAGTGAGCTAGAGCTGCTGACCATTGGGACAGTCAATGACATGTATACGGAAATGAATAATGATGTGAACAGGGAGGCTTACAGCACTCTGGCATCTCAGTTTGAGTCTGGCAAGTTCCAGTGTGCACAGCAGGTCTGTGGCCTGAAAAAGCTTGTATTCCGAAAGCATAACCTTACGGATAATGGGTCCTGTATGTATGCAGAGGTTGTCAAGGTTCAGGTATGAAAGCTTCTGGTTTAGCTTTGAAACAGCGGGTTGAATGTCTTCCTGCTAGTCGTGGAAAACCATTGTAATGATATAGTAAGGCGAATGGTGCTCATATTCACCGAAATCACCGGATTCATCTATGAAAATGCTAAGTTCTTTCAATACTTGTCACCTCTGCAATGTTTGAAAAAAATGGCGGGGAACTTCCCGCCCTTGATGGACCTGGGTCTTGCGACCAGCCCAAAGAAATCAATGATTTCACAAAATGGCTGGACGGATTCAGGGCATCACTGTTGAGATTGGCGGCGATACCACAAAACTACAGACTGCCCTTAAAGGAGTCAATACAGAAATAGGGAATAAGAATCCTGTTGGAACGGTGTGTGCCGGTTCTCAAAACAGAAGGGAAAGCCGGTAGGAAGATTGATAGTGACGGAACAGATAGACCAACTTAAAGTTAATAGAAGTGCATAGAGAGAATTATAGAGCCGGGAATCCCCAAAATAGATTCCCGGTTCGGGAGTGTAATATAAAGTGCGGTACATTAAAAGAAAAGAATTGACCATGTTTGAAGCAATGCTTCAGGGGGGAAATGAACAGTCACCTTGGCTATGGGGCAAATGATCACGGTTACAAAGAAACTGCCAACCGCAGAAATGATATACCCATAAAAGTATAAAGACCACAATGGGCGAAGGTGAGATTGACACGCCCCGTGACCGGGATGGCTCCTTTGACCCGCAGCGTCATGACCATCGACTTATCTTCCTTCTTGTCGGGCTTCTTCTGACGCACCACAAACTTGTCTGCCATGTTACACCTCCGTATTACATGATTTGCCTGCTTCAAAAAATGCTATTGACAGGGGGCTCCTGCTATGATATTCTACACAAAATTAGATATAACTAACCGAAAGATAAGATACAGAATGCCGGAAGGCATTTTTCTTTACCTGTTAGTTAGGAAAACTAACCTAAAAGGATGTGGACGGGTTTATCAGAAACGGCGCGGCGGGGGCAAAGTGTATCGGGACATGGAGGGTGTACGGAAACGTGGAAATCGCACAGCGTAAGTTTGCGCAGTACAAAAAATGCACACGCCTGTACTGGAAGGCATTCCAAAAACACCGTTCATTTGACAGGCTTGTTGTGAGGCGTTCGGCTGTCTGTCCATGGGCGCGGCGCTGGTGTAGGGAGTATGGATATTTTGCACAAAACGAAAAGTTAGTATTCCCTAACATATTGGTTAGAATGATAAAACCTGAGTAAGTTGTAAAAATAACGTTGACAAGAATCAAGGGAAGTCATATTATAATATATGGTTAGCGAGTACTAACTTTTATTTAACACATAAGGTTAGCGGAAACTAATACATATTCAAAAGAAGGTGAATGCATGATGCCGCTTACATTAGCAGAAGTCGGAGAGGAAAATATTATCAGGAAAATCGGAGGAAAACAGGAAGTTAAGACACATCTGGAGAACCTCGGTTTTGTTGTGGGAGGGGCGGTCACTGTAATAAACGCCATCGGAGGCAATGTGATTGTGAATGTAAAGGACTCCCGCATTGCGGTCAGCAAAGAAATGGCACAGAAGATTATGGTCTGAAAGCATTAAGAAGCCCTTCGGAAACAGGGAATGCTGCAAGGGGTTATTAAATGTTTCCATATTATGGAATCCAGGGCTGTATTCTGTGATTAAAAAATTATGAAATGAGGAGGACAGGCTGAAAATTGAAATTTTCAACTGAGAAAGGAGTGCAGATATTAAAATGAAGACACTGAGAGAATCAAAGGTCGGCGATACCGTCCGGGTGGTGAAACTCCACGGGGAAGGCGCGGTCAAACGCCGTATCATGGACATGGGACTGACGAAGGGCGTGGATGTGCAGATCCGCAAAGTGGCGCCTCTGGGAGATCCCATTGAGGTGACCGTCCGCGGTTATGAACTTTCCATCCGGAAGGCAGATGCGGAAATGATTGAAGTCGAAAGCGTATAAGATGAAAAAGTTTGTGCAGGGGTTTATCCCCTTTATTTTCAGACAGATAGTTAGTGAAAACTAATATATAGAAGGAGAGGAAAATTATGAGTGTGCGAATTGCCCTTGCGGGCAACCCGAACTGCGGGAAAACGACATTATTCAATGCCCTGACAGGGTCCAACCAGTTTGTCGGGAACTGGCCGGGCGTTACGGTGGAAAAGAAAGAGGGAAAGTTAAAGAGGCATGACGGCGTGACCATTACCGACCTTCCGGGTATTTATTCCCTTTCCCCATATACATTGGAGGAAGTAGTGGCGAGAAACTATCTCATCAGCGAGCGCCCTGATGCCATCTTAAATATTATCGACGGCACGAACCTGGAGAGAAACCTGTACCTGACCACACAGCTTACCGAGCTTGGCATCCCTGTTGTCGCTGCCATCAATATGATGGACGTGGTAGAGAAAAACGGCGACAAGATTAATACGGCAGAGCTGGCGAAGGCTTTGGGCTGCAAGGTTGTCGAGATTTCTGCCTTGAAAGGCAGCGGTATCATGGAAGCTGCGGAAGCGGCAATCAATGCGGCAAAGAACGAAAAGACGGTTCCCATGCACACTTTTGCGGGAACGGTCGAGCACGCCCTTGCCCATATTGAGGAGGCTGCAGTACACGGGCTGCCAGAGGAACAGCAGCGGTGGTACGCCATCAAGTTGTTTGAGCGGGACGATAAGGTTTTGGAGCAGCTGAACCTGAGCGAGTCGGTGCTTTCCCATATTGAAACGGACATTAAGGCGGCCGAGGAGGAGATGGATGACGACGCGGAATCCGTCATCACCAACGAGCGGTATATTTACATCGGGAGTATCATCAAAGGATGCTTAAAGAAAAAATCAGCGGGAAAGATGACAAATTCCGATAAGATTGACAGGATTGTGACAAACCGTTTTCTGGGGCTTCCGATTTTTGCGGCGATTATGTTCCTTGTATATTACATCTCCATGGTGACAGTGGGAGCAAACGCTACGGATTGGGCAAATGACGGATTGTTCGGCGACGGTTTCCATCTGTTTGGCATCGGTTCCGTGGCTTATGGAGAGGCTTCTGAGGAATATGGCGATGCAGCGCTGATTGTGGATGGCTACGATGTTTATGTGGAAGAAAACGGCGCGGCTCCTACAGGCGACTTCCCTTATGAAGTGGCGGATGATGAAACATTGGAGGTGACGGTGGAAACGGCGTCCATTGCAGATTATGAAGGTGCGCTTGCGGTGATGGAACAGTATGGCGATGAGCCAGATCCGGCAGCTTACGGCGTATGGGTTCCCGGTATTCCCGTGTTTGTCGGGAACGCACTGGAAGCTGTGGGTGCGGCAGACTGGCTTGCGGGGTTGATCAATGACGGTATTGTGGCAGGCGTGGGCGCGGTGCTTGGCTTTGTGCCGCAGATGCTTGTATTGTTCCTGCTTCTTGCCTTTCTGGAGGCGTGCGGTTATATGGCGCGTATCGCGTTTGTACTGGACCGTATCTTCCGCAAATTCGGACTGTCCGGCAAGTCCTTCATTCCGATGCTCATCGGTACCGGCTGCGGCATTCCGGGTATCATGGCATCAAGGACGATTGAGAACGAGCGTGACCGCCGTATGACGATTATGACGACAACCTTTATTCCCTGTGGCGCGAAGATGCCGTTTATCTCCATGGTTGCGGGAGCAATCTTCGGCGGTTCCGCATGGGTTGCAACGAGCGCGTACTTTGTAGGTATGGCGGCGATTATCATTTCAGGTATTATGTTAAAGAAAACGAAGATGTTCTCCGGCGACCCGGCTCCTTTCGTTATGGAGCTTCCGGCTTACCATATGCCCACGGTGGGTAATGTGCTGCGTTCCATGTGGGAGCGCGGATGGTCCTTCATTAAGAAGGCGGGCACGATTATCCTGCTTTCCACTATCGTGATATGGTTTACGACTTACTTTGGATTTACTGCGGAAGGATTCCGGATGCTTGGGGAGGAGGAGATGGACCACTCACTCCTTGCGGCGGTCGGCAGTGCGATTGCGTGGATTTTCATACCGCTTGGATGGGGAAACTGGCAGGCGGCAGTAGCTTCTATCACAGGTCTTGTGGCAAAGGAAAATATCGTCGGCACCATGGGTATCCTCTATCCGGGTGGATGGCCTGAAATTGGTGCAAACTTCAGTCAGGTTGCGGGATATTCCTTCCTGGTGTTCAACCTTCTGTGCGCGCCCTGCTTTGCGGCAATCGGCGCCATCAAGCGGGAGATGAACAATGCGAAATGGACATGGTTTGCTATCGGATATCAGTGCGGACTGGCTTATGCGGTGGCGCTGATGGTTTACCAGATTGGCTTGGCATTTACAGGAAACCTGAATGTCATTGGTCTGCTTGCAGCCATTGTAATCCTTGGCGGCATGATTTATATGCTGTTCAGACCGTATAAAGAGGCGACAAAGCTGACAACAAATATGAAACTGAAAATGGCGAAGTAACGCGCGGAAAGCGTTTTAAAGGCGTCCCGCCATTATACGGGGCGCCGGGTTTCGCCTTTAGATTTGTAACAGGGAAACAGGAGGGATTTCGATGCTTACATGGCTTATGGAAAATATGGCGACAAT
>CAJTOO010000063.1:5587-7528 GCA_910577735.1 uncultured Lachnospiraceae bacterium
AAAAGGAAAATCATCCTGCGGCTGCGGGTGCACGGGCTGTGCCATGAATGGCGCCTGCCATCCGGCAAAGCCGGAAGCTTTGAGTAAATAAGGACTGAAAGATAAAGGAAACAGTTCAGCCAATTCAAGTGTATAACGGAAAATCGTGCTTTAGTCACGCCCCAAAACGGACAGGATGCATTTTTTCATTGCCTCGTAGCTTTCCGGTGTGATGTCATGCTCCATCTTACAGGCATCGCCCGCCGCGATTACGGGGTCAACGCCGAGATGGACCAGCCAGTCCGTCAGCAGGGTGTGGCGTTCATAGACGCTTTCCGCGATTTTTCGCCCATCCTCTGTCAGATGAAGATATCCTTCTTCTGAAACGGTGATGTATCCACGGTTTTTCAGATTTTTTACGGCGACGCTCACGCTTGGCTTTGAAAAATTCAACTCGGACGCCACATCGATGGAACGTACCACAGAGAGGCGGCTGCTTAAGATCAATATTGTTTCAAGATAATCCTCAAGGGATTCTTCGGCTTTGTGTCGGATATAGCTCATGGTATTACTGTACTCCTTTCCGGAACGGAATCCCGTTCGTGAGTTATGTCGTTAGCTATAATCCTAACACTTTAGGGAAGGCGGCGCAAGGTCTGACGGCGAAAAAGGGTATTATCAAATTCTATCAGCGGCCACTGACGGGTATGCCGCATTTTGTTTGCACGCCATGGGCGCGCTCTGACGGGTTCAAGTACCGAATACGCCCCGATAGTGGGAAGTGTATAGCTGAACAGAGCACATCTGCAAGTCGTATGAAAATTATAATGTCAACATCTGACTCCAGATTAAAATCACCACGAGCATAAGAGCCATATAAAATAATGCGATCAATCTTATAAGTATATCCAAAAAATCTTTGCTTCTTAACTAATCCTGAATTATTCACGAAACAGTATTTGAACTGATAACTGTGTCATGAATCTAAAAATTTATCCATGCAGACATAACATCACTCAATTAACCTGTCAAAAGGGTATAAAATCCCTGTGGCATAGTTCAGAGTAGTTGTTAAGCTGTCAAGGTTCGTTAATAGCTGCTATTCTAACTGTACATTCAGCTTACCGATATTTGAAAGTGTCTCATAGAACTCTTTCTTATATGGGCAGCTGCTACACAGTTTGAATGTGATATATCTTGCTGAACGAACTACTTTTGCAGCAATCTTCAGCAGTTTTAAACGGACGGTATCAATGCGCTGCTTTCGCATGTTTGCTGATAACGCCAATCGTCTAAACCAATTAAATATGTTATACGCAAGAGCATGTACCTGAAGCCTGTTGGCATTTACCATTCTGGTATGACTGCTTACGGACGCGAAATCAAAACCGGATTTGCTTTCTTTTATGAAATTTTCCATTACTCCTCGCTTGTAGTAAAATTTGATGAGATATTCTGGTGAAGAATCCATGTTTGTGACAACAAATGTGTACATGTAAACCATCTGGTTTTCCGGCTTTTCAACCTTGCATACCACGCGTCTTTCATAAGGCCATGAACCTGCTTTGTACATGAATCCACCATAAACTGCCGCATGATCGACTTTGTTATTTTTGGTGATCTCATCAAGCTCATCCAAAAGTTGGGATGCTTTTGCACGGAGAATTCCATTCTCCTTCAGTCGGATGACATAGCTTGTGCCGTTTTCCTCACACTGCTTATAAAGATCAGGCGTAGCGAAACCGCTGTCACCACGAAGCAGAATACGGATTGCCGGATAAACATTCAGGTATTCATCAAGTATTGGATGCAGGAAGTCAACCACTCCAGTACAGGAATACTGTGTTCCATCACGAAGCTGGATTTTTATCAGATCCCCTGTCATTCCATCATAACATACAAGTGGATGATAGCCATTGCTCTGGTAATGGAAGTTGAAGGCTCTGCCTTCCTGTCTACCAT
>CAJTOO010000064.1 GCA_910577735.1 uncultured Lachnospiraceae bacterium
TGTGTTTGTGAGCGATAATCAATCACAAACACAGGCGGTCTATGACCATTTGTGGAACTGTAGTTATCCAATCAATGAACTTCTGCACAGCTTTTTGGATCTCTTCACGGGAGTGAAAAAATACGTTGTTTATTACTGAATCCTTAAGCCATCCCCAAAGTTCTTCAATCTTGTTCAGGTTTGGACTATATGGCGGAAGAAAGACAAGCTCCAGATGTTCCCTGTTTTCTGCAAGAAATTCCCTGAGCAGTTTCGCATGGTGGATCTTTGCATTGTCAAGAATAATGACGATCTTTCCATCCTGATACTGGGAAAGCACATTTTTCAGAAACTGCAGGAATACCTCGGCATCGTATTTTTTGTGTTCTTCCACATATACATGCCCGGTTTCATAATCCAAGATGCCGACCAGTTTTACACCTTCATGTTTTCCGTATGTCGGTATGATCCGCTGCTTTCCTTTTGGAAACCATGTTTTCATAATGGCCTGATAATCACGGATCATGGATTCATCCTCAAACAGTATTGTGGAAACATCACCATTCAGCAGTTTTTTTTAATGATTCGAATGCTTCTCTGAACTCTTCCTGTTTCTGGGGATCGGCCTTGTCCAGTGTATATGTCGGCCTAGTATAGGTCAGGCCAAGACGCTCAAAAAGATTAAGCATTCCACGACTGCTGAACAGGACACCGAACTTCTGCTCTACAAACGCGCATGCAAGAGCCGCCGTCCAGTTGGCAAAAACACCCATCCCCGCTTCCTCGGGAGTTTGGGTTGAAATAACAAACAGAAGCTCGGTTTCCTGTTCATCCGTAAGTTTCTTTTGCGCTCCAGGCTGTTTTATTATAAGAAGGGATTCTATACCGCCTTTCTCATAATTTAAAATATGATAGTTGACAGTCCTGTGAGGAATATGAAGAATCTGGGCAATCTGTTTTCTGGGATATCCTTCCATATAAAGCAAAACGGCATCATACCGATTTTTCTGTTTGACATTTTTTTCAGTTTTGGATGCCATAAGCAGACGGTAATAATCTTTTATTGAATCGCTAAGCGTTAAAGTATTCATATGTATAAACCTCCTATCAATGTCTATAAGAGTATTATACATATATTTCCAATATTAGCAACTATAGGCAATAAACAATCACTTTATATATACCTTTACTTTTTCGGGAATTACACACAGCAGGAAATCGCGGATTTATACGGGCATTGTAAAAGTACAGCGTGGCATTATATCCATAGCGCATTACAGATGTTGCAGAAAGAAATGGAGGGATTTTCACATGGGGAATACTAACCTTGTGCCATATGAAACCATTGTTCGGGCAACAAACGGCGAGCCGGAAGCCGTGGACGAGGTTTTACGGCATTACAGCAAACGAATCCGCTTTGCCGCCCTTGAAAACGGGCACGTCAACACAGACACCGAGGACAGCATAAAACGGCGGCTTATCACTGCCCTGTTCCAGTTCCGCTTTGACTGAAAAAGGCGGCATGACAGGAGGTGAGGGTTGTCGGGAAAATAGCCATGCTGATATTCAATGATACCGAGGAAAAAGCGGTTGAGAAAGCCATAGCCGCCCTTGCCGATATGATACCGCTGGAAGCCATACAGCCGCCCCACTCCCCGGCACTTATTTTTCCGGGATTGGAAATCAGATTACACCAACGCCGGGTACTGAAAAACGGGATTGACGTTTCCCTCACCCGTCTGGAATACGGCGCACTCTGTTACCTTGCCGCCAGTCCGGGGAGGGTGTTCACAAAGGCGCAAATCTTTGAAGCCGTGTGGAGCATGGAGAGTGAAAGCTGCCAGTCAAACGTGGCAAATGTGATATGCAATCTACGGAAAAAGATAGAGCCGGACAGCCGCCGCCCCACCTACATAAAGACAGTTTTAGGCATAGGCTACAAGTTTACTTCCGGGGAATAACAACAGGATAACCGCCGCTATTGGCGAAGATACGAAACAGGAAATCAAGGAAAAAGGTTTCCTGTTTTTTTACGCCCATTTTGCCTGTTTCCGGCTTTTCTGTATGGGAAAATACCGCCGCATAGTTGGCAGAATCCACGCCGCGCAAGCCGGGGGAAATCGGAAAAGCCAGCACAGCGGAATCCGTCACTTTCTTAGAGCAAGATTCTACCACAGTACCAAATTTCGCTAATCGCTCATTTTGTCCTATGGGAATCTTGTTGGGGTTGCCACCCCAAGCCCGCCTTTTTGCGGCTTGCGCCGCTTGAAAAATCCCCGAAAAAATATTTTCGGATTTTTCAAAAAACACTTCCGCTTTGCCCCCTGTTTTTCTCATATTGGTGAGACCCTCTATGGACAGGGGAAAATGGAACATCTCATGCCCACAGCCAACCAGAAGCATATCGTGGAAGATGTACCGTTTACGGAGTGGGAAAATCCGTACATAGATGCCAATGTTAGGGAAGCGGACAGGGTGGAAACAGAGCTTGCCTTCCGTCTGGCAGACCGTTATATCAGTATTCAGGAAGCCACTGAGGGGTATGATTACACCATTTATGATATGGACTACCGGGAACTGGACGGGGGCGTATATGACAATCCGGACATAACAATCAGACAGGCACTTGACGAGATTGTGACGGATTTGAAAGAGCCAGCGCACAGGAGCAGTCTGGAGGGCAGTATCCGCACTGACGATGAACTGATACCGATTGATTATGACGGATTGATAGAAAAGGCAGAACAGGCGGCAAAAGAGCATCTTGAGGAACGTATCAGAACCGAAGTGCCGGAAGCGGCGGAAAGCAAAGTGATAGCCGATTTTAAAGCCAGAACTGAGGAATTATTTAACCCTGTCAACGGGCAGACACAGGAAGATATAGAAATGAGTGTTTATGCTTATTTACAGTCCAAAATTGACGAGTATGGAATGGATATAGAGCTTGTGGATATGGCGGTTACAGGGAGCAGATGCAGAGGTTTGGAAGAACCTGTATCTGACCTTGACGTGGCTGTGGAGTACCGGGGCGGGGAAAACGAAGATACCCTGTTCAATGCCTTCAACGAGGACGGTTTTACAATCGGCGGCGTTAAGGTAGACATCAATCCCATTACAGAGGGCAAGACCGGGACGCTTGGGGAGTATCTTCCGGGTGTGGAAGCTTATCTTGAGGAAAAACGAGCCACCCTGCAGGAGAAAGCCGCAGAGCAGGCACAGGAGGAAAAACAGACGGTTGTCACCCTTACAGTGGCGGAGTGCGGGGAGTTCCACAATTTTGGAGAGTACCATGAGGGGATAGCAGATGTCCCGGAAGCAATCGCCATTTTCAACCGGATACCGCCGGAGAGGATGAACGGTATCCCAAGCATTGGCATCAATATCCATACAGAAGGGACAGAAAGCTACGAGGACACGCAGATGGATATTGTTTCGGGCAGAGTTGCGGATTTGGAGATTCTGGACTATGTGCCGGATATTACAGACAATCCGAAGGCGGTGGAGGTCATTGCGGAGCTGATCGATAAGCTGCCGGATATAGAGGTCAGGGGTTCTCTGGAGAAGTGGCAGGCGGCTTTCCTTGCTGCGGAGATAGACCAGCTTTCCTACAACTACGACACTGTTCAGTACAATCAGACAGTGGAGGACAGGGAAGCGCAGATAGCGAATATCACAGAGGACATCAGGAACGGGAATACCGGGTATCTGAATGATTTCCTCAATGCGCTCATTTCAGACAGTATCCGGGAAGGCATGACGGATATTATCGGGAAAGGGACGGAGCTTGATGACAGTGAGGGCGTACAGACCGCAAGGAAGGCGAAGGAGCTGTTAGATAAGCTGGCGGAATACAAGCCGCTTTCTCTGTCTGCTTCTTCATGGTGTGTAACCTCCTTTCTTTGAGGGTGCGCGCTTCCCTATAACCCTATTATACTTATCTGTTGGGATCTGTAATGACATATGAACTATGCATTTGCATTAAGTTCGGTTTTACGAAAAATCTTGTCTTGCCTGAACCAGAGCCTCCAATCACAAGGATATTTTTATTTCTAGCATACTTAGGATTCTTTGGTCTGCTAGACATCATAAGTCTTTCGGTCTGCGTTAGAAGCACATTGTTCTCAAATACTGGATCGACATAAGACTCAATGTTTTTTGCATTACCCCATGAAGCGTTTTGTCAAGTGTTTTTTGAGTTATTGACGGAAAACTTTTCAGCGCGGCGGCGAAATGACAACGGCAAAAATCCAGACGGTCAAGGGACATAGAACGGGGAATTGCTTTTCGTAATTGGGTATGGTATAATTTTCCCCAGTATAAACCGATAAATCGGAAGTTGTGGGGATGCATGATGAAGAATAAAGACATTGTAAAATATTTCTATGAAGTAATTGTTTCAGAAAATTTACTTGATGAACTTTCTAAATACATATCAGAGGATTGTGTGCAGAGAGCTGGCGAAAAAGAAATTTTCATAGGAATAGACGGAATGAAGCAACATCTTGTAGCACTGAAAAAAACGTATCCCGATTACACCATGAAAATTATTCGCCAATATGTAGCAGGTGATTATGTTATTTCAGAATTTATTATGAGGGGAACGCACAAAGGAAAATTTATTGGAATAACACCTACGAATAAGGTTTTGGAAATTACAGGGGTGGATATTGATAAAGTCATAGACGGAAAAATTGTTGAACATGGCGGTGCTGCGAATACCTTTGAAACCTTTTTTGAACATCATTTGATTAAACCTGTATAAATACAAATTCCAGTTTATCGGTCTAATAAAAGTCCAAAACAGGGCGGTGGTGGCAAACATTGACAATTCCGCCGCCCTGTCTGTTATCGCTCCATATCCTGCTTTCTGTGGGGCTGTTGTTCCCGCTGTTCCTGCCGCAAGATACCGCTGATTAAGCGTTTTCCTCTCGGTGGTCAGCTTGGTGTATTCTTCTTTCCATGCCTTTATCGGTAGGGCAGTCTTGCCGTTCATCACGCCTTTTAAGTAGTCCCGCGCCGCTGTGAATAGGATTTGTTCGGTTTCGGTCAGCGGCTTTTTTCCCTTGTACTTGAAATAAATATCAGATTGTTCTAAGTGCTTTTTCAGAGTTCCTAACCGCTGTTCAATGGGTTTCAGTTTCCTTTGAATATCCAGTTGTTCCCCTATCATGGGCTTGAATTTTTCATCAAGCCCCGTCATATCCATGATGTTGTTGGTTTGCAGGAAATTCAGCATTTTTGCCGCGTCCTTGAGATTATACAGCGATTGTGAATATCCCGTTTTTCCCGCCTATGCCTTGCGTGACAGTATGCCTTGAATGTAGTCGGCAAGAGTTGGCGGCTCGGTGCGTATTCCCCGCTTCTCCATAGCGGAAGCGGCAACGCCTAAATGGACGGTGGGTATCTGGTCTATCCCCTGACGTTCATAACTGCGGTGGTCTATGCGCTCCGCGTGTCCGTTCTGCTCCAAACACTGGTTGCAGAGTTGCGCCCATGCCGCCCTCCATTCCTCCGCTTTGGTCTGCTCGTTCCAGTCGGTAGCGGGATACGTTTCTGCTGTTTCTTTGTCCTGTCGGTCTGCTGTACGGCAAGGCTCTTTTTCACTAAGGCTTCAAAGTCCGCCCTGTTGCTGATGGATGGAGCTATGTCAATGCTTTGGACAAAAAAAGTCGAAAGATTATGCTGCTTTTTTAAGTTCCTCATCCTCCTTCTGCTGTGGTGTTATGTAACCAATCGCACTGTGTATTCTTTTTCGGTTATACCAGCCTTCTATGTATTCAAAGATTGCTCTGTGGGCTTCCTTTGAATCCTGATAAGTATGAAGATATATTTCTTCCTTTTTCAGTACAGAATGGAAGGATTCCATGCAGGCATTATCGTATGGATTTCCCTTACGGCTAAAGGAATGCAGGATTTCTTTCCTGCTCAGGCAATCTTCAAACGCCTGGCTTGTATATTGGCTTCCAAGGTCACTATGCAAAATGATTCCTTTTGTATCCCTGACGTTCAGGCAGGCATTCTCTACCGCTTTCACTGCCAGTTCCGCTGTCATAGATGTGCCATAGGCATAGCCGATGATTTTACGGCTGCACAAATCCATGACAGACGCCAGATAAGTCCATCCTTCTTTCTGCACATGGAGGTAGGTAATATCTGTGCACCATTTTTGCTTGATGGTTTCCGTTCCAAAATCACGTTTCAGAATATTCACTTTATCATCTGGGATACTGCCATGATTGGCATGGTGGCTGTACTTCTTTACTACCACAGAGCGCAGTCCCTGCTCTGCCATATGCCTCTGGACCCGCTTGATGCTGCAGGGTGTTCCGGTGCCACCTAGTACACGGCATAGTTTGGCAGCCCCATATCTGCGTTTGGAATCCTCAAAGGCCTGTTTCACTTTCCTGCCAAATTCCTCATACTCCATCCGCTTATTTGAAGGTACACAAACCAGAGCCTTGTAATAAGTACTCCTTGGAAATTTCAAGGCACTGCAAAGCTGTGATACAGAGTAGTTGGTTAAGTTATTCTGGATAAATGCAACCATTTCGGCTATTGTTCTTTTGCGAATATGGCGGTCGCTTTTTTTAATATTTCATTCTCGATCTTAAGGCGCTGGATTTCTTTCTGGAGAGCCTTATACTCCTTGAGGGTGACCGTTTCCTCTTCTGATATCTTGATAGGGGAAAACTGCTTTATCCAGCCGCTAATCGTACTCCGATTTACGCCATATTCACGTTCCAGTTGTGGATACGAGGTTCCTCCGGCATTATACAGATCCACGATCTGCTGTTTCCATTCCGGAGTGTAAGATTTTTGATTTTTCGCCATGCCCTTCATCTCCTTTGCTCTTTCCTTTGATAGTATAGCTTGTTCAACTTTTCCTGTCCACATTTATATACTAACACCATGTTTGTAGATGCTGATTCCCTCTGCTGAAATCTCTGCTGCCCGAACGGAGATAGGAATGACATTGGCAAATATCCTCATTTTGCTCCCATAGGCTTCTTTCAACATGGAACTGATGTCCTTTGCATAATTCGTCCGACTGTTCACCATTGTAAGCAGAATCCCTTCAATCTCCAATTGGGGGTTAATCTGTCGTTTAGACCTTACCAACTGTCTTAATAAGCTGCTGTAGCCCCTTTACAGGAAGGTATGCTGCTTGTACGGGTATCAAAATGCTGTCAGACTGCCTTGTGCGTCCGCATCAATCAAGAGCACTTTCTTTCCTTGTTTTGCCAGTCCGATTCCTAAGTTGCTTGTGGTGGTGGTCTTGGCCACATTATGTGAAGCTTCACATAAAGTAGGTTATGAAAAGTAAGTTATTATGCAAAGTTGAGCCTACACTTTTGCTGATTTTA
>CAJTOO010000065.1 GCA_910577735.1 uncultured Lachnospiraceae bacterium
TGGCGGTCTATCTCTTGTTTTCGGTTGCTTGCTTCTTTACCGTACATGAGCATTGCTTTCTGGAGTGTAATGCTGGAAGTGGATATCACGACCGGACGCTGCTCATAAGGGGAACATCCTTCTGCAAGGAGAGAATATTTTCTCATCAGAACACAGGCCACCAGATAGGCATACGTCTTGCCGATACCGACACCCGCATCACACAGTGCTATGTTTCTTCCCAGCAGGTTATCCAGCATTTCGTGGCATAACATAATCTGTTCTTCCCTTACTGCCATTCCATGTTCTGGAAACAGTACCCGGAAGATCGTATCAATTTCACGATGCGCTCTTTTTAAATATTCTTTTATGTAATACATAATTTGTTACCTGATATGCGTGCTGATACCACATCAATACGGCTGTAAAGGATTTCTCCTTACAGCCGCATGTATCTGATATCAACGACACATTCTTCCTTGATTTCTTATACTTTTGTTTTTTGGCGTTGTATTTGTCCTCGACTCCCCCATTGCCTTACGGGAACATTACAGGCGGATGCTTGGCATTGCACCGCTCATGGATTTTCTAAAGGTCTTGCTGATTACAACCCAAAGTCCATCCTCTGCTCACTGGCAGTTCCTATGTATCATTATCCCCTCGTAAGTGATCTTCGCAAAAGACCGCCACGATCCTGTTTCAGTTAAAGTGGATTCGCTCGAAACAAAAACACCAGCAATGAATTTTTTATATTCTTTCCCGTCATTTTCATTTGTCCTCGCGCCTTCCTGACACGCTTCTACTTACGGGAACGCACCTGTAATGCTGGTATAGGATTGTCAAAGTACACTGGCAAAATTTACCTGCCTATTAAATAGCCGACGAAAAATGCTGTTATTATTCAATTTTCGACAAATTATTTAATTTTTTTCTTAAACGGTTTCTTTTGGTATAAACGGTCTGTTCTGCCATTCCCATAATTTGGGCAATCTCTCTTCCTGAATATCCCCATGTACTAAGCAAAAGTATCTCTAATATCTGATGTTCTGTGCCCTTTAATAATTCATAGATTCGTCGGTCTCCAATGTTGTCTAAAAGTTCTCGGATGTCCTGTGCAAACCGTCCTCTGTCCCTTTGTTTTATGGAATCCATATCCTGCATCATTTCATCCAGATGTTCCCGGTATCTGCGCTCTTCCAGAAAATCTTCCCTGTCCATCCGGCGCAGCTTTTGGATCTTCTCTTCTTCCATTCCTAGCTCACGCAGTTTCTTGTCTTCCTGTTCTTTCCAATAACGCCATTTTCGTTCTTCACTTGTTTTGTTATAAGCCATTATCTTTCCTCCGATCTGATTTTTGGTATAGAAATCAAATCGGAGCATGGCGGTGACCGGATATGTGGTATCCCACAATTCTCAAAAAATGTCGAAAAAAAAAGTGTTGCAACCAGTATGATGATTACAACACTTTGTTCATTCTTATTGTTTAATTCTTTTTGTTGGACCCATTGATGCAAATACCACTTCTCCTATTGCTCATGTCTCCCCTCAAAACATTACATTTAGAAGCATATAACAAACTTTCGTACATCTTATTGCAACATATATTTTCTTAATTCCCTTTTATAAATATATTATAAATTTTCAACTAAAAACTGGAGTATCATCCCTATTCTTCATTTACTTCAATTTTTTCTTTAGTACTCTTGTCTTCAGCGGCGCTATCACTTCGCTTTCCTCCCCATAGACCACTTCATATTCTTCCGAAATCGGAACTGCTACAGATTTCCTACCAAAATTCTGAAGGAATAAATATTCTAATTTGTCAGATGCTCTAGTATTTACGGATATTCCTTCTGGCACAAATTTTACCAATAGTTTAACTTCAGCTTCTTTCACAAGTCTTTTGTATAAATCATGATAAAATGCATATTCCATATCTGCCGCAACATAATATGCATGTCCGTTTCCATATGTTTTATGTGTCAAAGCAGCTTTTCCTGCATAGAAATCCTCTCCGTAACGCATCAGAACTTCTGCATCCGATACCTCCAGCAATTCACACAAATGGTTACATCTGTATGTTTTCTGTAAATTCAGATGGTTTGATGGATTTGGCACTGCATGGTTTTCTTCCCAATCATACAATGCATCTATCTCTGTACTCCTGATTCCCGTCACATCCATTAATCCATATGGTGTTCCAAAGAGGAAGCAACGATCTGTTGCATCTACCAATCCTGACCAATAGGATAATACTAGTGTTCCACCTTGTTTTACATAATCTCGCAATTTTTCTTCATATCCATCACAGAAAAGATATGCCATTGGAACTGCAAGAATCTTATATCCATCTAGCACATGTTCCATCGAAATTACATCTACGTTCAGTCCCTGCTCTCTTAATGCACGGTATTGCTTTAAGACACATTCCTGATAATACATATTTTCATTTCTTGGTCCTTGTGCATCTTTTAATACCCAGCTATTTTCTCTATCATAAAGAACAGCTACCCGTGCAATGGTTTTCGTTTCTATGGTTTCTTGTATCTTTTCTAACGCTTCCCCGACTTCTGTTACTTCTTTAAATAGTTTCTAAAGTAACAGCCTCTCTTAACTTCTTTATTTACAGTTTGTCTACTTCTTTTTCTGAAGCAGTTCTCCGTTTGTTTCTTCCCCATTCATACATGACATAATAATTAACCACTACCCCATATTATAAATAACACCCAGAGATACTTATTTCAGACTGATAATCAGATTTTTATTGAATTTATTAATCTATATGTTATGACAACATATCTTTCAGACATGTACTCCGGTAGTCACTCGGTGATATTTTATATCTTTCTTTAAATACTCGGTTAAATGTTCTCTGACTTTCAAATCCACTATCCAGACAAATGTTTGTAATAGAATCACTCGTATTTTCCAAACGATGGCATGCATAGTTCAGCCTTGCATCGTTAAGATATTGATTAAAGTTTCTATGGAATGTTTTGGAAAAGAGTCTGGATAAAACATATTTGCTCACCCCCAGATCTTTTGCCATCTCTTCCAGCGAAAATTTCTTCTTAAAATTTGCTGATATATAGGAAACTGTCTGGTAAATAAGATCGTTGCTCCCCACATTACTCTTTTCTACCAAATTTAATTTTCCTATGCAGCGTGCCAACACAATTTGAAGATATGCCTGTGCAACAGTAATATCCGACTGTTCTGTCTCTAAAATTGCATTTATAACCCTATATACCTCCGGTTCAACCTTTTCCGCTTTGATGATTGGGTATTCAGGAGCCATGGATTGCATGATATCTGCAAATTTGGCTATCGTAAATGGCGATGCAATCAGATAAGTCGCTTTATTTACACCGGGTGTCAGTACCTGATAGTGATGAATAACATCTGGAAATACAAAGCCTATATCTCCTTTTTCCATATGGTATAGTTCCTGTCCGACACCAAGTTCTAATGCTCCACTTGTTACACAAACGATCTCCAGTGCATTATGAAGATGTGGTTCAATATGTTTTGACTTCCTATTTATTGCTATGATCTCCTCTTTTGTGTCAACATATTTTAACTGCATGAAATACTCCCCTTTGCAACATTTGTCTATATCTTCTTTCGATTTGGCAAGCAATCCTTTTACACCTATCTTATAATCAACTTGTAAATAAGGAAAGGAGGAATTGCAAATGAGCAACCTAAAAAAATATCTGAATGACCTTTTAGTATTCTACACTGAATATTTTGAGCATCCTTACCATGTATAAATACTAAAAGGACTATTTTGTGAAAACTGAATATTTTCTTAAGGCCATTTCATAAAAATGAAGTGGTCCTTTTTATTTTCAAAATACAGTTCTATCACTTTATATTATAGAAAAAAGCACTGTCTCATCGAACAACGATCAGACAACGCTTTCTCTTGTCAATTCTAATTTATGTCTGATGCATCTGTTACTTCATCTGCAGCAATTCCTTTTTCTGCTTTCAGTTTTTTATTTGCATCTTCAACATTCATTCTTGAAAGTGCAAACATAATCAATACATCAAAGATTAACGGAAGCCAAAGATACATGAACTGCATCATATCAAGTGCAGACTGTGGCTGAGTTGCATTTGTTCCGACATATCCACTGAGCTCAAGCATCCATCCAACAACAGCGGTTCCAATACCTCCACCGATTTTTACACCAAGAGAAGTACAAGAGTACATCGTTCCATCAATTCTCTTTCCCTGTGTAAGATAAGTGTATTCAGAGCAGGATGCAATAACAGCATTCATATCTCCCTGCCATGGTCCCTGACCTAAGGCTGCAAGAGCTGTAAACGCCATCATCAGCGGAACACTACCCATATATCCGGCAACAACAACAAGTGCTCTACCGATGACTGCTAAGACATAACCTCTTAAGTTCAGTTTATACATGCCTTTCCACTTACCAACTAATGTCGGTGTAAAAATCAGGGCAATGATCAGTGGAATATTTACTGCCCATGCAAATTGTCCAAACAAATTCTTATTTTTCAGTACCCATGTCATGTAATAAATGCCAGCTCCAATCATGGCACCATATAACTGCTGTAAAATATATGTTCCACAAATCATCATGTAATATTTGTTTTTAACAAGAAGCTTGAATGCCTGTACCATTCCGTACTTTTCATTATCATCCTTTACTTCTCCTTCGTTAAGTTCTTCCTCAGAAAGTTCCTTAACAGAAAGTGCTGAAATCGTATTTACGACAAGACCAATGATTGCATAGATAATAGCAACCGTTCTCCATGCTGCAGCATCTCCACCACATTTATCTACAAATCCAACTGTAATTGCCTGAATCAGAAGACTTGTTGAAAACGCAAAAATAAAACGGTAAGATCCCATCTGCACACGCTCTTTGCTGTTCTTTGTAATCAGTGACGTAAGTGCTGAATAAGCAATATTGTTTGCTGTATAAAACACACCATTTAACAGTGTGTAAGAGATAAAGAACCATGCATATTTAGCCGTTGTTCCCAAGCTGACTGGTACTGCAAAACAGCAGACCAGCGTAATGGCACAACCAATATATCCATATAGCATCCAGGGTTTCGCTTTTCCCATTTTACTGTGTGTTTTGTCAATCATTGATCCAAAAAATATATCCGTAAAACCATCAAATAGTTTTGATACGGCAATCAGGGTACCTACGACACCTGCAGCAAGTCCTACTGAGTCCGTCAAATAGACCATCATAAAAGATGTCAGGAACGCATAGACTACATTACCTGCAATATCGCCTGATCCATATCCAATTTTGTTATACCATTTCAAATACTTTTTTTCTTCCATCGAATTTCTTTGCTCCTCATCTTCATCGCACTTAGAATTTCAAGATGTCTAACAGAGTATGATGTCTAATTCTAGTTTTTTCTCTGTTTTTGTCTGATTGCTCTGTATATCCGGACTTTACATAACAATCAGACTCTCTTTCCTTGTTTACGGGTTACATGAAACTTTATTATCCCTTTATATACGGTATCAGTGTAAACTGGAACCGGAATAATACATCATCAAATCGGTACTGCTCCAATACAACTGGACCACAACTGTTAGAACCAATGCCATTTAGTGCATAGTCAACACAAAATACTACACTATCTGATTCTGTCAGTTCATAATTATGCGTTTTCTCCTCAAGTTCTTCCTGCGTATAATAAGAAGCATTGAATGAGAAGGCATTTTCCGCAGAGACCACAATTCCATATCGGCTGTTGTTAAGCTCTACATATTCACAATCATAATGGCTTCCATTTTCCTGTGGGCGAATATAATCCTCATGCAAATCATCTACATTTGCCTGATACAAACCGTGGCTCGCAGCCTGATGTTTGTCACAATAGCTTTCCTGTGGTCCCATTCCAAAGTATCGTGCAGCTGAAAGTTTTTTATCCAGGAACATCCTCACACCAAATCTTGGCAGGTCCGGAAATTCATCATCTTTTGTTACTGCAATATCTGCATCAATCTTTCCAGCAGCTTCTATTTTCCATGTGATCGTCACATCAAGAATCTTCTGTACTGTCTCTGCCACAACGGATGCATGGCTTGTAATTTTCACACCATGCTTTCCCTGCACGACCTCTGTCGTGTAAGCTCTTGTATAAGCTTTATCATAATGGGCTTTCTTCCATTCAGACTTGATGTACATATCATTATCTGTTGGTGCCCTCCAGATATTTAATTCCATCGGGTGGTTCAGATATTCCCGACCTGCAAATTTCATCTCTGTAAAAAGTGCAGTCCGTCGGTCGATTGTATATGCGAATTCACGGCCTTTGATATGAATCTGGGTATCATCTTCACTCACCTGTAATTCAGAATCCGTCACTGTTTTTTCAACCCATTTTTCTGCTAACTGGCATTTGGCATCCTTCTGGCTTACTTCGATCTCATCAAATCCAAGGATATAATCCTCTTCCAGCAAAGGCATTTCTTTTTTCAGGTGATAAGTGAGTTTTAAATAACATTTTCCATTTTCCGGAACGTTGACCTGCAGGTTTGTTTTTCCTTCACTATGTGGTACCACAGATACTTCAGCAAGTTTTCCTTTCCCAATCAAAAGTCCATCCTGTGTCAATTCATAGCTGATTTTCACATAATCTTTCAGATTATCAAAATCCATGTAGTTATGAAGCACCAGTTCTCCGCTTTCTTTTTCATAGGAAATAACCCTTGCCGGGCGATAAACATTCTTGTATTCCAAAAGTCCTGTATGTACCGTTCTGTCCGGATATACTAATCCATCCATACAGAAGTTGCCATCATGAATTTCTTCGCCATGGTCGCCCCCATAAGCATATATAGTCTTTCCATTCTCAGCAGTTCCATGAGCAATCGCATGGTCACACCATTCCCAGACAAAACCGCCACACATTTTATCATTATCCTGAATCATCTGGAAGTAATCTTCAAAATCTCCAGGTCCGTTTCCCATACTGTGACAGTACTCTACCAAAAGAAAGGGTTTGCTTCCATCTTTATCCAGATATTCCTGAATTTCGGAAAACGCCGAGTACATCCGGCTGTACACATCCAGATTGCTGTAATCATATGTTTCATCATAATTACGATATCTTGCACTCTCATATTGTGTGATACGGTCTGGATCAAAATTCTTTGTCCATTCCAGTGCTTTTTCAAAGTTGCAGCCATAAGCACTCTCATTTCCCATTGACCACATAACAATACAGAAACGGTTTTTGTCACGTTCCACCATGAGTTTTACTCGATCAACGATTGCCTCTTCCCATACCGGATCATCT
>CAJTOO010000066.1:0-2774 GCA_910577735.1 uncultured Lachnospiraceae bacterium
AGAAGCAGACGGGCCGTTCAGATCCCCATATGGCACACAGGAAGAAATGATGGAAAGGGCAAAGGAAGGTTACTTTGTCAGGGATCCGGAAAGGAACATTGTGTATTGTCCGGATGGGGAGGTTCTCCGTCAGAAATGCGTCAAGAAAAACGGCAGTATTAGATACGCAAATAAACACGCATGCCGCCATTGCCCGGACAGGAACCAATGTTATAAAGGCAGGAATGAGTGGAAAGAAATAGATTTTACAAAAGACTGCCTGGAAAAACCCTGCAGGGACTGGCTTAAGGCAGAGGGGAAAGAGATTGATAACGCACGGGCCGTTAAAAGCAGAGGCCACTTTGAAAAAGTAAAAGTTGTCAGATTTTTTTTGAGACCGGACAGGAATAAGACAGCGGAGAGGATGTGTCTGTCTGAGCATCCGTTCGGAACAATAAAACGAGCGATGGGATTTGGTTACTTCCTGCTGAAAGGCCTGCGGAAAGTGACAGGGGAATTTGCGCTCATGTGCCTGGGATATAATATCAAACGGGCGAAAAACCTGCTGGGGTTTGAAAAAATGATGGAGCTGATGGTGGCGGGCATGTCCTGCACAGGAACAAATATCATGCTCACGCATGCGGGTGAACGCATGAAAAAATAAAAGATACAACCAGAAGGGAGATATACTATTTATGAATAAAATAATCTTAGCAGGACGTTTAACCCGTGACCCGGAAATCCGCTACACCCAGCAGAGCAATACAGCCATTGCCAGATACACACTTGCCGTGGACAGGCTGGTGAAACGTGAGGGTGAGCCGCAGGCAGACTTTTTACGTTGCGTGGCATTTGGAAGAACCACAGAGTTTGCGGAGCAGTACTTGCAGAAGGGGACAAAGATTGCAGTAACGGACCGCATCCAGACAGGCAGCTACACAGACGGGTAGAGAGTTTATACCACAGATGTGGTAATCGAATCACAGGAGTTCTGCGAGAGCAAAGCTGCCTGTGCACCTGCAGCACAGAACTCTTTTGCCGATAACACTTTTATACCGAATGGACAGGAGGAAGCCCAGTACCAGTATTTCAACTAAAGGAGATGCACCTATGGACAATGTGACACCGGAAACTTTATACAAAGAACTGAGTAAAACGGTCATCGGGCAGGAGGGATATCTAAAGTCCCTCAGCAATGCTGCCTGGCTGCACAGCCTGCGCTACCAGCATTATAAGCATACGGGGGAAGCGTTAGACAAGCCGAAGCAGAACATCCTCTGCATTGGCCCGTCCGAGCGACCAAAGCTTCCTCCTGGTTGACAACCTGCTCATGTTTATGGCTGGCAGCGTGGTCGTCCATACGGACAACAACCGCACCCGTAAGATGGACACATCCAGACTGCTTATTGTCTGTCTGGGTGTATTTGAAGGACTCGAAGACATCATCCGGGAGCGGATGGCGGGCAAAGCCAGTATTGGTTTTTCTGCCAAAAAACCGGCAGAGCTGCCAGAGGGAAGCCTGCTTCCGTATGTAACAGAAGATGATCTGCATACATACGGCATATCACACGGGTTTTTCGGCAGAATCTCTTTCATTACCCATACGAAACCGTTATCCTTAGATGATTATAACCGTATCCTCATACAGTCGGACGCATCACCCCGTATACCAGTATGACAGACTGCTCCAAAAGACGACTGGCGTGCATGCCGGCATCACGGAGGAAGCCGCCAAATGTATGGCCCGGCAGGCAATGGGCAGTAAAGAGGGAGCAAGGCTTCTTGCCCGGACGGTTACAGACCTTTTGCAGCCAGAGCTCCACACGGTTGCAGGGGATGCCAGTGTGGACAGCATAGAGATTGGCTGCGGAGTAGATAACAGTCTGGTTGCGTACCAGACGCACATGGGATGTGAGGATCTCTGGGAAGATTTCTGTATCGGCTCTTCGGAAATGGACAGCCAGACGCTCTCCAGCGTGCCGCTGTCCTGCATACGTGGCCGCAACGAGATTGTGGAGCTTGCAAAGAGCATTAAGGACGCATCACCCCGGAAAGTGCTTCTGACGGAAGAAGAAACCATAGCTGTGGTCTATCTTCTTGCTGCCGCCATCGCTTTTCAGCTGGTGGAGAACAACGGGAAGGGCATGACAATGGACCATGTAGCGCAGATGTTAGACAGGTTCTATGACCTTGACACCAGAGACATGAAGTGCTTCTGTGTGCATCCGCTGGAGCATATAGGCGCAGAGTTTTTTATCGAGGCAGAAAAGCATATGCGGGACTGGGATACTAAGATCGTGTATGCCAGACAGATGCTTTTAGATTATTGCAATGCGTGGATATGCAGCCATGGGCAGGCGTTTACTGCTCCGCCTGCCTGCTGGAAACTGGTATGGGTATCTGTATCAGAAATATTATATAACGCCTGCCTGTTTAGAAACGGGCAGACGTTATATTTGTTATATGACTTTAGTCTGTTGACTGCGAAGCGAGTTTCTCAACAGAGAAATGAGCCGCAGGAAACAATAAACCACCTGCTGTGCGGGTGGTGCAGCAAATGCTTATAGCAAAAAATCACCTTTCTTAGTATAATGTGATTGTTCAGGTCGCATTATAGAAAGGAAAGGTGATTTAATGGCAAATAAAGTAAATTCTTTATCGCACACAAAATGGATGTGTAAATACCATATTGTGTTTACTCCTAAGTATAGACGAAAAGCAGTTTATAATCAATATAAAGAAAGCATACGTGCAGAATAAACGCATGAATGGATACTCCCCAATTACTATCCCAT
>CAJTOO010000066.1:2836-7220 GCA_910577735.1 uncultured Lachnospiraceae bacterium
AAATCCAGGAACAGGAAACACATGATATTGCAATGGATAAACTGAGCGTAAGGGAATATGAAGACCCTTTTAAGGGTAGCAGGTAGTACAAACGCCCCTTTTAGGGGCTAGCAAAAGTGGCAAAGGCAATGCGGCCTGAACGTTAGTGAAGGACAGCGCCTTTAGACGCTGCCGGTAATAAAGGCTTTTAGCCGCAGAGCAAACCACCCGTATAACGGGTGGTGCTGATTTTTGGGTGAATTTTGGGAGTTTGGGAGAAGATTCTGGTTTCTGGTTTAGTACACAGTAACCGTACACACGGGATTTGATGATTTTAATTTATTGATTTTATACACTTTGATTTCCTTCGGTCACAAAAATTGTATAACAGTAAAATTGTATAACAGTAAAGTACATCTCATCAATAGTACTTAAAAATTACTCTCGCTATAAATATTAAATTTATTTAATATTTATAGATAAGAGCTTTGTAAGAGCTTTGTAAAGAAAAAACGTCGAAATTCCCAGTATTTACGCTAGCTGGAGCGTGTTTTTGACAGTCTGTCTGTTTAGACTGCAAGTCTATTGAAACAGACGGATACTTGAAAGCCGGGCTGGGAAACAGTATTATAGTCCCATAAGCAGGATGGAATGGCCGTCTGCAAGAAAGGGGAAAAAGAGATGAAGCGTAAGAATGAGCGCACCATGGAGTACCTGGAGGAGAGCAGCACTCTGGCCGGACAGAGGACGAGGAAGCTGGTGGATCAGGAGACTGGTGAGGTAATGCAGGTGAACCAGGTGACGAAGCTTGCCTATGGATCAAAAAATTTCTGGAAGCTCTACATGAGGGAGTTTATTGCCGTCCTGAAAGAGCTTAGTGACAAGCAGTACAAGGTGTTTGTCTACATTCTGGAGCATACCAAACCAGGCGATAACCGCTTTACCGCCACTTACCAGGAAATCATGAAGGGCGCAGGGTGCTGCAGGCAGATGGTGGCATCCACGTTGAAAAAGCTGCAAAAAGCTAATTTCATGCGGAAGGTGCAGACAGGCGTATGGATGGTGAACCCGGACATCATAGTGAAGGGCAATGACCGCAAGTGTAACATGCTGCTTTTGGAGTACCAGGCTGTTAAGCCAGAAAAGTAAATAAAAAATCAGAAAGATGCAAGGCTGTAGCTTGCTGCATCCCATTGTCTTTTTATGTATACGGGATCAAAAACTCTGTCCATGAGCAGTTTCTGTTTTAATCTGTCCTATTTATTTCTGCGGCACCAGATCGTTGAGCCGTCCGTTCAGCTCGTGGTATGCCTTAATTACTTCGTCAGAATCCAGAGCAGATACCCACTGCCTGCGCCGCTTCTGCTTTCCAAGTTCAATCAATTGCATGTCTTCCTCTTCCAGTTGCTGCACCCGCAGAAGCACCTGCATCGCCGCATCCCGCAGCGTGGCAGCATCCTGCAGTGCAGCACAGGAATCATCCTCGTTTGCTTTGATACTATCCTTGCGCTGGTCCAGATCAGATTTTTGTTCATACAGCATAACCTTTGTCTGGAGAATTATTTGTTTTTCTTTTTTTACTTCTGCAGTCTGAGTGTCCAACGCCATCTTCTGTGCATCCAGTTCCTGTTGAATCGCCAGACAGGCACTCTCATTTTTAAGCTGTTCTACCGTCTTACGTGATTTCCTTTTGCTGCCGTCCATAAACATTACGCCAAACTGCTCCTGTGCCATCCGGTGGATGGAATTGTTCAGTTTAACCATATTTGCACGGGAAGAAAACCATTTCCCGTTCAGTTTCCCGTTATGTTCCGGGACAACATAGCACTGGAGGTGTGACCGGGACATGCACCGTTCCCCGGTCCCGGCATGGATGTATGCGTGTTTCTCGTCCTGGTGCATATAATACTGGATGATATTATCTTCTCCATACTGGTTTATAATTATTTTTATGGCTGCCAGAAAGAATGCCTTCTCGTCTTCTGGTTTCAAATTTTTTGGAGCAGGGATATTCAAACCGAAGCAGGTTACCCGGTCTTTCCGTTTGTTTGCACCTGGCTTTGTGTCCAGAAAGGCAATCCGTTCGCTATATTTTTGGCATGTGGCGGTATAATCCAGATCCCCCTGCATGTTGCCGGAAGTTTTCGATTTATCAATATCAATGTTTGAATGGTTTGCTTCCATCCGCTCTTCGCCGTCACAATGCCGGAGCATGGCTTTTACCTGCTGCGGGGTTTTTAATTTTTCAAAATTTACACTGGCCATAATCTGATTTCACATCCTTTCTTATCCTGATCGTAACACGAATTTTCCAGAATGCAAGATGCTAATTTTTTTATTTTTCTGGCAGAATTTCAGCATGCTGCAGAGATGTAACCGGATCCGTTACCCGTCAGTTACTTCCCACTGAAAGTATTGCAGTTAATACTTTGCAGGCAAAGTACCGTGGCAGAGCCGCTTTAAATGGCATGGGCTTCGCCCCTGCAACCCCAGGTGCGCCTGCGGCACCGGGAGCAGCAAGTCTTGTATTCATGGGCTTTTCCTGTATTTTGCTAAAAATCTTTAATAAAATGACTTGTTTTCCTCAAAATTAAAAAGACTGTATTTACGCTATTTTGAACACACAGAGGTGGTGATCTGGAAACACCCCTGTAACTTTTGCTTTTTAAAGACTGTATTTACAAGGCTTAATTTTGCAGCCATAGTCACCCCCACCTGGCTATAAGTGGCGTCACTATGCCATTATTCTGTTTTTTGTGGCAAATCCACCTGACGTCATCTCCTCTTATGCTCTTTTTATTTTTTCTTTGTCTTACTTAAAATCCCAAAAGCTTGCATTTACAGCTATTCCATATGCAAAGAGTGGTGATTTGAAGTAACCATGGTTACTTCTGCCTTTTAAACACCATGTTTACAAGCCCCGGATTTGCCATTGCGGTAACCTGGTTTCCAGAAAAATGACGCCAGGTATACCAAGTTTTCAGAAAAATTTTCTGGTATGTGCCATATGCGGCTTCTGATGTCTATAAAAAATGCTATAAAAAAACAGTGTTATAGAAGCCTGCCGTGGGCAGCGGGTGCATGTCTGGAACATGCAGAAACACGCACAGGACAGGAGGATTGCCAGATATGGGCCAGATAAAGACATTTAATGATTTTGTATTTTCAGTTAAAAATGCACTTGTAAAAGAGTTTCCAGACTGCCAGGTGGAAATAATACCAGTTACGAAAAACAACGGGGTACACCTGCAGGGAGTCAATGTAAAGCCATAGGTGATAAGCATTGCACCCAATGTATACATGGAAAACTATTTTTCAGATTTTCAGAAAGGACGTCCATTTGCGGACATTATAAGGGAATTAAAGTCCGTTTACAGTCAAAGGCTTAATAATGCAGCAACGGGCATTGACGCAAATGCCATACAGGATTTTTCCTTCATTAAGGACAGGGTATGCTATAAACTTGTGAACAAGGAGCTGAATGCAGGGCTTCTTTCTACAGTTCCACACAGGGATTTCCATGGGCTTGCAGTCATTTATTACATAAACCTAAGCTCTGCAGGAGGGGAAATGGCATCGGTCACAGCCACAGGAAACCTGGCAGACACCTGGGGTGTAGATGAAGAAAGGCTTTTTGGGCTTGCAAGCATAAACATGCCAGAGCTTAACCGTGGCCAGATAAGCCCGCTGTCAGATGAACTTGACAGCCTGGTTGGAAACCATTCCCCACATAATACAGGGTGTGGATGCTGCAGGTACAACAGGTTTGATTTTACCAGCGTTGATGAAAGCAGCCTTCCGCTGTATATTGCCACGAATGCCAGAAAAGTATATGGATCAGCAGTTATTTTATATAAAGGTCTGTTAGATACTGTAGCTAAAATGACTGGCAGCTTTTTTGTGCTTCCAAGTTCGGTGCATGAGTGCATATTTGCACCTGGTGTGCCAGAAGATGCAGAAAGGATGGCAGAAATGGTAAAAAGTATAAACGCCACACAGGTTGCAGCGGAGGAAGTCTTGTACGATGGCTGTTTTTATTACAATGCAGAAAGCCATGAGCTGCACAGGGCAGCGTAAATGTACTCCTGGGGGTATGTACCAGTTTTTCTATTGGCACATACCCTGCTTTTCAGGTTTCCAGGTAACATAGCAGATTAAACGCATGAATGAAAAAGACATACATTTTTTAAGTTTTTTTGTTAAACTTTACCAATAAGTGATAGGAGTACTTTCTTTTTGAACTAATTTATAATACACTGTTTCCAAACAGCATTTTGTGTATGTGGGGGACAGTATGGCAAAAAAAGATACCAAACTTGAAAACTTATCAAAAACAGTTCATATGCTCATAGAGGAGATCCGCCTCTCGCAAACAGAAGGGCTGGACCGCATTTTCATGGATGTT
>CAJTOO010000067.1 GCA_910577735.1 uncultured Lachnospiraceae bacterium
GAAAAATTTGAGGTGCCCGGGCAGGCTATAAAAGAATTTACCTTTCAAAGCTGATGACAAAGGATTTGTATTGCGTAAAATTAACCCTTTATGATATACTAACAGACAGTTGGGCAATGATAGCAATAGAAAGGCAGGAACAAGGAATGTATTCATTTGATGAAGTGAGAAATGTAGACCCCGAAATAGCGCAGGCAATTGTGGATGAACAGAATCGCCAGAACACGCATATAGAACTTATTGCATCTGAGAACTGGGTGAGTAAGGCAGTTATGGCAGCAATGGGAAGCCCTCTTACAAATAAGTATGCAGAAGGATATCCTGGCAAGAGATACTACGGCGGCTGTGAGTGCGTTGATGTGGTTGAAGAGCTGGCAAAAGAGCGGGCTAAAGAGTTATTTGGCTGTGAGTACGTAAATGTACAGCCTCACTCCGGGGCGCAGGCTAACATGGCAGTGTTCTTTGCAGTGCTGGAGCCAGGGGATACATTCATGGGCATGAACCTGGATCATGGCGGACATTTGTCCCATGGTTCACCGGTCAATATGTCAGGTAAATATTTTCACTGTGTACCTTATGGCGTCAACGATGATGGATTCCTTGATTATGATAATGTGCGTAAGATTGCGCTGGAATGTAAACCGAAAATGATTGTGGCGGGAGCTTCTGCTTATGCCAGAACCATAGATTTTAAGAGATTTAGGGAAATCGCAGATGAGGTTGGAGCCGTCTTAATGGTGGATATTGCCCATATCGCAGGTCTTGTGGCCACAGGACTTCATCCAAGTCCTATTCCTTATGCGCATGTGACTACCACAACAACCCACAAGACATTGCGTGGACCCCGTGGCGGTATGATTATGTCCAGCCAGGAAGTGGCTGATCAGTATAACTTTAACAAGGCAATTTTCCCGGGGATCCAGGGTGGGCCGCTCATGCATGTGATAGCAGCGAAAGCGGTATGTTTTAAAGAAGCCTTGTCGGATGACTTTAAGACATATATGAAGAATGTGGCTGATAATGCACAGGCACTGTGCAAGAGTCTGCAGGCCAGGGATATCAAGATTGTATCCGGGGGCACGGATAATCATCTGATGTTGGTAGATCTGACCAACTATGATCTGACTGGTAAAGCGGTGGAGAAACTTTTGGATCAGGCACATATTACGGCCAACAAGAATACAATCCCCAATGATCCCAAATCACCGTTTGTGACAAGCGGTATTCGTCTTGGCACGCCGGCAGCTACATCCAGAGGATTAAATACAGAGGATATGGATCAGGTGGCAGAAGCTGTGGCCATCGTGATCAAGGAAGGTGAAGCTGGCATTGAAAAGGCGCAGGCTATCATCAAGACACTGACGGACAAATATCCGTTAATTTAAAGAGTACGTTTCTAAGGGAGAAAAGGCATGATTCAAATCGCGGTATTAGGATATGGCACCGTAGGCAGCGGTGTGGTGGAAGTGATCGAGACCAATAAGGCAGACATCAATAAGAAGGCGGGGGAGAATCTTTCGGTTAAATATATTCTGGATCTTCGGGATTTTCCGGGAGACCCTTATGCGGACAAAGTGGTGCATGATTATAATATTATATTAAATGATCCGGAAGTAGCGGTCATCTGTGAGACCATGGGCGGTACAAAACCGGCTTATGATTTTACAAAGCAGGCACTTCTTCTGGGTAAAAGCGTATGCACTTCCAACAAGGAACTGGTTGCGGCTCATGGGCCGGAACTGATTAAGATCGCCAGGGAGAATCATTGCAATTATTTATTTGAGGCCAGTGTGGGAGGCGGTATTCCCATTATCCGTCCTCTGAACTATTCATTGACAGCTGAAAAGATTGATGGTATCACAGGTATTTTGAATGGCACCACGAACTATATCCTGACGAAGATGGATAAAGAGGGCGCTGACTTTGAGGATGTACTAAAGGAGGCGCAGGATAAAGGATATGCAGAGAGAAACCCGGAGGCAGACGTGGAAGGATATGATGCCTGCCGCAAGATCGCGATTCTTTCTTCCCTCATGTCTGGCAGGAATGTGAGATATGAGGAGATTTACACAGAGGGTATCACAAAGATTACCGCGGCAGACTTTAAGTATGCCAAGCAGATGGGCAAGTCTATCAAACTGCTTGCCATGAGCAGGGATACAGAGAAGGGATTTTTTGCGATGGTAGCTCCGTTTATGATTTCTAAGGAGCATCCGCTTTACAGCGTGAATGGTGTATTCAATGCTGTTTATGTGCATGGCAATATGCTGGGCGATTCCATGTATTACGGCAGAGGTGCGGGTAAACTTCCCACAGCCAGTGCGGTGGTATCTGATGTGGTGGACTGTGCAAGGCATCAGGGCAAAACCATTATGTGCTTCTGGGATGAGGAAAACGTGAACGTTGCAGAAAGTTCCAGTGCAGAACGTAAATTCTTCGTGAGGGTCAGAGCAGACCAAAGAGAGTCGGCCATGGCAGCTTTTGGTTCCCTTGCAGAGGTGAATGTGGGGATGACAGAAGAATTTGCTTTTATGACACAGGTGATGTCTGAAAAGGAATTTAGTGAAAAGATAGAAAAAGCCGGCGGCTATTTGAACAGAATCCGTATTATGGCATAGAAGGCAGAATAGGTTTTAAAATATATAGCTGGAGCGTCATAGACCAGATGGATGGTTTACGCCAGTCTGGATTTGCGTTGCCATGCGCAGAGACGCTTCGAAATGGAGAATATGATGAATAAAGTAGTGAAGTTTGGCGGCAGTTCCCTTGCCAGTGCAGAGCAGTTTAAGAAAGTGGAGATGATTATCCGTGCAGATAAAGAGCGGCGGTTTGTGGTGCCTTCTGCACCTGGAAAACGTTCTTCTGACGATACGAAGGTAACGGATATGCTCTATGCCTGCTATGAACTGGCAAAGAATGATCAGGATTTTTCAGAGCAGCTTCAGGCGATTAAGAACAGATATCTGGAGATTATAGCAGGGCTTTGTCTGGATCTCTCCCTGGAAGAAGAATTTCAGCTGATTGAGGAGAATTTCAAAAAGAAAGCCGGTGCAGACTATGCAGCTTCAAGAGGTGAATACTTAAATGGCATTATTATGGCGCAGTATCTTGGCTTTGCGTTTGTAGATGCTGCTGAGGTGATCCGCTTTAAAGAGGATGGTGAGTACGATCCGGAATTGACCAATCAGCTGATGCGGGAGCGCCTTTCGGCGGTAGAATCTGCGGTGGTGCCAGGGTTTTATGGAGCTTATGCGGATGGGACTGTCAGGACGTTTTCCAGAGGGGGCTCCGATATTACAGGTTCTATTGTTGCCAGGGCCATTAAAGCCAATGTCTATGAGAACTGGACGGATGTGTCAGGGTTTCTGATTGCGGATCCCAGGATTATCTATAAACCGGAAGGAATTGAGACAATTACATACAGGGAGCTGCGGGAGTTAGCATACATGGGGGCATCGGTTCTTCACGAGGATGCGATTTTCCCGGTAAGGAGCGAGGGAATTCCGATTAACATCCGCAATACCAATGCGCCGGATGACCGGGGCACTTGGATTGTAGAGAGTACCTGTCAGAAATCTAAGTATGTAATCACCGGTATTGCGGGAAAACGTGGTTTCTGTGCGGTCAATATAGAGAAAGAGATGATGAACTCGGAGATTGGCTTCGGGCGTAAGGTATTGCAGGCTTTTGAAGAAAATGGAATTTCTTTCGAGCATGTGCCTTCAGGAATTGATACGATGACAGTGTTTGTGCATCAGGATGAGTTTATGCATAAGGAACAGCAGGTGGTGTCCGGCATTCACAGGCTGGCAGATCCTGATGCGATTGACATAGAGGCAGATCTTGCTCTGATTGCAGTGGTGGGTCGCGGCATGAAATCCACCCGCGGTACGGCAGGCAGGATATTTTCTGCCCTGGCGCATGCCAATGTCAATGTTAAGATGATCGATCAGGGCTCCAGTGAGCTGAATATTATCATTGGTGTAGCCAATGCAGATTTTGAGACTGCTATCAAAGCGATTTATGATATCTTTGTGCTGGCACAGATATAATTTATATACAGGATAATGATTTGCCGGGATATTCCATCGTACTTTTCGCCGGAGTGGTAAAGTCACATGCGGACTTCTCCTACACCTTTTTATACTTTTTTGTACAATTGTATCAAAATTATTTGTTTTTATGAAAGATTATGGTATAATTATACCAATGTTGGTTCGACAATAGTAGAATGTTGTAGGACAACATTGTGGATTATAGATGAGGTGTTTTGGAGGGAAGTATGGCGAATCAACAATCAGAGGCCTTGGTGTATACCAACGGTCAGTGCGTGGGATGTCATAAGTGCATCTCAGTATGTCCTGTCCTGACGGCGAACCGGGCCGTGGAAGAGAATGGGCAGAATAGGATTATGGTGGATGGCAGTCAATGTATTGCCTGCGGAGCGTGTTTTGATGCCTGTGCCCATGGAGCGAGAAGTTATAACGATGACACAGAGCGTTTCTTTGAGGATTTACAAAGAGGGGAAAAAATATCTCTTTTACTGGCACCGGCTTTTCTGGCAAATTATCCAAAAGAGTATGCCACTGTTCTTGGCGGACTGAAAAAGCTTGGTGTAAATCGTATCATAAGCATCAGTTTCGGTGCGGATATCACAACATGGGGATATATCAAATATATTACGGAGCATCATTTTACGGGCGGCATATCGCAGCCCTGTCCTGCCGTGGTGGGATATATTGAAAAGTATATCCCTGAGTTGATACCACGTCTTATGCCAGTACATTCTCCTATGATGTGTGGTGCTATTTATGTGAAGAAATACATGAAAGTGCCGGACAAACTGGCATTTATAAGTCCTTGTGTGGCAAAGAAGAATGAGATAGACGATCCGAATTGTGGCGGCTATGTCTCTTATAATGTGACATTCGATCATCTGATGAGGTATGTGAGGGAACACAATATCTCCGGTCCGGCAGTGCAGGATGAGATTGAATATGGTCTGGGGTCTATTTATCCGATGCCAGGTGGATTGAAAGAGAATGTCTATTGGTTCTGTGGCGAAGATATCTTTATCAGGCAGATTGAAGGCGAGAAACATGCCTATGAATTTTTAGAGGATTATAAGAAGAGGGTACTTGGCAAAAAGGATCTGCCGTTTATGGTGGATGCGTTGAACTGTGCCAAAGGCTGTATCTATGGTCCGGGTGTCGAGGAAGAAAAGAGCCGGTCTGATGATACTCTTTATGAACTGCAAAAGATCAGGGAAGCAAGCAAAAGGAATGATAAAAGGCATGCTTTCAGCAGGAAGCTTACACCAAAACAGAGACTTGCCAGGTTTAACAGGCAGTTTAAGAATCTGGATATTAATGATTTTATCAGATGTTATTCTGATAAGTCCAGAGGATTAGAAATCAGGCAGCCAGATACAATGCAGCTTGATGCAATCTTTGCATCCATGGATAAACGCACTGTCATGGAACAGGCGATGGATTGTTCCGCTTGTGGATATTCTACTTGTAAGGAGATGGCAATAGCCATTCATAATGGTTGTAATAATCAGAATAACTGCATTCAGTACATAAAGAGTAAAGTTGAGGAAGAGAGCAGGACTGCAAGACAGATGGCCTCAGAGGTGGAAGATAAGAATGAGGCTCTCAGGGCCAAAAACGATCAAATTGCGGATCTGATTGCGGTGGTGCAGGAGAACTTTGACAGTCTGGATATTTCCATCAGTGAAATGTCCATTGGCAATAACAGCAATGCAGAAGAGAGTACGGGGATTTCAGCCTCCATGAGCGAGGTGGTTACTTTCTGTGATCAGCTGAAGGAGGCTTTAGAGAAGATTCAGGAATTGCTTGTGAAGCTGGAGGAGAATAACGAAGAGATTACGAATGTGGCAGAAGAGACAAATCTTCTTGCACTTAATGCGAGTATAGAGGCGGCCAGGGCAGGAGAGTCAGGAAGAGGCTTTGCGATTATTGCAGAGAATATTAAGAAACTGGCAGATTCTTCCAAGGATACGGCAAGTGACAGTGATTCCAATAAAGAACAGATTCAGGATGCAATCACGGGGCTGCTTGTGCAAGCAGGCAGATTGATTGAGGTCATTGACGGTGTCAATGTGAGGGTGACCAATCTGGCAGCATCCACGGAGGAAATTGCAGCATCTGCAGATATGGTGAGTACAATCTCCTCTGATCTGAAAGATAAGCTTACACAATTAAATTCATAATTTTTAGAGAAGGTTTATATAGAAACAGGACTAAGCGGGGGGCATAGTCCTGTTTCTATATGTAAAAATATTGTATGGAAACGTATTAATATCCCAATTCTTCACCCACCAGATATATTTTGATTCTGCCAGGATGCATGCTCCTTCTGGTCACCACAATCTGGTTACAGAAACATTCCGGAGAGAGGCAGTCATGACAGACGCCAGAGGCTGCGCATGGAAGATTGCGGTTCAGCCGAATCGCATTGGCAGGTGAAGCCATATTACGAACTCTGGCAACACCGCCTGGTACGTCAGATACTACTTTGTTCATGCCGGCGATTATGATGACATGGCTGGGGCCTTGGATCAGGCAGGCGACACGGTTGCCGTTACCGTCAATATTGATCAGTTCTCCCCCTAATGTAATGGCATTGGTGCTCATCAGATAATAGTCTGCGAGAACTGTTTTGGCATAAATCTGTCTGCTTTCTTCAGGTGTTCTGGCTAAAGAACGATCAAGCAATTCATAGCCGCCTTTTTGTATTTCTTCTAATAGTCCACATTCTTTGATGCTTTCGCTGCCGCCCCAGCCAATGACAGATCCCTTGGGCAGGGTGGAGAGGATAGCTTCAGTGCAGGCGGCAGCAGATGCGAAGTAATAGCCCTCCATATTACGTTTTTCCAGATTTTTAATGATAGTCTCTGCCTGTATGGATAAGGCAGTTTGTTTGTGTGACATAGTAATCCCTCGATTCTATTAAATATTTTGATTAAAGTATAGCACTACTTTTCGAGAACGTGCAATATATGGTTTTTTTGATCAGCTTTGAAAGGTAAATTCTTTTATAGCCTGCCCGGGCACCTCAAATTTTTC
>CAJTOO010000068.1:0-5823 GCA_910577735.1 uncultured Lachnospiraceae bacterium
TTTCATCGGCTCTTAGTGCCAAGGCATCCACCCTGCGCTCTTATTAGCTTAACCATTTCTCTCTCCCGCGGGTACGGGGGTGAGTTCCGATGCATAGCGTTGCATCTCTGGTTTGGTTGGTTCTTCTTGGTTTGTTTGTTTCTTTCTTGGTTTCCATATCTCCTTTTCAGGAAACATGGCCTCGGATGTCTTGATATTTCTTTTTAAAGAAGTTATCAATTGTTTCAATATGCGGTTTTCAAGGTACGTAGGCCAATCTCCTTTTTCTGCCCTTCCTTATTATTCGGATGGGCTTCCTTTTTTGATTGGCGAGTGGAGATGGAGAGATTCGAACTCTTGACCCCCTGCTTGCAAGGCAGGTGCTCTCCCAACTGAGCTACACCCCCATTTAAAATATATACTATTTTAAATTTAATCTGGCAGCCACCTACCCTCCCATGCCGTCTCCAGCATAGTACCATCGGCCGCTTAGGTCTTAACCATCGTGTTCGGGATGAGAACGGGTGTTTCCCCTAAGCGCATCGCCACCAGAAAATAGTAAACCACTTCGTGGTTTCCATTGGAAGCTGCTGCGCAACTTCGCTTGGCGTTATTAAGTTTTATTGATGACAGAGCCTTTGCTCGACCATCTATTTAATAACTGAACAGTGAATAAACCTTGAAATGATTTTGAAAATTTCAATCTGTAGATCGAAGATATTCGATCCGGAACAGACGAACCTAACACAGTAAAAACCGGGAATCAGAATGGTTTCGCAGAGTGAAGACAAACGGATTCACGAAGCGAAGGCGATGAGACCTGGAAAGCCAGCAGAGTGCGGAAAGCTCGAAAGGGCGGGAAGCGCTTACTGGAGCAGAATGAAACTTGAACATGAGAGTTTGATCCTGGCTCAGGATGAACGCTGGCGGCGTGCCTAACACATGCAAGTCGAACGAAGCGCTTTATTTGATTTTCTTCGGAGATGAAGATTTTGCGACTGAGTGGCGGACGGGTGAGTAACGCGTGGGTAACCTGCCTCATACAGGGGGATAACAGTTGGAAACGACTGCTAATACCGCATAAGCGCACAGTACCGCATGGTACGGTGTGAAAAACTCCGGTGGTATGAGATGGACCCGCGTCTGATTAGCCAGTTGGCGGGGTAACGGCCCACCAAAGCGACGATCAGTAGCCGACCTGAGAGGGTGAACGGCCACATTGGGACTGAGACACGGCCCAAACTCCTACGGGAGGCAGCAGTGGGGAATATTGCACAATGGGGGAAACCCTGATGCAGCGACGCCGCGTGAGTGAAGAAGTATTTCGGTATGTAAAGCTCTATCAGCAGGGAAGAAAAAATGACGGTACCTGACTAAGAAGCACCGGCTAAATACGTGCCAGCAGCCGCGGTAATACGTATGGTGCAAGCGTTATCCGGATTTACTGGGTGTAAAGGGAGCGTAGACGGCTAATCAAGTCAGAAGTGAAAACCCAGGGCTCAACCTTGGGACTGCTTTTGAAACTGAGTAGCTAGAGTGCAGGAGAGGTAAGCGGAATTCCTAGTGTAGCGGTGAAATGCGTAGATATTAGGAGGAACACCAGTGGCGAAGGCGGCTTACTGGACTGTAACTGACGTTGAGGCTCGAAAGCGTGGGGAGCAAACAGGATTAGATACCCTGGTAGTCCACGCCGTAAACGATGAATACTAGGTGTCGGGGCGCAAAAGTGCTTCGGTGCCGCAGCAAACGCAATAAGTATTCCACCTGGGGAGTACGTTCGCAAGAATGAAACTCAAAGGAATTGACGGGGACCCGCACAAGCGGTGGAGCATGTGGTTTAATTCGAAGCAACGCGAAGAACCTTACCAAGTCTTGACATCCCTCTGACGAGGAAGTAACGTTCCTTTTCCTTCGGGACAGAGGAGACAGGTGGTGCATGGTTGTCGTCAGCTCGTGTCGTGAGATGTTGGGTTAAGTCCCGCAACGAGCGCAACCCTTACCTTCAGTAGCCAGCGAGTAAAGTCGGGCACTCTGGAGGGACTGCCAGGGATAACCTGGAGGAAGGTGGGGATGACGTCAAATCATCATGCCCCTTATGATTTGGGCTACACACGTGCTACAATGGCGTAAACAAAGGGAAGCGAACCTGCGAGGGGGAGCAAATCCCAGAAATAACGTCCCAGTTCGGATTGTAGTCTGCAACTCGACTACATGAAGCTGGAATCGCTAGTAATCGCGAATCAGAATGTCGCGGTGAATACGTTCCCGGGTCTTGTACACACCGCCCGTCACACCATGGGAGTCAGTAACGCCCGAAGTCAGTGACCGAACCGAAAGGGAGGAGCTGCCGAAGGCGGGACTGATAACTGGGGTGAAGTCGTAACAAGGTAGCCGTATCGGAAGGTGCGGCTGGATCACCTCCTTTCTAAGGAAGCGGCGAGAAGCCGCAGGAAGAAGTAGGGGTTGTATTACTGTTTATCTGTCCGAAGGGCAGAGGGGAACCGAACTGGTGGTGAATGTGTAAAAGACACATTGCTGTTGGGGGAGGTTGCCAAAAAACCATTCCGGTGGTGATGCGCCTGGGGGAGACACACGTTCTCATCCCGAACACGTTGCTTGCGCTTGCGTAAGTATGTTAAGCCCCAGGCGGCCGATGGTACTATGCTGGAGACGGCATGGGAGAGCAGGTGGCTGCCGGATCACCATTTGCAGATCCCTTCGGGGGTCTGCAAGAAAAAGTAAGTCCGTTGGACTTACAGGATGGGGGTATAGCTCAGTTGGGAGAGCACCTGCCTTGCAAGCAGGGGGTCAAGGGTTCGAACCCCTTTATCTCCAGAATGATATTTTTCGGAGCAGTCGGCAGACTGCAATCCCAAAACGGGAATCTGAAAGCTGTCATGGACGGGCTTATAGCTCAGCCGGTTAGAGCGCACGCCTGATAAGCGTGAGGTCGGTGGTTCGAGTCCACTTAAGCCCATTGGGTGCGAGAGCACTCAGAATAACTGTACTTTGAAAATTGCATACAGAAAAAGATACAATATCTTTAACACAAAAGATACAAGACATCCGAGAAAAATAAAAGTTTGTAACACAAACAACCTAAAACCAACGTTTGTAACGCTATACAGACGAACTTGGTGAGAGGCGCCGTAAGCGGTGCGCTTACTAAGTGAATTGGTTAAGCTAATAAGAGCGCAGGGTGGATGCCTTGGCACTAAGAGCCGATGAAAGACGTGATAAGCTGCGAAAAGCTGCGGGGAGGAGCAAATATCCAACGATCCGGAGATATCTGAATGGGGAAACCCACTAAAGAAGCCCTTTAGTATCCATACGCCAATCCATAACGTATGGAGGGGAACCCGGTGAACTGAAACATCTAAGTAGCCGGAGGAAGAGAAAACAACAGTGATTCCCAAAGTAGCGGCGAGCGAAATGGGAAGAGGCCAAACCGGAATGCGTGCACTCCGGGGTTCGGACCGCAGAATTGATTCATGAGTTTTAGCAGAAAGGTTTTGGGAAAGCCTGCCACAGAGGGTGAAAGCCCCGTACATGAAAAGACGAATGACATGGCGGAATCCAGAGTACCACGAGACACGAGAAACCTTGTGGGAAGGAGCGGGGACCACCCCGTAAGGCTAAATACTCCTTAGTGACCGATAGAGGATAGTACTGTGAAGGAAAGGTGAAAAGGACCCCGGGAGGGGAGTGAAAGAGAACCTGAAACCCTGCGTTTACAAGCTGTGGGACACTTATGAGCACGACCGCGTACTTTTTGTAGAACGGTCCGGCGAGTTGCCGGGTCTGGCAAGGTTAAGGATCCATGATCCGGAGCCGAAGAGAGATCAAGTCTTAATAGGGCCAGAGTCAGTCCACGCAGACCCGAAACCGGGTGATCTATCCATGTCCAGGATGAAGCTGCCGTAAGAGGCAGTGGAGGTCCGAACCCACATCCGTTGAAAAGGGTGGGGATGAGGTGTGGGTAGGGGAGAAATTCCAATCGAACCCGGAGATAGCTGGTTCTCCTCGAAATAGCTTTAGGGCTAGCCTCATGAGAGTCATGTGGAGGTAGAGCACTGAATACCCAAGGGGGCGTCAAAGCTTACCAAAGGTTATCAAACTCCGAATGCCATGATGATGCTTCATGGGAGTCAGACTGCACGAGATAAGTTGGGCAGTCAAAAGGGAAAGAGCCCAGACCCCCGGCTAAGGTCCCAAAGTGTGTGTTAAGTGGAAAAGGATGTGGGATTTCGAAGACAGCTAGGATGTTGGCTCAGAAGCAGCCACACATTCAAAGAGTGCGTAATAGCTCACTAGTCGAGAGGTCCTGCGCCGAAAATGTCCGGGGCTGAAACACGGCACCGAAGCCAGGGAAAAACACGCCGCAGGGCGGGTTTTTGGTAGAGGAGCATTGTTATCCCGCCGAAGCTGTACCGGCAAGGAGCAGTGGAGGGATAACAAGAGAGAATGCCGGAATGAGTAGCGAGAAAGAGGTGGGAATCCTCTTGGCCGAATATCCAAGGTTTCCAGGGTAAAGCTGATCTGCCCTGGGTAAGTCGGGGCCTAAGGCGAGGCGTAAGAGCGTAGCCGATGGACAACAGGTGGAGATTCCTGTACTGCTGTATGACAGAACTGTGGGGACGCATGCAGAGAGCGTGAGCCGGGAGAGGAAAGACCGGTGCAAGTGAGGTAGGAGAAGGGAAGGCAAACCCGTCCTTCAATCCGAAGACACGACGCGGAGCGAACAAAAGTAGCGAAGCACGTAAGCTGTGTGCCAAGAAAAGCCGCTATTGTTCATACAGTACCCGTACCGTAAACCGACACAGGTGGATGAGGAGAGAATCCTAAGGCCGGCGGGAGAAGCATTGTCAAGGAACTCGGCAAAATGGCCCCGTAACTTCGGGAGAAGGGGCGCCACAGAGATGTGGCCGCAGAGAATAGGCTCAGGCAACTGTTTAGCAAAAACACAGGTCTATGCGAAACCGGAAGGTGAGGTATATGGGCTGACGCCTGCCCGGTGCCGGAAGGTTAAGAGGAGAGGTCAGCTGGATGAATACATCCGGCGAAGCTTTGAATTTAAGCCCCAGTAAACGGCGGCCGTAACTATAACGGTCCTAAGGTAGCGAAATTCCTTGTCGGGTAAGTTCCGACCCGCACGAAAGGCGTAATGATCTGAGCGCTGTCTCGACAATGCACCCGGTGAAATTGAAGTGCCAGTGAAGATGCTGGCTACCTGCGCCAGGACGGAAAGACCCCATGGAGCTTTACTCCAGCTTGATACTGGGATCCGGTGCTGTATGTACAGGATAGGTGGGAGGCGAAGAAGTGAGGACGCAAGTCCTGACGGAGCCGATGTTGGGATACCACCCTTGCAGTACTGGGTTTCTAACCTGCAGCCGTGACCCGGCTGGGGGACAATGTCTGGCGGGGAGTTTGACTGGGGCGGTCGCCTCCGAAAGGGTATCGGAGGCGCTCAAAGGTTCCCTCAGAATGGACGGAAACCATTCAAAGAGCGCAAAGGCAGAAGGGAGCTTGACTGCGACACCGACGGGTGGAGCAGGTACGAAAGTAGGACTTAGTGATCCGGTGGCATAAAGTGGGATTGCCATCGCTCAACGGATAAAAGCTACCCTGGGGATAACAGGCTTATCACTCCCAAGAGTTCACATCGACGGAGTGGTTTGGCACCTCGATGTCGGCTCATCGCATCCTGGGGCTGTAGCAGGTCCCAAGGGTTGGGCTGTTCGCCCATTAAAGCGGTACGCGAGCTGGGTTCAAAACGTCGTGAGACAGTTTGGTCCCTATCTGTCGTGGGCGTTGGAAATTTGAAGAGAGCTGTCCTTAGTA
>CAJTOO010000068.1:5832-7052 GCA_910577735.1 uncultured Lachnospiraceae bacterium
AGAGCGCACGCCTGATAAGCGTGAGGTCGGTGGTTCGAGTCCACTTAAGCCCATTGCAGGAGTTCGTTTATCCTGCAGGAACCGAACAAAGAGATTTCTGAAGGCTGTTTATAAAGGCAGTTACAGAAGGACTTTTCGGAAGAACCAAACGAAGAGATTTCTGAAAGGCTGCTTATGAGGGCAGTTACAGAAGAACTTTTCGGAAGAACCGAACAAAGTGAGGTTCTTAAAAAGCTGCCTCCAAGAGGCAGGTTTGTACCTTGAAAACCGAATACTGAAAAATCTTAAAGTATCAAAGTTTGCAAAAACGAGATATACAAGACATCCGAGGCGTGTATCCGCAGGCGAAAGCCGGTGGGATACACACAAAGAAAGTCCTCTGTGGAAACGCAGGGGCAAACCCCTCAAGTAGCATCACGCTAGATGCGAAAGGGAAGCAGCCAGAAGAGGCTGCGGGTTAAGCAAAGAAGAGCACAGGGAGGATGCCTTGGCACTAAGAGCCGAAGAAAGACGTGATAAGCTGCGAAAAGCCGTGGGGAGCCGCAAATGGGCTGTGATCCATGGATCTCTGAATGGGGAAACCCGGCTGAGAAGCCCTCAGTCACCATGCCATGAAAAGGAGGCAACTCCCCATAGTGGTATGGAGGGAACCCGGTGAACTGAAACATCTAAGTAGCCGGAGGAAAAGAAAACAAAAAGCTGTCCGCAAGGACAGGAAGTGATACCGGAAGTAGCGGCGAGCGAAACCGGCAGAGCCCAAACCGGCATGCGAGCATGCCGGGGTTCGGACTGCATCAATTGACCGAAGCGCCCAGGAGAATGGTTCTGGGAAGACCAGCCAGAGAGGGTGAAAGCCCCGTAAACGAAAGGCGAGTCGGCAAGGCAGGATCCAGAGTACCACGAGACACGAGAAACCTTGTGGGAATGAGCGGGGACCACCCCGTAAGGCTAAATACTCCTTAGTGACCGATAGAGCAGAGTACTGTGAAGGAAAGGTGAAAAGAACCTGAATCCCTGTGTTTACAAGCTGTCGAACCACCATACGAGTGGAACGGCGTACTTTTTGTAGAACGGTCCGGCGAGTTGTCCGTACTGGCAAGGTTAAGGCGTTCAGCGCTGAAGCCGAAGGGAAACCGAGTGTTAAGAGCACGAGAAAGTCAGTAAGGGCAGACCCGAAACCGGGTGATCTACCCATGTCCAGGATGAAGTTGCCGTAAAAG
>CAJTOO010000069.1:0-2507 GCA_910577735.1 uncultured Lachnospiraceae bacterium
CAGGGTGTCCATCTGGCAGCTGTACTCAGAACAGAAAACAGGCGTAACAATCAGCAAAATGCCAAGGAAGAGAATGAAATGAAGCGTACCTTTGCCAAGAAGCCCCATCCATCCGTTTGTCTGGAGAAAACAGCGGTTCCCCGCATTTTCGCAGATATAGAGATATTGCTGATAGATAACCTCAAATCCATTTTGACGCTCCAGAACCTTCTCTATTTCCCGGCTCTCTTTTTTATATTCACTTTCACTGATCTTCTTGTCATAGTAGTTCTCCAAAAGGCTGTTCTGCCTCTCCTTCGCTTTTGCAATCCTCTCCGCCTCCTGCTCCAGATAAAGGGAAGATTCCTCGGTGCAGTATCCGTTTACCTTTTCCAGATACCATTCATATTCATTTTTATACTGCTCCATCGCTATATCTACAGGGTTGTCGGACAAGGCAAGCCAGACCGTGCCAAGGAGCAGGACAAGGGCAATATAGAACAGCCCCCTTTGCCAGAGCATAATCTTTTTTACTTCGTACATAAATCCAGACATTTTATCCTCCTATTTAAAGTCGCTGCGCGACAGCACTAAAGGGTAAAGTCACTTCGGCGCACATTTAATGAGAGGAACTTTCATTCGAAAGGGCACTCATGAAAGTTCCTCTCGTGCGCCTTCGCAACTTTACCGTCCAGCAGAAAATATAAGAGTTCCTTTTAGAAAGCATCATCATTGCCGTTATGGAAACCACCCCTACGGTTATGTTAAAAATAATTGCTGCCTGGAAACTCTGTACCGGATATCCTGCAAAACCAATAAACTCGGTCTTGCCAAATAGTATGCGGTTAGCAAGCAGCGAATATGGGTTTATAATCTTGAGCCAGGTATTACTGAAACAGCTCTGCGACGCACCTGTAATAATGAAACACAGGGCTGCTCCGAAATCAGCGACAAACGGAACAAGGGCACTGTGCCCAAACAAGGAAATCAATAGAAACACCATGCTCATCGTCCATACGCCCACTGCCCTTATCACTGCGGACAGAATCGCATATTGCCATAACTTACAGTTTACCGCAGCCGTGCTGAAATTCCTGACAGCATACAGCGGAAGATTTCCTCCTTCCGCCGTTCCGAAGAAATACACAAAACCAATATAATCCACAACAGAAAACCATATGGCCACACTGATTACAAACAAAGAAGCCGCAGCAATTTTAGCAAATGTGGTCATTTTACCGCCGCCCGGATTTGTCAGCAGCAGCATATCCATCTGTGTTTCCTTTTCGCAGACAAAGGTACTGATAACCCCGTACAGGCAAAGAAATAAAACCAATATGCCCGAAAAATCATAGTTCAGATAATAGTTATACATCTCCTCATAGGCAAAGTCTTTTATGCTCCGCCCGGAATAAAGATGATAGATCACACTGTTTTTACGTACTTCTACAATCTGCCCCCGTTCTTTGTAAACAGCAGCATTTTCCTTTGCCCTCTCTGCCACTTGAAGGGCATAAGTCCGATAATGATAGAAATATTCCATAGGTTCCACATAGTATTTTTCCAGGATATTCCGGTCACTGTATATATTCCCTGTCATCATATCTGGATTGTCTTTGGCTGTACTTGCTGTCATATCAGCCGTAGCGTCTGCTAACGGCTGATATATGGAAAGAAGATGATCGATTTTTTCAGCAGTGATCTCTCCTTTGTAATCCTCATAAAGCTGCCAATACACGCGGTTCCAGCTGCGGCTGTCATTTCCGTCCGCCAGGTAGGAATACGAGTGGAATTCGCTGTTTATTTTGAACAGGTTTATTACACTGAACAATAGGAATACAACAAGTATTGACCGCTTGCAGAATAATTTGTAAAATTCATATTTGATTAAGCGTGTCATATGATCTCTCCCTTAACTCATTACCCACAGAAATAATACAAAAATACATCTTCTAGGTTAGGGGAAACCTTTACTGCGTCTGAAGCAGGCAGCATATCGCTTACGATTCTTACTAAAAAGCGTTCCCCCTGCTGTTTCATATTGCTGACATAATATTGGCTGCCAAGTCTGGTAGCGTCTTCCCCGTTTACTGTCACCTCCCACACTTTCCCATAGATATTCTGTTCTAATGTGTCGGTCGTTCCCTGGGTTATTAAGGAGCCATCCTTTAAGATCATAATCTCCTTTGCAATACACTCCACATCGGAAACGATATGGGTGGCCAGCAAAACGGTCCGCCCCTGGGCGAATTTTGAGATCAGGTTGCGGAAGCGGATACGTTCACTGGGATCAAGCCCTGCTGTCGGCTCATCCAAAATAAGAATTTCAGGATCGCCCAGCATCGCCTGGACAATGCCGACCCTCTGCCGCATACCACCGGAAAGAGCGCCTATCTTTTTCTCTTTCGCATCTGAAAGATTGACAATGCTAAGAAGCTCCAAAGCCCGTTTTTTTCCCTGCTTATCAGGGATTCCTTTCAGCGCACACATATACAGCAGAAAATCCATCACTGTAAAATCCCGGTAGA
>CAJTOO010000069.1:2603-6984 GCA_910577735.1 uncultured Lachnospiraceae bacterium
GATTCCTTTCAGCGCACACATATACAGCAGAAAATCCATCACTGTAAAATCCCGGTAGAAGACAGGATATTGCGGCATATATCCGATTTTTGACAGGAAGTCCTTACCCAATGTTCCTGCATCCTGTCCGTCAATCAAAACCGTTCCGCCATCGCTTCCCAAAATACCCACAAATATATTGATCAGTGTCGTCTTTCCCGCACCGTTAGCGCCCAAAAGCCCATAGACACCCTCCGTAAGTTCCGTGGTAAAATCCTTCAGGGCATACTTGCCCTTATACTGCTTTGAAACATTTCGTAATGATATTTTCATAGGGAATTACCCCACAAAGCCAAAGGTTGTTATCAAGGTGTTTACCTCGTCAATACCCCGTCCAAGCACAACGATACAGGTGCCGGACTCATCTAAAATCAATATCTGAGGGATACGCATAAAATAGGCGCTGTTGCTGTCCTGAACGGTTTCCGTATGGATACTTTTTCCCGATGTCGTATCATAAATGTTGATTGTAACACTGCTTTCCTCCAAAACAGCAGTAGCCACATATTTTCCCTGCCCGGAGCAGTAAACACCGTCTTTTCCCTCACTGCGGCTTGAGAACGACATTGTATTTTCTGTATTGGATATGGTATCAAGCATCAGCAGGGTTCCATTATTTTCGTCAAAGCTCTGTGGCATAATAAGCAGGTTTCCGCCCTTTTGCACTTCTTCCGTATCTACCTTGTAATCCCCCTTTTTGGTAATCGTAAGATTTGCGCTGTCAGTAGATACAGTACCATAAACACTGACCCCATCTCCGCCAATGGAGGAATCTGTAGCCATGCCTACATAGACTAAAGTGTTGTTCCCTGTAAAGGTAAGGCTGTCCATAGTTACAATCTGCATATTATCTGCCGTGCCTTCTTCGGAATAGTTCAGAATGGTACGAACCTTCCGGGAAGAAACATCATAAAGATAAAGCCCCTGAAGTCCGCCGAAAGCAACCTGTTTTCCGTCCTGTGAAACAGCGATTCCTGTAATCTGCGGAATAAAATCATCACTTAATAATCCGCTAAAGGAAATGGTATCCTGAACAGCAAAGTCCTTATTCAGTATGTATCCATTGATACCGCTGCTTTCTGACGCGGCAAATGAAGCGTTGCTGCTGTCATCCTTTCCCTGGCCCACAACAAAGTAGCCGTCTGTAAAGGTCTGTACGCATAAATCTCCCATGGAAATATCCGTGCTTGCGATCGTTTCGCCTTTCCCCGTATCATAAAGATAAAGCTGATCCGCCGCAACGATAATCCGGCTTCCATCGGCATAATAGCAGCCGCTGACTTTTCCTGAAAAAGCGGAATCCTTGAACCCACTGACCGCCATCATATTTTTATCTGTACCGTTATCCTGCTGATCCATCACGTTCATTTCGCTGCTTTCATTTCCGGTATTTTCCGATAAATCATCTTCTACGGATTGCGGCTCCATGTTTATGGCTCCATTTTCAGAGCTGTTCCCATTCTCCTGTCTATCCCCGCAGGCCGACAGAGGAAGCGCCAAAGCAAGCATAAGTATCATACACATCCATTTTGTTTTCATTTTTAGTCCTCCTTGTATAATAAAATGGAACTGGTTTTACTTGTAACTGAATTTCCGTCCGCTGCGACGGCTGTTGCATAAAAAGTATGGAAACCATCCAGCTTAGCGGTATCTATGGTTGCTTCAATAATCCACACATTTCCTTTGCTTAATGTGACATCACGGGAAACCGCTCCCTCAAAAGATATGGGCTTATGGTTTAAGAAAAATGATATGCCATATCTTGCGCCTGGCGTTCCGCAAAGGGTGTAGCGCACGGTAAGCGTATCTTTCCCGGTAAGGTTGATATTGTCATACACCACCTCGCCGTCATAGACAAGCGTCCAATAGACACTGTTATCCAGGGTATCCATCGTAACGCCATTCCATCCTGCTCTCATAAGCTCATTTTCAGTAAAAGAGGAAGTGACTTTTTCCTCTGAAATGCTGACATCACGAAAAGCAGTTATACTTTCTCCATTAATGCTGTCATTTTCCGGAGCATCCTCATTAAAATGCAGTTTCAGCACTCTTTCAAAACTCTGATGATACCAGCCATAGCTTGAGGTTTCTTTCATATCAGGCTGGAAATCGGGCCTGGTGACGCTCACGACCGTCATATTCAGGGTATCGCCCTTTTTCCCTGTGTCCGGTGTGAACACAAAGGAAAATTTCTCTTCGTGCTTTTCTGATGTCCGGAAGCAGTGGAGATACTCATATTCCGCCCCCGTGTCGTTCACCTTGTAGGCTTGCGGCTTTCCGTCCAAAAAAAGCAGGAAGCCAATGCTGTCCAATTTCCCCTCTGATGAAAACTGATAGTCCAGGACAAATTCTCCGCCATGATACTCATAAGGCAAAACACTCTGGTCATCCGCTCTGGCGGGATCGGCTTCCCCATGGCTGAGAAACCCTAAATCTCCGTCCTCCTGCGCCCCGGCGAATGGGTCTTCTTCTACATTTTGCGGCGGGGCATTCTCGTCCGCAATGTTATAATTTCCGCAGGCCGCCACAGCAAAGGGCAAAACAAAAATCATAGCTAATGATAAGAATCTCTTTCGCATCGTCTATCCTCCTACTTGTTTTAGATTCGACTTTCATTATAAAAACCAAAAGTCAAAATATGGTCAAGGAATAGAAAAAAAAGTTTGCGGAGAAACAGCTTAGTTCTTTACATAAAGAGAGCCAACAAACTGTAATTTCTCACAAGTCTGTTGGCTCTGGACGCAGTTATTCTGGCAGACAGTCGAGTAGACAAGCGGCTCACGCCGCAAGCCCCTCACAGATCCGTGCGTGCGCCTTTCACGCACACGGCTCCTCATAGTAACATTCACTTTTAGAATAACCTCACATAAATCTTTGGTTTTGCTAAGGGATAAACTTTTAGCATATCGGCAAACCCATCCCATGTATAGCTTTTCTTCTGGCTTCGCCTGTTCAGTGCTTTACACAGATATCTTTGGGTGAAATGCAGAAAAGAGCCCAGCTTCTTGCCATTATAGGAGACACCATAATACCTATAGTGCCCTACCAGCTTCTTATTCAGCTTTTCTATCAGTTCCTTCACAGGCAGGTCGTTATTGGCATACAGCCATTCCTTCATGCCTTTTAGTTTCTGTGCATATTTCTTTCTGCTTGTTTTCAGCTTCACACAGAAATTTCCCCTCTTCCTGCCTTTCCCACAGTAGAAAGTAAAACCCAGAAAATCAAATGTCTCCGGCTTCTTTCCATATCTGCGTCTGCTGTTGCTCTCCGCGTACCTTCCAAACTCTATCAGTCGGCTCTTACTCTCCTCCAGCTCAAGATTGAATTTCCCCAGCCTTTCCTTCAGTGCGGTATAATATCTCTCTGCGTCTGACTTGTGCTGGAATCCCGCAATAAAATCATCTGCATACACCGCCAGAAAGCACTTCCCTTCTGTCTCTTTCAGTACTACAAATTTGTACCACAGCGTTAATACATTGTGCATATAGATATTTGCCAGAATCGGGCTGATGATATTTCCCTGCGTTGAACCTTCCTCGCCTGCTTCATAGACACCTTCTGTTACCACTCCGGCTTTCAGATATTTGTTTATCAGCCACAGAAGATTTCTGTCCTTAATATACAGCCCCAGAAACTTCATAAGCCATTCATGGCTCATGTGGTCAAAGAATCCCCTGATGTCTGCGTCCACCACATAGTTAATCCATTCGTTCTGTAATTGACGGTGGACTTCCTTTATCGCATCATGGCATCCTCTGTTTGGTCTGAACCCATACATACAGTTAAGGAATCTCGGTTCATAAATCGCTTCCAGTATTTTCTTTACCGCAAGCTGCACAATCTTGTCCTCGTAAGAGGCAATTCCCAGCGGTCTCATCTTCCCGTTGCTTTTCGGTATATACACCCTTAGCGACGGCAGTGGCTTGTATGCCTTGTTCTTTAACCGCTCCACCAGATTTGTGATGTTCTCTTCCAGGTGTTCTTCATACTCTGCTTTTGTCACCCTGTCAATCCCTGCTGCCTTCTTCCCATCCAGTTCCTTATGGCACTGCATGAGCATTTCAGCATTTATCAGATGGTACAGAGAAGTGAACTCTGGCTTCGGCGTTGTCGCCGATATTTCTGCTATCCTTTCTAATTTTGTTCCCATCAATACCTCCGTTCCTGTGCACGGTTGATGTGTCCTCAGAAAGACCGTTACTATACAGCCCCCTTCCCTCCACCGGCATTACCCGGCTTCCATGGTACTATGAGACTATCGAACTGCCTGCCACCCATCCGCTTATCTCCATCTTCTAGTTGATAAAACCTACTTGTTTCCAAGAAGCAGCAGGCTCTCCCC
>CAJTOO010000070.1 GCA_910577735.1 uncultured Lachnospiraceae bacterium
GGGAACGGCAAAATTTTTTACACTTCTTTTACTTCTTTATCTCACATGAGCAAAAGCCTCAGGGATATCATCTATTCCATAAAGTGTCCGGAGCATATGCTTCTGGACTTGGACAGCACTCTGTTTGGCACTTACGGCAATCAGGAAGGGGAAGGCTTCAACTTCCATTATCAGGCACATGGATATCATCCGCTGATTTGCTATGACGGACTGACCGGGGATCTGCTGAAAGCAGAACTGCGCGACGGAACACTTCACTGCAGCAATAATGCAGATCAATTTATGGAACCCCTTTTTCAGGAATATCTGGAAAGAGGCATCAAAACATATCTTCGTGGCGACAGTGGTTTTTCATCTCCTAAGCTTTACAAAACATGCGAGATGAATGGCTGTTCCTATGCCATCCGTTTAAAACAGAATTCCTCACTCATTGCCCTTGCTTCGGATAAAGAGGAGGACCTGTACGAAGCAACCAAAGGGGACCAGATCAGTTATGCTGTAACTTATGGTGAATTCCTATATCAGGCCGGCTCTTGGGATTATCCAAGGCGCGTGGTTTTCAAAATCGAAAAACCATACGGCCAGCTGACGCATATGTACACCTTTATTGTTACAAACATGGATATGGAGCCTTATCAGATCATCCAGTTTTACTGTGGCCGCGGCAGGATGGAAAACTTTATCAAAGAGGGCAAAAGCGGATTTGACTTTGCTGCTGTCAGCAGTCATTCCAAAGCAGTAAATGCCAACCGCATGCGACTTCACATGCTTGCCTACAACTTATTCAATTGGTTCAGGCGACTGGTACTTCCTGCAAACATGCGAAAACAGCAGGTGGATACCATTCGTTTAAAGCTGATAAAGATTGCTGCAAGAGCAGTCCGTTCAGCAAGATATATAACATTCAAACTATGCAGTAGCTGTCCTTATAAAAAGGAGTTCTACAAGACACTGAAGAATATTCAGCAGCTGACCGTACAGTTGGAATAGCAACTATTAACGTACCTTGACAGTTCAAAATAACTCAATCGGATACCAAGGGGGAAGTCTACCCATTTTTGTGGATAACTTGATTGATTTCAAGAGAACTGGTTCAAGGTTTTATAGTATCAAGCATTTCTACATGCTCATGAATAATTCAGGGTAAAGTAACTGAATGGATTGCTTCTCAACCCATATTTATTCAGGCTTTATTCGCAAATAATTGCTGGGAAAGTTGAGGCTTCTGGCATGATGGTGGGTACTTGACCATGCCCAATTAACAACTGCATATTGAAAAACCACCTGTGTTCCTTTAATGTATTAACGACCAAGAAAACACATAAAGGAGTTCCCACAGATGGTTTCTGTTAATACATTATGCAAAAATATCCTAAATGTCAAGAACGCTGTTATCGAAGACTGCAACTTTTTCTCTGATACTGATGGAGTGAAGCATATCCGCATCAGGGCAAGACCCAATAAATGGCACGAAAACGACTGCCCGTTCTGCCATAAGCCCTGCCCTGTATATGACAGACATTCTTCCGTCCCCCGTACATGGAGGGGACTTGATGCAGGCGGCATCCTTGTGGATGTGGAATATCAGACACACCGTATTATCTGCCCTGAACACGGGGTATATGTTGCCGATGTCCCATGGGCTTATCCCGGCAGCGGCTTCACGAAAGATTTTGACCTGACTGCCGCATGGCTTGCCACTTACCTTCCCAGGAGTGTTGTATCAGAATATATGCGCATCGACTGGGAGACCGTAGGACGATGCGTCAACCGTGCCCTGAACGATATCGAACCGGAACGCTCCAGACGGCTGGACGGACTTGTAAATATCGGCATTGACGAAACCAGCTATAAGAAAGGCCATAAGTACATCACAGTCATCGTCAACCACGACACCAATACCGTTGTATGGGCGGCGCAGGGCCATGGGAAAAGCGTCCTGACGCAGTTTTACAGGCAACTCACGCCACAGCAGCTTTCGTCCATCCGGGTAGTTACCGGCGACGGGGCGAAATGGATCACCGAATGCGTGAATGAATTCACCCCTGACTGTGAACGCTGCGTGGATCCCTTCCATGTCGTCGAATGGGCAATGGAAGCCCTTGACGAAGTACGCCGCGAGGTATGGCGCGAGGCTTACAATAAAGCCGTGCAGCTTGCCAAAGCGCATCCCGGAAAGAAAGGGCGTCCCAAGGCAGACGATGCAGAGTCTGCGATTGTGAGAGCCGCCAGGGCGAAAGCGGAGGAGATCAAAAATTCCGCATATGCACTCGGCAAAGCGCCTGAGCACCTGACAGAGAACCAGCAGACAAAGGTGGCGATGATCGCAGAAAACAATAATCGGCTCTACCGTGCCTACCGCATGAAAGAAACCCTCCGCCTGCTCCTGAAGATCAAAGACGTTGATGAAGCAGCTTCAGAACTGAAACGCTGGCTCTGGTGGGCAAGCCACAGCAGGATCGATGCTTTTAAGAAACTGTATCTCAAGATCAAACGTCACAGGGATCACATACTGAATACCATCAGGCTGGGGATGAGCAACGCACGGATTGAAGCAACTAACAATAAGATCAAGCTGATCGTCCGCAAGGCATATGGCTTCCGAAACATCCAGAACATGCTGGATATGGTGTATCTGGTCTGCTCGGATTTGAGGGTTCCGCTTCCCAACAGAAAACCTAAAGCCGCTTAGTCAGCATAAACACTGGGGTTGTGGGTATTTTTTACCCACCATCACCCTTGAAGAGCCGCATTTCCTGCGTATGTCCTTCCAGATAAAGCTCCGCCGCCTTCCGCAAAAGAGCCGCTTCCTCCGGCACAATCTCCAGCCGGTTATCCACAAGCCGGTATCCGAACATATCCACCCGCCATGGAAGCCCCTGCTCAAAATTACGGCGAACCCGCCACCGCTGGTTTTCCGAAGCCGACCGGGCTTCCTCCTCCGCATACGCCGCCAGCAGGGTAAGTACAAATTCCCCGTCCTCCCCCAGCGTATGGATATTCTGCTCCTCAAAATACACATCCACCCCGATCAGCCTAAGCTCCCGGATCGTCTTCAATGTCGTGACCGTATTCCGGGCAAACCTCGAAATGGACTTCGTAATGATCAGGTCGATATTCCCGGCCCGGCATTCCGCCAGCATCTTCTGGAACTCGCCCCGGCTGTTCTTCGTCCCGGAAACCGCCTCGTCCGCGTACACCCCGGCATATTCCCAGCCCGGTGTCTTCTGGATCAGCCCGCTATAATAGCTCACCTGCGCCGAAAGGGAGTGGAGCATGGCATCCTTCCCGCAGGAGACCCGCGCATAAGCCGCCACGCGCCTTGCTTTTTCCGCTGGCCGGACAGCCGCCATATTTACCCGTTTTATTGTGCGTCCCATAAATACGCCCTCCTTTCCTGGACACTGATGTTATAGGAAGCGACCCGAAAAAGGAAGCCTTTTCACCCATTTTCACAATAAAAATCCACCCAAAACCGGACGGAGTTTTTCCCGCATTTTTTCCTCTACCCGCAGAAAATCCTGCTCGTCTATCACGCCCCTTTCCAGCATGGAGCGGGCGACCGCCACCGCCGCCTGGTATTTCTTCTCCCGCTCAAACTGCTCCGCCGTCATCCGAACCGCCCCCTTTCCCGAACCGTGCCCTGATATAGCACTCATGGGAACAATATTTCCTCCCCCTATTTCCATAGCTTTTAAACTCCCGCCCGCAATGCCCACAGGCCAGCACATAATACGCCTCCCGGTGTACCAGCTCCGGATGCGACCGCCACCATGCCCTCCGGCAGCCCTCGCAGCAGAATTTCCGCCCCTTCCGCCCCGGCACCGAGGCCAGCGGCACCCCGCATTCCCGGCAGACTTTTGCCCGCTCCTTCGCCGCCACCCCCGTCAGATGGTTCCGCCTGCAGTAACTTTTCACCGTATTCTCCGAAAGCCCCAGCCGCTCCGCCACCGCGCCATAGCCAAGCCCCTCCATGCGCAGGAACCGTATCATTTCCTTTTCCGCATCCGTCACCTGATACCACCCCATTTCCATCAAAATCCCACTCAATAGATTTCTTCTGCCGTGATACAGCAAAAGCGGCCCCCGAAGGAGCCGCCCGCCGTCAATCCGGTATCCTGAGAACCATGCCCGCCCGGATCACGTCCGAGCGCAGCCCATTCGCCTCCATGATCTCCGGATACCGCTTCCCGCTGCCAAGGAGCCTCGCGGCAATCCCCCACAGCGTATCATGCTCCTGCACCGTATACATCACCGGAGGCTTCCCGGCATAGACCAGCTTTCCAGACTCATCAAAGACCGAATACCCCGCATTTTCATCTGCGCACCGCTTCGCGTAATCCAGCACCCGGAACGCCCCCTTCTGGGAGGCCGCATCCGCCCAGCTTCTCCGCACCCGGTACATCATGCCGGAACCGGAAGCCCCAGCAGAGCCGCCCCCATTCCCGCCAGGCAGGCCAGAACCGCTTCCATTACTGCCTGATCCGCCAGAACCATTCCCGGAACCGCTAGCCAGCCTCTCCCTAACCGCCGCCCGGAAGCTGTCCATGCTTTTCCCATGCCTGGGGAACCAATGCATCACGTCCCCATGATTGGAGGCGATCCCCCGTTCATGCCCCTCGCTATGGCAGATGATATTTCCCTCCGTAAGCCCATACAGCCCGCAGAGATAAACGCACAGTTCCACCGCCTCCCGGTACACCTCATGAAAATAGGCAGCATCCGCCAGGCCGTCCTCGCAGATCTCAAAAGAGATATAAGAATCATTGCCGCTCCCCTTCGGCCCGGAGCCGCAATGCCATCCCCGACAGTCCCAGGGCAGCGTCTGGTAAGTGGCAACCGTCCCGTCCGCCAGCTTTCCGATAAACCCATGGACGCAGACCTGTCGCCCGGAGGGCATTGCCTGATTCCAATGGTTATTGTATGGATTCAGCCCCAGAAGCCCATCATCCGGGCCGACATACCGCCGAAGCCACGGATTATCCGCCCCGGTGGAATGCACCATGATCCCCTTCGGGACAATCCGCCGCCCGGTCTTATAGCAGGCATTTTCCGTAAAAATCAGTTTATGCAAATGCAAACCTTCCACTCCTTCCGTATCATCCCCAAAAGAAACAAAGCCGCCCCTGCCGTATTCCCGCACAAGGGCTGCGCCGCCATAATAGAACGCCAGTATCTCATGCCAGGGAATCCCATGCCCCGCCGCCCACATGCAGCCCACCTGGGACATCCCCACACCGTGGCTGGCCGCCTTCGGCCTTCCCAGCCGGGCGGCGATATCCCACGGGTCAGCCTTATTCATATAGTAGGGATAATCCCGGCTCCAAACCTCCCCGCTCCTTTTCGTAACGCCCCCATTAGAGGCAGAATAATAGCAGTCAATGACCTCCCCGCCATACACAAGCACCACCCCGGCGGTATCCGCCACCGCCTCCCGGCTCCTCGGGCTGCAGTCAAGCAGTTCCGCCCGATATGCCTGGAAGCGGGCCGTATCATCCACCACAACGCCAGACAGCACCCGCCGCACCGCAAAGGTACGGGCGGCCACCGCCTGGGCACGGAGCGCGTCCCCATGGGAGCCCTCCCCGATCTCCGCAGGCACCACGCCGTAAAGGTATTCCTCCAAATCCAGTTCCGCAATCCCTTCCCCGTACCGGGCGATATTCCCGGCACGGGTCATTTTTACCCTAATCTTCATTCACTGTCCCCCTTTTCCCGGTCATGGAGCTGCGCCAGCACGTCTTTCAGCTTCTCCGGAACCGGAAGGCCGATATGGGCGGCATTTTCCAGGAGGCTCACGCCCTCATTGGAAATATAGAAGAAGATCACCGCCGTCCGCAGTGCGTCCCCCGAACCGACCACCTGCGCGTCCAGGATATGCCCCGCGCCCACCATGACGAAGATCAGCACCTTGCGGAAGATCCCCCGAAACCCCACCTCGCTGGATAAGTTCCGATCCGCAATGGCGCACATCACCCCGGTCAGGTAATCGATCACCACGAAAGCCAGCAGGGCATAGAAAAAGCCATCCAGCTCCCCGAAGAACCAGCCGATCCCGCCGCCCACAGCCGCAAACACCACCTGCGCCACATTCCAAACATCCTTCATACCTAAGTACCTCTCTTTCTGCATTTTTTGTATGAAAAAAGCGGCTCCCATTTATGGAAGACCGCCAATTCCCGCACCAATATTTTGTTGCTTTTGCCAGCAAAACGCCTCTTTCTTTATATACTTTTCCAGACCCAAAAGGCTTGATGGAACGCCCCGTCTCCGCTAAGCTGTCACCACTAAAAAAGAAGGAGGCCAACGCCATATGAAATCAAAAATCATCAAAGTCTTATATTCCTCCCGTACCCGCCGGGACTTCCATTCCATCTATGCCGGGGCCATGCGCTATATCTGGACGCCCAAGATATCCATTGAGGGCAAATGGTTAGAAGCCCTCGGATACCACATAGGCGACCATATCAAGCTCGAATATGACGAGCAGGGCATCCATATCCGCCCCCTGACCCCAGCGGAACAGAAATCCCTGGAACAGCAGCAGGCAACGAAGAACCTGGAAAACAAAATCGTAGAGCTGGAAAAAATCAAGACCATGATAGAAGCCGAAACCGCTGCCCTCTCCATGGTAGCGGAACGGAAGCTCGAATATCCCGCTCCCTCTGAAAACCAGCCGTCTGCATCCTAAGGAACCGCCACCGCCGGATATCCCGGCATGACCCAAACCAACCAATGATACCTCATTCTTCCGTCAGCGTATAGGTAATCTTCATGGTCTTATCCACGGTCTTTACCACCGCTG
>CAJTOO010000071.1 GCA_910577735.1 uncultured Lachnospiraceae bacterium
TTTGGTATTTCCATGAGCCATTGCACGAAATGAAACATTGCGGATTCCTTTATGGTAAAAGTATGTTATATACGTTTCTGTTTTTTTGCTTTATTGAAACAGTGTGTTCTTTTCGGCTAAAGCAACGCTTAGACAAGCTGCAGATAAGGGAGCTGATGTATGAAAGAAACCGCAATCAAGGCGTAAAAAATATAGGAAACCATAAAAAATGGGGCATTATTTTCTTTTTGTGTTTTGTGTGCTTCATTGGCTGCGTTTGTGGCATTGTTTTTTTGCCGGAAGTTTATATTGTTTATCCCGTATCTGTTGTAGCAATCCCTTTGCTAATATCTGTTTTCGCTTTTTACAAATGGGTGTTTGGCTATTTATATGCGTACAGGCGAATGAAATCCGTTAAGATATATCAAAAAAACAGGCTATATATTACAGCAAATGTAACATCAAATTTTAAAACAGCTGCTATGGTTAATGCTGTTTTTTGCATATGCTTTTTATTCTCCGGGGCTTCTTTTGTAACTGGAATATTGATATTGCAGCCGGAATTTCGGCTTTTTGATACGGCTATGCGCCAGTGGATGGGAACTTCACAAATAAGTATCTGTATTGTTTTTCTGGTTATTTATTTTTCAATACTATCTTTGCAGCAGATTATAGAAATTAGGCAAAATTCAAAAAGCAATCAGATAATGCGCTGTATGGGGAAAAGTGATAAGCAGATAGCAAGACTTGTGAATCAGCAGATAGCAATTAAATTGTCCTCTCCAATGATAATGGCTTTATTGATTATTTTATTCTGTATACCGTTACTAAACGGAAAAATGAACTTAATATTGCCGGCTTCTTTGAATAATATTCTGCTCAAATTAGCCGGTGGGTTTGGAGCGTGTATTGTGGTTTTTTATATTTTCTATTTTGGAATTATTTGTGTTATGAGCAAACGGTATATAAATGTCTCTGCCAGTAAGTAGTAAAAGGCCGATAGTACCAATATGCATTGCTGTGATAATCCTCCGGAGATTGTTTTGGTGGAACTTAATGCCAGATAATTTACAAAAGACAAACCGCCGCACTATGGCCATCATTCGCCATGTGCGGCGGTCTGCTTTTTCCGCAGGCAGGCCGGGCGGCCTGATAACGGAAATTGCTTGGAAAGCGGGGAGGTAAGAGGTAATATGCTTACACGGCGGTTTGCATTTCCACCGTATCGGACGGATGGCGAAAAACTTTAGGGCTGATCGACCGATTTGGCCTTTCAAAAACAAAAAATCTGCGATTCACGTAGCCAGATTAACCATTCACGAAGTAGGCGTTAGAAATCGCCCTTATTTTTCCGATAAGTTAGTTGAGGACTGGAGGTGGCAGAAACGATAAAAATTGCGGTGTGTGATGATGAAAAAAACATAAGGTCTTACCTCGTTTCGCTCATCAAAAAACAGGGCGGGGAGTGCGGCATCACGGAATATGCCTCTGCCGATGCGTACCTCTCGGACGGTAAGGAGCATGACATTATTTTTCTGGACATAGAGATGGGCGGCTCCGGCGCAGGTCTGGACGGCATGGGGCTGGCAAGGCATATCCGGGGCATGGAGGCACAGAAACAGCCCATCATCATTTTTGTGACAGGGTATGAAAAATATGTGTATGACGCATTTGACGTAGGGGCGTTCCAGTATCTGGTAAAGCCCGTGGACGAACAGAAATTCGCAGAGGTGTTCGGACGGGCGGCGGGGCAGATTTTATCCGAGGCGGAGCAGCGGAAGAAAAAACTTGTGATCCAGTATGGCGGCGAGGGAAAGGCGATACCGCTGAATGACATTTATTACATGGAAAGCCGGAACCACAATATCATCCTGTACCTGAAAGACGGGAATATCGAATACTATGCGAAGATCGGGGATTTGGAGGAGGAGCTGGCGGGGCAGTTCTACCGCATCCACCGGGGATACCTTATCAACCTTTTCCATGTGGAGGGTTACGATAAGGCGGAGGTAAGGATGGCGAACGGGGATAAGCTGCTTCTTTCAAGGTATAAATATGACGGCTTTGTGCAGGCATACATGGATTACATTTCGGAGGAAAGCCTATGAGCCAGCCAGCGTTTGAAATAGTGAATAGCATCTTGGATATATGGAAGATTGCCATACAAGCAATTATGTTCCTTGTTTTGTGGGCGGCGGCTTTCAGGGAGAAAAAATCAAAAAGGGATGGCATTGCGGCAGTACTGTTTATCCTTGCCAATATAGGGATAGGGTTCCTTCCGTGTGCCGCTTGGGTGCGGTATGGCGTTTCAGCTTTTGTAATAATGGGTTATGCCGGGATATGTTATAAAAAGCAGATTGGAAAAGCAGTATTTGTGATGCTTGCTTTTTATAACCTCCATTGTCTGAGTTTTCTGATTGCAAACAGCATTTACATGAAGATAACGGGTGTGATGATGAAAAGCCTTGATGCAATGCAGGAAAGCTATATGCAACAGGTATACCAATGTTTGTCGGTCGGTATGGCGGTTTCCGCTCTCTTTTATATGGTACTGTATGTGGCAATGGCGGTTATTTTTCACAGCCTCATTAAAGGGGAAGCCGTAATGGCCTGGCAGGACATCATCCTGCTTTCCATTCTAAATTTTGTTGGGAGCATGATTGCAAACGTGGTCAACGGCCTGCTTATTGTAAGAATAAATACAGATGCTTTTGTGCTGTTTGATGAAAAGCCAGACCTGCTTTGGAAGATTCCCATGATAGCGGTTCTCATATTTGCGGGAGAGGCCGCCCTGATCTATTTCTGGCAGAGATACCGCATCCTGCTTGCCGAGAGGCAGAAACATTTCGTGGAGGAACAGCAAGTGAAGGCTATGAGGGAGCGTCTGGAGGAAGCAGAGAATTTTTATGGCAGCATCCGCAAGGTAAGGCATGAGATGAAAAACCACATGGCGAACATTAAAGGGCTGACAGAAGCAGGGGAGTATGGAGAGATAGAGGAATACGTCCGCAGGATGGATGAGACCATGCAGGAACTGGAATATAAGTATGTGACGGGGAATGCAGTGACGGATGTCATCATCAATGACAAATGCCGCAGGGCGGAAAAGGCGGGAATCCGGTTTGGTGCAGATTTCCGGTATAGCGGGGAAATTCCCGTGTTTGATATGGGGATCATATTGAACAACCTTTTGGATAATGCCATAGAAGCCTGCGAAAAACTGGAAACAGGTAAAGGATTTATACGCCTTTCGTTAAAGCGGAAAAAGCAGTTTTTGATACTGTATGTAGAAAATAGCTTTGACGGCGCTGTCCCTGTAAGCAAAGGCAGTCCGCTCCCGCCTACAACGAAACAGAGTATCCTGCCGGGAATCATTACGGAGCATGGGATAGGGCTTGAAAATGTGCGGGATATTGCAGAGAGGTATTTTGGCGCTGTAAACATAAAAGTGAAAGGGGATGTGTTCCATGTAACGGTAATGCTTCAGCAGGGGGAGGTGGGAGAAGGTAAGTAAATGACCTTGCACTAAATGAAACTCAAAAACAGATTAAAACGGAGGATTAAAAATGGCTATCGGTGGAATAGGACAAAATTATTATCAGAACAATGTGGAAACAAAGAGAAATACGAAAAATGTGAACGGTACGGAAAAATTCGCACTGGAAAAAACAGGCAGTACACAGGAACTATCGGAAGCGGAAGAAATGGAGCTGTTTAAGAAAGAGTTTTATCAGGAGTTGTCTCAGATTACTACGCACGCAACAGTAAGTAATGCGGCAGTTAATGTGACTGAGGCTGCTTTTAAGAGAATGAAAGACGATCCTGAATATAAGCAGCAGGTTTTAAGTTGGATTAAGCATGACTTAGGAGCTTCATATGGTTCAAGGAATGCGTCTGTAATGTTGACAGTTGGTGAAACGCTAGAACAATGTAGGGGTGATGCTTGGCCGGTTTCCGCAGATTCTGAATTTGGTATTCGCTCACAAGATAGTTTTTATAAAAGCAGTAGTGAAAGAAAAGAGAGACAGAAAGAATTATTGGAGGAATATTTACAAAAGCGTCAAGCGGCAAAACAAATTCAGCAGGAACTTTTGGATGAAAAGATTGCAAAGGCGGAGCAGGAGAGAAGCAGGCTGGCAAAGGCATGGGCTGGTGACAGGCAGATGGCGGCGGCTTCCAACGCTTATGAATCAAATGTCATGACGGAGACAGCGGCAGGCGGAGATACGCTGCTTGGGTAATGAAGGGCATCATGCCCGGACTTACCGCAAGGGGGCATGGGCGGCTCCGAATGACAGAGGGGCCGCAGCAGATAAGAGAAATGAAACTTTTTTGAGGGCCGGTTCGTATTATCAGCAGATGGCAGGTTTCCTCAATTTATGACGGAGGGCTTGAAAAATGCGTGTCAGCAGAATAACGGCATTACTTATTACGGCAATGATGATTCCCGCAATCAGCGGATGCACCACACAGGGAACCCCCGCCCCGGATGCCGTGCATCAGATTGAGGATGACGGTCCGGCGGTCTATGATGATGACCCGATAGCGGTGGAGCCGCAGCTTGACGAAGATGGACTGGACGGGGATTCGGATGAATCCAACGTGCAGGGGGAGATCATTTCGGCGGAACCGCATAAAGGGAGTGCGGATTAAAAAAAGCAATGCCCGGTGAATAAACATTATGGGTATGGTGGCTATGATTGACAGGGGGAGGAGCAGGTAAGGCTTTTTAAGGAGGACGATATTATGGCAATGGAAATCACAAACAATTATAGCAATGTGGAACAGGCTAATGCAGAAAAAGAAATGCAGGCAAAGGCATCAAGAAAGGAAACGGAGAAGAAAAGCACATATGGGAGCAGGAGGGAATATTCAGAATATCTGAATAATAAGTATGCCTGCCTGACACCGACAAAGGACAGTTCCGTGTCAATCAATTCCAGCCTGCTTTCAAAGGCGGCATCCAATCCCAAAACGGCTGAATGGCTGGAAAATACACTTTCCCAAATGCCGGACTGTATCAATAAGATATGTGAAAATTCTGCTAAAAATGGGGCGAGGCTGGTCAGTCTGGAAATCAGCATAGACAGCGAGGACTGTATTACGACAAAGTGCGTAGGTGTTTTTGAGGCTGACCCCGGCACAGAGGAATCCAAGAAAATGGTTGAGGAGGCGAGGGCTAGAAACAAAGAGCGTAAAGAGGAATGGGAAAAGCTGCTTGAAAAGAATAAGGAAAAGAAGGCCGAGCAGGAAAAGCTGGGAGAAAAGAAAGACGGCAGGCAGTATGATATTACTGTAATGGGAACAGATATGGGAAAAGTTACAGAGAATTTGATAAGTAAAATCGGTATGGGTAACAGTGCCATGTCTACAGCACCGACAGTAACAGGTTTCGATTTAAAGGCGTAAATATCATTTTTTCCGGCAGGGGCGCAAAAACCACGCGCCTTTGTCGAGAGTAACTGCTCGGACTTTATAAGGGAGCGGATGCGGCTCTGACCGACAGATGGGCCGCTGTATCAAAGATGGAGGATATTTAAAAATGAGTGTGAATGGAATTGGAAGTAATTATTGTCATATGGGGGCTGTTGCAAATCATGTGCAGGAAAAGGTATCTGAAACAAATGCAGGCAGAAAAGTGACGCAGCAGCCAGTTAATCTCTCCATTTCTGATGAGGGACGAAATATGCTGCGGGAAATGGTAAATAAATTTGAGCCTGATTCGGATTATGTCAATGCAAGGGAGATGACAATACAAAATACAAATGAGGTAGCATGGGAACATTATACGGCAATGAGGGGAATCAGCAGCCAGACATTAAAAGACGGAAACTATAATGTGGAAGATGTAATGAAATCAATCATGGATACATATGAGTCCCGGTATCATGAAATCGTGAAAGAACATGAAAATGGAGAACGTGAAGTTTCTTATGAACTTACGGGGAAGAGGTCTCTTACGCTTGAAGAAGATTTGGCGGGACTGGATGAGGCTTTTAAGATGCGTCTGGCAAATCTGGAAGGATATATTACCTGTCAACAGACAAACAAAGCCTTTGAAAATCCGGACAGTTCATGGTTTTTCAATAGAAGCGATCCCCAAAATGAAGGAAAAATACAAGACAGGATTCAGCTTTTCGACACAGAATATCGGGATTCGGCAGTATCAATAATGGAGCAGACAAGAGAAAAGTTTTTGGCGGCATTCAAGAGTTTTGGTTACAAAAAAGGAACAGCGATAGGCATATTTGCGGATATACTGAATGAGCATACAAGTTTTGTGGCGAATACGCAAAAACTTTTCAAGTAGATTGAGGTGGAGATAATTCTAAGGTTCCATATTTTTATAAGAAGCAAGGGTAGGTTTTTTGGCAGATTGGGAAACCGGGGAGCAAGGAGAGGAGATGAAGGTCAGTATGGAATTTGACCGGGGAACATAGGCAAAATGTAATTATGAGGTAATGAACCGCTCGGACTTATTGCAAGGGAGCGGATGCGGTTCTGAACGACAGAGGGGCGGCAATAAAAAAGAAATGGAGGACTGAAATGAGCATTAACGGAATAGGAACAGCGGGATATCCGCTGACAGGATACACGGCAAGAAAGACAGGAAGAAGCGCGGAATCCGGGGCTGTGGGATTCATGGAAACGGTGGAAGAAAAGGCGGCGCAGGGAAAGGCAGCCGACCAGGATGAGAAAGCCTTTGAGATGGTTGGCCCGAACGCTCCGCAGGAAGTGAAGGATGCGTGGATGGAGGCGGCGAAAGAAGTAAATGCGAATGGCATGGGAATCCGGGGCA
>CAJTOO010000072.1 GCA_910577735.1 uncultured Lachnospiraceae bacterium
AAAACAATCAAAATACATTTCTGAAGCTAATTACTATCAATGGATTACATTTTTCTCATTCTGTGTGTTTTAATTACTACGTTTACTCCATATACAAGCATTCTTAAATTACAATATTGGTATTTCAGCATACCCATAATACTACAAAAAGTAATCATTTTTTAATATACAGACTACATTTCAAGTGTCTTTTTCATCTTCAATAATACAAGTTTTCTATTTTATGCAATACTTAGTGCTTGATATTTTCGTCAGCGCAAGGCGGAGGAAGGAGGCAATGCGGTGGCATTGTTGACTGACGACAACGCGGCGATGGCGTAAATAGCGAGTGCTAAGTGTATGAGGGATTAGGAAATGCTGTACTAGCTTTGTCAGCAAGATTTATCAACCGGAAAGCAGTCGTGTCTATGGAAAGGCAGCCGTAACCGTGATAAGATAAATGGGACAAGATATGGATCATTATTGGAAGAAAGGAATACAGAGAATGAACACCCACATCGAGATCAAAAACGCAAGGATCCACAATCTAAGAGGGATCGACGTTAGCATTCCCAAGCAGAAGCTCACCGTCATCACGGGCGTGTCGGGCAGCGGGAAGTCAAGCCTGGCATTTGACACACTCTACGAGGAGGGAAAGAGAAGATATCTGATGTTCTCCGGCACGGAATTCATGGTGGATTCCGTGCCGTCATTTGACAGCATCACGGGGCTCTCGCCGACAGTTGCGGTCGAGCAGAGGATCATACGGCAGTCCAATCCAAGAAGTACCGTGGGGACCAAGACAAAGATAAGCGCCATGCTTGCGGCGCTGTATGCCAGTTACGGAAACTGTCTGCCGGAGTACGATGACAGACAGCACACAGACATCTCCATGTTCCAGCGCAATTCGCCCAAAGGAATGTGTGTGAAATGTCTGGGAAAGGGCATCATCAAGTGGATCGATGCCGACAGGATGTTCGCCGACCAGAGTCAGCATATTTGCGAGGTCGCGTGCGACCTGGGCAAAAAGGGAGCGACGAGATCGATGCTCGAGGAATTCTGCCGGAGCCATAACATGGATCTGTGGAAGGACAGGCTGTCTGATCTGACAGAGGAGCAGATTGACCTGCTCAAATACGGGGACGGCGGGAAGTCAAAATTTTACGGCTTCATTCCGTGGATCACCATGCTCACCAACGGCGCTGTGTCAACTTCCGGAAGAACGGCGTACCTGTTAAAGAATGCGGGCATGATGGCGGAGCGGACCTGTACAAAATGCGGCGGGACGGGACTTGGCGAACGGGCTTCCCACACAACCTTTGCAGGCAGGACCATCAATGAGCTGGAGGACATGTACATCAGCGATCTGCTCGATTTTTTGCGGGAAAGTTACAGGGCGTGCGGCGGGAGGAACCCGCTGTTGAAGGAGATCGTCACAAAGCTGTCCTGCATGGTCGATGTGGGGCTCCATCACCTGGCGCTCTCGCGCCCTGTCCCGTCGCTCTCGGGCGGTGAGATCCAGCGATTGTTCCTGGCAAGCTACATCATCGCTGAGATGGACTCCATCGTCTTTGTGTTCGACGAGCCCACGATCGGGCTGCATGAGATCGAGAAGGAGAAGCTGATACGCATTATCCGAAAGCTGGTCGTCAATGGAAACACTGTCGTGGTGGTGGAGCACGATGAGCGGTTTATCCGCGAGGCGGATTACATTATCGATATGGGACCCGGCGCCGGGATCCGGGGCGGCGTGAAGATCTACGAGGGTGCCTATGAAGCGTTTTTGCGATGTGCAGGATCAAAAACGGCGCCCTATCTATACGAAGATCCGCTCAGCGCAGGTATGCCCGCAGGCGGGCGGGAAGGTTTTCAGATCAAGAGAACATACCGCGGGATCGACAGGAGCAAAATGCTGACGATCGCAGGCGCGAAGCTGCACAATCTAAAAAATATCACGGTCGAGATCCCGCTCGGCGTCATGGTGGGTGTGGCAGGTGTGTCGGGCAGCGGCAAATCCAGTCTGATCGCGGACACGTTAGTGCCTGCCTTAAAACAACAGTTGAAAGCCAAATGTGTCATGGATGGGGACGACGAGGAAGAGCAGGCGGAAATTCCTGACAGGAGTGTCACATTGACGGGTGCAGGAAATATCAGGCACTGCTTCATTATTGACCAGCGGCCGATCGGTCGGAGCAGGACTTCGTGTCCGGCTACGTACACAGGCATTTTTGACCGGATTCGAAGCCTGTTTGCGGCGAGTGACAAGGCAAAGGAATGCGGTTATACAGCAGGTATGTTTTCCGTGAACAGCAAGGGCGGATGTCCTAAATGCAAGGGTGACGGTGTCATACATTACCATGTGGGCTTTGGCAATTTTATGGACATTGACTGCGATGCGTGCGGCGGCAGCGGATATATCAGGGAGGCGATGGAAGTGACTGTCGGCGGGAAGAATATCCGCGAGGTGCTGGAGATGAGTGTGGACGAGGCGAAGGATTTTTTTGCCGCGAAGGACAGTGCCATCGACAACATGCTCACGGTCCTGCAGCGCGTGGGAATGGGCTACATCAAATTAGGACAGGCGACACCGACGATCTCCGGCGGCGAGAGCCAGCGCATCAAGCTTGCAAAGGAGCTGTCAAAGGGAAAGAGCAATAAGGGCGCACTGTACATATTAGATGAGCCGACGACGGGGCTTTCCTTTTATGACAGTGAACAGCTGATGCACCTGCTGGATGAGCTTGTCGATATGGGAAATTCCATCATAGTCACAGAGCACGATCCTTACATACTCTCCAACTGCGACTACATCGTCGAGCTGGGCGAGGGCGGCGGAAACGAGGGCGGCAATGTGATCGCGACAGGGACGCCTGCGGAGTTGAAAAGGACTCCCGGATCAGTCATAGGGAGGTATATAAAATGAATATCAAGGAAAAAATAGATCGGTACATAGCAAGCCGTCGCTATCGGCAGGTGAACAGTGTCCTGCTGTGCAGGGACGACGAAATACTGGCAGAATGCCATTACAATGGATTTCGGGAAAACAGCAGAAATGTGGTCTTGTCCGTGGCGAAGAGTATCATGTCAGTCTGTGCGGGGATCGCGCTGGACAGGGGACTATTGCAAAGCCTCGAGGATCCGGTTTATCAGTATATTCCGGTGTTTCGCGAATGCCGCGATCTGTTTCACAGAATGATCACGGTGCGTCATCTGCTGACGATGACTTCCGGGATCTGCTGGAACGGAGGTGTCCACTACCACTGTCCCATGATGCGGCAGCTTCGGGATTCGGGTGACTGGATTTCGCACATTGCGGACTGTGCGGTCGCCGATGTCCCGGGAACGAAGTACAATTATAAGGAGTGGGACGTGATCCTGCTGGCAAAGCTTTTGGACAAGGCATGCGGGGACATGTTTGATTTTATGGACGAAAATCTGTTCAGACCCCTGGGGATCGAGAGTGCGCGCTGGTATCAGAGTCCGTGCGGCGTGTACTACAGTGTGGGAGACGGTGCGGACGATGACAACGAGACGAAGTTCGCACTGACGGCGCTCGACATGATGAAGATCGGACAGCTTTTTCTGCATGAAGGAATGCACAGGGGAGAGCGGATCCTGTCCGCGGAGTACATTCGACAGGCAGTGACGCCGCTCAAGTCGAATCCCGCATACGGTTTTCTGTGGTGGGTTGGGGACGACTGGTACGGCTGCCGCGGATACGGCGGTCAGAGCGTCACGGTGATTCCGGCTGAAAATGCGGTGATCGTGACGCAGGCAACGCCGACCGACAGAGGAATGGGGTATTTTGATCTGGTGGGGTACTGCAGGGAGGTGTTGCAGGAGGACTGATACTGCAGGCGGATATTGGAGCATCGAAATCATAAAATAGTAATTGCTATATGTATCAGAATGGCTTAAAATGAAAGAAAGTAAAGTGTTAAACAGAACATTTTCAGTCGCGTTTTATGAGAAGGGATGAGAGGATATGGAAAATGTTGATTTAGATAACGTGTTTAAAGAGTATGGCTTGGATGTAGAGCAAGTGGAGCCATATGTATATAAAGTATTTATGATTCTTATGAATACGATTCTAAAGGTCAATATACCATAGACACAATATATGCAAAAGGAGAGATATGAAAAATATGGGAGCCAATAGATCGGAAATGGGAAAAGTAGCCAATCCAGTCACACATGCATAACTTGCAAATGTAGAAGATGCCTTAGAAATGCAATAAAATTATCATAAATGAAGGAGGTTTATACATGAGTTACGATCTGGCAGTATTTGAGAAGAGCAGGGCGCCTGCAGCGGTTTTTCCACCGCCCATGAACGGGGCGTTTGCGCGTTTTGGGGATGCTTTAACAGTGGAGAGACGCGTATATACGGACTGCATGTCGTACACACACCAGAAGGCAGGATATTTATCTGCAGGGGAATCAGATGAGGAAGACTGCGTGGAGATCGCCGGAAATCAGGTGAGGGTAAAGCGGCATCAGATCTTATCGGGTGGGACGGTGCAGCAGTTATTTTGGGACTTTTTCCGGCAGACGGAGACGGCGGATCAGATCGGGTGGACAGAGATTCAACTTTGAGGGGGCTGATATGGACAGCAGTATGATGGTGAACATAGGGGAAGAGCGATTTGACAGGGTGATCGGGCAGGATAAGTTTTATATCGACAAAACGGATTTTATCAGGGAATGGTGGGAGACTGGTTCGACAGTGACACTCATTGCCCGCCCGCGCCGCTTTGGCAAGACACTCAACATGAGCATGCTCGAGTGCTTTTTCTCGAACCGGTATGCGAAAAGGGGCGATCTGTTTGAGGGACTTTCTATCTGGAAGGAGGAAAAGTATAGACAGCTGCAGGGTACTTTTCCGGTCATTTTTCTGACCTTTGCGAATGTCAAGGCATCAAAGTATGAGGATATGGAGTACAGCATCACGAAAGTGATTTCTGATCTGTATGAACAGAACAGATACCTGCTTGACAAAGATGTGCTCAGGAACTGTCGCAAAATAAAATGTACTATTTGAACCCACGTATTACATAGTTCCATGATTCATTTGGCCCAACTGCTTCAATATCAATTCTGCTCATCATTTCATCATTTGCTTTTAAACCAGTCTGGTATGTATTTCTGTCAACAACACATTTCACTTCCAGACCTTTGGCCGTAGTAGTTGATGAGATCAGGTTGACAATGGTATTGATATCGATCAGCGGTTTCCCTGCCCAGTTTTTTGTTATATAACAAAACAGGCGGTGCTCAACCTTGTTCCATTTTGACGTGCCTGGCGGATAATGGGAAACATGGATTTCCAATCCGCTTTCCTGGGCAAACAGTGCCAGTTCGTATTTCCACAGACGCGTTCGCCATCCGTTGCTGCCGCCACCGTCACAGTTTATATACAGTTTTTGGGCATCCGGGTATGTCGGCTTCCCCACGATGTTCCACCAGCGCCGGATGCTTTCAACAGCAAATGCGCTCGTATCATGGTCCGTCCCCAGGTTTACAAACCCAGCATTGCCGTTGACAAGGTATACGCCATACGGGGCGACCTTACCCAGCCCGGGCAGGGGGAAGTCATGGTCCAATACTTTCCTTGCTTCCCCTGCCGGCCTGTATTCAGCACCATTATTTTTAAAGTTGCCCACAAGTTCCTTCTTTTTTGTATCTGTTGATATTACAGGCTCATTGGCATCAATGAATTCCTGGGCTTTCGTGTTGATGTATTGGAACTGGGCATCCCGGTCAATGTGCTGGCTTCCAACCTGGAGCATTTTTTGGTTTGCCTGCTTACTGTAGCCAAGCTCCTCCAACGCACGCGACACAATGTCTTTCCCGGCATCAATCCCGAAACGTTCCTTCAGGATTGACGAAATATCCCGGAGGCTGAGGTCAGTCCATGAAATAACCTTCTGGGGATCACCGTAAGTATTGTTTTCAACAACAGCCCTGATGTCATCCAGAAGATCGGGCTGCAGTTGTTTTACAGGTTTTCTGCCAGCACCGCTTTTTCTGACCTTTTCCGGTCCGGAAGGGAAAGGCATGCCGTCCTTGATCTCATGGATGCCAGAACGTATTGTGCGGATATCCATGCCACTGGCTTCGCTGACAAGTTTGATGCCGCCATGGCCATAGCCCTTTGCAATGCTTGCGGCCAGCAGACGACGTTGGCGCTCATCCAATAGTTGGGGCATTGTCTTGAAAACCTGCTCAATGATGCTCAATGTTTTATCGTTATTATGTGCCATGAAAATGTCCTCCTGAATCACTAAACTCGTTCATGACATATATTAACATAGATTCCAAAAATATACAAATTATTTCACGACAGTTCCTCAGCGATAACGAGCGGGAATATTATAACTCATACTTCGCATACTGAAATATGATAAAAAAATAAAATCAATACTTTCATAAA
>CAJTOO010000073.1 GCA_910577735.1 uncultured Lachnospiraceae bacterium
TCCTATTCCTTTTTGATGACTTGTAACATTTTTGTAATTTTAAAAGTTTATCCTGGGCGGCGGGTCTCCTTCTGATCGTTGTTGTACTGCTGGCGGTCTAAATCCAGCAGCATCCCTCCGAGGCGCTCGTCCACCTCCACCCCGGAGATTTCCCCTGTCACAAATTCATAGGTGATCTTCATTCAGGCCTCCCGCCGGAACCCGGCAGGACGCAGAATGTATTGATTTTTCCAGACATAAAGCGTTCCTTTCTTTACGCCTTCGTAAAGCCAGAAACGCTATATTTTTTTGATATGAAACTACCTAGAAACGTAAAAAAGGCCGGAGTAAGCTAAGGTATTGGTCTCTAGCTTTACTCCGGCCCTTCGCAGCTCGTCACTTGGCCGCTCGCACAATCGAGTAAACATTATTTCGTTTTCAATGAGGTCTGTATCAGCCATTCCAGCCTGACTGTCCTACCGCAGTGGGGGCATCTGATACGGACTACTGTCCTCCCCTCCGCGATGGCGATTAAATCGCAGATCCTCTTCCGGCACAGCGGACACCTTATTTTGCACATCTCTCAATCCCTCCCACAGCCACTTCTGGATTTCTAACCATGATCAGCGGAACGGTTCCGTGCAGGTGTCCTTACAGTAGTAATTTTCCATAAATTACCATGTATACTGTAAGTATGCCCACGGGACGCATTCCTAATCACGGCATCTACAAAAAAATGGCAGGGCTACCCCTGCCGCCTGTTCTTCTTATGTACCTTCTTCGGGCCGAAGCCCACCTCGACCACCTCCCCGCAGCGCCTGCACTTCATCTCAAGCACCGTCCTGCCCGGCGGCATCTCCTCAATGTCAAGGATGTGCCGCCCGCACTTCGGGTTCGGGCATCTGATCCTCTCCACTGACAACCGCCTCCCCGCACTGATATGGAACAAGGGAACCAGACATGAAGTGTTCCTGCTTGGTTCCCTTTTATCGTTTGTGCTTTATTGGTTTTCTTCGTGAGGTGTGGATATATGTATTTATGCTTCCGGTATAAAGTTCCCGAACCTGTTATTGATTCCTGATTGCCATGAATACCATCTCGTAAATATGGATAACTGTCCCATGAAACCGGAGTATTCTCTGGCACGGTCTGTTTTCCCATAAAAATCTTTCATAAGCTCATCTGCATTGTACAGTTGCCCTTTAAGGCTGTCCCGCGTGATATAGAACGGAACATCAATGCTTCTCTTCTGGCCGCCCATCCACATTTCCATTTTTGCCTTGTTGTCAACGTGCTCTTTGTAGAAAAACTTGAAATCCCTTGGCGGTTCCACACCCTCATCCGCTATGCTTGCACGCCCCACTTGGTTCCGATATGTAAAGTTCCATACACTGTTGAAATCAAACCCTCCATCTATAGTAAACTTGGAATTTTTTTCTATCTCCTGCGTATCAACAGCGCCGATTCCCCACTTCTTTGCAACCTCATTTGCCGCCGCTCCCAAGAAATCCTTCACTTCCCCACATTGGTAATGGTAATCCGCATTATAGTAAACCCAGTCATCATTCCTATAATTGCTACCGTAGGATGCATTGGCCTGCGCCCCTTCGTTATAATTCGCATTGCCGGCTGCCCTCGCGTTTTCCTTAGCAAAAATTTCATATATCTGGCTGACAATCTGCATATTATCATCGTCTGCATTTCCCGAAGTCTGGTGCTGCTGCGCCCTGTATATCCGCATATCAGAGCAGCAGTCATTAAAATACTGTTTTAGTTCATCGTCACTCATTTTGCCCGCATAGTAATCCTCCATCCGGTCTGCAATGTCATGCTGCATAGCATAGCCAAAGGAATCGCTGAAAACGTTCTCCGGCATATTGGTGGTAATCTGATAATTCGTATAACAGTCACATACAGCAACTGTCTGTTCAGTCATCTTTTCAAAAAAATCCTTTGTTGGCTTGAAAGTATCCCGAACCCTTTTTACAATTTCCTCGTGATTTTCAATATTGTGCCTTGCTGCCTGCCTGACATCATTTGTCTGAAATCTACAAAGATTTGAATTTGTTGTAACGTCCATTTAAAAATCTCCTTATGTCAATTTTTTATTACTACCATTCACGGAACTCCCTCTGCTCCCCGATTCCCCAATCTGCCAGAACACCGGGGATGTCCGCTTGATGGCTTTTTGCTATTCCCGTTATATCCATTTCAATTCCCCTCTCACTGTTTTGCCGGAACGCCGGGGATGCCGCCCTGTCCGTCCTCTGTGCCATATTGGTGATTATGCGTCTGCAGGCTTTATCTTTTTCCGAATAATTAACTTTGCAATAACCACCACTGCCAAAAGAATAAGCATAACTATACCATATACGAAAATGCTGGTATACCACGGTGCTGATTGCATGGCATATAAGCCGGGATGTGTCTTATACTCCCAAAACACATAAATTCCATGACCAATAGAAACTCCGATAAACGATCCAGCAACTATATTTAAAATATAATTCAGCTTTTTTAACACTGAAAACACCTCCATTTTCATCACACGAAAACAATCGGGGTCTCTATTCAAACTCACCAACAATACTACCTTTTTGGATGATATGCCTTTCAGCCTTTTTCAGAAAATTTCTTTTCATAGAGTTGGCGCTTATATTTATTTCACAATCCAAGGAATAGACTGTAAAGCGGTAAGTATGCTTTTTCCCTTTCGGTGGCTTCGGCCCCGCATAACAGTGAAAGCCATATCCTATCCCCTGGCGGGCATTCCCCAGCATTGGCACTGCCTTGCCAGCAGGAATATTTTTCTTTATTCTGTCAGTGGCAGGAATGTTCCATATAACCCAATGCGTAAATTCCTTAATTGGATGTGATAAATCTTCCAGTGTAACAGCGAGGGTTTTCGCATTCGGTGACAGGTTCTTAATTATAAATTCCGGCGATATATCCTGCCCACGCCCGGTATATTCGATTGGAAATTTGTTTCCGCCATCCATGCCAATGCACTCAAATTCCAAAACAGTATTATTCATAATCCCTCCAAGTTTGAGCAATTTATTTCTGCATTCTCGACAACCGCTGCTCCCCGATTCGCCAATCTGTAGCAACACCGGGGATGCCCGCCCTGTCTTGTCAGGCTGTGGCTTATCGTGGATAGGGAACCACATACTTATAAAACTTTCCTGAACTGATATCTATACATATCAGAATACATATTGCCGGAAGACTGTGGTGTAAACCGGTCATCCAATGCGCCCATATCAACCGCAAAACCGCTGTCTGCCACGGAAAACGCCCCATCCTTGAACTGGAACTGTGAAGTGAAATCGGGAATCCCCAAGTCGCCGCTTATCCTGATCTTCCCTATGATATCCACCAGCGCATCCTTCATCCGTTCTATCTTGGCATTGTCCTTCGTCTTGTTGATCAGATCAGCCGCCTTGTCCGGAAGCCCTCCGATCTTCCCGTCAGGCGTCAGATAAAGATTTTCTAAGGAAATGTCCTCCCCCGTAACCCCTTTCAGGTAGCGCCGCACTTCCTGTATGTCCGTGGCATACCGGTATGTGTTAGAGGACAGGTCTCCCACGCTGTCCGCAATCCCTATATAATACTGGTACATCCGGTCACCGTACTTTTCATCTATCAGTTTCTGTACCTGTTCCCGGACGGCGCTATCTTCTATCCCGTCCACGGACACATCCCCGCTGCTCCCAATCCTTACGCGCATACCCTCTATGTCGTCACGGGAAATGCCCATCCCCTCCAAATCCTTAACGAAATCATCTGAAAAGCTGTTTTTCAGCTCCGCTTTATTCTGCGCCTTTTCCATGTCTTTCAGGTTGGCAAAAATCTTCACATACTCCAGTTCCGCATCGCTTAAATCCTTCCCCTCCGCCATGTCCTGCAGCAGTTCATCCACGGTGCGCCCGCCCTTATACTTCTTTTCTTCCGGCAGGCTGTCAAACTGCTTCTGGTGGAGTTGCTCCAGCTCTTTTATATAGTTCTGCTCCGTCTCCCGCAGGACTGCATTATACTGGTCAAGATATTCCCGCCAGTTTTCATCCTTCCGGCTGTATGCGCTGTGGAGGTTCCCATATGCTTCCCTGACGGCGTCAGTCTTTTCATACTCCTTGTTTTCAGAAACATGGAAACTGATCCTGTAATAATCATCCGGGGAAACCTCCTCCCCGTTTCCGTTTTCTACCTTGAGGCAGTATTTATTGGTATTGATATCCCAATTAGGGACAGTCAGCTTCTTCCGCCCCTCTCCGTCCCACTCTGCCTTCCCCACCTGGTTGCCGTATTCGTCATACAGGGTAAGGTCGTAATCACAGCCCTCCGGCATATCAATGTAAGCTTCAACACCGAAATAATTCCGTTGGAAGTTCATAAATGGGATGGAAAAGTTATAGAAATCCACATCCTTATCATCGCTGAGATTCCCTTTCAGGCTGCTGGTCTCGTCCTTGATCAGAAAATTCAAATCCAGGAATGTGCTGCCTTTATCCTTATCGGAAACCTCATAAGTAGTATGCTGCCTGCGGTATGTATTATTGCTGCCGAGGGTGCAGGTGTCCTCCCGCAGCTCCATGTTCCTGCGCATCTTCCCATCAAAAAACGCTTCTGTCTCCTTTCCCGTCATGAAGTATACCGGCTTGTTCCTGAAAGCCGCTCCATATGCGGAACCTGCATCATTTACTGAATTAACTCCCATTTCAAATCCTCCATTGTTTTCAATATTACGGCTCACTGTCCGCACTGCTCCCCGATTCACCAATCTGCCGGAACGCCGGGGATGCCTGCCCTGCCTTGTCAGACTATGGCTTATCGGGGATATTCAGCCGTAGCTTCATTTCCTTCTATGCCTTTATATCAAGACCGCCCCGCAGCGTTCCCCTGCCCGGAAGGCGCAATACTTCTTTCGTAAGAGGTACAACACGCCCATTACTGACTGCATAATCCAATAGCTGCTGCATCGCTTTCAGATTCGGCTGGGACAGCAGTGTCCCACTCTTCCCATATGTCCTGTTCCCCAGCTCTGAAAGGACTTCCTCCGTATATGCCATCTGCCCGTCCAGCCATTTCTCATAGGCTGTCGGCTCCGCTTTATCCCTGCGCAGGGTCTCCTCCCGTTCTTTACGGTAATTTTCCCAATACCGGCTATGCCGGTTCCTGCTATCCTCCAGCCATTCCCTCTGGCCCGGCCCGTATCCGTATTCCGTGTCAATGTCATAAAGGCTGCCATTTTTATAGCCGATGGTAAGCCCGCGCCCATCTTCCTTATCCCATCCCTCTTTCACAAATACCTGATAATCTTTATACAAGGATTCCATAGGCAGGGCATCCATCTCACCATTTGCCCGCTTTTCATTATACTGCTCTGTTACTACATCCCACAGGTTCCGCCCATCCGGCGTATAGATTACCCCGTCCCTGTTTTCCAGTTCTCTCATGTCCAGCCCCGTCATGTCATTTACAAAATGCCACATGACCGCCTTCTCCTGGTATGCCGTATCATATAAATACTGCCTGGGCTGCTCAAACCCATTATTCGCCGGATTGCACCAGCGCAGATGCTCATACAGGTATCTTCCATTGTTTCCCCTGTTCAGGACTTCCTCTATCTGCCTTGCCAGCGCCCCGTCCACATCGCCTGCATGGATTTTGTACTCATACGGGTCAACCCGCAGGCGCAGGTCTGCCCCTTCCGGTATGTCAATGCCGTTTTCCGCAAAAAGCCGGTTGATGGAATCATTCATGCCGCGCCGCACCTCATCATTCCATTCCTCATCGCTCATGATTCCGCCAAAGTTCTTCTGGATTACCGGGTCATAGCTGTTCACTGCCGCCGGAAGCCCGTTCAGGACACGCCTTTCGGATTCCGCACATATCTCGCGCTCCCTCTGTGTCAGCCCCTTCACATAATAAGGGGATTTTGTGTTATAGTATTTATCCCATATATGCTTTGACGGATTATCAAATTTTTTATTTTCTTCATTTACTTTTGCGTAATGCTCATCAATGGCCTTCGTATATTTTTCATACTTTGCAATGACAGATGGCATGGGAAATGTCGTTGCACCGTCCTGCTGTGGCAGGCCGCCGCATTGGGATGCCCGCTCCGCATAGACCGGAACGTCCTGCTCCCTTTGGCGTGTTTTCACCACATTGTCAGCCTTTGCAGGTGCTTTTACTTCCCCTGCCTGTGCCGGGATGCAGCCGCCTGATTACTATATA
>CAJTOO010000074.1 GCA_910577735.1 uncultured Lachnospiraceae bacterium
ACAAATGACCTTGAAAATGAACCTGCACAGACTTACTCTGCCAAGTTGCTCAAGTTAGTATCTTTCCCAAAAGCTAATGGGGAATATCAAAAGATAACCGCTGAATATGTAGCAACGGAAATGGAACAAATCAAAAGCGAAACACAATCTGGACAAAGGTAAAACAACTACAATTTATCGAGCAACACCTTAAAATCCAAGTGCAATTTTATAAGGGCAGCCGACGTTAATTCGACTGTCCTTTTTCTATACCGCAGATAGAAGGAGTGACAATGACAAGAAAGAAAACACCTCAGACCATTGAAGAATAAGCTCCTTGCTGTCTTTTGTTATTGAAGCGAAGCCATATGATGCATAATCTCGTCATAAAAATCACCCTGATTACCATTCCTGACACATGACCGGCCTATTCTTCCTTCATCCAAGAAATATATTTTCTTACAATAACTTACAATATGAGGATCATGTGTCACTAATACAACTGCCTTATCCATGCCTTCCATGTTGATGTCAAGGAACACTATGCTGCATTCCCGTACATATCCCATATCCGCATAAAGCTCCTCCCCAGAGCCGTATTCCCTTATTTCAAAATCATAACCGCAGGCTTCCAGCAGCGCCCGCAGCGCGCCCCTGTCCTCCCTGCTGTCATCACAGACCGCTATCTTCATCGCATTTCCCTCAATTTCGTGTTTTTCTCCACTATAAATTATATCGGATTATGGGGTATCCTATCAAATCCCATTGCACGAAACTCCCATAAATTGCACAAAACGACTATAAATCAATCTCAGAATATCACCGAAATGGCTAAAGTTTTTTGCTTTTTGTCCGATATAGCATCCCCGCTTTCCAAGCAATTTCCCTTATCAGGCCGCCCGGCCTGCCTGCGGAAAAAAGCAGACCGCCGCATATGGCGGATGAAGGCCATAGTGCGGCGGTTTGTCTTTTGTATCTATACAGTATGAAGGCTACCACGCTTTAAGCTCAAAACAACATCCGCCTGTGCCGCCAGTTCATTTGAATGTGTTACAACTATCACGCATTTATTCAGTCCATGTGCGCTTTCCTTCAATATGCCCATGATTTTTCCCGCCGTATCCTCGTCAAGGTTCCCTGTCGGTTCATCTGCCAAAATAACAGGGGTATCAGAAGCCAGGGCACGGGCGATTGCCACTCTCTGCTGCTGCCCGCCGGACAGTTTCATTACATTTCGTTTTGCTTCCTCGGCTGTCAGCCCAAGCCGCAGGAGCAGGGACAGGACATCCTTTTTCGCTGTCAATGCCACATTTTCCATCGGTGTCATATAGTCAATAAGGTTATAGCTTTGAAATATCAATGAAACGTGGCTGCGCCTGTGACAGGCAAGTCCGCACTGTGAAATATTTTCACCATCAAAGAGGATTTCACCTTTTTGCGGAATATCCAGCCCGCCGATCAGTGACAGCATCGTTGTCTTGCCGGAGCCGGATGGTCCAAGGACAGCATACATTTTCCCTGTTTCAAATTCAGTAGTTACATTCGACAATATCGGTCTGCCTTTCTCATAGGCATAGCATATCCCTTTCATTTCCAAAACAGCCATTTTATATCCTCTCCTTTTCCTTAACTCATTTTTGATAAGATTTCACGCGGCTTCAGGCGCATTACCGACAGTGAGGAAATGCCCACCGAAAGAATGATAACGATAATGCCTATAAGGTAGAGCTGCAGCATATTGTAAAAATCAATCGTAACGCTGATCTGCTCCGTGCTTGGCTCTGCCCCATCTATCGAAACTTCCACTTCCGGGGCGGTATCCTGCCCAGAAGGCATATCAGACAGGGCAGAATCATCCTTTATACTGACTTCAATATTATCTCCATATCCTTCCTTTACAACAATGTCAATACCATCGTCTGGCTGTTCCTCATTGGCTGGAATGCCCTGCTGCAATAACCCGTCCGCAATCCGTCCCGCAACTGCACTGCTTGTAAAATAAGAGCATCCAAAGGCGATCACTGCAATTAACAAAACCTCAGCGAGATACTGTCCGATAATCCTCATCTTTCCAATGCCCAGGGAGAGGAATACTCCGGTTTCGTGGATACGGCTCCTTCCCCACATGGTGAGTATCAACGAGAGGATGACTGCGCTTACCAATACAATTACCCATATTATGGATGACACCAAAGCCTGCAGTTTCTGCAATGGTGCGGCGGCATCCAGATAAGTCTGGTTGTCTGCCGCCACCTTAAAAGCCCGCCAGTCAATAGCGGATAAACCTTTCACTTCCGCCATAATGCTGTCAAGCTGTGCAGGATCATATACGGAAAATGCCGCTTCATAAAATCCCACCGGCATATCCCCAAATAAACTCTGTAAGGCGCTTGTGTCAATAAAAATCTGGTTTTCCAGTTTTTCATAAGTGACAACACTCGTAAATGCCGGATCTGGCTTTCGGATTTCATAAATACCAATAATCTTAACTTCCGCCTCCTCATCGGCCTGTAAGGAAATGCTGTCACCTATCTGCAGGTTGTTCTGGTCTGCCATATCCCTGCTGATAACCGCTGCATTACTCTCATTTCCCGTAATGTGTTTTCCTTCGGCCAGTTCCATTATCCCCGACTGAAAAAAGCTGTTATTTTCAGTTCCGGCAACAGTCCGGGCATATACCTTGTTATTAAGCTCCCCTTTCAAAGGAACATTACCGGGAAAGATAGTAAGGTTTGTGGAGACAAGTGTCTGGGCTGATGCATCATATTTTTCAATGCCGCTTATTTCCATAATGGCATTGATCATATCCTGTGTGACGGGAAGCTCCGTGTAAAGGTCAAGAGCGCCTTCCCCATCATCGACCACCCTGAAATAAGGATTGCTTTCCGATAGTTCAACTGAAACATAGAATTCACCGCCTAAAGCCTCCCGCAGATTCTTTTGTGCCTCCTGCGATGCTTTTTGGGTAGAAAGCCCGGTCAATACAAAAGTTGCCATGATAAGAAGAATGAAAAAGAGCAGGATACTTTTCCCCTTTTTCCGTGTGACGTAAAGATACGCCCGTTTGATAATCCTCATTTTGATACCTCCGTTTTCTGGTGTTATTCCTTCTGATATTGGTATCTTACACTCCCAATATGGAACCAGTATGAAACATACGTGAAATTGAAAAGAAATTAAAAAACTCCCCGATCTGCCGGAGAGCTTTTTCCATTCATGGTTTTCAATGAATTGTTATAAATGAATTGTAAATCTCATCCCCTGTGGTTCTTCCATCGGGCAGAATGAGTAAAAAATGTTCATTGTCTTTAATAATATATCTACAATATACAGTCCAAGCCCATTCCCGCCCTTGTCGCGGTCTCTTGCAAAGTCAGGACGGTAAAACGGCTCAAATATATGCCGCAGCGTTTCTTTGGGTATAGGGACACACTCGTTTTCTATAAGGATATCGCGCCTGTCAAAATATACGGAAACTGTTCTTCCCGGTTCTGTGTATGCCACGGCGTTGGCAAGGATATTTGACACTGCTTTTACAAACATCTGAGGCGGCAGTACCGCTTCAAAGCTGTCCGGCAATTCCAGACAGAAGTCAATCCCCTTTGTTCTGGCAATCAGCATATACGGCTCACACAATGAAGAAAACATTTCTGACAGGTCAGTTTCCACGGCTTCCTCGTTTTCTGCTGACATCCCTGCTTTCGAGGTTTCGAGGATATCATGTATCATATCTGCGAGTCGTCCTGTCATTTCCCTGCACTCCGGCAGGTAAGTGTCATAATCCTTATATTTCCCGACACCGAGTATCATGTTTTCCAGCGTGGCATTCAGCGCAGTGACCGGCGTCTTCAATTCATGGGAAGCCGCCCGCAGAAAATCAGCCTTTGACCTCTCGCTCTCGCTTACACGCTGTTTCTCAATCTCAAGGCTCTCAATAGCCGACAGCAGGCTTTGGTATAAATGGTTGATATTGTCTGCCAGTATGCCTATTTCATCTTTTGAACTGATTTTGCAAGCAGCATCCCTTTCCATCCGTGCCATCTGCTCCGTCACTGCCCCGATCTGTTGAATTGGAACCGTGATTTTCCGTGAAAATACAAAGGAACAGGCTATGGAAATAATCACACAGCAGATCAGGGATAGTGGCAGGGCTCTCAGGACAGTCTGCGTAACATAGTCTGTCACATTCAAACTTGTGTTGAGGGACAATTCATCGTGAGGGCTGACTGAGATTACAAGCCATTCCGGTTTCGTAAATAAATAGAGCAGCAAGTGGGCTATCCCGACAATAAAGAGCATCAGCCCTAATGTATAAAAAAAGGTTTTAGGGAATAACTTCATCTTTTTCATTGCCCCACCTCGTATTTGTATCCTATGCCTTTGACGGTGACAATACAGTCAAGCCGGAGCTTCTTCCGCAGGTTTTTAATGTAGGTATCAACCGTCCGGTCAATGATCGGATAGCTGTTCCCCCACAGGTCATCCAGTATCTGTGAACGGGTAAGCACCAGCCCTTTATGCTCCACAAGCAGTTTTAGCAGGTCTATCTCCTTCGGGGTAATGTCAATCCTGCCGTTTTTATCCCTTGCTGTATAGCCGGAGAAATTAACCGTAACATCCCCAAAAGTCATGATGTTGGATACCGCGCCTTTTCTGCACCTCCGTAAAAGAGCCGTGATGCGCCGCCCCAACAAAATCATGGAAAAAGGCTTTGTGATGTAATCATCCGCCTGTCCATCAAAACTCGCCACCTGCGTATATTCATCTTCAAGCGCCGTAAGCATGAGGATGGGCACTGAACTTTTCTGCCGTATCTCATGCAGGACGGAAAGCCCCGACACTTTGGGGAGCATGATATCCAATACAACAAGGTCAATACCACCCTTTCCAAATATCTGCAATGCCTCGTCACCGTCATAGGCGGGAATGATTTCATGTCCTGCCGATCTCAAATATTCACATATTGCCTCGTTTGTTTTTCTGTCATCTTCTACAATAAGCAATGCCGCCATATAAGCACCTCCTGGTATTTTGAGTTTACCATAAGATTGCGTTTTATTAGGAAAACACACTGTCAAAAGGTTTTCATGCTTTGGCGGGGGTCAGCCCGCCTCGGCGGTGTCGGTGGTGTTGATTTCAATGTAATCGGCAATCCTGCGGAACTCGTCCGCAAACTTGAAATGAACGCTGATATTGCCGTTTTCGTAAACCTTGATATGGTCTACCAGCTCAATCAGAATTTCCCGGGTCAGCTTTTCGATGTTCTGATATTTCACGAAGGCTACCAGCGCAGGATGCTGCTGGTCAACGCCGTTTAAGAGCTCTTTCCGTTCAGCCGTCAGCCGGGCCAGCAAATCCGAGAGCCCAGCGGCCTGCCGTTCATAATCGGCTTTCATTTCCCGGTATTCCTGCTGGGTGATTTCCCCGTCTTTCCAGTCTTGATACAGTGACTGCTTGTAGCGGGTGATTTTCGTCAATTCCTTTTCCTTTGCGGCTATCTGGTCATTAAGGCGGTGGGATTGACTTTTTTTCAGCGGGGCCGCATTGATACGGATTACTATTTCCGAATAAGAAACGGCGGTGCTTACTTGATACTGAATAGCGAACAGAACGGCGGCCTCTAAACGGTTGTGCTTGATAGAGTGCATGGTGCAGGCTGTCCGGGAGCGTTTCTTGTAAGTGGAGCAGGAATAATATACATTCTTCCCGCTCTGGCTCCGGGTCACGGCCTTGCCGCAGTCAGCGCACCTCAGAAAGCCGCTGAATAAATGGAGCTCCCGCTTTTTAGGGGCCGTCCGGGTGTCACGTTTCAGAAGTTCCTGCACCCGGTCAAAGGTTTCGTGGGTGATGATTGCCTCGTGGGTATCGGGGACGCGCACCCATTCTTCCTCCGGCACAGCCTCAATCTGGTGTACCTTGTAGCTTTTCACCCGGCGGCGGCCCTGCACCAAATCCCCGGTATAAATGGGATTTTTCAGAATGTCATTGACAATCTTGTTTCCCCACATGGGATTGTCGGCCACGGCGGGGGAATAGGGCAGGCCCTTTTCTATCCGGTATGCCGTGGGGCTGGGTATGCCGTGTTCGTTCAGATAAAGCACAATCGCGTGTTTGGTGGTTCCTTGCAGACACAGCTCGTAAATCTTCTTAACGATTTCAGCGGCCTC
>CAJTOO010000075.1 GCA_910577735.1 uncultured Lachnospiraceae bacterium
TTAGAGCTTGCGCATAATTGAAATATTCCTCTCTATTACCTTCTTCATATTTAGTACATATTTTTCGAATAAAATGTTTCTTTGTTGAAATTGTCATATTCTTATTCATTTCAAAACATGGTTGACCTTGTGTTAAATCAAAAGCACATTCATTACCATTATATAAATGTTCATATAATTTCATATAATCATCATCAAACTGTTTAGATGCATATTTAATAGAATTTTGAGTCAAACCTTTACCACGACTCATATAATCAACATCACCAGTTGAATCTTGCAACTTGTCAATATACATCTTTTTCATTAAGAAGTATGATTCAACAGCTTTTGGTATCTCATCATGTTCATTTATGGTGGGAAAATCACTATGAAATTGTCCAAGTTGATTTCCTACCAAATCGCGATTATATTTATTTTTGTATGCTTCAATTAATTTTGGTAAATCATCAACTTCAATATGCATACTGTCTGTATCTTGATAATAAATATGACATCCAATATCAAATGCTAAACACATTACTTCATTCATTATACGCTTCGACATACTTAAAACTTGAATACCAAATAATGAGAAGTTGAAATGTTTATCAATTGGCTTGAATGTTCGAATTGCGTGAATATTAGAATTCTCAATTTTAATATCATCATCGATTTTATAGTAATTCTTAGTCCAAAATTTCGTTAATTCATCTCCTTCTTGAATGTATTTATAATCCTTCTCAACTGGGCGTTCAATTGTTTTACCATAGCATGAATTCATGATTAATTTGTAATTCTCTTGTAATGGGTTATGTTGTTTCTTGTATTCTAATCGTTTGTTAAATATTTTGCTTATTTCTTGTTGAATTCGATAATCACGTTTGCCACCCCAATATAAACCACGTACTAATTCAAATTCGATTTGTTGAAATTCAATTAAATCTTCTAAGTAAATCTTATTAGCTATTAATGTAATTGTCTCTCCTGGTTTCAAATTGTCATCATTAATATTCAAACCAGTAATTGGATCTTTTTGAGTAATTAGTGGAAATGCATAATGTTTATTAACTTTGGTAATTCTTATATCAACAATATATTCACTTTGATTATTTAAGAATGTCATATTTAATTGTTCTGGTTTAAGTACTTCTGGTATACCTTCAACTGTATACAATCGATGCATTGCAGATGGATATAAACTAACTGCATCGAAATCATATAGTGGTTTAGTTGTGTGCCATTTTTTATTATATGCAGTCATACATCTTCCACCATATATAGCTTGAGCACAAAATTTACGTATATGTCCACCAAGTTTATAAAGATTGCCATTTGGATAATAAACATTTCGATTGAAGTATTCATTTGCTAATGATGATATGGAAATAAATTCGAATGGATCAAGTTTAAAATCTTTGATACAGCCTTGTCGAAATTGATTGAATCCTAAACGTAATATTTTGACGTCTTGTTGACAATAAAAACTTGCATATTTCCACATATCGAAATGTCTCCCAGTGGGAGAGCTCGCACCATTATCGTCAATTCTACATCCAGGGATTGAATCAATATTATGATTGAATGTTTCATAATCTTCAGTTGTCCATTTCTTATCTTCATCATTACCAGCATTTGCAATTAAACCAATATTTGTTGCAAGTCTTGATAATGTATAATACCTATATGGAAATATTTCTTTCTTAATGTTTGGCGACTTTGTCGACTCAAGCTCTGCTTGCGGGATATCAAACATTTTAGGAAATTGTGATAATTTACATGATATCATTGGTAATGAATCTTTAAATGTAATTGTTTTTCCGTAATAATTGATATTTGCTTTAAAGAATTTATTACCTTTGGTAATTGACCTATTGATACCAAATGATGCAACCATTCGAATATCATATGCTAAATTATGGAAATAAATAATTGCTCCATCTGGTGCAAAATCTAATAATTGTTTGTTGCAATTTTCACCTCGAAATTCTTGTTTAATTGTTCCATCTTGACTATGAATAACACACATAAATGGTTTGTGAATATCTCCTGATACATCACATTCGAAATCTGCATACCAATATGAATGATTAATTCCTGGTATATTCTTTTTATGTGGAGCGATTAGTTGTGTGCAATAATCTTCATTATATTCAAGATTGATTATATTTACATCATCAATATCTTTATAATATATTGTATTGAGTATACAAAATTGACCATATGTGATTGGTTCAAAATATCCTTGTTTCATTAATTCTTTCACAAGATTTGATGATTTAATAAATGTTCGTGCAGGTTTCCATCTATTATTTTGAAATTCTTTATCATACTTATCAAAATCTGCTTCTGTGAGAGTTGAGAGATGATTAATATAATATGTACTAAATGGTGTTGTTTCTTCGAGAAAATAATGTTTATTATATAGATTAAATGTATGTGTTCTGTTTGGTTCTGCATCTTTGATTCCTACATAATCACGTTGTTTACCATTAACTGTTATAATCATTGGTCTACGTTTATTTTTACCTTTTGCTTCTTCGTCAATACAATTAACTTTAATATGAATTTTAAACTCTTCACATAATGAATTAATTGCAGAAGATGATAAAAAACGATGTTGAATTCTTAAACGAATAGCATTTAATGTTGTTTCATCATATAATCCAGTTTGTTTGAGTGCGTATACAAAGCAACAATCATTCAATTCTTTTCTCTGCTTAATTTTATCATTATCGCTTCGCGCTAAGGAACGATGAGTTCCCGAGACAAGATTGTCTTCGTCTGCAAGACTATTTTTGTTTGGTTGAACTAAACTATCGAAAATCTGTAATTTAATAAGATATTGTCTTAATTCATCACAAACTGGTTTAACTAAGATGTGATTGAAGAATGAACCAACACGACTATTTTTAGTCTCTCCAGTATATTTGTGATATCTATTAAATCTAATTGCTGAAAATAAACACCATGGAGGTAATTCATTTTTCCCTTTCTTATAATGATATTCTGGTGGTGTTTCATCAATCTCGAATATAAAGTTTTCTTCTGTTAAATCATTATATAGTTTATTCATAACTTCAGGAGTTAATGGTTTCGAATGCCACTCTCCATTAACTTTCCATGATACTTTATATTTATTAATAATTGGTGTATTATCCATTAAATATTTCAAAAATTCTTTCAATCTTGGCAATAATAGATGTTTTCCATTATTAAATAATTGTTCAAAATCAATTGTCCAATCATACTTTTCATCATACAGATAATCCATGATATCATCGACTAATTCTGCTTGATTTTCATGATCTTTCTTCCATTCTCGATATGAATCATAACCATAATAGTCTTTCTGCTTACGATATTCTTCCAATTCTCGATAACTTTGTTTGATAGCTTCTGTAAATTGTTTTTGTTTAATGTATTTCTTTTCAAGAAAATCTTTGAATTGTTCAAGTCTATCTGTTTTATCTTTGTGAACTTTTGCGTTATATTCTTCTCTAAATTGCTTGATATTATCGAATAATTCATCATCTTCTAATGTATCAAATAATTCGTTAACATGAATATTAACATTTAATCTATCATCGATATAGTTATTGATTGATTCTTTGCTAACAGTGTTAATATTATGAGAATTAAGATATGTTCGAAGATGTGAAACTGATGATTGCCAATTATTAGTCTTATCAATATTTGCATTAACTCGTGAATTCAATAAATCGATATATTCATGTATTGTTGTTAATTTTATTCCGTTGAAGTTTTGACGAGTCAACATTTATGATGAGATAAAAAATTGAATTGTTATGTTAAAAATAAATTGAAAAATAAATAAGAGAGAAAAATAATATATTATTTTATTTTATATATTTTTTTTATATATTATGTTTTATTTTATATATTACACCATCAATCAATGTCCATTTACCAATTTGATTTTTAGCTGTTTGTGGTCTAATTTCTATTCCTGTCTCTTCCTTAAATAATTGAACTCCCAAAAGCCATGGTTCTGCAGTCAATTCTAACTTCTTAGCAATATCATCTCGAAAACAAAATTCAACATATTGTTTGATAACTCCTTTAATTGTTCTTTGCTTGGCTGATAATCTATCGTAAACTCCTTTTGGCATAATTTTATAGTTGGTAAAAATTTGAAATATTACAAATAGATTTGACAAACTTTTCAAAATTAGCTTATTTTTCATGATTTAATCAAAGGGAGTTTTTTTGACTAAATTTCAATTCAAAATTTTGCCATAAAAATTGTGTCGATATTTGTGTCGTGTAATCATTCAAAAATTTTCACGAAAACTAAAACAAAATTTTCACTCAAAATTCACTTCACAAAAATACTTAACTCAATGCGAAACTAAATAGACTGTCGATAATACTGATTGTTGTTTCGAGGGCTGCAGACCTCAAACTCTCATGAATGTTTATCTATGTCTTGAATGTTCGCAGGATGAGTATTTTTGTCGTCTCGAGACTAATCAACCTTTGCGGCGCCGCGTTATTGCAAATCTTACTCAAATTTACAAATTTACAAATTTACAAATTTACAAATACTAAATGACTCGCAAGAGGCTCGACCCTGGAGTGAAGAGTTTAAAACAACTACTTGATGCTGACGAAAAAGAACTATCTAGTTGGGAAAACAAATATCGTTCAAAAATAATCCATTTATTAAAATCTATTGAAATTGACACGATTTATGGAATGCAAAGTTATAGATTAATTGTAGCCAATGAATTTAAAAAGTTCACTCCTCTCTTTGCTTCACTTGCTCCAGAATTTACACACAAAGACTTATATAGACATGATACGGAAAGTGATAGTTATATGGATAGTTCTTAACTACAATTTATATTTATTTCTTGTTATTGTTTTAGTTAATAAAACTATATTTTTCAAAAAAATAATATTATGTTTTACTTTTGCTTATTTTTGTTGAGAAAATCTTTATATTTCTTCATTGCTGTTTCGTTATTAAATTTGTTATCATTCCATATCTTATAATATGTTATTGTATTACCATCTTTTGTGAATTCATCTGGAAATGTTGGAATATGTATGACTTGTAATGACTTATTTTTATTGAGTATATGTTCTTTACCTTTTTGTCTAATTGTAATGTATATATTTGAACAATTGAATATTTTACATAATTCATCACGTGTTAAGAATTCTCCAGGATATACTGATAATGCAATTGGCAGACAGTTATATTGTTCTGGATTGAATTTGTTATCGTACATATATTTTCCATCAAGTATTAGTATAAATGATTTCTCAAAATTAATTGGATGTCTCACATTATCTAATTCGAAATAGTATGTATAATTATTATTACAATTTAATTTCTTATCGTTATTTAATTTCTTATTTTCATCAATTTTATTCATCAATTTGTTAATTGAGAGATATAATGACTTGTTTGTAGCTGAAGTTGTAGTAGGTGAAGACATCTTCTTAGCTTCTTTTTAGACTGGATAAAAAAATAAAATAATAAAAAAGTTATGACATATTTTTGAAACAAAGACAATTTCTATTGAGATGGTTTTATTCATAGTTTGGATTGGGTGAAAACATTATTATTTGATAATTTCTACTTTTGCGATTCTACTGTGCGAAATCTTCGGGATGAAAACTTCATAATTAGCAATTTCTACTGAGATGGTTTTATTGTTAAAAATCTTCGGGATGAAAACTTCATAATTAGCAATTTCTACTGAGATGATTTTATTCATAGTTTGTATTGGATGAAAACATTATTATTTGATAATTTCTACTGAGATGATTTTATTCATAGTTTGTATTGGGTGAAAACATTATTATTTGATAATTTCTATTGAGATGGTTTTATTCATAGTTTGTATTGGGTGAAAACATTATTATTTGATAATTTCTACTTA
>CAJTOO010000076.1 GCA_910577735.1 uncultured Lachnospiraceae bacterium
TCCTGAACCACGCCCGCTCGTCATCCGGCGTGACCGTTATCTTCTTGAAATAAACGGGGGAACCGGCATCATCCAGTCCCCCTCCCGCATCGGGGCTTAGGTTTAGGAGCCACTCGAAGCGGTCTTCGTAAACCCTCACCCCTGACACATATCTATCCATTTCCTCTTCTGAAAATTCCCCGTCCTCCGGCATGGCGGACTGCCCCATGAGCCTTTGCAGGTTTTCCAGCTTGCCGCTCACGTCTGCCTCCGTGGCGGGCTCCACGCCCCCGTACTGCGCCATCCGCTGCTCCAGTTCCGCAATCCGCTCCCCCACCTCCTGCTGCTTGCGGCTGAATACTTCCTTCGGTATCTCGTTGTTCATCCTCATATCGAGCAGCGTCTCATATCTGCCCCGCTCCTTTTTGAGCTGTTCCTCTATGATTTCCTTGTCCCGCAGGACTTCCGACTGCTCCACCCCGGCAATGCCGCACCCCAGCACCGCCGCCGCGTCCAGGAGCGTCCCCTCCGGGTCATCGAACACGGCGTGGAGGACTTTCTGCGCCATCGTGTACATCTTCCAGTCTATTGATTTGCACTTTCACATCACCGCCTGAACGCGGATTATTATCACCGGATATTCTGTCATTGTGCAGAATGCTGTCACCATCTTTAAATTGACAGCGTCTTTTTCCGCGGTTTCTAATCTCCATAAACGGCGGCTCTGCCAGATAGTAAAAGAGAGGACATGGGCTAACCCATATCCTCCAGTTCTTTTGAGATTGCTTTTAATGCTTCTGACAAGGTGATCGCGTCTGTCCTGCCCATCTGCCGTTCCAGTTGTTCCCTGTTCCAAAAGCAGTCATCCAACGCGGCTAAAGTACTGCCGACCCCGCAATCCGGGATGCAAAGATATCTGCCGTACTCATACCTGCCTATGATGACATGCATGGCGCTCCCTTTTCCGGAAATGTCCGCCTCCACAGTGTCTCCATGACGCCGGAGCTGTTTCACATACCCTTTCCATATCCTGTCATCGGCATGTCCTGCCGCCGGGTTTTCACAAAAAAATTCCATTTCCACCCTCCATCCCATTTATACCAGGTCGATCTCATTCGCCGCATCCATGACTGTCTCTGTTCCCACTGTGTCCCGTTTCTGTTCGCATCCGATGATCAGGGCACGGTGCAGAAGGGTGTTCAGCATTCGGATGCTGCCGCAGCAGTACCCATATGCCGCCTCCAGCGCTGCCGGTTCAAAGATATCCCGGCTGACGCCGCAGATCCTCATACGATCCTTGGCGTAGTCCGCAGCTTCTTTTGCTGTAAGGCCCTGCATGTTATAGTTGATCACGATCCGCTGCCGCAGGGCCTCATGGATCTGCATGGAAAGTGTATCGTTCAGTGTGGGCTGCCCTGCCAGCGCAAGAACGGCATAGTTTTTTGAATCCATTTCGAAATTCATCAGGATCTTTAAGTCAGAAAGCACCGCCCGGCTTAGGTACTGCGCCTCATCGATGAGGACTGTCAGGGTGGTCTTCTGCTCCCGATAGAGTTTTTTGATCCGCTCCTGTATGTTCCGAAAGTTATCTATCTTGCGGTAGCACGCCTCCAGGCCCAGGCCTTTTGCAAGGTCACGGTAGAACTCGCTGGCGGAGATCGTCGTCATGGGAAGGTAGACCACCTTATAAAGGGAAGGGTTTAAGCTGCTTACAAACGCCCGGCAGCACGCAGTCTTGCCTGTCCCCGCAAGGCCGGTGAACAGACCGATCCCTTTCACATTTTTCAGATATTCCAGACGTTTTGTCATCTCATTGAAATCATGATTCCTGTAAAACTGTTTCTCAGCTATCTCCTTGTCAAAAGGATTGAACTCCATTCCCCAGTATGCCCTATACATCCGCACCACCTCCGTCCATTTCACTGTAGCTGATGTTTGCCCGGCGTTTCCTCTTCGCGTTGTCCAGTTTCCTTACCGGCCTTGCCGTATGGAGCCGTTTCCCGCTTTCCCCTTCGTAAATATAGATCTCTGACATATCCTCCGGCCGGTAACGCAGGTGGATGGTACGGCCGATATAGTGCTGGGGCACTTCGTAGGAGACACCAAACAGGGATACTGTTGCCGTAGGCGTTACTTTTCGTGTGATACGGTGCAGGAAGCTTTCCTCTGCCACGGACTTTTCCACAAACCGCAGGGTGTCAAAGTCTTTCAGGTAACGCTCCCTTGGCGTCATCCCAATGGAGGAGTGGATGGTGTTGTTATATTCCGTGTCCAGGAAATGATGATAGCTGTCATTCACATCCGCCAGACTGTGGAGGGCATTCCAGTCCGTGCAGTTCATCCAGCGGTCCTTTTCGGTTCTGTGGCTCCGCTCACATTTCGCTTTCCCCTGTGGATGGTATGGTCTTGAATGGATCTTCACAATCCCAAGTTCCGCGCAGATCCAGTCCATCTGATTGTTGCGGTAGCTGCAGCCATTATCGACGAACAGACGGCGGGGCACTCCGAACTTGAGGATGGCTTTCTGAAATGTCTTTTGCATGTTTAGTGCATTATCCTCGAAGAAGAACTCGCCATGCACGATCAGGCGGCTGGCATCGTCGATGAACACGATCAGGTAGGTCTGCCTGTGTTTTCCCCCGCATAGGATCGTCGGCCCGAATGTCGTGTCCGCCTGCCAGCAGTCATTTGCGTGTTCAAACTCGAAAGCCAGGCATTCCTTTGGAGGCATGTTTTCCCTTGTCAGCCCTGCCGCTTTCAGATACCGGTAGAGGCTGTCCAGGGAGGCTGCTTCTTTTTTCACATACCCTTCCTCCACCAGTTTTTCATAGATCTTCCTGCCTGTGATATGGGGGAATTGTTTCCGGTAGGCCTCGATCTGCCTGCATGCGTCAACGGAAAGTACCCTGGACTCTCCCAGATCGCTCCTGGTCTTGGGGAGCAGGGCTTCCAGGCCGCCGGATGTGTAGAGCCAGTACCATTTCTTTAATGTCAGCGGGGACAGTTTTACAGCCTTCCCACCCGGAAGCAGGTGCTCCCTGGAGCAGGTCTCCTTATAGTAATCCATCTTGGTTGTCTGCGTGAATGTGCCCGCCACCACCGGCGCGATCAGCGAGAACTTAAAGAGCGCCATTTCACGATCCCTTTCACTGTTCGCGGTTTCTTTTGCCATATGTTTTTCTCCTTTCCTGTCGGATATCCAGCCGCTGCCTGTGCCCGGCTTTTTCTGACAGTTCCATTGTAAGCGGGAACCCAGGGAAAGACCATGCATAAGCTATGTGGGTATGGCGCTATCAGGGCATGCCGCCGCCAAAGCGCAGGGGATAGGCGACGGTGCTTTTCCGATGGAGGAAGAGCGGGGATCGGTACTTTTGGAAAAAGCAGGATTGGGGCCAGGGCGGGGATTTCCCATAAAGCAGAAGAAGGAGCTGGCTCTCCGGCGGCTTTCTTTCACTCTCCCACAATGCCTCCAGTCTCAAAAACAGCAGGAGCTTTTCTGCGTATTCATGAAAGATTAGGACAAAACGGTAAAGCAGCTGGCAGGAGACGCCGTTTTTTTCACCTGTCCGCGGCACAGAGCTTTTTTCAGCCATGCACTGGGACAAAAGCGCAAGAAAAGCCTGTATGGAGTAGACAAAGAAGGGGATGATGTCCATTGTCAGGACAGCGTGGGTGCTTGCGCAGGAGCAGCATTTCAGGCGCAGGATTTCCATGCGTTCCTCTTTCAGACAGCCGGCACCTGCATCCCATAGAACCAGACTGCGCTCATATCTGGCATGGCGGCGCATGGGGTGTTGCTTTGCCCTGCACCCCGGATTAGGGCATTTATAATCCCATACTCCGTAAAAATATAAAATTTCATTATAGTCCTTGTAAGAATGAGTGAAATCGATTATCATAGTCTTTGTAAGGCAGGTGTCTTTTCATCTGCTGGTGTCTTTTTAGGAGGATGAGCTTTGCGAGGGCGTACATCCTCCTTCTTTTTCTGTCAACCTATCTATCATACATCTAAAAAAGGAGCCAGTAAAGTGCAAAAGTCTCTGCGCTTTATCTGCTCTTTTTTCTTTGGATGTAGTGATGATAATCTGCAATTTTTGTATAATATCGGGAGATAATTTCCTGCGAATCTATAACTCATGGAGCCAGTCTGTGCGGAAGTGTTCCCAGGCAACAGCGTCGACGCAAGCTCCTACCCGGCCTTCATCCGTGACAACGATATCAGGAAAGGCATCATAGTCGCAGATAAAGGCTTCCCGCCCAGCAGGATCAAAGAAGAGCTCAGGGAACGCCCGGAGCTGCATTTCCTCACGCCGATCAAGCGCAACGACAGCCGCATATCTGAAAATGACATGCTGTCCTTTGAGGGCGTGCTCACCGGCATCGATGCCCATGTCCTCTTCAAAAAGAAGCAGATCAAGGGCGGGCGCTATCTGTATTCCTTCAAGGATGTCAGGAAGGCCTCCATAGAAGAGTCCGATTACCTTGCAAGGACAAAGGCCTCCAAGACCTTTGATGCTAAAAAATACGAACAGAAGCATCCTGTGTTCGGCCTGCTCGTCCTGGAATCGGATCAGGATCTTGATCCTAAGACGGCATATCTGTGTTACGATGACCGCTGGCTCCTGGAACTTGTCTTTAACCGCTATAAGAACGATGAATGCCTTGACCGTACGAACGTGCAGGGTGATTTCTCGGTCCTGGGGAGCGAGTTTGTAAACTATATCAGCACTGTCGCCACATGCAGGATCATCCGCAAGGCCAGACAGTGCGGCTTATTGGAAAAGATATCCTACGGAGACCTGATGGATGACCTTTCCTCTGCCTGGCGGAGGACGGATGCACCGCCGGAGCCGAGATCAGATGACGGCTACTGGGTGCACACACTCAAGTGTGTGTTCGAAGAAATGGAAGCACTTGGCCTTTCCATTCCGGAACCGAAGCAGGAACCCAAAAAGCGTGGGCGTAAGCCCAAGGATCCAGAAACTGTCAAACCTAAGAGACCACGCGGTCGACCAAGGAAGGATGCGAATCAATCTGTCGGGCTTCTATAGTCCGACAGATTGGGAAACTTTTATTTAATGGGTATGCAGTATCTTGGAAAGCCAAACCAGTTCACAGGGGATTACGGCGCTTATGCAATTAAAAAACAGCGTATTACAATGGAGTCAGTGGAAAAACTGGTGCGGAAATATTATAAGACAGAGGAAAAACAGCGCAGAATGTTGGAGATGATCCACAGAAAGCTGGATAACCTTGGGGGATTAGGGGAAATGTTTTCTTCTTATTCAAAGCTGTACCTGTATGAAAAGGGACAGAATGGGGATTCAGAATTTCAGAGTGATTATCTGCTGGTGCATGAGAATGGGAAGAAAATCCTGCATCTGGGGCTTGTTAAATCGGAAAGGGGAAAAGACATTTACCATTGCAATTCCTTTATGACAACTTACCAGAATGACCGTGACAGGGACTCTTTTTACCGTAATCTGCCACACCGTTATGAGATAGCAAAGATTGTAAGGGAAAACAAGGATACAAAGCATAAAGAAGTTATTTACCAAAGCGTGGAGGCGGAGCAGAGGGAGCAGGCAGGCATAGAAAAAATGCTTGCAGCCGCAGGAATACGGGCAGATGGCAAACTTATAAAGTCTATTCTCCGCCTGAACAAGAAATTTGGCATATACCACACGGCAGATATGCTGAATGACAGTGAAGCCCTGCTTGGAAAATGTACGGATAAGAGGGAGGAAAGCCTTGTATCGAATTTCCTTGCACTATGGGAGGAAAGAAGAAATGGCATATAAGCAGGAACTGTGGGATGAGGATTGATAGGAAATCGTGTATGGAAAACAAAAATGACAGACTTGTCATGT
>CAJTOO010000077.1 GCA_910577735.1 uncultured Lachnospiraceae bacterium
ATCAGCGTTGTCTCATAGCCCTGCCAGATGTCCCCGCACAGCGTTTGACAGAGAACGCCGATGGTGACAATCCGGCCCGCGTTCTCCGCCAGCTTCTCAAAGACGCTGTACTCCTTAGCGGTCAAGGGCGTCCGCTGGCCCTCTCTAATAACCTCAGCCCGGTCTAAATCTACTGCGGCAGCGTTCAGCGTAACAACCCGCTCTTTTTCAGGATAGGCCCGTTTCAAAATTGCCTGGACCCGCAGCAGCAGCTCCTTGGGAAGAAAGGGCTTGACCAGGTAGTCGTCCGCCCCCAGCTCAAACCCGGAAAAGCGGTCCTCGGCCTCTCCCTTGGCGGTGAGCATGAGGACGGGGACCTTGCTGACCGCCCGGATCTCCTGGAGCAGTTCAAACCCGTCCATATCCGGCATCATCACATCCAGAATGATGATGCCGGGTATTTTTTTCGCCATCACCGTCAGCGCCTCTTGCCCGGAGGCCGCTGTTGTAATCTGTGTATATCCGGCGCTCTCAAAAATGGAGCGGATCATTGTCCGCAAATCTTTTTCATCATCTACAACGAGGATTTCTCTGTACAGCATATAAGCCCCTCCTGTCCACACTCATTATAGCGCAGAAACTAAAAATTGTATATGCCGCCAGCGCAATCTCAAGGTTATCTCAAGGTTCCCTCAAGGATCGCTCAAGGATGGTGTTGTATATTGACCCTACAAAGGAGGTAACCGCTATGAGCGAAATAGTCATCGAAACAAAACAACTGACCAAACAGTACGGAACGCAAAAGAGCGTGGCGGAGCTGAACATCCATGTTCAAAGAGGCCGCATCTATGGTCTGCTGGGCCGAAACGGAGCCGGAAAAACCACCACCATGAAGATGCTGCTGGGATTGACACAGCCCACATCAGGGAAGGTGACGATCTGGGGGAAGTCCCTGCTGGGCAATGAGAAGAAGCTGCTGCCCCGCATCGGCAGCCTGATTGAATCCCCCGGCTTTTATCCCAACCTGACAGGAACGGAGAACCTGCGCATTTTCGCTGCCCTGCGGGGACTGAAAAACCAAGACGCCATCAAAAGCGCCCTGGAGTTGGTGGGCCTGCCCTATCGGGATAAAAAGCTCTTTTCTCAATACTCCCTGGGCATGAAGCAACGGCTGGCCATTGCCCTGGCGGTGATGCACGACCCGGAGCTGCTGATTCTGGACGAGCCCATCAATGGCCTGGACCCCATTGGTATCGCCGAGGTACGCTCCTTCATCCGGGCGCTGTGCGACAAGCGGGGCAAGACCATCCTGATCTCCAGTCACATTCTCTCCGAGGTGGCGCTGCTGGCAGATGACATCGGCATCATCGACCATGGTGTGCTGCTGGAGGAGGAGAGCCTTGCGGACCTGGAAGCCAAGAGCGACCGGTATATCCGCTTCACAGTCTCTGACACGGGGCGCGCGGCGGAGGTCTTGAACGGTTTGTTCCACGAAAATCAGTTTGCCGTACAGGACGGCCACCATCTGCGGATGGATTCTGCCAAGGTCCCCGTGGCAAAGATCATTTCTGCCTTTGTGCAGCAGGGCCTTGAGGTGTCGGAGGCCGCGACCGTGGAGGAAAGCCTGGAGGATTACTTCAAGCGGGTGACCGGGGGTGAGGGGATTGCTTAAGCTGATTTCCTGTGAGCTTCAGAAGCTGAAACGGAAGAAGTTCATTCCTTTTGTAATCCTCTCCGCGTTCCTGTTCCCGCCCCCGCTGGCACTGATGATGCTGACGCCCCGCATGATGGACCGATACGACACGAAAGCCGAGCTCTTTGACGACTTTTACCAGTTTGTCCTGGGCTATGGGGTGGAGCTGCTTCTGCCCTGCGTCATCGGCGTCATCGCCGCCATACTGTTCTTTATGGAACGGGACAACGACACCTTCAAAAATCTGCGGACCATCCCGGTGACCAGCACCCAGATGATTTTTGCCAAAATGATCGTTCTGTTTCTGTTCGGACTGATTTTCTGCCTGTCCACAGCCGCCGTCACCATTGTCTGCGGGGGCCTGATTGCCGAGGTGGGCGGACTGGGCTATAAGCTGTGGTTGGCGGTGGAGATGGGGATTTTCATCACAGCGGGCACTCTGCCGCTGGTGGTGCTGGTGGTCTTTTTCAGTAAGACCTATATCTTCTCCGTTCTGCTGTGCATTTTTTACAGCGTGTTAAGCCTGACCGCCGAAAGCAGTTTCGGTGTCCTGCCGAAGTTTTTGTGCTGGCTGATGCCGATTCCCCTCACAAACCTCTGGTGCGCGGGGGATATGGTTCGGCATGGCGTCAAGGGCAGCTTGGGGGAACTGCAATACCTGATTCCCTCAACAATGCAGACCGTTTTGATTTTGAGTGCAATGACTGTCCTGTCCATTCTGCTGATTGACCGGCTGTATAAAACGAGAGGGGGGAATTGAAATGCTGGTATTGATGAAAACCGAATTTTGGAAACTGAAACGGTACCACATGATCTGGGCAGGGGTTTTCCTGATGCTGCTGTCCGTCCTGCTGACCGTTTTCTCCACCACCGCCCAGGATGGAAGTGTATGGACCTTCTCCTTTTTCGTGGAGCAGGTCCTGAAGAACAACATCACAACAATTTTCCCCATGTGCATCGCTTTGATTACCGGATATATCATCAGCCGGGAAGGAACGGACGACACACTGAAAAACATCCTGACGGTCCCCCTGTCGTTTTCCGCTCTGCTGGCTGGCAAGCTGGCCGTCTGCGGACTGCTCTCCCTGTTCCTGGGGATCGTCAGCACCGTGTTCACTGTGACGGCATCCTCCCTTTTGGGCTTCCCCGGCGGCGATTTTCCGGCAGTCATGCAAGCCGGGTTGCAGATCACGTTCAACTGCCTGTTCCTCTATATCGCGGTTCTGCCAATCATCGCCATCGCCGCCCGTATCCCAAACGGGCACTTAATTGGAGCGGTGGTAGCCTTTGTCTACGGCTACGGCGGGATGTTTGCGGCAGGGAGCATGACCTTGGCGAATTTGTATCCCGTGACTGCAAGCATGGGGCTGATCGGATACCGTAGCTATGATGCGGCCGTCCATTGGAATCCGTTGCTTTGTATGCTCAGTTTGCTGGCCGCTCTGCTGATTGCCGCCGCTTTTGTGGCGACAGCAAAAAAAGGCGCGGCTCCAAAGACAGCAAAAAAGCCCAAGCGGGTCATCACAAAAAAAGGTTGGTAAGGGGTGTCAAACAATATGAAGAAAAAATTGAAAATCATAATAGGCGTCGTTGCTGTCCTGCTCATTGGTCTGGTCGGCTTTTGCGCATGGTTTCTCTCCGGCTCCGGCAGCGCCGAGTATTACGCCCAGATCGACAACACCAAGGTGGAACAGGTGGATTCTAACGGAGGCGTCATTAACTTCAAAGGCAACCTGCCCTATTCCTACACGCTGCTGTCCTATGACGAAAATGGGAGCGAGAAAGAGATCACCTTTGGAACTTCCAGAGAACTGCGGGAAGGGGCCTTTATTCGTCTGACCGTCATGCCAGTCCGGGGTGTCCTGGATTGGAGCGAGGTACAGTATGACGAGCTTCCGGTAGCAGTGCAGAATCACTATTCTGCTCCATCGGATGATGTAGGGTAATTTCAGCGAATAACAGAAGTTCTATCCATTTAGGGCTTATTTTCTGCGGCGGTTTATTAAAGCCGCCGCCTTTCCATTTGCTTTCTCGACATATAGGAGAATGCCGCTATGCAATTACAGATAGATAGGAGCTTGTCAAAAAAAGCCTGACCCCCGCAGCGGCGCACTCCACCCAAGATTGCGAAAATAGTCATTTTCTGACGACTCATAATGTCGTCCCCGGCGCCCGAACAGTCTTGCACTGTCCGGGCGCTTTTCTATACCCAGGCCAGCAACACCGGCCCCGCTGCCGCTCCCCGCCCCCTTCGTTCAGACCCCAAAAATCTGAACGGAGGAAAGGGCGATGGAAATTACCATCAACTACTATGGGCAGGCCGTGTCCGTTTCGGTAGAGGTCTACGAATATCTCACCCAGGCCGACCACAAGGCGGAGAACCTTGCCCATGAACAACGGCGGCACTGGGATGGGCGTGAGTGTGATGAGTACATAATCAGCACCGAGGGCCGCTTGTCCTACTGTGCTACCCCGGAGGAATTGGTCTGCCAGCGGGAAACGCTGGATGAAATTCTGGCGGTGCTGGCTCTCTGCACTCCCACCCAGCGGGAGCGGTTCTTGCTCTATGCCCTGTATGATTTCAGCTATGCGGAGATTGCCGAGATGTGCGGCTGCTCCAAGTACGCAGTCCGCGACAGCATTGTGGCGGTAAGAAAAATTTTTCAAACTTTTTTCAGAAAGTGACACCACGATAGGCCCCCTAAGTGGCTACCAGGTGAGGGGCGTTCGCTCCATCACCGGGAGGGACAAGCAGTTTCGGCTGTTTGTCCCTCCTGTCATTTAGGAGGTCAAAATGAAAATCATCAACCTACGGCTCCATTACCCCCATTACCAGCAGGACAAGCTGGTGGAGGTCAGCGAGGAAGTCTTTGACGTGCTGTGCCAGTCCGTCAGGGAAATGCGGAACTATGGAATTGTGCAAAAATAAATTTACACTTTCATCCATTGACAATTACCTTCTGGGTTTGATTACATAGTTCCAGTTTCCCAAAATCTCACAGGGAAACAATTGTATTTTTGTAAATTCTTCATCTGTGACCTTACGTTTCAGTTCGTATTTGTTTGTATCGACCTGACATTTTACTTTCAGGCCTTTGGCAGTAGTAGTTCCTGATATCAGATTCACGACAGTTTCTATATCAACCAGCGGCTGACCCTGCCAGTTTTTCGTTATATAGCAGAAAAGCCGGTGCTCTATCTTATTCCACTTTGATGTGCCAGGCGGAAAATGTGATACATGGATCTCAAGGCCGGTATAATCTGCAAGCTGCTGCAGCTCATATTTCCAAAGATGCAGACGGCTGCCATTGCTTCCCCCATTGTCACAGTTGATGTAGATCCTGTCTGCTTCCGGAAAAGTCCGGCTCCCTATACATGTCCACCAGCGGAGTATGCTTTCCGCAGCAAATTCTGCAGTATCATGGTCAGTGCCAAGGTTGACAAATCCTGTGTTGTCATTCAATACGTATACGCCGTAGGGGGCAACCTTGCCGAGTTCCGGGATTGGGAAGTCATGGTCCAGAACCTTACGTGGATCCTTTGTTTTTCTGTATTCCTCTCCGTTGTTCTTGAAATTGCCGATATTCTCCTTTTTCTTTGCATCGACAGAAATCACTGGCAGCCCCTTTTCAAGAAAATCAGCAGCTTTGCTGTTTATGAATTCAAACTGCTCATTCCTGTCAGGATGGGGTTCGCCAACCTGGAGCATTTTCTGGTTTGCCTGTTTGCTGTACCCCAGTTTTTCCAGAATGCTGCTGACAGAGCGGAAGCTGATGTCTATATGAAATTTTTCGGCAAGGATATCCTGGATCTTCCGCAGGCTGAGGGTCGTATAAGACAGTACTTTTTGGGGGTCTCCATAGGTACTGCCGTCCACAATTTCCTGTATATGCCTTTCGATATCTGGGATGTTGTCCTGGAGTTTTTTCCGGCCAGCCCCCTGGAGCCGCATTTTTTCCTTCCGCTCAATCGGCTCGCCGCTGTCAATCTCTTTAAGCCCCTGCCTTATGGTGTAAGGGGCAACACCGCTTAGCCTGCTCACGGTGGAGATTCCGCCCCTTCCGTATGTTTTTGCTTCCGCAGCAAGAAATATGCGCCGCTGCCTCTCATCAAGTAATGGCAGCATAATACGAATTCGTTCTTCCATGGTCATACCTCCG
>CAJTOO010000078.1 GCA_910577735.1 uncultured Lachnospiraceae bacterium
AAATCAGGCGCATCTAATCTGCATGGAGCTGGTGCATCTAATTTGCAGGACAACAACAGCCTGCGGATTTGCCAAACGGGAGAGGAAATTTCTTTCTATCTACCTCTGCACGGCATAATACTGGCAATTTTTGAAAATGCCAAAAATGGGTGCAAAAAAACAGGAAACCTTTTCTTGATTTCCTGTCTTGGTGCGCCGTTTTATGTAACAGCGATTGTTTTATTTTCTGTTGACTATAATCTACAAACGAAAAGTTACTTTTCTAATAATTTCAAAAACCTCTTATCATTCATCTGCTCGTTTGTAATATAGTTACCATCTAAAAATAATGCATAAGTTGTAATTGGTGTTGGAGCGTTTTGTGCGTCCTCCTTGTTCTGTAAGTGAACAGACTTGAATTTTATAGATTTTTCTTTCGCAATGTTTTCAATTACAGGAATGTATTTTGCATTAAACGGACACTGATTGGTGTAATACAGAACATATCCCATCTCATCAATATGAGGGTGTTTTGCACATTCTTTGAATTTTGGCAATAAAGCATTTTCGGTAAAAGATAAATGCCATAACTGAATACCGTTATCCGCTTCATCGCTGACGGCAAACCCTTTGTATTTTAAAAATTTAGGGTCTGCCAGAAAAGATTTTTTCTTTGCCGCAGATAATATACATAGTCCTTTTTTCCCTTTGTTTTTGCTATCCTCAATGCAAATATTCAGTAGTTCTGCCCCATAACCATGTCCTTTAAAAGAACCGGCTACCCATAAACAGTCAATATACATATAGCTATCTGCGACAATGGGATTCCAAGCATTTTCAGCGGGTATATATTCAATAAAACACTTTCCCCGTTGTTCACTTTTTAAAAAAACCAAACCATCATCAAAACGTTCTTTTAACCATTCTTTTTTTGATGACACTTGAATATCATTATTGTTTGAAATTGCACAACATATATGCTCTTTTTCTATATTCTCATTTGTTACTCTGATATATTCCATAAGCACACCTCTGTAATTTTTTTAGCGTTGTTCTATTATACCTCCATTTTTACAAAATGAAAGCAATTCCTTATACTTCCTACCCATCAAAACGAAATTTGAATAGGGAAGCAACAAGCCGCTGTTTTATGCTGTCCTCGGTATCTCTGTCGATATGCCCGTTTTCAATGGCGGCAATTCGGATACGCTTGCTGTAATGCCGCAAAACCTCGTCCACGGCTTCCGGCTCTCCGCTGGTCGCCCGGACAATCGTTTCATAGGGCAAAAGGTTTGGATTCCCCATGTGAAAGCACCTCCATTTCTTTGTGCAGGAGCTGTAAAGTCCTGCGGATTTGATACCCGGTCGTACTCCGGCAGCGTCCGTACATTTCCCCGATTTCCCGCTGTGTGTAATGCCTGAAAAAGTAAAGGAAAATGATTTCCCGGTTTTTCTCCGGCAGAGCTAACAGGGCGGCGGCAAGTTTTCCGTTGGTGAGGATAACTGTCTGACCGCACATCGTAATGGAGTATTCTTCATAGGGTGCTTCAAAATATTCGTCTGTTGTGCCTAAAGGGTAAAACTTTTCTTCTGTGAGGTATTCAAGGGATATTTCTTTTTGTCGCCGTCTGCTCCTGTCACGCCATGCGTTGATAGCCGCAAAGCGTATGACGGTCTTGCAAAAGCCATTGAACGTATACATGATGTGTTCTCTGTATGCTTCTGTGCAAGGCATAGTTGATTCCCCCCCTTTCTCCCACATAGGGCGATGCATAGTTTATGGCTGCTTTTATAATTCAAAGGGGCGATAGCAATTTTAACTACCGCCCCTTGATTACCCATCAACAAAAATGATTTCACTTTTTTACTAATCATTGAACGATAGAAATGACAATATCAAAATTAGTTTTTCCAGCGTTTCAGTGTCGGAAACCATTCAAGCATAATTTTTCTTGCTTCTTCTTCGCTCATATTGGGGTTAGCAGCAGCCATATTCGGTACACATACCTCAATCATTTCTTCCATCGTACCATTAAAAGTAAACTTACCGTTTTCAAAACAATACTTGCAGTATTCCTCATTTTTGCTGCCATCTGCATTTGTTCCGTACAGTTCATCAGTTTCTCCCATAGGCATACCACAACACTGACAAAATTTCTGATTCATTTCATTCATTTTTGTTACCTCTTTCTTTCTAATTGTGATTAAAGTTTCTGTATAACTGTATTGCTATGGTCATTAGTATAGCGCATATATCTTGACACCTTTTGTCAAGGTTTATTTTTTTTATATATTTCTTGTGCCTGTTCGGCTAAAATACCTTTTAAATACTTTGGTTCAATGATTTCAACTTGTGCCCCGAATGAAAGCAGATAACCAGTAAGCCATGTATCAACTGGCATTTCAGTACAAACAATTAAATCACCGTTTTTTTGATATTCAATTTCTGATTCGTCAAATTCATCATAGACACGATATGCAATAGCTTTTGAAAACAAAAGGACTATTTGAGGGTATGTCTGTTGCAGATTATTTTTTTCTTCCGGGTATGGTCTTGGTACAAATGTATTCTCTAATAATTCCAACTCTAATATGCGGTTTAATTTGAATATACGAAAATCCTGTTTTTCCATGCAAAACGCTTTTAAATACCATTCTTTTGATTTATAAGATATTTTTAATGGTTGAACGATTCGTGTACTTCTTCTGCTGTTAGCGTTTTCATAAACTATCTTTACTTCTCTGCACTGAATCACCGCTGTTTTTAAAATTTCAAATTTTGAGTTATCATAAATACGTTTTCCCCAACGTGAAAAATCCACTTCAAGCCAATTTCTTGTATTTACATTGAAAATCGCTGATAACTTTGTTAGTAATTCTTTTTCGCCAGTATAGCCTGTGGCAAATATACTTTGTATTGCCGTCAATATTTCCTGCTTCTCATTTTCGGATAATATTGCTCTGTCCAAAATAAAATCCTGCAACAAGTATATACCGCCGTTTCTTCCCGGTTCAGCATAGATTGGGATACCCGCACTGCTTAATGCTTCTACGTCACGATAAATTGTTCTTGTAGAAACTTCAAATTCAGCTGCTAATTCAGGAGCAGTAGCACGTTCCTTGTCTAAAAGATAATATAACATTTTGAATAAGCGATTATCTGACATCATTTCACCTCCCCTAATAAGAATATCATAAAAATCTTGACATGGCTTGACAAGTTTCGATTTTTTAGTGATATATATATAAAATGGATTCCGGAGTAGTCGGCACTGTGCGTAATGTGCATAACTTGCTGTCTTTTGGTCTTTGGTTTCTTTGGTTCGGAATAGTGTGGTGCTGGCGGTCTATCTCTTGTTTTCGGTTTCTTGCTTCTTTACCGCACATGAGCATTCATTCACGGCTTCCGGGTCGCCGCTGGTCGCCCGGACAATGGTTTCATACGGAATGAGTTTAGGATTCCCCACGCAAAAGCACCTCCATTTCCTCCTGCAACATCTGCAAGGCACTGTGGATATAATGCCATGCTGTACTCTTGCATTGTCCGTATAAATCCCCGATTTCCTGCTGTGTGTAATTCCCGAAAAAGTAAAGGTAAATGATTTCCCTCTTTTTCTCTGGCAGGGATAACAGGGCTGCAGCAAGCTCGCCGTTGGTGAGTATGATTGTCTGACCGCAGATTGTAACGGGGTATTGTTCGTAGGGTGATTTGAGAGTTTCGTCTGATGTGCTTAGAGGATAAAACTTTTCTTCTGTGAGGTATTCAAAGGATATTTCTCTTTGCCGCCGCCTGTTCCTGTCGCGCCATGCGTTGATAGCGGCATAGCGTATGACGACTTTGCAAAAGCCATTGAAAGAATACATGATGTGTTCCTTGTATGCTTCTGTGCAATCCATAGAAATTTCCCCCTTTCTCCCACATGGGGCGGTGCATGGTTTACAGTTGCATTTATAATCCAAAGGGCAATAGCACTCTAAGCTGTTGCCCCGTAATTATTGATTACAAAAAAGAACCGATAACCGCATTTTTACTTCTGCGTATTATCGGCTCTGCGTCTGTGCGTCCGGCTCTTTGATAACTGAAATATTAAATTGCGTTACATTGATTAGTGTTTCCTGTTTACACTTTGGACAAAAAAGGGGGAAATTTTCAAGCACGGTATCTTCTCGAATCTTTAATCTTGTTTTATTATGACAAATCGGACAAAATGCCCATTGGAGTTCCATTTTTTCACCTGCCTATCCAACAAATTATAGTAATAACTATTTCAACAATAATGCGAATAACATGATGATGAATATGAATATTATTTTGCTTGAAGCCATTCATAAATGTACCAACAGAAATACTTAACATTCCAATAATCATAATCATTATAAAATTTTTGCACCATACCATGTTTAAAAACGTATATAAAAATACTAGCAAACAACCAATTAGTATAAATGCAGAAGATATACTTTTTAACTTTTCTTTATAGACAGCGAACACCATTAACCCTACATAGAATATTGCAAGTACTGCCCCACAAATTTTCATTTCATTCTCCTTTTTTATATTCTAAAATATCCCCCGGCTGGCAATCCAAAACTTCACATATTGCTTCTAAAGTCGAAAACCGAATTGCACTAATTTTTCCTGTTTTCATCTTGGATAGATTGACATTAGCAACGCCTACTTTTTCTGATAACTCTTTTAAAGACATTTTTCTATCTGCCATTACCCTATCTAACCTCATAATTATTGGCAAATTATCACCTCACAATGTTTCATCTGATTCCTTTTGCAAATCACAACCATAACTGAATATCAAAGAAATACAATAAACAATTATCGCAACTATCATTCCAATAATATTAACCCGCCATGTTAATTCTCCAATGGTGTAATAATCCACCAATGAATCGGAATAGCTTCCAACTATACTCAAAATAGCCGTTATAATTGCAACTTTTTTAATTCGGGTAGTATTTTCATGTGTAAATGGCGTAAAACCTTTTCTGATTTTATCAAATATGGCATAGACAAAAAATATCGCAAGCGAGATAAGTATTGTATCAATCAGCATAAATGCAAACATAATCAAAAGTGACCGCGCCTCAATACTTATTGTAGTTCCATTATTCGCTGTAACATTGAATGCAGCAAGAAAAGATAATTTCGTTTCTTCACCCGAAAGCACTAAAATGCCGATTGCTATTAAGGATAATATTACGATAACATTCGATACAATAAATCCCAACTTAAGTACAATGCTTATTGTCTTACTCATACTCCTGATTTTCTCTTGACTTGGTTTCATTTTCTTTACCTCCTATGTAGCGATTATAGAACAAAGATATATGAAAGTCAATAATTTATTTATGATAATCGTTAATTTTGTTTATTGCATACACCTATTTTTTTAATTGTCACTATGGAATAACAGACAGTTTTTTACAAAATATAAGGAATGAGCAGGATTCCGTAGTAGTCGGCATTGTGCTGTAATGTGTATAACTGGCTGTCTTTTGGAATTGTGAGTAACTCTGTTTGCAGGAC
>CAJTOO010000079.1 GCA_910577735.1 uncultured Lachnospiraceae bacterium
TTCCTACCGGTTAGACAAGTGCATGTACGAACCACTGAACATATCACTGGCAAGCTCATTTAACTGCATCCATGCCTATCAGAAGGAAATCAGGCTGATAGAGCAGGCGATTGAGAAATGCATCAACGGGATGAACCCTAACGCCCTGATCATCCTTAGGTCCATACCTGGAATAGGTCCGGTATGGGCATCCGGAATTCTGTCAGAAATAGGCGATATAACAGCGTTTCATTCGTCCGATGCCCTTGCCAAATATGCCGGGCTTTACTGGCCTAAGGGTGATTCCGGGGATTTTACTTCCGAAGACAACCAAATGTCGAAAGCCGGAAATCCCTATCTTCGCTACTATCTTGGTGAAGCGGCAAACAGCGTCAGGAAACACATCCCTGAATATGCTGATTTCTATGCCAGAAAATATGCTGAGGTAACCAAACATCAGCACAAAAGAGCACTCGCGCTTACATCTCGTAAATTTGTACGACTCGTTTTTGGATTGCTGGTCAAAAACCAACTGTACACCGGCGAAAAGCTGGACACCGAATATAATACCGAGTCGTACTGACATTCGGTTTTGTGCAAAACATACCGAAGGTCTGTTAAAGTTACCCTTTTTTCCGAAAAACATATCAAAATCTTTTTCAAAAAGTTCTTGACATATCACCAGAATGCTTTCAACTCTATATTTACTTACCTACCGAAGTGCCGGAAATGCCCACCCTGTTCGGCTATGGTTTATTAAAGAAAACACCTATAACTGTTCCAGCTTCTCCAAAAACGCCCTATAAAATTCTCCCTCTTTGATGCGAGCCTGCTGAACCTCTATGCTCCTGGGCGTATATACTCTTGGATGCTCCAAATCGTACAACGCCTCTTTCGTTGCCTGGATTGCAGATTCCACCGTATTTCCAAGGATGTCAAAATTCTCCGTTTCACCCTTAAGCTGTTTATTAAGCCGCTGCACCATTATCTGCGATATGTGGCTCATCATCCCGTTGCCCCGGATTCCCATGCCATTCGCATTTACTTCTTTCGCCGCATCCATCCACGCATCCTTCACTTCCTGCGGGGCACCCCGTCCGACCATCTCAAAGGCTTTCTCGTCCTGGTCACCTGCTTTCCCCTGCGCCGCCTTTTCTTCCACCGTTTCCATGAATCCCACCGTTTTGGGCTCCGCACTTCTTCCCGTTTTCCTTGCCGTATATCCTGTCAACGGATATCCCGCTGTACCTATTCCATTTACACTCATCTCCAAATGTCCTCCATTATTTTCATTATTACGGCCCCTCTGTCGTTCAGAGCCGCATCTGCTCCCTCATAATAAGTCCGAGCGGTTCATTGCCTTATAAATAAATTCCACATAACTTCTCCGGGCAAATTCCATACTGTACCGATTTCCAGTATACCGGAATACCGGAGATGTCTGCCCTGCCTTATTCGGCTGTAGATTATTGGGGACATACACCAAATCCTAAAACGGCAATCCCAATAAAAATATAGAATGCCGGCTTAAGTCCATACTGCGACATATTGTGAAATGCAGATAGCTGTCCATCAACATTCCAATCATTAGCCATTGTTCCCGCTAAAAGAACTGCAACAGATAGCAGCCCTGATAAAACATTATGGAACCTAAAATCACTTTTTTCATCAGACATCCTCCATCATTTTTATAATTGCGCTCCCCTCTGTCGATCAGAGCCACATCCGCTCCCTCGTAATAAGTTCGAGCGGTTCGCCTCCGGGCAGACCGCAGAGGCAAAGCATTATGCGCCTCTGCGGAATAGGGTGTAAAGGTTATATCTGTATATCCAGTGTGCTTCCCGAAGATGGTGCTTTTATGCCTGCCGCCAGATCAGACTGTATCTGCTGATAGGAAACTGTTCCCTTCGCATTCTCCCCGTATTCCTTTTTCAGGCGTGCCAGTTCATCATTATAGATGGAAGTGAATACCCTCGCCCTCGCAAATTCCTCCTCCGTGCTGATGGCCTTCCAGTTCCTTGATTCGGGATTATAGGATAATGTCTTGTTCCCATTGTTATCCCAAAACATACAGGCCGCATTCACCTTCCCGCCCGTTTTTCTCATACTTGATTCGTAGATGGCTTTCCTGTCCGGGGAAACCGTCTCCCCATGCTGCATACACAGCTTTCTGTATGCGGCATCATCCCGCTTCCCGGCGGCAAATTCCTTCTGCGCCAGCTCCTTGATTGCCGCCTCAAATTCCTCCTCCGACATGGCAGGCTTATCCCGCTTCGTCATGATGTTATCCCAATTCGGCTTTGTGAACTTGATGTCAACCGGCTTGAACCGCAATGCAAAATTCCCATAATCACACTGTGCCAGCGGATCACTGGAATTTTTCTTATTGCCAAACATCTGCTGTACCATGTTGGCATACTGTGAATAGTTATCCCTTGTTATCTGCATATCGCATACCTCCAATTTGAAGCAATTATTGTTTAAGATATTATTGCATCCTAAAATCCCGTATCAATTATACATATGTCAGCCGATGTTTAGCCCAAAGAGTTCAATAATCTCTCTCTGAAAAGCTGTTGTCGTTGTGTAGATCGGCTTACGTTTCCCTTCAACAGAAACTACCCGCAGGGATTTCATCTCATCTATCACTTCCTGCATATTATGGCTCTTGAACCATCCGGCCTCATTCATGATGTTTTTAATCTGGGAAGAAAGTATCAGGGCGATATACTGGATAAACAGACGCCCGTCCATTGCTGCTGAGGAATGGATACGTAACCTTTTCATATCAAGGTCATTTTTCAGGTCATCGAAATGCTTTTCTATTGTATCCTTCATCCGGTATATTTCAAGTGCCTCCACCGGGTCTTTGACATCATTTGTCGCAAGCACAAGCCAGCCGACACTGTTCTTTCTGCAGGCATCTATTGCTTCCTGATTGTATTCAACCTTCCTGCCCCGCTTAGGAGTCTCCTTGACAGTAAAAAATCTTTCGTAGTCTTTCTGATGCTCTTTTACCGTACTCCCTGAGCAGAGTTCCTCATATTCCATCAGGATCCGGTGGCTGAACTTTTTCTCATCCAGCGCCGCTTTGATACTGTCAAAATAAACATGAAGGTAGCAGCGGTGCCCTTTCCACTTTATGAGTTCTGTGTCCGCATAGAGTTCTTCCCCAAGGACGTTACAGTAATGGCGGTAAGAGACCATTTCATCATTGCGGTGACGCTCTGCCGCATCCAAAGAAAGGGATGTCGTAAACGGAACGCCAACCAGAAACCGCATATGCCTTCTGTACATAGCATCCACGTTATCCTCGCTGTAAAACCCCTTATCCATGACCATATGCAACCGTTTCTCGCCAACGAGGTCAAACCTTTTAAGGCTTTCCTCCATCGTGCTGACATCATGGATGCTCCCAGGCATAGCCCTGAAGAATAAAGGAAGACGGCTTGTATGTCCGCTGACCATCAGGAGATTGACCTGCGGAAGTTTTTCTTTGTCTCTGTTGTACCCATAGGATACAAATTCGTTCATCTCACTATAGGAGGAAACGCTTGTGATGTCCATGCAGTAATACCTGTCACAGCTATTATGTTCCAGCCATGCTGAAAAGAAGCCCTGGACGAGTTCCGGCGTGATCCGTATCAGCAGTTCACTGATCCGCTGGTCGGCAAGCACCGTCCCATAAGGCGTGACTGCCTGCCGGGACCATTTTTCAGCTCTGGACAGCGCCTGCCCTTCGCTGACAAGGTAATAGGCGCATGTCAGGATGGCATCCCAGTCATTGGGAAAGGATCTTTTCAGTATATGGCCGAGCCCGATATCTGCACATACCTTATCCAAAAGGGAGGATACGCCACAACTGTAAGTGAAGCATTTGGGCGGCTCTTTTTCTGATTTGGTCGTAATATTTTTCTGATTGCCGCCACGCATGCCATTTGGCTGCACTGTTCCGGTTTCTGGGTCAAGATGCCCAATGCACTTACGTTTTGATTTTGGTTTTTTTGACTTTTTATCCCAGTATGAGACGTTTTCATAAACGTATGTGGTGCCATTCTTGTGTTTTAGATAGACCAGAGATGCCATGCTGATTCCCTCCTACATATGTATAATTCCCTGCTTTTAGTATACCATTTATACATATGTTTGTAAAGAAAAACATTGGCTAAACACCGATTTTATAAGGGATTTGGGGAATAAGCTTAAAACCTATGTATAACAATTTCGGGAGATTAGGATGAATGATTTGGTAATTAAAACAGAGAATTTAACAAAGAATTATGGAGAACAGAAAGCTGTCAAGTCCGTAAACCTGCACGTGAAAAAGGGGCATATCTATGGGCTGCTCGGACGTAACGGAGCAGGAAAGACAACGATTATGAAAATAATTTTAGGATTGACTTCTATTACATCTGGAGAAGTGCAGGTGTTTGGGAAAAACATCAAAGGACAGGAAAAAAGGGTATACCCCCGTATTGGTGCAATCATTGAAACGCCGGGATTTTATCCGAATCTGACTGGAACGGAAAATCTGGAGATTTTTGCAAAGTTGCGTGGCACATCCCGCCCAGATGCTGTAAAAAATGCGTTAGATGTCGTAGGGCTGCCCTATCGGGATAAAAAGCTGTTTAGCAAGTACTCTCTTGGCATGAAGCAACGGCTTGGAATTGCAAATGCTATCATGCATGACCCCGAACTGTTGATTCTTGACGAACCGATAAATGGTCTTGACCCGATTGGCATAGCGGAAATCAGAAAATTTTTGCGGGATTTAAGCAAAGAACGGGGGAAAACTATCTTGATTTCCAGTCATATCCTGTCAGAGATTGACCTGCTTGCAGATGATATAGGAATCATTCACGAAGGAAACCTGCTGGAAGAAAGCAGCATGGACGAATTGAGAAAGAAAAACCAGAAATATGTTTTATTCCGTGTATCATCTACAGTAACCGCGGCTCGGATTCTGGAGCAGAAATGCGGCGGAGTAAATTATCTTATTGAAGATGATAATGTTATGCGGGTTTATGATACGGATATTGATTTAAGCAGGATAAATCAAGAGTTTATCACGAATAACATTGGTGTTTATGAAAGCAGGGTTTGTGATGAAAGTCTTGAGGATTATTTTAAAGAAATTACGGGAGGTGTTGGCATTGCTTAAAATGTTGGATACAGAGTTTAGAAAGATAAAACGGCAGAAATTTGTTCTGCTCACCATACTTGCTGCCTGCCTTTTTCCGATTCCGCTCACTGTAGTAATTGTCCATGCAAAACTGAACTATGATGTGCTTCTTATGTTTGTTATGGAATTTGGTTTTTTTTTGGTTCTTCCCATTGTTTTGGGTATTATTGCGTCAATCCTGTTCCGAATGGAAAATGAAAATGGGACACTAAAAACCCTGTCTGTAATTCCCGTTCCCAGATGGAAGCTGCT
>CAJTOO010000080.1 GCA_910577735.1 uncultured Lachnospiraceae bacterium
GGCGTAATCCCTGTCCGTTTTTGCTGCAATGGTAGTACCCGTATGGGTTTTTGTTCTGCTTGTTTTCCCCATAGGCTAAAGACCATCCGCAGTCTGCACATTTTATCAATCCTGCGAAAATCTGTGTCGTACCGTTTCTGCGTTTCCTGCGTCTGCTTGCAATCAGCTCCTGAACTTTTTGGAACACTTCTTCGGAAATGATGGCTTCGTGGGTATTTTCCACACGATACCATTCTTCCTGCGGCTTCCGCACCTTTTTCTTGTTCTTGAATGAAATGTTGCTCTGCTTGTTGTGAACACTGTGACCGATGTAGGTTTCCTCTTTCAAAATGCTCTTGACCTGTGCAATCGTCCACGCATAGGCTTTTTCTGCGGGCGCACCGGCGTAGATATTAGCGAAAGTCCCGTATCTTTCATAGTTCAGCCAGCCGGGGGTAGGTACTTTTTCCTCCACCAGAATCTATCGTTCATTCTGTTCCTCCCATAAATCAAATAGGTTAAAATGCTTCCTGTTGCCGTTCTCCCAAAAGCCGTTTTCCTGCCCCATTCCTGCGGTGTTTCCCTGCATTGGTGCGCCGGATGCGTCACTTCTCCTGCCGGTCATATCCCTTTTGGACGGTCATTCACTTGTCAAGGTACTGTATGGCACGAAATTACCAACTACAATCATTATAGCGGACTATCCTTGACAAAACAACGCTTCTGCGATACCATGAGTGTAACGGATATAACTGAATTATATAATTACCATAGATAAAGGCAGGGATAGGGATGGAGAATCAGTTTATACGGCATGAGCCATGTTTTGAGAGGATTTTGTTTGTCCTGACGCTGGACAGGAAGAAAATGAAAGAGCGGATTTTGATTGGGGAAGAACAGCAGATCCGCTTCCAGCTGAACGGGAGCCAAAACGCAGAGGTGCTTTGTGATATGACACGCCCGCTGGGAACTTTTTTGATAAACTTTGAGCGTGACACGGACAGAGACTGGAACTTATACGGGCTTTCTCCGCTGCGGCAAGCCCTCCACTCCAACCGATGGAAACAGCCGGAGCTGGAGCAGGCGGCAAGCGAATTTCTCTGGGGAAAATATCTTAGCAATGACCCTCTGAAAATGTATGTGGCGTTCCGTATCTGGAACAGCTATCTGCTTGCCAGAGAACCCCGTGACCGTAACGCTGCCTGTGACCGCTTCATGGATAAAATGAGCAGCCTGACCGGGGTATTCCATAGCGAAGCCATGACCTTTGACAGGGAGACAGGAAAACCGAAACATTTTCAAGCTGGCAGCCTTTATTTCAAAGGCGCACCATCAGAAGATACCCGGCTTGACCTCTGGTTCCCGGACAACCGTCGCACAGAAGAATGTGTGTCTGCCTATGCGTCCCTCTACCCGTTGATTACCTATTATCTGAGCAGACTGAATGACTGGGGGCTTTGCTTCCGGCGGTGCAAGGTTTGTGGAAAATATTTTCTGGCAAAGAGCCAGCGGTATGAGCTGTGCAGCGATAAGTGCCGAAAAGCACAGGCGCTTCAAAACAAGCGGAAATTTGACGAGAGGGCAAGAGAAAATACCTATGACCTGCTTTATAAAAATGAATGCCAGAACTGGCGCAACAAAATAAACCGGGTAAAAAATACCGCAGGCTTTCCGGCTGACCGTCTGGAAAAAATACAGGCTGCCTTTTCCGACTTTAAGAAAGAAGCATTGCAGAGAAAAAAGGCTGTAAAAACAGGAACAGCCAGCCCGAAAGAATTTACGGACTGGCTGTATCAGCAGAGTAATGTAATTGTTGAGCTGACCGAGATATGAAAAACTTTCTATCGTCAATTTCGCATTATTGCAATAACAGATTGCTTCTTCCATGAATGGTAATATTATCATCAAACTTTTGGAAGAACTATAAATGTCCGAGGTACCTTTGATTTCGACAGAAAAACAGGCTGAATTGTTACAACGCTCGGACATTTCAAAAATTTTTTTGAGAAATGGCGAAAAAAGCGGGGCAGCATACGCCGCCCCGCCGATCTCAAAAGGTCATTCCATCGCCCGCATTTGTTCAATCAGAGATTGTTTTTTCTGTCTGCGGACTGTCCATACAGACAAAATCAGCTCCATTCCGAACAATACCAGAATGAACAGACCCATTTCCAAAACCGGGAATTTGTAAGGCACTACTTTTCCGGCAAAAGCTCCTACACTAAATTTGCTGCAAGCAAAGATGGAAGCCGGAAGCCCAACGATCAGCGTCGCCAATGTTGCAAAGAATGCATAGCACAGCCCCTCGCAGATATTCATTTTACATAGCTGCTTTTGGGTCAGTCCGATGGAACGCAAAACACTGTTTTCCTGTTTTCTGGACATTTGATTAGAGAGGGTCGTGTTAATTAGGTTGATAACGCCAAAGAGGAATACCAGCCATGAAAGTACCTCCATACTGCCAAATACAAAAGAATTTATATTTTTTTCATACTCAATTACAGTGTTAATATCATCTAATGCAATATCCGTATGAGCGGATATAATATTTTTTAATTCATCCCTCACATGATCCGCTTTTTGGGGATCACTTACAATGCTCCATGAATAATCGAAAGAGGTGATTTCCGGGTGCAGTTCATGGAACAATGCTTCCGGTGCAAATTCCAATACACCGTCAAAGTGATGTGTTCCATGTCCATTATCCAGATTATTGTTAAACACCCCGGATATAGTAACCGGAATGGTTGATTTCCCGGAGATAAGTTCAGCTGTTTCTCCGACACCTATATGTTCACGGTTACTTGTTGCCGAATCAATTAGGATGCTGTGTGTATCCGTCGGCATAGTGCCCTCTATCAATGAAGCTTCAACCTTAGAATAATTTTGATCAGTCAGTATATCACACATACCACCATATTCAATTCCGTTGACGTTATAATTTATATGAAGGCTTTGCCTTTTTGCAATCACATCGGTTACACCGTCAATAGACAAAATTTCCTGTTTGAGTTCCTCATTCAGTGGATTTCCTGCTGCCATGACTTCTTGTTCTGACAACTTTGAATCCAGATAAACCTTATAGTCACCATCCGGGAACTCTTGTCTTGCAAGCGCCTCTGGGGAGCGCAGCAAAACAATGGAGGATACCACAAGCAGGATAATTCCACCCAAACTCAATGAGGCTACAATAGCAACGGTCTTTTTGCGGTCACGCTTAAAATTCGCAATTCCCATTGAAACAGGATTGAGCTTGATATTCTTTTTCCGGCTGCGGATGTCCTTTTGCGCCGGGGTAAAACGGACGGCTTCAATGGGGGAAATTCCTGCCGCTATTTTCACCGGCTTACGGATGGAAACAGATACCATGATCCAACTGCTTATGAGTGTCAAAATAATCGTTGCCACATAGGAAACAGCATTAAATCCCTTGGGAAACAAAAGAAAACCGCCGCATACACCCAGTACTGTACCAATCAAAATTCCGATACTGCCGAGTTTGCGTCCCTCCCGCTTTACAATCCGCTTGATTTGCTTTGGCGTTGCGCCAATCGTCCGAAGCTGCCCGTAGCTCTGGATTTTGTCATTGATGGAGATACGGAAGATACTCTGGATCACAATATAGCCGCCGATCAGAACAATAGCAATCACACCAACAATCGGTAAAAAATCAAAGGATTTAGAAGCATAAGCAAAATATTTGCTGTTCATTTTGGGCATAGAAAGCTGATATTCCTCCGCAACCTCCCTGCAATAAGAGGTCATCAGTTCTTCGTCCAACTGAACGCTGTTTTTGAAATGGGCATAGGCGCGATACCCAGCGGGGTTAAACCCGTCCCATTCTTTCAGGGCAGCTTTGGAAAGAATGATGGCACAGGTATTCGCTTCTTTTTCATTTACGCTGTCCAGAATGCCGGTAACGACATAATCGCCATGAAAACTCTCTGTATCTAAGGTCACAGTGTCCCCGATCTTGGCATTGTGTCCATAGGTGGAAAGAAAGTATTCGCTTACGACAACTTCATTTGCCTTTTGGGGCAGATTCCCCTCCAATAGCTTCATTTGGTCGCGCCCAATCTCCATCATTTCTGCGTCATTATATACATAAGAGGCATGATAGCCCTGTTCTGAAAGTTCCTCACCGAGCATATAGTAGCCGCCTACGCGCTCAAACTCCGGCACTCCTTTCAGGGTTTCAATGTCGTTTTCCTCCACGCCCAGCCAGACCGCCTCATAAGTATCGAGAACCTGATTACGCTGCATTTGTGTTAGGGAAGTGGACACGATTCCCGTAAAGCAGATCAGAAACGCCGCCAGCGCAACGGCGATCACCACCATCAGATTCCGGCGCTTCTCGCTTTGCAAACTTTTCTTTGCCAGCTTCTTTGTAATGGCGCTGGTATCATTTTCAAAAGGCCATGTCATAGCCTGCCACCTCCTTACTCCACAATCTTTCCGTCCTCAATGCGGACAATCCGATCTGCAAGACGGGCTATGTCGTTATTGTGGGTAATCATCACAACAGTTTGCCGGAACTCCGCACTGGTGCGCTTGATAAGCCCCATCACTTCGGCGCTGGTCTTGCTGTCAAGGTTGCCGGTCGGCTCGTCGGCCAGCACGATAGCCGATTTGGTAATCAGGGCGCGTGCGATAGCCACACGCTGCTGCTGTCCGCCGGAAAGATTGTTCGGCATATTTTTCAGTTTATCTTCCAGCCCCAGCAGGTAAACGATCTCGTCCAAAAACTTCTGATCCACCGTGTCCCCGTCCAGCTCCACCGGCAGGACATCCATCGGGGATAAGGTCAGGGGCTTGCCGTTTAGGGAAGCCGCCTGCTCCGAGAAGTCCAGAAACAGCCGCCCGTCGTCGTAAATGTCCTTGGCCGGTTTGTGGTGTTCCAGCATGGCGAACATGGCTTTGATTTTCCGCTGCAAGGCCCCGATCACAAAGGGCTTTGTGATGTAGTCCACCGCGCCCACCTCATAGCCCCGTATCTGGTCGCTTTCCTGATCGTTGGCGGTCAGGAAGATTACAATGGTGTCCGGGTGCTGGGGCTTTATCAGCCTGCACAGTTCAAAACCGTTCCCATCCGGCAGGTTGATGTCCAGCAGCACTAAATCAAATTCCCGCTGGCGGATGGCGTCGGCTGCGGTTCTGGCATTTAGTGCAGAAGTCACGCCGTAGCCGTCTGCGGTCAGGTTATAGTCTAACATCTTATTCAAAAAACTGTCGTCCTCGACAATTAAAATCTGCTTCATATCCTCACTTCCTTTGCTTTTTGCAGATAGTATAACAGGCAAATGTCCGAGAATTGTTACAAGGACAAATATATTTATCATTTTACAGCTTTTTTATGTGTACTGCAATTTTATAAAAGAAAGGACAGCAGTATCAT
>CAJTOO010000081.1 GCA_910577735.1 uncultured Lachnospiraceae bacterium
CTCAAACTCATATAACGTTAGTTTTATTTCCTGACCATTTTTCTCTGCATTTCGTTTCAGGGGATTGATTATTAATTTTCCAAAATCAAGTATTTCATCATTCAGAACCATGTCCCGTATCTGAAATTCTGGCTGCATTCTGATTATTTGCATTATCTCATGCAGGATGTGTTCTTCTGAATTGGAAAAAGATAAAATTACTATTTTGCCAATAGGTATCACGCCCTTCTTTCCTTAAATTTTTTCTTAAATTGCATTGTCTGAATAACCGGCACATTCCATTATACCAGTCTTCCATATTCCATCTCATATACCGTATCGCACAAAACCTCTATATCCTCTTTATTATGGCTGGCAAGTATGACGGTTTTCCCTTCTTTCTTTAATCCCAAAAGAATATCCCGCACATCGTTTACCCCCTGATTGTCCAGTCCGTTCATTGGCTCATCCAAAATCAAAATATCCGGGTTTTCCATAATTGCCTGGGCAATACCGAGCCTCTGCCTCATACCAAGGGAATATTTTCCAACTTTTTTGCGGCTGTCGGGATCTAAGCCTACCCGTTCCATGCTCTCCCTGATTTGCTCCCTGCCTATCAGTTTACGGATAGATGCCAAATATTCCAGATTTTTGTATCCCGTGTATCTGCTTAAAAATCCGGGATTTTCAATAATAATTCCCATATTTTCTGCAAAATCAATATCTTTTCCGATCTCCTTTTCCTCCACTACAACCCTTCCGCCTGTCGGTTTTAAATATCCAATCATCGTTTTGAACAGAACAGTCTTACCGGAACCATTCCTTCCTATAATCCCATATATTTTTCCTTTTTCAAAACTGATGTTAATACGGTCGAGTGCAATGACTTCTCCAAACCTTTTTGTTACATTCTCCACACGGATTGCTTCTGCCATATTCGCAAACCTTCCCTTCTTCAAATATAATCTGTTTCTTTTTTCAAATATTCCCGCCCGACAGCAAAACTGGCTGCCAGCAAAACTGCTTCCGTTACAATTATCACTCCGACCGGAAAGCCGCCTGTTTCATTTAAACTGCTTCGCAGATACATCCCCCACATTCCATACATTGCATGGGAAACTGCGCAAATCCGGCAGCCAATCATAAATGTCATGCCTTCCAACAGGAATAACACCCCCGGAACAAAACGCCTGATGGGGAATAAATCCAATAACACGAAAAACGCTGCCATACTGATACTATGAAACAGCCACAAGACACTGATTTTTGCAAGAAACCCTGCGGAAAGTAAAATCAATTTCCCCATAACAATATCGCAGGTCAAAACAATGAGTAGGAGCAACATTGCCGTCTTTATACCCAATATCACCCTTTTCACAAAATGCTTTGTCCACCAGTCCGAAACTGTTCCATAACGGTACAGGGAAAATATTTCCACCTTTCTGTTCCGTTCTGCATAAAAACCCACTGTCAACAGAAAAAAGCCAATCGGCAGAAGCCATTGTCCAAAAGGAATCAGCGGTATGGCTTCAAAATAATCGGATGGTACTCCTGCAAACAGCCTGATAAACACACTTTCCGACATTATCCTTCTACCTCCGTTCCCGACTGAAACTCAATTTTTTTCACAAAAATAGATGATAAAACCATTAAAACCACAATCAGTGCCAAAAACAAAGCGGCAGACTGCCAGTAAGACAATGTCCCATCTATAAAATTTCCCGGAACTGCCCTTGCCAACAAAGAAGTTTCCGTATAACCGTCCATCATTCGTAAATATCCGGTCAGATGCACCCCTATTACAGCCACCATTCCGGCTATTCCCGAAAACAGCAGTGCAGCAGCATATAAAAGCACTCCCATAAAAGCAAGATACAGATAAAGGAACAAAAATGTCACTGCAAATGCCTGTGGAACAGACATGACCTTCATCATCACAAGCCACGGAAATGTAATATTATATTTGGCTCCAATGTTGTTTGTGACATCACGTGCAAGAGAATATACCGGACTGCTCCACATATTCCCAACAAACCCAAAAAAACTGCTGATGATTATGGTAAATGCAGCCATAGCCGCAGTATAAAAAAATGCCTGCATCAATATATAGAAAAACATTCCCATATTCCAACGCTTTCTGCCGCACCGATATAAAAGCAGGTAAATATTCCCTTTCATAAACGGGGCGTCTGCCACTACCAGAAGCCATCCTAAGACCAAAAACAGCATATTCACATAATGCTGCTCAACCACGCAGAAGGCTTCCAGTATATTGACTGGTTCTCCTGTGTCAGCCGCATACCGCAAAAAACCACTCATCCAATAGCCCACGATCGCAAATCCCAAAAGATATCCCATGATAACCCTGACGTTTCTTTGCTCCTGCCGAAACATTCCTTTTATGATTACCGCAAAGCTACCCATTCCGATACCTCCTCACAAGTCCTGCCATAATGACGGTTGATACGGCAATGATATAGACACATTCTACTCCTGCCGCCAAAGGGTAACTTCCTACATCATCTCCCCGAAGAAGAAAGATTGGATTCAGCCATATAATCTGATATAGTGCAATCCACAGGGACTCATATAGTACAAAGGGTGCAATCAGGGCAACATAGCGGTTTGGAATCCATACTGCAAATGCGAATCCCACAAGCGCCCATACACACCCAAATAAAAAACCGAGAACGGTTTTCCCAATGGCAATGTACCAATCCCCATATTTGACGATATAGGTAAGAATAATTGTCCCATCCAGCAGTCCCTCGTCCGAGCCTTGCGGCACGCCCGGAACGCCAAGAATATAAGCCATGATACAGGCAGACGCAATCGGAACTGCCAGCATGACGCCCCCGGACAATGCAACGCTGCATATACGGATTCTTCCAAAGCGTGTCGGGCTCATCCTTGAAAAAATCATACGGTAATACCCACTCTGATATTCTTCACAAAAACGAGTCGCATAAGCCAGCACGGGAAAGACAGCCGCAAAAGGCCCAAATCCCGAAGCGCCAAACACATTGAACAAAATATAGTAGCTGCTCCGTATACGTCCCGGCGGTGTCCCCGTCACCACCGCAGCCGTCAAAAGCGCTGCCACGGAAGCCATCCCGACAAAAAAACCCATATTCAGGAAACTTCTTTTCATATCCTTCCAAAAAAATCCATTCATTTTATTCCACCTTTATCAATTCTCCCGTCACGGCATCCAGATAGATATTCCACGCCGCGCCGCTCTCGACCGCTTCCTGCCATACTGTATCGCCAGACTCCATTGCATCTATCCTTTCGTTGAGCGGAATGTAGATGTGCCATGCCGGTGTCAGGATCAGTTCCTTTTCCCGAAGCGTCGGATAATATATAAGCTCTGCCTGCGTCAGTTTTGCCTTGGAATTTCCGAAAAGCATATTATTTTCCAGATATTTTTCCAAAATATCAGTCACCTGTGAGAACGTCAAAATATTCCCTGTTTCAGACCGTTCCACAATTTTGCCGCAATAATCTTCCAAATTCATCATCGCTATGCCGTCCTGCGTAATCCATGCAGTTCCTCTCGGCTGAACCTCCCCAAGCACAACCTGTCCAAACTCTGACGCTACTCCAATCGCTTCATAAGAAGGCGTGAATGTCAGTTCATAAAATGCGGTTCCGTCAAGCTCATAATACAAAGCCCTGGAAATATGTATTTCTGTAATATCCAATACTGCCAGTTTCTCCAGAAGAATTTCCTTCGCATGGGAAACGGGAAATTGGGCGGGAGCGGTTTCACTCTCCCTTATAACATCAATTTCCGGAGCTTCTTTATAAATTGCATCACAGTTCTTTTTTAATATTTCATCCGTATAACTTACAGATGTATTTCTTGCAAGAGATACCTCCTTCTGTCCGTCCGACAAAATCATAAGAGAATCATCACCGAAATTCATCCATTCAACCGGCTTATCTTCTTCATTCATTTCACTGAACTCTTTTTCCCTCTGCGCAAGATATTCTTCGGTGATGTCCTGAATATTCCCGTTTTCGCTGTCAAGCAGTTCTTTCAGCTTTTCCGTATCCCAATCGCCCCGTTCCTGCAAAGTCAACGCCAAAACGGCCTGTGGCACGTCAGGAATATCAGCGCAAATCCAGATACCGTTTTCTTCCGTTCCGACTAATGCATCGTAACCTTCTCCCTGCTCAGAGCCGTCTGGCCCTGCCGTACTTCCGTCAGACTCCTTGGCCACGATATTCTCCACATCGCCCTCCAAAGAACTTTTTGCATGATAAACATCGCTGTTCCCAGACGCTTGCGGCGCTTTCTGGCACCCTGTCAGTACACATATTCCTAATGCTCCTGCTATCAGTATGCTTGTAATTTTTTTCTTCATCTTAATAACCCTGCCTTTCTCTCAACCTGCTTCCTGTAAATTTCCCATCCGGGTTATAAGGGATTATACACTTTTTCATCTTCATTTTTTAATTTCGGCGAAATTCTACCATATTTTTCCGAAATCAACCCAGAAATCTGTTACAAAAAGCTTTATGAAAAAGCTGCCATAAACATATGACAGCTTTTTCAGTGTTTACAGGTTTTTCATATACAGCATAATCTCTGTTTCCATATAGTTGTCTTTACAATACATTTCCATATCGCCATGATATTTTTCCACAATTCTCTGGACATTGGTAAGTCCTATCCCATGCCCTGCATAAGACTTCTCGGAAAGCCTGCGTATTTCGCATACACCTTCGGGTATCCCCATGCAGCTATTTATCATATGCAGGAGCAGAACGCCGTTCTCCATCCGCATACTGAATTTTAAAAGCTGTCCGTCTGTCTGAACAGATGCTGCTATTGCATTGTCCAAAAGATTTCCAACAATGACATTGAAATCGAAAGAGTGCAGATTCATCTTCTCAGGAAGCACAATATCCGTTTCCACTTTTTTTAATACTTCTTTTGCCCTTTGCAGCTTGTAATTCAGCAGGCTGTCCAAGGCTTCATTCCCAGTATAAATATGTTCTGACGGATTCTTCATAAACTCCTGCATGGAATCAAGATATTCCATCAGTTTTTCTAACTTTGAACCCTTTGCCAGTCCCTTAAGTGCTAACACATGGTTTTTCATATCATGTTTTAATGCCCTGATACGGCTCTGCGACTCTTTCATAATCTCAAACTGGTTCTGATAAGCAATCGTCTGCTGTTTATAAATATCCTGTTCCCTTAGCTTCACATAATTTTTAAGCAAAATATGGTACAAATAAAACACACACAGATTAAGCGCTAAAACCACAACACACACAAATACCGCTGTCAATCTGCCAATGTTTTCATACATAAGCCCCCAAAATACCGTCACGCTTAATATGGGAATTGCAGACAGCAAACACATCTGCTTT
>CAJTOO010000082.1 GCA_910577735.1 uncultured Lachnospiraceae bacterium
TCTTTCATTTTACTATATTTTTTGCAAAGGAAGGCTATTTTCAGCTATATTAGTGTGAATTATTTTTTCCTTTCAAAGCTGTTTTTTGATGTTAAATTAACAGTTAATAATATAAAAAAGCATATAAAATTAGAAAATAAAATATATATTCTGTTATAAAATAATTTTTTTAAAAAATTTCAAAAAATGTGTTGACAAATTAGAATCAGATGGTATAATAAAACCATAAAGAAACACTTCATATAGATAAATCTAAAGAAAGAGAGGTACGGTCCACCAAAAACTTAAAGTAACAAATCGATTGAAAGACAAGTGAATAAGAGACCATTGGACAAACAAAACAAGAAGCGGAATCGAGTACATGGTAGAGAGTAGCGAGTCGAGAAGAGGAGAAGAATAAGACGCTACAGTATAAGTATACGAGAGACGAGGATGGAAAGAGGACGTGGAAGAAAACCGGAGGTAAAGGCCATTGGATAGTGTAGTTTAGAAGCGGGTATTGATTCTTAAGAGAATGAATACCCGCTTCGCTGTGTATTGACCTTCTTCAATATATTTTTTCGATTGTTTTAGTTGCTTATACGCTTTAACGGATGTAAAAATCCTTATAAAAATCCTTTCGTATTCCTACCCTTATCTGGTATAATATATATATCATTTTAAAGAAGTTGAACGGGTAAGGATGCGGAGGTCATTGTACTTCATGTATTTTATCCATGGAGGAAATGTATGGTCATAAAGCATAATTTGTCGGCGCAAAATGCAAACCGAATGTTTGGCCAGACTACGAAGGCGAAAGCTAAAAATATGGAAAAGCTTGCCTCAGGTTATAAAATAAATCGTGCAGCAGATGATGCGGCAGGGTTGTTTATATCTGAAAAGATGAGACGGCAGATCAGAGGATTGTCACAGGCATCGGCTAATTGCCAGGAAGGTATTTCCCTGGTGCAGATTGCGGATGGAGCGATGGAAGAAGTGCAGGACATGCTTCATCGGGGAAATGAGTTGTGTGTGAAAGCAGCAAATGGGACTTTGACTGTAGAAGACAGAAATTTTATACAGATGGAAATCAAACAGCTGCTTCAGGAAATTAATAAAATCGGAGAGAGAACTACCTACAATGAGATACCAATATTGCAGGGAACCGGGTTTCAGTTTGTAGAGGATGATCCTTCTATTATCGTCGTAGGCGGATTGCCTGATTGGGTGCCGGTAGGATCAAAAAATAATCTGAGAGAAGAGTATACAACGCAGGAAACCTATAAATATACGGATGTTAATGGTAATCCGGCAACGGCGGTCTATAATATCACGCATGATGCTGCGACGATAGATTTCAACCAGTTTCATGGTTCGGAGAGCCAGATTAAAGAGTTGATTGGCAACGGATTTTACAGCACATGCTGTACCTGTACCAATCATTACAGCATTAAATTTACTGAAGGAACTTCCAGCAGTATAGAAGTCAGCGGCAATCATTTCATATATAATATTGGTATTGAGGGTACGAAAGATGCCTCGGAATTGATTCAGCGTATTTTACAGGGTACCGATAATGGAAATCCTCGAGGCCACTTTACTAAAATGGTGGAGGATAATGGTAAATTGGTTGTCTATGATGATCGCTGCAATTCGGCAAGACCGGCGCTGCCAGTTGGTAACGGTACTACAATGGGAAGTTGGGATGGATGGAAAAATGCTCAATTTTGGATTCGGGCACATGATGTTTATGGCAGATTCGGACCTGGAGTAGCCTATTCGATAGATGATGTGCAGGATTTTGCCAGAAGCCAGAACGTTCACATACAGGCGGGAAGTGAATCGGGACAGCACATCAAAATAGCGCTTCCTTATATATCGACGCCTGTTATGGGAATCAGTTATGTGGATGCAAGGACACAGGACGGAGCCAGTGCGGGGATTATTGCCTTCAAAGAAGCGATAGAGTATGTGAGTGGTGAAAGAAGCCGAATGGGTGCGTATCAGAACCGCCTGGAACATACGATAAACAATTTGGATAATATAGTTGAAAATACACAGGCGTCCGAATCCAGGATTCGTGATGCAGATATAGCGAAGCAGATGGTAGAAAATGTCATTAATCAGGTACTATCGCAGACAGGGCAGGCAATGATAGTCCAGAGTAATCAGAACAGGGATAGTATATTGAGTCTTTTGCAGTAATTTTAATATCAAAGAACAAGGCGTTTCCGGCGAATGAATTAACCGGAGACGCTTTGTTTATATACGGATGTCTGCAATGTTTGGACATCCGTTGCTGCATCACGGAAATCTTATGGGTGCTGTGTCAATATAGATGAAACAGCGCTGCGAAATGTCATATAAGAGCGGCGTTATATCTAAACATCCTGGTAAATTAGGGAAAAGCAAAAAAATAGTGGCTTTTTCCTCAAAAATAAGGTATAGTATACTTGCGATATACTATATATTGTACAATAATATTTTAGGCATACAGATATTAGTTTTAAGATTACAGAAGTGAATGCCGCGATGAGGTATGGAAAGGATACGGTTTTATATGGGAAAGCTGTTTAACAGAAGAGGACATTCAGAGGAAGATTATGACGACGAAGAATTTGATGATGATGAAGAATTAGATGAAGACGAAGAAGATGAAGAATTTGATGATGATGAAGAATTAGATGAAGACGAAGAAGATGAAGAATTTGATGATGATGAAGAATTAGATGAAGACGAAGAAGATGATGGCGAAGAAGATGACGATGAATTAGATGAAGAAGATGATGATGAAGAAGATGAGGAGGATCGACGTGAGTACCGGCATAAGAGACGTGTGCGTAATCAGATTGTAGCATATTCTGTGGTTCTTGTTGTGTTTCTGGCTATTGCCGCAGGAGGCGTAGTATTGGGCAGTAAGATTGTTTCCTCTATAAAGGAAAAGAAACAGGCAGAAGAACTTGTAAGACAGCAGGAACAAGCAGAAGAACAGGAGGCAGAAGAGGTTGTGATTGATACACCGGAGCCGGCAAAGGAAGAAAATGCAGAGGATATTTATGAAGAGCTGGTAGAGACATCTATTGCCGACATGCCGTTGGGAGATAAGATTGCAGGATTATTTATTGTAACACCAGAGGCTATAACTGGTGTTACCACAGCCACACAGGCTGGAAACGGCACCCAGGAGGCGCTGAATCAGTATCCCGTAGGTGGTTTGATTTATTTTGGACAAAACATTTTAGACGAAGAGCAGATCAAAGAGATGTTGTCCAACACCAAATCTATGAGCAGATACAGAATCTTTCTGGCGGTAGATGAGGAGGGAGGATCGGTCAGCCGGGTCGCAAACAGCGGTGTGGATGTGACGCAGGTTGAAGCCATGGCCACAATCGGTGAAGGAGGAGATCCTGCGAAGGCACAGGAGAGCGGAGCGGCAATTGGCAGCTATTTAAAAGAGCTTGGGTTTAATCTTGATTTTGCACCCGTGGCAGATGTGGTTCCGGAAGGTGGCAACAGTGTTTTAGGTGATCGTTCTTTTGGCTCAGACCCGGCAGCAGTTGGCGATATGGTCAGCAATTTTGTGGGTGGTCTGGAAAGTACAGGTGTGAGCTCCTGCTTGAAGCATTTTCCCGGTCTTGGAGAGGCAACGGAAGATACGCATGAGACCTGGACAGAAATTACCAAGACGTTAGATGAGATGAGGGCATCAGATTTTGTTCCTTTTCAGGCGGGTATCGACGCGGGAGCGGATTTTGTGATGGTCAGTCATGTGGCGGCATCTGCAGTGGATCAGAATGGACTTCCCAGTTCTCTGTCAGAAAAGATCATAACGGATGTTCTGAGAAATGAACTGGGATTTGAGGGTGTGATAATTACAGATGCCCTCAATATGAAAGCAATTACAGAATATTATCCCCCGGAAGAGGCAGCTGTGATGGCGATTGAGGCAGGGGCTGATATGCTGCTGATGCCTGAGGATTTTACCAAGGCATATGAGGCACTTCTGGCGGCAGTTCAAGATGGGAGGATATCGGAAGAGCGGATTAATGATTCCCTGCGGCGGATTTACCGGGTGAAATGTGAAGAGGAGAAGACAGGATTGTAAATTTGCGCATGGCTGGAAAGGCTACTGATTAAACAGTGTCTTTCCACGTTGGCAGGTGTGGTCTGCCATTGCATCATCAAATGGTCAGTCTTAAGGGACTTGTTCCGCAGAATTATGTGTTACGGAAAATGGACTGCGCTGTAGATTTTATCCATATTTATGATTTCGTGGAAGACTTTTATTGTGCGGATAACGGGCGCCCAACGTTGATCCCGAGAGAGTTCTGTTTAAAATGGTGCCCATCCAGCACCTTTACGGAATCCCGCACAGCACATATAGCTTTCTTCATTGATAAATAGTATTTTCAATTTTGTTTGAAGTTGACAGCTACACATAGTATAATATCAAAAAAGCTGAGGTGATACAGCCCGTGAAAAATAAAATGCTTTCACAGAGTATCGCAGACACAATGTTGTCTATGATAACAATAGAAAAACGCTTTTCAGCCGGGGATAAATTACCCAATGAGAATGAATTGTCAGAATAATTGAATGTCAGCCGGACAACCCTAAGAGAAGCCATACGGACTTTAGTCGCTTATAATGTGCTTGAAATTCAAAGGGGAAAAGGAACTTTTGTCACCCAAGCCGCCTATTTAGCTGCTATCCGAGGTACAGACGCAGAAATAAAAAGGATTTTGGTGAGAAAATTGAGCAAGAAATTAAATCCGGACAAGACCGTACAGACAATGAATATTCATTCCGCAAGGCGATTGCGCAGGCAACGCATAATGAATTTATGAATCAGCTTATGTCTATTCTTTATCAAGCGATTGCAAAGGGCGTTACCCTATCGGTTATGAGCCCAAAAACTGTTACAGATACAGTGGGCAACCACCGCATGATTATGGATTTTTTAGAGCATAGAAATGCGGAGGGAGCAAAAAAGGCCATGAAAATTCATATCATGCACGCTATACGGGAATTGGGGATAGAATAGTTTCCTACTTATCAGAGTTTACAAATGCGTAAGCTCTCTTTTTTTGTCCATAGACATCATACAACGAATTAACATCATACAATAGTAGAGATATAATAATCCATAAGGAAAATATGCGAAGATAAAGAATACACATTTACCTACCTTGATAATGGCAGCGAGCTTTTTAAAGTAGTCAATGTGGAAATGCAGGACACCATAGAGGAATATGTTTCACTTGCAGCCAGTACCGTAAGGGAGCAAAAAGAATGTTTTACCGCACCTATGGGGAATGACATTTATTGTTATCCAGCACCCTAGGTGCTCCAGATCTTTCTTATATTCGTCAAATTA
>CAJTOO010000083.1 GCA_910577735.1 uncultured Lachnospiraceae bacterium
GCAGGTCGCAGGATGTCCGGGGGACATCCGCTCTGCGACGACCGGAGTGGAACGGAGAGGCACCATAAACCACTCGGACACGCAAACGAAAGTGGATGGGGTAGGACTCGAACCTGCGGTGTTTCTTTGTGACGGATTTACAGTCCGCTGCCCTCGCCACTAGGCATACCCATCCATAATGTGACCAGGGGGAATCGGTCTCCGCTCCGCTTCGGTCGGCGCAGAGCCACATATCTGCAAAGCGAACTGCGTTCGCTTGACTACCACTGTCCTATAGCCACAGTAGCTCCTGTGGGACTTGAACCCGACATTTCCGGCTTGAGAGGCCGGCGTCCTGACCTTTAGACTAAGGAGCCATGATGATCCCCATGGGACTTGAACCCAATACCTCCGGCTTGAAAGGCCGGTGTCCTGACCTTTAGACCAGGGGACCTTGCTGCAGGCATTTTCCAGCCTGCTGTTATTTTATTGTCTCTCTTTCTTATCTTCCATTCATGCGCTTATCTGTATCTGCGCCGCTTTATCCGTAACCAGAATATCATCCAGGCGTACCTGCAGAATCGCTGCAAGCACCACCAGATTGTCTATGGTCGGCAGGGCAACACCCTGCTGCCACTTGTAGATGGCCTGTGGCGTGGCAAAGCCGAAAACATCCTGCAGATCCCTTACCGATAGCCCTGCCTGCTTCCGCAGCCTTGCTATGTTCTGCCCCGTCCTTACCATATCTATAACCGGCAGATTCACCATGATCCTCACCTCCTGTTATCAAACTCAATATCAGGCGGCAATGCTCCATATGGGATTTGAACCCATGACACCTCGATTAAAAGTCGAGTGCTCTCCCAACTGAGCTAATGGAGCATAAAAAATACCACCTATCTCATTTAAGATAAGCGGTACTTGAAATCTATGGTCTATTCCCGGCAGCTTTCCAAAAGACCTGCCTTCAGACATCACACAGTTTTTCGCCTTTTTCTTATCTTGCATGAGCGCATCTTAACCAGACTCTGTTCTTTTTCTTTACTGAACAGTGCCTCATAATGTTCGCTATGCAGATAATAAACAACTGGAGTTGTTGCGAAATTAACTGTTGCCATGATCGTTTCCTTTCCGGACTTATCCGTCCTCTTTTTTATTTACTGTAACCACTATAACACCGATTTTCTTATTTGTCATTATACTGGTAATATAATCTTACAGATAATATCGGTTCCTTTCTATTCCATCCTTACCTCCAGCCCGTCCAGCTTCAGTCCCGGCAGTCCCACCAGATACCATTTCCTGTCATCACCCATCTCCACACGGGCAGGAATCCAGACATCATTCAGCTTGAACTCAAAAACTTCCCCGCAATGGATGCCGCCGTAGTCGCACCTGTCACCGTCCCCGCCAACATAAAAGAAATTGTACCTGCCGCTTTCGCTGTCATAAAATAATGTACCCAGCTTCATAAATCGTCCTCCTCTAAAATTAGTTTCTCATATAATAAAGAGTACCCTTACTCCTTTTTCCTTAGAAATTTTCCATAAATACATTTATAAATTTTTCATTAACTTCAGAAAAGGCATCTGTATCATTCCAAGCTTTCGCCGTAACCCTTTCCTCTTTCATGGCTTATCCTCCTGCTCCTCCTTATATTTCTTTGCCAGCCGGTAAAAGCTGTCCTTCTTGAGTCCGGTCAGCGTCATGGCCTCCTTTGCCGAGATCACGCCGCTTTTCCATCTCCCATAGCAGTCCTCCCAGTTCTCCGGGTACTCCACCCGTGGCCTTCCCAAATGCTTCCCGCCGGCCTTTGCCACCTCGATGCCCTGGCGCTGCAGTTCATGGCGCTCCGTCCAATCCTCGTCCGCCACATAAGCGAATACAGCCAGCACAACATCCGTGATGAGCTGCCCCACCAGCTCCTTCGACTGCGTGGTATCCAATATGGGCATGGAAGTCACTTTGATGTCTGCACCGATCTCCTTTGTGATGTGGAACCACTCCTTATAGATCTCGCCGTAGTTCCTCCCGAACCTCTTCAGCTCCGTTACCACCAGCAGGTCCCCTTCCCGCAGGATGTGGATCTGCCGCTCCGGGTTCTGCTCACGGGTGGATACGCGCACATATCCGAACTTCTTTGTTGCCATGACAGCCCTCCTTCCGTAAAAATCCGTATCGCAAAAGGTATACCTTTGGAGATATGATAAACTTACTGGTTTTTCTCCTGAATTACTGTCGCAAAAGGTTCTAAATCTTTTTTGCGACATCGCAGGCAATACTCCATACCTTTTGCGACACATCATTTTATACGCAAAGGACTGCCAGATTACAACAAATATACTGCCAATTCCAATGCGCTATATCCGGAACTTCTGGATACAGTTTAGCAGCATGGCTGACAGCTCCTGATACAGATCCTCGTCAAACACATTTTTATCCATTGCGTTTTTAATCAACAGGGGACGGTACATCCGAAAGATTTCTTCCCGCGTCTCTTTATCCCCCGTCTTTGCCCTCTCAAGCAGCATTTCAAAATTCATCTTTTCGCACCCCCATTCCTTTGCGCAGCTTGCGGATGATATAGTAATAAGCCATTTCCGCCTGCTTTGGCTCCATACCGAACTTTTTCCCAAGCTCTGCAAAATCCAGTTCCCCGAATACCCGCGCGAACAATATCCCACGTTCCCGGTCCTTTAAGCGGTTGATACACTGAGCGAGCTGTATGCTGTCTATCTCCGGCATACACTCCGAACTTTCCCCATATCCCAAATAGCGCAGAAGCGACTGCTCTGCCATGTATGTGCGGTATTGCGCATCAAAATCCACATGGTTCTTCTCCAGCAGATCAACCTGTATGTATTCCCGCTCCTTTTGACGGTTCCTTTGTTCCATATAGCTGACGCGCCTGTTTGCCACAGCCACCATCAGGTATGCCGTAAATCGGTTCTGTACCGAATCTGTCTGTTTTTTCTCCATTCTTTCGTCCTCCATTTTTTCTCTATGTCCTGTTCCAACCAAGAAACTGGAGGACCTCTGACCTGACAGATGCCTGCTTGTCCATATATTGAGATACCTTTTAGCGGATATTTTCTTGTTCTCCGATTTTTCAAAGGGTGTGCATTTTTCCGGGCAAGGCCGCCGCATTGCCCGGAGCCTCTAAAAATCTGTGTGTATCTATTCTTGGAAATATGGTGAGAGAAATAATAGACAATGCGAGAAATCCCGCAAAATAAGCCTTTTTCAAGCATTACAGAAAAATAGCCCTCCGAAACCGGAAGGCTTATGTTGTATGAAAGTTTGTTACATTAGACACCGCCAATTAAAAAATCCCCGCAAGTCCTGATTTTTCAAGACTTGCGAGGATTTACCCTCTCACTCGAACTCCCTATAACCATAACATAATTGTTAAATATTTGATTACTTTTTAAGGGTTTCCATAGCTATAATATTCATATTTTACACTGTATTTACAGTTTCAGAGCAAACAGGTATCATACGGGTATCACAGATTTTCTCCTTGACTGCCCTGTCTACATGGTGCTAGCACCATGTAATAATTACATTAATAAGAAAAAATTACATAATCGCTTCTGTTACGCAACATAACCCCTATTTTGATGATAATGGTACAAGATACCGCCATCATCATTTTTACTGTTAAATCCCTTATAAAATAAACGTTCAAAATCTCCTAAAGCGTAACAATGCTTTTTCCATCTTATCTACAAACATAAATTTATTTATGTCGTGGATATTCAGGCATCAAATCAATCAATCTTGTTGTCCGCCCTTCTTTATCCAATAGAATTTCAATATTTTCCACATCTCCGCCTAAATGCATCATAAATTCTCTACAAATACCACAAGATGGAATTATATTTCCATCTTTATATACTGAAACCACTTTTGTAATCTCACTTTCGCCATATGTAAGCATTGTTGATAAAGCATTTCTTTCCGCGCACATCCCTATAGAGCCGTCCGTATCAATGCATATACCCTTATAAATATTACCTTTTTTCGTGAGTACGGCAGATGCCACACTCCCTACCCACATTTTATTTGAAACATCATGGGGATTCAAAACGCTCATTGCTTCTTCATATAACCTTTTCCATTCTTTGTTCACTGTTTTGCTCTCCTTAATAAATACCGATTTGTTCAAATCTATAAACTGGAATCTATCTATTTTCCATAATCAATTCTTTGCACTTCCATTCCTCACCCAGAATACAATATCTTTCTGTTGTATCAAGAACTACGTCGCTAAAACCGACTGCCTTATAACAGTAATAAGCTGGAAGATTATTCTCAAAAACACCCAATGATACTTTTTTTGCTCCATATATTTCAAATGCAAATTTTAGACCTAACTGGAGCATAGCTTTTCCATAGCCTTTTCCTCTCTTGTGAGGATTTATAATAACAAATCCAAAGCGTAATTCATCCAAAGATTCATCAGGATTCCTTAGTGTAAAAAAACCAACAATTCCAGTTTCATCAAATGCAGTAAACGGCATTAGAGATTCAACAAAGCAAAATTCATTTTGTGTTATTGGGTAATTACCAAGTACACCTGCTGTCCATTGATAAAATGCTTTTTCATCTTGACACCACGATAATATCGTATCTACATCCGAAGCTTTATATGGTCTTATTCTAATCATATATTTTCCCTCGCAAATTTGAATTATAGCAATCGGCTAACCAAATTAAATGCTGTGACTGCATAAACAAAAATTGCTACTCCGCCAAAAATAGCAGCATCTGTTTTCGATTTTTTATCATAGCATTCTTTCGCATTTAATGACATAACTAATCCCATAAACACAAACATAATAGGTAACGTTATATCATAAGGCAGTAATTTCATCAATCCAATAGAACCAAAAACAACTGTCAGAACCGAAAATACTATTTTCCAAATACGCATATATATTTCTCCTTATATTCTGATTTGCTATAGTTTAGCACATTTATAGAACATCTACAAG
>CAJTOO010000084.1 GCA_910577735.1 uncultured Lachnospiraceae bacterium
TTAGAGTATCGCATAAAAGCGCTGACTATCCAAGGCGTTGGATTTGACGCTTACGGCATTTATGGCGAATGACACTCTGATCTGCTTCGTAAGGAATGATGGAAATCCTAAGTTATCTATGATTGCTATGCTGACTGGAAGTTTTTCTAACATTATTTTAGATTATATATTTATTTTTCCCCTTAATATGGGAATATTTGGCGCAGTATTAGCCACAGGGTTAGCACCTGTTATTAGCTTAGTTGTTTTGTCCAGGCATTGGTTTACAAAACAAAACCAGTTTCATTTAGTACGAGCAAATCCGTCCTTTAGGCTGACAGGAACTATCATTTCTTTAGGTATTCCGTCTTTCATTGCAGAAATGGCTTCCGGTATTGTAATAATAGTCTTTAATGCTATTATTCTGAACCTACAAGGGAATATCGGTGTAGCTGCTTATGGTGTAGTTGCAAATTTATCACTTGTGGTTATTTCAATTTACACTGGAATAGCGCAAGGGACACAGCCAATTTTAAGCAGAGTATATGGATATGGAGAGCGTGATAGTCAGAAGCAAATTTTAAAATACGCCCTAAAAACAATGTTGGTTATATCATGCGGCATATATTTGTTTCTTTTATTATCTGCCAGTCCAATCGTAAGCGTGTTTAACAGTGAACAAAATGTACAGTTACAGCAGATTGCAGTAACAGGATTAAAATTGTATTTTACTGCCATTCCATTTGTCGGATTTAACATCATTCTATCCGCATATTTTACATCAACAGAAAAAGCACTGCCTGCACAAACCATTTCACTGTCGAGAGGTTTTTTAATTATAATCCCGATGGCGTTTTTCCTGTCTTCTTTATTAGAAATGACGGGAGTATGGCTGTCTTTTCCAATTACTGAATGTTTTGTCACTTTAACTGGCATTGCATTATATATTAAATCAGAAAAAGGTAAGAAAAATGTTTAGAGAAATGCGAAGAAAAAAACAAATGTTATCAGTTGATGAATGTATTGAAATTCTGAATAAAGTTACATCTGGTGTATTGGCATTATCAGGCGATCATGACTATCCATATGCTATTCCAATCAGTTACGTGTACTGTAATTCCAAACTATACTTTCACGGTGCAAAAAGCGGTCATAAAATAGACGCAATCAACAAATGCTCCAAAGCCTCTTTTTGCGTGATTGACCAAGATAATATCATACCCGAAGAATATACCACTTATTTTAGAAGCGTTATTGCTTTTGGAAATATTCATATCATGAAAAATGAAATTGAAATCAAAAAGGCAATAGAGGATTTAGCCAAAAAATACTATCCCGCCGATAATGAAACAGGACGCAATGCAGAAATTGAAAAAGAATGGAAACTTTTATGCATGATGGAATTCTCTATTGAACATTTATCTGGGAAAGAAGCGATTGAATTAGCTAAAACCAAACAGTAAGTTTCACATTCGATACCATTAGCAAGTCAAAATTCTATTTTAAGCAAAGGAAATACTTCTGTTTTATCATTTCCGGGACTGGAAATCAGACCACACCAACGTTGGGTACTTCCCTCAGAACCATTTTTAAGTCCTCTATAAGAATGTTAAATGTTCAGCAACCATAAACAGGTATCAAAAAGGTATCACGCCCCACATCAAAAGCCGGAAAGTCCGCTGTTTATGCGGCTTCCCGGCTTTCTGTTTACTATTCGAACTCGGCGTGTTCTTTGTTGTTCTTAACTGTATTTGTTTAAGTTTTATGCAAATACACGCCCTTTTTTACTTCAATTACATCATTTATTATGGCTTGCTGATTTTCTGTTGCCAAAATGTTGCCACGCATTTATTATAGCAAATCCCGGTAATTTGGCAACCTATTTTTGAAATGTTACGCAGTAAAAGCCGTTTTTGATGATAAAAGTACAGAATATCTCCTATGTTCATTTTATTGTTAAAAGTTCTCGCAAAATAAGGCTTTCAAAACGTCTATTGCGTAACACAACATCCTTTTTCTCCCTATCTACCCTTAACACATGGTGCTAGCACCATGTATATATAATCAATAAGGAAGAACAATTTTTCGCCACTGCCACTACACTATTATGTGAAGTTATATTTCCGTTCTCAGTAGAGAATACATCTTCATATCGATAACTTTACCATTTTTTACAGCATTACTTCTCAATGTACCCTCATACTGAAATCCCACTTTTTCAAGCACTCTACAAGACGCTGCATTGTATGCAAATGGCTCTGCATAAATACGGATAATATCACTCTTTTCAAAAACATATTCGCAAATTTGTGTCACTGCTTCGGTCATCAGACCTTTCCCCCAGTATTTCTCGGCAATATAATATCCCAACTCGGCAGTCTGTCTATGAATATTTTCCTGCCGAAAAACACCAATACTCCCTACCGCCTTGTCGTCTACTGTAATAGCAAAAGCGAAAGTTTCATTTTCATCTGCGGAAATCATGGAAGAAATATAATCCATTCCGTCCTGCTCTGTATAGGGATAGGGTAATCCGTCCCGAAGATTATCTTGTATCTTTCTGTTGGAGAGAGCTATTGCCAAATCTTTCGCATCTGATAATTTCCATTTTCTTATTTTACAAATCATTTTCTATTCTCCATTCCCTTAACAAACTAATCTTTATTTTGTATGCGTTCCATAATAAAGTTTGTATTCTCATCAATAGATTTCGTTCCATCCATCCGTATAACCGGACATTTTAAAGATTTTACCCATTCTTCAACAATGTTTTCATCTCTGGATTCAACAAAATGAAAAAAATTTTCTTCCTGCTCATACAAATCTCCACCCAACAACATTCTATTGCCAAATTTCTGAAAAGAACGTTTTTTAACTCGTTTTAGCCGGATATTCTTTGGAACGTCAAGCAATATAGCATACTGAATTAAAGAGTAAATATCTTCCCCATAATCTCCTTTAACGGAAGCAAGTATAAAGTCTTTATGTGTTTTTATCTCATGTAGCAAAAGCTTTTCAACTTCTTTGCGAGTACGCGGTGAAGCGTATATATAATTCGGATTTGTTTTGGGGAAATACAAATTTTCAATATCTATAAAATGAAAATGCAGTTTCTCCGCAAGAGCTTTTCCAAGCGTACTTTTTCCAGTCCCATTTAAACCACATATAATAATTCCCATAGAATGTCCTTTTCTAAGCAGGAAATCGAAATAATCAATTTAAGACTTCCATTACTTTTTCATATTTATTCTGATAGTGCTGTTTGCTTTCTGTAGACAATTTTTGAAAACTTCTCGCCAATTTATTCTTTACAAACTCCTTACCATCTTCAATCCCCATTCCTTTTTGAACATAAGCCAGATATAATAAACTAGGAACGCTATCAAAATGCGAAATTGCATCAGCATCAGCAACACACAATTCTTCAAGACTATTTTTCTCTAAATTTACACTACCCCTATGATTTTTAATGCACTCTTGTACCAAACGAATTTTTTTGTTATCGTAACCATATTCTTTTAAAATGCCATATGCCATTTCTGCCCCATGTATATGATGTAAATCATATAAACTATAATCTGTAATGGAAGCAATGTCGTGTAACCAAGCTGCAATCAAAACAACTTCTTTATCTGCTCCATATTTTTCTGCCAAAATCTCTGCATTTTTTACCACTGCAACAATATGATAGTAACATCCCATTCCAAATTTATTTGTTTCTCTTTGACACCTATCATATATTTCTTTCTGTAAATCACTTAAAATATTGTTTCGCATATTTTTACCTCTGTAACTACTAACTTTTAATTTTGATTATACCACAGCATCTAATAATTCACCACAAAAATATAGGGGCGCAGCAACCGCCACACCACACATTCCTTATCGTTCCAACGATTTTTCTATTTTCCATTTCTGCCCTTTCAAGTCGTTCTGTTTCTCATAAAGATTATTGCGCTCTTTGCAGAGTTCTTTCATGCGCTCCAACTGCGCTCGCACTCCCTCCCGGCAATCCGGCTCTATCTTTTTATATTCCCCGGTCAGATTACGGATTGTATTATTGTTCTCCTTTATCTGTTCCGACAGACATACCCAGTCTATCAGATTTTGCGCTTCCTTGTCTGTTTCGTAAAGGTCTGTTTCTGCCACGATTTTAGCACACAGCCGTATCATAACTTTCTTCTCCATATCTGTCATATCCTATCAATTCCCTTTCTTATCGGCTCATTTCAAAGGCACGTTTCGGGCGTTTATTTGCTCTTTCTGCCTGCTCTAACGCCTTTGACCGTTCCACTATCAACTGTACCTGTTCCTTGCCTAAATGACGCTCCAAACGCCTCAAATCAGACGCTTTTTCCTGCAATCTGTCTATGGTGTTGCTCTGCTCCATGACCTTATCCGTCAAGCGGCTAATCTGTATTTGTTGCCCGTCCACTTTGGCAGAAAATTTCTTGCTTTGCTCCGTAAGCTGTACGCACTTGATAGTCAGATTTTTAACGACTTCTTTCAATTTCTCCACAAGCGGTAAAGGGGATATGAAAACCCTGTCACCAAACCACGCAAAACAGATATACACCGTCATGCGTAGTCTGTTTACATTTGCGGTCAAACAGGAGTACATAAAAGAAAGTTCATGCAGGAATATTATTCTTCCGCAGGATAAATCAAATGATGAAGAGAAGAAGAATTATTTAAGTGCTAATGAACTTTCAGATTTCCTTGAATTGTTTAAAGGATATTCGCAGTTCAACACAATCATAAAAACCCTGCTTTACACTGGAATGAGGGCAGGGGAATGCCTGGGGCTGATGTGGGAAGATATAGATTTCGATAACAGGAAAATCCATATTCATCATACACTTGCCAGTGTTGGGGATAAGAAATATCTTACAACCCCCAAAACAAAGACAAACAACCGCTACCAGATTATAAACGATACT
>CAJTOO010000085.1 GCA_910577735.1 uncultured Lachnospiraceae bacterium
ACAAGAGAACTGTTAATGTTGATAGTTTGCCTGTTCCATATATGGAAGGTTATACTTTTAAGGGCTGGTATACTACAGATCAGTCTCTTTCCAGTACTTTGAATAAGGGTGTAAAGGTTGAAGCTAATCAGGAAACCGGAACGGATGTCACTATGTTATATGCCCGTTTTTCAAAGAAGCTGACAATTTCATTTGATGATTTGCATGGTGGTGTATATGATGACATTGTGATTGATACATATACTTCCGCAAAAGAATCTGGTTTTAATTTCCCTGTGCCTGATATTCCGGGTGTTAATTTTAAAGGCTGGTCTGTTTCATCTTCGGGTTATACCGATAATGCTGATTCATATTTAAGGACATTGGGAAGTGGGCATGTATTTTCCAATATTGTTGGCAATGTTGGTTATGAGTGTCATAACGATGCAGAGGGTCATGATGGGCTTTGTCTTGCTCTTTGCCGCGATAATCGTGAGTTTGGTGTTCATTTAAGTGAAATACATGGCACTTGGGGCAAAGCATGGTCAGACTTTGAGTTTTTTGAAGAAACGGATCATATTACTTTATATGCTTATTATGAGCGTAAAAATGTTATTTTTGAATTTGATCCGAATGGCGGGAAATTTGCACAGAATGAAATTGAAAATCCATATATAACGGTTTATGATCATACCGAGGGTGATTTCCGTCAAGGTTTTGGTTATGATACAAGACTTTCAGGTGATTTATATTATGGTACATACAAATCATATATTTCTGGTCATGAAGGTCAGTCTGGTTGGGAAACTGGATGTTTTGGACGCAGTGTCCCTAAAGTTACATGTAAGAATTATATCTTTGATGGATGGATTTTTTCTGATGGTTCAAAACTTTCAGATAGTACATTGATTAAAAGCAATGCCACACTTACTGCGAAATGGCTTCCTGGTCAGTGTGTAGTGACATTTAGAACTATGGATGGGTCTTTTATGAGTGAGGAAAAGACCCAGTGTGGTATTGATGCCACTAATAGTTATAAAGTGACAACAGAGTCTACGATCAGTGGTTCAGGCAAGCAGCTCCCTGTGCCAGTCAGCTCCGAAGGGCGTCAGTTCGAGGGCTGGTTCACAAAAGACGGGGAAGAAGTGACAAAGGATACGAAGATTACAAAGGATATGACATTGTATGCACGTTGGGGAACTAAAACAGACAATAAGCCTGAAACACAAAAACCTTCTACAGACAAAGATAATTCTGCAAATAAAGATACAGACAGCAATAACAAAAATGAAACAGTACATGCTACTGGTATGACAATGACTGATATGGAATGGAAACCTGTTGATAAAACTAATAACCACTATATGGTTGAGTATGGCGGTAAAGGAAACCAGACAGGTCTTGGGTTTACTGCCAACGTACTTCCTGCGTCATTAAAAGATTCAGCCAGAAATGTTATATAGACATCATCTAATCCAGACATTATTTCCGTTACTGCTGGAAAAGAAGTCATCTACAGCCCAAACTGGTTTGACTATTTCGATTTTGGTTCGGACATTGGGGATGTTGTGCTGACGGCGACAAGTGAGGACAATCCAAATGTGAGCTTCCATATCAACGTGACAGTCATAAAGAAATAAGGTTTAACAGGACGGTCATGCATGAAAGCTTTTGAAAGGAGCGTAAAATCATGAAATCTAAAAACACATTGAAGAAATTCATTACATGCATGCTCATTGCTGCTATTGCAATCACTGGTATCAGCCTTGAATCAGTAACAACAGCAAATGCTGCAACGAAGTACGAACAGCTTGAGAAGGGCTGCACAATCACTATGAAAGTCGGTGAAACAAAGCGGTTCCTCATGACAGACGAAGACGGTAAGGATCTCCTGTTTTGCAGAACATGGAAGGTATCCAACAAAAACGTCATTTTCCTGCAGACAGACTTTACCGACGATTACACAAAAGAATACGTCGAACTTACAGCAAACGCAGAAGGTACAGTTACACTCGTTGGACGTACCGAAGCAGATGCTTCTGTTGACAATTACAACTGCTTCTGGAGAGAACACTGCGACGACGATATCAATATCACGGTAAAAGTCGTAAAGCCGGATGCGAAGATGACTGCAAAACAAAAGAAGTGCAAGCACACATGGAAAACCTTAAAGAAGGCTACCTGCCAGCGTGTCGGTACGAAAGTCTGCAAGAAGTGCAAGCTGCAAAAGACAGTCAAAAAGACAGACCACAAGTGGGAAACCAATGAGGTAACTGTCCGTGCAACAAAAGACATTATCTGTGAGTTTTACAGCAACTACCAACTCTACGATCCAGATTTATATGGTCAAGTAGAACCAGAACGCGTAATAAGAATGTCAGACTATGTCCCTGCAGACCTGCTCAAACACACACGTCTCGTTGGTGAAAGCATCGAAGGTCCGGAAGGCATAGAAGAATACAAAAAAGCATTCCATGCAGCAGTCAACGAATACATGGATTCTACAAGCTGTTTCACCTACGGATTTGATATGGAACTCAGCGACGAATACATCACAGAAACTGTGACACGCTGCACACTCTGCTACAAAGAAAAGTAACCCAAACAGAACCAGTCCCGTTTTGTGGGACTGGTTCTAAAAATTAGCACATATAAGCCAACGGGTTTAATATCAGAAACAAGCTTTATGCTTAAAAATAACAAAACATGCTTTAAGAAAGGAACAAACAATCATGAAAATCAAAAACAGGAAACTCACAACCATCATTGCAATGATCTTATGTGCAATCATCACAGTCACAAGCTTCGGCACGGACACAGCCTACGCAGCATCAAAGACACCATTAAAAGTGACATTCAATAAAAAGACTGTCACACTGGCAAAAGATGCAAGCACAATGACCACATCCGTAACAGTAAAGACTCTTACCAAGAAGTGGGGCAAACCGAAAAAAGAAGTCTGCGAAGGAGACCCTCTCTGTGGCGGACGCGACGGAAACACAACCTACATCTGGGAAAAGGGTAAAACAACAATAACATATACCATTCCCGTTGACGTAGAGTTTACCCACGGTGGAAAACAAATCTGGATCTACTCCTATGACAAGAACCTGAAAATACTTGGCATCAAGGTCGGTATGAAGCAGAAAAAGGCTGAGAAAATCTTAAAAGACCTTGGAGACTACGCTCCGTATTGTGAGTATAAGAAAGGAAAGGTTTCTTATATACGCTATATTATTGAAATAGAATAAACTGCAGCATTGCACATTGGCACAACAGAAAAACCGTTCCCTATGGCAAATACAGCCGGGGAACGGTTTTTATTTGATTTAATCTTTTTACATGCACAAACTGAACCAATATTGACATCCTACGAAAAAATCCTACAAAAATACATAATGTCCAAACTGGAGAATATTTGAAAAAATGGCTATCAATACCAAATTCTTTTGTCTTAAAGAATCCGAAGGCGGCATACAACCAGAACACATTACAAAAGCCGTGAACATTCTAAATCAAATATCATAACAGTCTTTCTTACCTAAAAAAATGTGAACAGACGTTACAATAGCCATCAGATCTCTTAAAAAGCCCATAGAGCGATTCTAATACACGCAGCCTAGAATGGATGCCTAAAAACATAACATCGCTTAAATCGCCATATACGACGTCGCAAATATAACATTACAAAATCAAAACCAGATCACCATATAACACATTTTAGAAAAAAGTGTAACACTTTTTTCTAAAGTGTTACAAAATTCAAAAAGTGTAACACCCCTAAACCCTTGTAAACACTGGCTTTATGACACTTCAATGTGCCAAATAAAAGTGTTACAAAAAGTGTTACATTTCTTAGCACTGACATACGATAAACCCTTATGAACATTGGCTTTATACCATGTAACGCTTTTTAAAACCCAAAAGCGTTACATTTTCAGAAAAACCGTGACATGCCCAATTCTAACATCCCCAAATCACATTACTGCACTATATTCATACCACAGAATACCACTCTGACCTCGTAGCAGCTCTATACAGCCGTTTTAGTCCAATCACCTAAGAATGGGCAGACTGTCCGAAAACCCGGTATAACATGACGGAGTAACTTGGTAAAATCATCTACAATAAATGTGGATGGTCAATATATAAAATGCGTATCTTGACAACTGGATAAAGTGTATATGTACTGGCTGCAAACCCATAGATGTGGTATAATAAAAGCGTTAAAATTATATTTTGAGGTGATCTTGATGCACTATGTTGAAACTTTTGATAGAAACCAGATGATGATGACAACCTGGGACTCTATGGTCGATCCGGAGAGTACAGCCAGACTGATTGATGCTTTTGTGGACAGCCTTACTCTTGCAGACTATGGCATAAAGGAGATGGCATCAGAAGGCAGGCCGCCGTATGATCCAAAGAGCCTCTTTAAGCTTTATATTTATGGCAGTGATAACGGGATAAAGTCTTCCAGGAAACTTGCTAAGAGTTGCCGGGTAAATGTGGAAGTCAAGTGGATGCTTGGTGGAGCAGAACCTGATTTCAGGACCATATCTGATTTCCGGAAAGAAAATATAGATAGCCTCAAAAAGATTTTCCATGAATTTAACAGACGCATTTCAGGTGCTGTGGAATGGGGATTTACTTCCATTGATGGCAGTAAGTTCTCAGCCTGCAATTCAAAAAACAATAACTTTACCAAGAATAAACTTGACGACAAGATCAAATGGCTGAATGGTCATATTGAGGAATACTTACGTATCCTGGATGACGCTGATAAACAGGAGGATCTTGAAGAA
>CAJTOO010000086.1 GCA_910577735.1 uncultured Lachnospiraceae bacterium
TTAAGCTGGATGCAAGGGGTTTCATGCTTTCAGATGCCGTTACGATAAAGGCTTATGATATGGGAGTCATCTTAAACAACGGGCTGGACAATGCAATTGAAGCCTGCGTGAGGATGAGGGAGAAACAGCCGGATGCGGAAGCCTATATCACGATACGGTCTTTCCGCACAAAGAATATGTATTTTATAGAGATTGAGAACAGCTTTGATGGTTCGGCACTGTCCCGTGGGGACAGCGGCTTTCCCATATCAACGAAAAAGGATAAGGAGGTGCATGGGATAGGGTTAAAAAATATCAGAAAATGCGCAGTAAAATATGGCGGCGATTTAGACTGCATTGTAAAAGGCAGTAAATTCACGCTGTCGGTCATGGTAAAAAGTTGATCATCAGGAAGGAGAAAAATTATTATGAGCATTTTAGGAGTAAACGGGGCTTTGGCGGGCGCATACCAGTATGCGAACAAGGCGCAGAAAACATCAGCAAATAAGGCAAGTTTTACGGAGCAGTTGCAGAAAACGGGAGAAGCGGCGGAAACATCAAAGGTGGATGCTTACACAGAATATCTACGGTCAAAGTATGGCAATGTAAGAATCCAGAGTATCGGGAAAGACCAGAAAAGCCTTGACAGGGCTGGAAAGAGCATGAGCGGCAGTGATGTTGTGATTGCCCCGAACATTCTGGAGCAGATGGCGAATGACCCGGAAAAGGCAGCTTATTACGAGGGAAAGATAGATGATTTCTTTAATGCCACTCCGATGCTGACGGCTTCGTTTGCGGCAAAGGGACTTGTCTATGAACCGGGTGGAGTGGTAGTCCATGAGGATGGAAGTGTAACGTATATCGGCGGCTGTAGTGATTCACCAGAGCGGGTAAGAGAGGTTAATGAAATCAATAAAGCGAAACGTGAGAAAGAGGCGGCACAGAGGAGAGAGAGTATGGAGCGCAGTCAGGAGGCGGCGGAAGAACGGAAACAGCAGATGGAGATAGCTTATAAAAAACAAAGTATAGCAGAGGCTCTCGCTAACCATACAATGGATACAAGCAGGTATACATATACGGTTGCACCAGAAGTTATGGGTTCTGCAATCACAGCTTATACGCAGAACATCATAGAGGCGGCGGGCATTTTGAAGTAAGGAAGATCATGCCCGGACTTACCGCAAGGGGGCATGGGCGGCTCCGAATGACAGAGGGGCCGCCGCAGATAAGAGGAATGAAACTTTTTTGAGGGCCGGTTCGTATTATCAGCAGAGGGCTGGTTCCATCAATTTATGGAGGAGGATATGAAAAATGCGTGTCAGCAGAATAACGGCATTACTTATTACGGCAATGATGATTCCCGCGATCAGCGGATGCACCACACAGGGAAGCCCCGCCCCGGATGCCGTGCATCAGATTGAGGATGACGGTCCGGCGGTCTATGATGATGACCCGATAGCGGATGAAAGCATTCTGACATCTTGAAGTAAGGAAGATCATGCCCGGACTTACCATAAGGGGGCATGGGTGGCCCTGAATGACAGAGAGGTCAATGGATTAAAATTGATAACATATGTAGAAAGGTTGGTAATATGGATATTCAAGCAATTTTGCCGCAAATCAATAATGCTGTAAATTTATCAAGTAACGGCATCAAATGCGGAGATGAATTTGAAAAACTTTTACAGCAGGTGAGTGAGGAAACAGATATTGCAGAGATGAAGAAATTTCTGGACGAAAAGTTTAATGTAAATACGGTTGTTGTAGATTACAGTTGTGAAAAAACAGATACAGAGGCAGAAATGTATGACACTGCAATGCTGGAGAAATATGATATGCATGGTGGGAGAAATGTGATTATTTCAAAGAAAACCTTATTAAGGATGAAAAAGGATGGCGCCTTTAGACAGAAAGTGTATAAGTCAATTGAAGATATACCGTGGACAAGTAAATTGACGGGAGGCGAGGTAAAAGGCAATGGAGTATTTATCCATGAAGATGGAACGGGAGGTTACTATTTGGAGTTTGATTGGGGGGATGATGATGAAAAAACAAAATCAAAGAAAAGTAAGGTGCTGTACTCTGACAGTTCGGGTGTAAAGAAGTTAGATATTCCGGTATTGGGTGAACGAAACAATATTGGATTGCAGACCGATATTCTTATTTCTTTGATGGGAGCGAATTTTAGTTATAAAAGGAAAAGTAATGATGCTGGTTTCTGATTAACGGAAAAGGAATAAAAGGCACAGGGATAGGCAATGAACCGCTCGGACTTATTACAAGGGAGCGGATGCGGCTCTGACCGACAGAGGGGCTGGATAAATATAATTAGTGATAATGGAGTGTGTAGCTATGAGAAAATACTTTGCTATAGTTGGGGCATTTCTTTTATTAGGGCTGTCTGGTTGCGGAAAGGACGAACAGGATAATAGTTCTTATAACTTAAGTGTTCAGCAGAGTGAAGAAACAATCGGGTTGGAAGAAAACAGTTCAATAGAACAGGAAACAACCGATAATTTTGACAATAATACAATGCAGGTTTATAGTGAAGCCCATCCTCTCGTGGATTATAGCACAGTTGATGAATTGCTGGGTGATGCGTGTGCGCTTGTAAAGGTAGAAATTTTACAAGCAAATAGTGAAAATGTGCGTAACTATATTTATACATCATACGATATGAAGGTGGTTGATGTTTTATATGGCACTGTTGATGCAGATGGAGATACCATTAACGTCAATATGCCCGGAGGAATGGTTCAAGAAGAAAAAGCACAGGAAATGCTTTCAGAAGTTACGGAAGGGAAAAATGCTGGTGATTTATCAGGCATAAATCAAATTGTATCAGATGGAAATACAGATCGGCTATTATCTGTAGGAGATGAGGCGTACTTATTTTTAATGAAAGAATCTGAAACATCGTTTGCGGTTGTTGGAGAATATCGTGGCGAAATGCTTCTTGAAAATGGAAAGGTCTATTTTGATAGCTGTATCATTGGATTTAAGGATGGTGTTACGACACATGGCTTGGAAAACGGGAATATGGTAGAAAGTGAATTTATTGAGGCAATAAATGAGCTGATTTATAAAGATTCGTAAAACATAGTAGGAAATAAATTTTACGGTTCCATATCTCCAATAAGCCACAGCCCGACAAAGCAGGGCGGGCATCCCCGGCGTTCCGGCAAAACAGAGAGAGGTGATTGAAATGGATAATGGTGGGGGAACTACAGGAAGGAGTTGGATGGATAACTTTTCAAAACATATAGTTCGGTTTAACGCTTTTCAAATTAAAATAATTGCTCTAATAACCATGACACTAGATCATATTGGCGCCTATCAGACATTTACATTCAGTCGAGAAATTAATGATGGGTTAAGGGTAGTTGGCCGGATTGCGGCTCCATTGTTTTTGTTTATGGTAGTGGAAGGGTTACGTTATACTCGTAGCAAACCAAAGTATATACTGCGGCTGTATATAGCAGGTATAGTGATTGAGATGATAAACAGAATCCTATCAAAAGCAATAGGTGCGTTTGAGTTCGGAAATACTTTGCCTACATTTTTTTATACGGCACTATTTGTTTTCAGCATAGAGTACATTTGCAATAACTGGAGACATATAAAATCGGTTTGTATTGGAGTCTGCGGTTTGGTTATCCCCTTTACATTTTTTGCGCTTAACGTCATTTTGCTAGAACAGGGTTATAGTACAGCATGGTATTTTATATCATTATTTTTCCCTTCGCCATGTAATGTGGATTATTCTATTTTATTTGTGTTACTTGGTGTTGCATGGTACTTTATCAACAACAAAATGATAAATTGCGCTGTATTTGCAGTTTTGTCATTGGCTTGCTGGGTAGTACCAGGTTCCTGCTTTTTTACTATGCAGCTTGGATGGTTCAGGCCTGCATTTTTCAATGTTTTTTCTTTATTTGTCAGTATGCAATGGTGTATGTGTTTAGCAATTCCATTTATGCTTTTATACAATGGAGAAAAGGGTAAAAATTTGAAATATTTATTTTATGTCTATTATCCAATTCATGTATATGTATTGTTTTTTATTCAATTTTTTAGATAATATGCAGTGAATAGTCATTCTCGTTTTCATACAGATAATGGGAATCGGGAGCAGGGAGAAAACCAATAAAGCACAAACGATAAAAGGGAACCAAGCAGGAACAATTCATGTCTGGTTCCCTTGTTCCATATCAGTGCGGGGAGATAGCAACAGATGTATTTTGGGGGAGAGGAGGTGGTATTATACGGAAAATGAAATGCCCGGAGAGATGGTGCAAGAAACGGGCCTGTGACATTGGGGAGACGGGTTCCGGCTGGATTATCGTGTCGCTGAAATGCCCTAACTGCGGCAGGGTAATAAAGGTGTACTGGAAACCGAAAGGAAAAAGATAAATATACATAGTGGGAAAGAATGGCAGGAAGGTATCCTGCTATTTTTACTTTTATAGATTAAAGCGTTTCTTTTATGGTCATACTAAAGTTATCAATGGTAATTTCTGGAAATTCCCATTGTGCGGCTTGGCAGGTCTGCCATGCCGGATAACTGAATATGTACCGAGCGAGTGGGACCGCATTGTGTCGAGTCACGAATGGCCGGAGTAAAGCTAGTGAATTATTTTAGATTTCTTACAAAGAGCTTTCTCAGTATATGTCCGACTTGCGGAGAATCGCCTGGTATTCCCCGTCACTGCTCACGATACCGTTCATGACGCTGTGCATACGGGTGTCCATGAGCTGGTACAATGCAGAATCTTTTTCCAATCCAATCCCTCCTC
>CAJTOO010000087.1 GCA_910577735.1 uncultured Lachnospiraceae bacterium
AAGCCTGCTTTTTCCAAGGTTTTACAGGATACAATATTTTGTGTGTGAACATCAGCCCATAAACGCTGTAATTCCGTTTCTTCAAAGCAGAAGGTAACTGCTCTCACCAGCGCTTCTGTCATAAGCCGTTTGCCCTGGCAGGCAGGTGAAAGGCGAAATGCCACTTTTGCCATGCGGTAATTTCAATGAGATATACCCACATATCGCCAATAACTTTATGATCCTGCTTATGGATAATACCCCAATGAAAACTTTTCGCAGGTTTCTCTTGCTTTTGGATAAGTAATTCCGGGTTTAAGTCACTTTTCCCGGAGCGTTTGCCCCAATACTGATAAACAGAGCTGTCACCCCTTTAAAAGTTAAACACTTGTCCCCAATCAAAACAGCCGGATACTTCTGTGCTTTTCGGCCATTCGCTGCACCATGCGGGAACACCGGGTGTTTCAACCCTGTCAAAACTCGGTGTATAGGGCTTGATGTCCAGTACAGGCGTATTGTCATCCGCATCAATGAACACAACACGAATCAAGCCGTTGGTGAAATCAATGTTGATTATTTCGGACTCTGTTAATGTAACAGGTGTTGGATAGTGCGGAGGGGTGACAAAACAAATACAACTAAGAAAGGGACTTCCTCAATCCTTAAAAGACTATGACGGTTATAGTCTTTTTTCATGCGGTAATTACCGTAAGAAATAACCCCCTATTCCCACAAGCGGAGAAATACCCAACCATGATATTCCGCAATCCAATCTCCCAACAATTAACGTAAGAAAATCATTTATCAGTACCGAAACCAATCAATCATATCAATCCATATCACAGGAAGGCAAAGACCATGAATAAAAAGCAGGAACAGCAGATTTTAGACTATTACAGCACCACCGACAAATATATCCGTAGCAAGACATACTCCAATGCACATCAGAGTGTATTTACCAAAGAAAGCGATAAATACCAATGGCTTGTTTTGGAGCAGAAAAGCCAGTGCGAAGTCGAGGTAAGGCAGACCGACAGTCATGGAACAATCACAGCGAGGGATAATTACGAACTGACAAGGAATATCCCTAAGTGCGTGGGCGTGGAGCGTTTATGTGAGGGCACAAATTTTCAGATACCTTTTAACGCTGATGAAATCAACTTAATCTATCAGTTTGGGGAGCAGAGCAAAGCGGAAACGTGCGCCAGTCTGTCCGCTATTCTTCCGCAGGTAAAAGACAGCAATACAAAGCAGATAGCTTCAGAACGAGAGTCGACAGCATAACAGGCAACAAGGCAAGATTAAGCGGAGGGAGGAAGAAATTTAATGAAAATGTGATAGAAATATAGGCGTGATTGTGGTAGTATCTTAATTGAATAAATCGTAGCTTATGGAGGTACATTATGAAAATTAAAAAAATGCTTGCTGCAGGAATGATTGCTGTTTGTTTAATGACAGGTTGTGCAAATCCAATGGTTGCCATATATGACAACGATATAAAAATAGCAAGTAATACAAATTCATATAACCTTAATAATTATGAACAGACAGCAGAGGACGGACATTTTACGGCAAGCGTTGAAAAAATGGAGGGTATGGACACCATATGGGTTTTTGACGCAGAGAAAGATAAATCTTTAGATATAACATACACAATAAATGTTTTCTCTGGAAAGATGAAACTGGTATTGATAAATCCAAAGGGAGATGTTTCAATCATTGCTGAATGTGACACCGAAATGTCAGAGCCTGTTCAAAGCACTTTGAATGTGGAAAGTGGAAACAATAGAATTAAGATAGTTGCGGGCGAAAACACAAAATTTGATATTGAAATTTCTATTCAGGAGGGGGAATTTAAGGAGTTAGGTTAAATATTAGAATAACTGTCAACTATTACCACAATCACAACTAAATAAGTAACACAGCGTCAGAGTGTATAGAAAAATCTATGCGCTCTATTTTATTGTAAAGGAGCAGATTTATGAGCAAAGACAGCAAGGCACAGCATAGAGCCATCCGACAGCACCCACCCACAAAAATTATCGTGGAAAGGCACTATGTAGGCACTGAAAAAATGGAAACGGTATTCAAGCGGATAGTCGGGGAACAAATAACAAAAAGGGTTAAGGAGATAGCGGAAAACAGCATAAGTGAGATACATCAGCTTCCATTCTTAAAGAGAACATCTCATTTCAGTTTTTCAGCAATCACACAATTCTCCTTTTTTCCGAAATAGCCCAGGCTGACGCCTCTCCCATGTGCTGTAAACCACTGGCCGGCGATTGCTACAACAGGATTCTCTTTTATATGTTTTATTTTGTTGGAGAGTGCATGGGTAATGATATAAAATGAACCATTTTCGTAATAGGCATTTACATAGCGCACATAAGGCGTTGCTTTTTCCGTTGTTGCCAATGAGATAATGGTATCTTTCCCGAAACGTTCCATCATGATCTGTTCTGCTTCGCAACTAAATTGTTTCATGAAATCATTCTCCCTCTGAAACATGGTTTACCCCTGTTTAAAGTTCCTACAAGCCGTAAGTTGTCAAACGGATATGCAGTCTATCCCCTCAGATTTTTTAGGGCGTCCGGATTATTTAAGATGATCTCTCCAACCGTCTGACAGCTTTCCATGTCTGGGCAGTCACCACATGTTTCCACATCTTTTTTCAATGCACACTGACGAATTCCGCAAAGACTATCGCAGAATACAGTTTTCGCTCCATCAACACGACATCCTTCACAATTGATATGTTCAGGCAGAATGGGGGCATTATTTAACTCGGCCCATAGTTTTGCAGTTTTCTCACGCAACGCCTGGTCGTCATTGATTGTCGCGAGATATGCATCGCATTTCCCACAATCCAGCCCACAGTATGCAATCATATTCCTCATGGTTATGTACCTCCTAAAAATCCTAATTTAGCGTTTCCCCGTCTTAATAAATTCTATCAGCTTTTCCACATCGTCAAAATCATCATAATCGCCAATAATCCCTTTACGATGGTACAGGATTCCTCTCTTTTCATTTTCTTCAAGGCAGTCAAGAAGATTTTCTATCCCATATCTTTTTATAAATAATGTAAATCCATATGGCTTGATTTTGTTCAGCAACCCTCTTTTACAATCCATTTCACAGGCATAACAGCCTGGAAGTTCCTTTTCCATGGAACATTTTCTGTTTTCGCATTGGGTGTAGTCAGGACAGTTATCCGAATAGCAGCCATTGCATTTTTCATTTTCCGAACACAGGCAACAAGCAAGCCCACACCTTGCAATTCCTAATTCTCGTTTCATTCTTTGCCTTCCTCAACTCTCGATTTGTTTATTGGCCCGCCATGCACTCACTATCCAGAAGTTTCGTTAAGTCCTCCACGGAAGCGTCCATTTTCACAGAGATCTCCTCCATCGTCATGCCGGAAGCAAGAAAACGCTTTATCACCATTTTCATATCCTCACCGACCTCTATGATATGCCTGTCCAGATCATAAAAACGAATCACCCGCTGGCCCCAGCTATGTTCGATTACTTCTCCCAGATATTCAATATCCGGGTATTCTTTCAGCCTGCGCAGAAATCCGTCAAAGTCCTGTTCCTCAAAGACGATTTCCGCATTGTTGGATTTTTTTAATACCTTTTCTTTGGGCAGGTTCACAAGCCAGTCAAAATCCTGCTGCAATGCTAGGCCGCAGGTAAAAGCGATATTCCGTCCGTAGTCCTGAAATACTTCCAGTCCAAACAAATCCTCATAAAATCTTCTTGCAGCGTTTATGTCGGCCACCGCTATCACCGTACATGTGTACTTCATGGAACGATTCCCTTCCGCTTTATTTTTTCTGTTCCTCTTTTACTATTGTCTGATTCAGATAAAAATAAGTACTGTACTCTGATTGTCACTTTTTCTTGTGCAGCTTCAGGTCATCCTTTCTACGGGATGCAATCTCCGAAAGCACCTCTGCTGCAAAAGCGCTTTTCTCTTTGAGCGTAAGGATCTCCATATCCGGTCTGCTCTCAATTTCCCTGAGCGCCTCCTTAAGTTCCTGCAGATTCAAAAGATTTACCGCAACGCAAAAAAGGGTCTTTTTACGGCCGTCATTATAGCCGGACAATAAAATATCCAGTATTTTTATTTTTTCCATCTGCTCTGTATGATACGCTTCGACCCCAAACTTCCGGATCTTTTCCAGATCAGCCCTTCGGTTGCGATGTGTAATAAAGGAATCAAAATCATCAATATGCTCATATTTTTCACATGGGTACTCCCTGCATTGACAGCAGTATTCTACTCCTCTGTGCTCCATGCTGCACCTTGCGATCCTGCATGACTGATTTCCTTCCCCTCCACCGCAGCCGGGGCAGTTTTTGTTCAAAAACATAGGGCAAAGTCCACAATTCAGACCACAAAGGGACAAGAACTGATTTTTCCGGTTAAAGCTTTTCATGATACCTCCCAAACAGCTTTCCTGTACCTGATTTGAAAAGCAACAACTGAATCCTCTCTGGTAAATAAAAATATAGGAAATTATATCATTGTCTATGGAATTTCACAACCAAAATGGTATAAGTGGTCAAATGAAAAATACTGGAAAGAAAAATAAGATTGCAGGTTCCAACCAACAATCTTTTCTATCGTTTATAGAGCCTCCATATCAAACAGGCTTAATTGTACCGGCTGCTCTTTTTTCTCCTTTTCTTTTAGCAGATGCATCTGTTCCAGTTCTGCTATCCTCTCTGGACCCAGCCATTTATCTGCATGGCGCCGGTCT
>CAJTOO010000088.1:0-1683 GCA_910577735.1 uncultured Lachnospiraceae bacterium
TTACCGCTGTTGTAAAAAATCCTTGAGCAGAAGGTAAAAGCCTCCGGCATGAAAAGCAAATCCGCTTTCCTGCGCCGCCAGATTTTGTATGGTTTTGTTTATGACATTGACTATTCCGAACTTCGGGAATACAATGCCGCACTCGGAAAAATCGGCGGCAATCTGAACCAGATAGCAAAGCGCATGAACGCCACAGGAAACGTCTATGCCGCTGATGTAAAAGAGGTAAAGGAACTGATGAAAAAAGTGTGGGATACACAAAAAGCCATGCTCTCAAAACAGCCATACATGAAACAGTAAACCGTATCAAAATTTCTGCCACAAAACGGAACAGCAGCAGTCAAAGCGAAACTGCAATAACATCTAAAATCAGACAAATTTCACACCAACAAAAAAGGTGTACCGCAGGTAAGTTTCAACCTTCCTTGCAGTACACCTTGATGTGTATAACCATTCCGTATTTTTCGTTTTTTGCATATATACAGTTTTTGTTTTTTTCTAAACATGACCTGTCCCTCTCTGCCATCTTTTACAAAAAAAGAGAACAGCGTTTTATACTCAAATAAAACCACTATTCCCTAATTTATGAATTACATATTTATGTCATAAAGATTGCATTATCAACCACCATTAGCGTTTGTATTGAATATATAAAACTAATCTTATGACTTCTTTGTAAAATCTAAAAGCTATGTTTTGTATAATTTATGTAAAATTTGAATTTTTTAGGAAATCTGCATCACATCATTTTTATCCTCTTGCAAAAAAATCTGTATGATTGTTCCTTCTCCAGGGCTGCTCTGTAAGTCAATCTGACCATTCAAATACTGTACGGCGTGTTTTACAATAGAAAGTCCCAGCCCCGTTCCACCCGACTCTTTAGAACGGCTCTTATCCACTCTGTAAAACCTCTCAAATATCCTTGCCTGATGTTCCGCCGGAATGCCAATTCCTGAATCCTTTACAGAGATCACAGCCTGATTTTCCTCCCTGCTTACAGAAACCTCCACCATACCGCCATCTTTATTATATTTGACAGCATTATCGCAAAGATTAAATATAATTTCCGTCAATAACCGCCGGACACTTTTTATCCTGACTGTTTCCCCTGTCACAGCAATTTCAATATCCTTTATCGCTGCTATATCCGCCAGCCCCGCAGCCACATCCGTTGCAACCTCATATAAGTCAACATTTTCAAAAGGCATATCGCACCCCTCGTCTAATTGGGATAAACGGATAATATCATCAATCAATGTTACAAGCCGCCCTGCCTCTGTGCGGATATGCCCTACAAAACGTGCCATATCCTCCGGTTTTACAAGACCATTCTCCATTAACTCCGCACTTCCCATGATTGATTGCAGCGGCGTTTTCAGTTCATGTGATACATTGGCAGTAAACTCCCGCCTGTTCCTTTCTGCGAAAGCTTCTTCTGTTATATCAAAGGCAAGGACAACCGCCCCGATTACAGTACCATTAGATTCAATGCGGTTGACATGGAGCTGATACTCTTTTCCCTCACGTTCTATGCGGATTTCGCTGTGTCCGTTTGAAAATGCGTCCTGTATAGCATGGCTCACATCATGGTTCCGCTCCACTGTCAGAAAATCTTTACCTATGCAGGATTTTTTTGTATGGAACAGTTTCAATGCTGCGGGATTGATGTTCAGAATGATGTTT
>CAJTOO010000088.1:1779-4650 GCA_910577735.1 uncultured Lachnospiraceae bacterium
AAGATTTTTTTGTATGGAACAGTTTCAATGCTGCGGGATTGATGTTCAGAATGATGTTTTTTTCATTTAAAAGCACAAGTCCTTCCGTCATGCCCTGCGTAATCTGTGTAAACTCATCATTCTTTCTCTGAAGTTCCGACAACTGTACATCTATCTGCCTATGCTGTTTATTGATACGGTTTAATAAGGGCGCTAATTCTTCATAGGTATCATTTTCCAGCGGTTTTTCCAAATCAAGGCTGTTTAATGGCTCCATGATATGTTTGGAAATCCGGCTTGCCAACACTCCCGACAACACAAGGGCCACGGCAAGCACAATTAAAATCGGCTGTATCATTCCCAATACAAGCAACCAAACAGTAGCACTGCTAACCGAAATTCTAAGGACAGAACCATCGTTAAGCCTTCTGGCACAGTAAAGCGTTTTTTCCAGGAGTGTCGTGGAATAGCGCAGGCTTTTTCCTTCGCTGTTCTGTAATGCCTGCCTGATTTCCTCCCTGTCCGCATGGTTTTCCATACTTTCCTCGTCGGACTGTGTATCATATATCACATCGCCGTTCCCGGCAACCCATGTCAGACGGTACTGATTTGATTGTAATTCCTCAAGATATTCCTGCCCGTTCTTCTCAACGGCTGCGGCTGCCAAAGACAACTCATCTTCTAACTGTTTCCCCTGAACATCACTGAAATAACGGTAAAGACACCCCATGATGATAACAAGGCTCGCCATCAGGACAGCCGCCGCCACAATCATAATAGACTTAAAAATTTTCTTTGTCATGCCTGCACCTCTAATCTATATCCAACGCCACGCACTGTTTCAATCATTTTCCCATAATCCCCCAGCTTCACACGCAATGTACGGATATGCATATCAACCGTCCTTGTTTCACTGATATAATCCGCACCCCATACATCATTAAAAAGCTGGTCACGGGTAAATGCAATTCCCGGATGAGAGAGGAACAGACGGAGAAGTTCAAACTCTTTTAAAGTAAGCTGTATCCTTTCTCTGTCAACGGTAACAGTATGCTCGTCTAAATTGACAACAAGGCCGCCTGCCTTCAAAAGATGTTCCACTTCTGTGGGATTGCATCGGCGAAGTACAGCTTTCACACGGGAAACCATTTCCATCATTCCAAAAGGCTTTACAAGATAATCGTCCGCACCTAAATCAAGGCTCTGAATTTTATCGTACTCCATGCCCTTAGCCGTTGCCATGATAACGGGAATCCTGCAAGTGTCGGGACTGTCTTTCAGAAATTTCAACAATTCCACGCCGTCCTCTCCGGGCAGCATAATATCAAGGATAATCAAATCCGGCTTATCCGTGGCCAGCGCATCACGAAAAGCCGCCGCATCCGAAAAGCCTGTTGCTTCAAAATCTGTAGAATTAAGCGTGTATACCTCAATATCCCTGATACTTTCATCGTCCTCTACGCACCATATTTTCATAAATTTTCTGCTCCTTTGTGTTTTCCTGTTACAGAAAAAGCCACCCACTCTGCAATATTTACCGCATGATCCCCAATACGTTCAAAGTATTTGGCAATCATCAGTAAATCTAATGCGTATCCTCCATTTGTCGGCTTTTCTGCTATCAGTTCAATCAATGATGATTTGACCTGCAGGAATAAATCGTCAACCACATCGTCACGGTCAATCGCCGCATCAGCCAGCGCAACATCCTGCTTTACAAAGGCATCAATGCTTTCTGTGACCATTTGGCTCACCGCATCAGCCATAAAACGGATATGTTCACATTCCCCGCCTGTCCGCCCGTCAAGAAATGTAATAATTTCTGCAATGTCCGCCGCCTGCGTTCCAATACGCTCCATATCGGTAATCATTTTAAGGGCTGCGGAAATCTGCCGCAAATCCCCTGCCACCGGCTGTTGCTGTAACAACAGTTTCAGGCACAGCGTTTCTATTGTGCGCTCCATATGGTTAATTTCCCCGTCAAGGGATATAACCTTATCTGTCAGCTTCACATCGCCCGCAGAGAGCGCCCTTGAAGCAATTGCAATCGCTTCCTCACACATTGCCCCCATCCTCGTAAGCTCATTATTAAGCGTAGCAAGCTGTTCATCAAAACGACTTCTCATTATCCAAACCTCCCCGTAATATAATCCTCTGTCCGCTTGTCTTTTGGCTGCTCAAACATCTTTTCCGTATTTCCATATTCAATTAAACTACCGAGGAGAAAGAATGCAGTATTATCGGAAATCCGTACAGCCTGCTGCATATTGTGCGTAACGATGATAATAGTATACTTATCTTTCAGTTCCATTGCAAGTTCCTCAATTTTAGATGTGGAAATCGGATCAAGGGCGCTTGTGGGCTCATCCATCAGAAGCACATCCGGTTCAACCGCTAATGCACGGGCAATGCAGAGCCGCTGCTGCTGACCTCCCGACAATCCTAATGCCGATTTTTTCAGCCTGTCCTTTACTTCCTCCCAGATTGCAGCTCCACGCAGGGAGTGTTCTACGATATCGTCCAGTTTTGCTTTATTTTTTATGCCATGTGTCCTTGGTCCATAAGCAATATTATCATAAATACTCATCGGAAACGGATTAGGCTTTTGAAAGACCATGCCAATGCTGCGGCGAAGCTCATTGACATCAATATCTGCATCAAAAATATTATAATTCCTATAACACACTTCTCCCGTAATCCTTACACCAGTAATAAGGTCATTCATTCGATTTAAAGATTTAAGAAAAGTAGATTTTCCACACCCGGAGGGACCAATCAGAGCTGTAATGCTCCGTTCCTCAATTTCAATATTTATATCTTTCAAAGCCTGCGCACTGCCATACCAAAGACACAGGTCTTTCACTGTCATAACATTACTCATACAATTCTCCT
>CAJTOO010000089.1:0-206 GCA_910577735.1 uncultured Lachnospiraceae bacterium
ATACTGCTTTAAATCCTTTGTTAATGACCGTTTTACAAATCCGGCAATATCTTTTTCAAGCACCTCATTCAATTTGTGATACATTCGTAAAAAATGTTCCTCGGTCACTTCTTGGTTTGTCTGAAAAATAACCATTTCAATCACGTTTTTATTCATAACATCTTGTCCTTTCGTTTGAGTATCATATTGCATTTGGTACATAGATA
>CAJTOO010000089.1:254-4560 GCA_910577735.1 uncultured Lachnospiraceae bacterium
CGAAGTCGGTGCTGCTGGCGGGTATCACATCTTGAAAGAGCGCATTTTGCCGCCTATCACTTTTTCAGAGAATGAAGCCAAAGCTATATTCTTTGCCTGTCAAGCCTTGAAATTCTATCACGATTTACCTTTTGAACAGGAAACAATATCTGTTTTGAAAAAATTTTTGAACTGTCTGCCCTTAGATATACAAAGCAGTATTACACAAATTCAAAATAGTGTAGTATTTTGGATTCCAGACAGGCATTGCGATTCACCACTACTTAAATCAATGTTTCATATTGTCGTTAATCACCATTCAGCAACAATACAGTATTCATCAACACATTCTGAAAGTATACGCACAATTATACCGATTGGGCTATATGCTATGAATGGGCTTTGGTATTGCCCTGCATATTGCACCGTTGCTAATCAAATCAGAGAGTTCCGTATTGACCGTATAAAGGAAATAATAGAGGAAAAACCATATCCTAAAGGGAAATTTCCTGTTCCTGCGTCCATTCAAGAATATCTCGAAAGGTTAGAAATCGGAAATGATTACCACATAAAGATTCAGCTAACCGATATAGGTGTTAAACGCTGCGAAACTGAATTTTTACTGGCAAGGGGATTAAAAACATTCCCAACAGGCGGCGGTATCATCGACATGGAAATACGTCATACAACCTTGGATTGGGTTGCCGATTATTTCCTGCCATTTGGAATCAATGCAACTGTCTTAGAACCACCAGAACTTGTGGAGCTAATGAAACAAAAGATATACGAATTACATCAGCATTATTGTAGGTAAGCTTCCCTATAACCCTATTATACTTATCGGTTCAATTATATTATCAGCCACATCCAGTGGTTATTCATTGACATCAACAGACTACTGTGATAGTGTATAGGAAATGTACGATAAAGAACACACAATGAATACGAGGTAAACACGGATATGGAGAAGACACTGTTTGATTCAGAACGAAAAGTAATGGAAGTAATCTGGAAAGAAGGAGACGTGACAGCCAAACAGATTTCCCTGACCTTACGCGATACCATCGGCTGGAATAAGAATACCACCTACACAGTCATTAAAAAATGTATCCAGAAGGGCTTTATTGAACGCCTGGAACCGAATTTTGTCTGCAGGGCTCTCCTTTCCAAAGAACAGGCGGTTCAGGATGATACCAGGGAATTTGTAAACCGTGTCTTTGACGGCTCCGTCCCCCTGCTGTTTTCATCCCTGCTTTCTCAGAAAGCCCTCTCAAAGAAGGAACTGGAGGAATTAAAACGAATGATTAATGAAATGGAGTAAGCCTATGAACCTGCTGCAGATGAGCCTTTCGGCTTCCGTTCTGATCCTGATTGTCATAGCATGCCGGAAGTTCTTTTCCGCCAGAATACCCAGAACCACTTTTTCGCTGCTCTGGCTGCTTGCCTGGTTGAAGCTGATGATTCCCGTACCGGCGGGCTTTCCTGTGCCTGCGGCCCATCAGTTAAGGGAAAAAATGCCGGATATCACCGCAGCTTTACCCCTTTCGGCGGAAACCTGGCAGACAGCCGGGGCCGGGCCGGACTTCGGATGGAATCTCCTTAAAATCCTGTGGCTTTGCGGCGCTGTATCTGTCAGCCTGTATATCGCTTATCTTCATGCCGCCAGTATGAAGAAATACCGCACAGCAATTCCCCTTAAGGAATCTTCCTGGATTCCCATGTGGCTGGAGCAGAAACGTTCCTTCCGCAGAATTACCGTCCGGGTTTCGGACGAGATTGCTTCCCCCTTAACCTATGGTATCTTCTTCCCGGTAATCCTGCTTCCAAAACAGTCCGACTGGGCGGACAAAAAGAGCATGAAGCTGATCCTGGAACATGAAGCAGCCCACATCCGGCACCTGGATGCACTGAAAAAGCTGTGCCTGACCATATCCTGCGTCTGCCACTGGTTTAACCCTCTGGTATGGCTCATGGCTGCCCTGGCCTGCCGGGATATGGAGCTGGCCTGTGATGAAGCTGTAGTCCGGGCCGTTGGAAGAGAAAACCGAAAACTCTATGCCGATTTACTGGTAGAACTGGAAGCAAAGAGAGCCGGAATCAATCTTCTGACTTCCGGTTTTGGACAAAGTCTTATGAAAGAACGTATCAATCATCTCATTCACATGAAAGAAAAAAAATCCTTTACGGGAATCATGCTGACTATCGCTGCCACCATAAGCTGCGTCGCAGTCTACGGCGCCGTTCCTTCTGGCGCTTTTTCCATGAAATCCCTGAATAATGACCCGACCCTTGGAGGGATTTTTGAACTGTACTCGGTGGAAGAGTATCAAAGGATTGTAGATACTGTAAAAGAGGACAGAGGGGAGGGAGATCTGGATGCCTTAGCCATGGAACGGGACCTGGAGCGTCTGAAAGCTGACAACGGAAAAGGGGAATTTGTCATCTATAAAGGCGCGTTTATGGTATCCACGGAAACCACGGTGGTCGCTTTCAACCCAACCATTGTCATGCGGCCGGAACTTGTAAGCCGGAATACACCTCTGACTGCTGAAACTTACCAGAATGATATAAAAGATGTGACAGAGATTCTGGAAGACGCAGTGGCAGACGGATTTTTAACAGAAACCCAGAAAAAAAGAGTGTTAGACAAAATGGAGGAGAATCTGGCCGGACTGGAATAAGCACCGAAAATGATCCTCCATTTTGAGACCGCAGGCTCCCTGCCCAGTCTTAAAAGAAACTTAAAAATATTTTTCAGTAAACAAGGGGGGATATAGGTTTTGGAAGTGCAGAATCATTGGAAGAATGTTACACAAAGACCATTTCATATTTTATGATACCCCTGTCGGCCCATGTGATTATAGTCCATACCAATTTAAGCTCATTGATAAATTCGGCGTGTGCTGGTGTCTTTTTGTATGAGGGAACAAGGATAACCGCTGGCCTTCTCCAATGGTCTGTGATAATCTTTATTTTCCAATCCGATACTGATACTCCGGGATATTAAAAATTCCGTCATCCAGTATCCGGTTCTCCAGATACTGGATATCTCCGTTTTCTGAGAGCCTGACCGTAAGTTCATGGGTTATGACCGCATCATTGCACAAAATCATCTGGCATACCGCATCCACAGTCAGGGTAAATGTTCCATCTTCATTTTCCCTGATCTGTGTCACCTCGGGAACAGAAGTATCGAAGAAACTGGGTGCGTAATTTCCGCACCCCAGTCTCTCCCATCGGTAGACTTGACGCCCTTCATCAAACACGGCCCACTGCCGAAGTTCCTCCCTGGAAACCGGAAGGTAATCCATGATGGTCTCTTCAAACTCTTCTGCCGGTATCCCATGGGGATACTGCTCCGGTTCAAACCGCCTGTCATACTTCATCCCATAAAAATATTCATAAATCCCGTTATAATCCAGTTTATCCAGGCTCTCCCTGTCCCAGTTGGAACATAACAGGTTATTTCCCTGATACCCCAATGGAAGCACACATTTTTCGGACATTTCACGGCACTCCTGTGGCAGGGGCCTCACTCTGACCAGGCAGCTTCCATCAACAATCTCCGATACTTCCGGAGGTTCCGGTACACATAATTCATAGCAGAAATATCCTTTTTCCGTATATCGCCATTCTTTTATTCTTGTATAGGAAATGTACGCAGGCATCGGTGTTTCATCTTTCCCCCATGTCATATTTGCTGCCAGCACATACAAATTTTCTCCATCATACTGATATTGAAACCTTCCGATTCCTCCGTCTCTATGAATCCGGTACAGGAGCACGGTCCCGGCCTTTCCCACTCCGGCATCCTGTAAAAACCGCTCCATCTCCTGCCAGTTCTCCATAACCTGGTACGGTTCGCTCCCTGTGACCGGCATGCCCATAGTCTTTAGCTTCTCTTTTAATTGAATTAAAACTTCCTCTGATAAAACCACGTTTGAAGCATCGCCTTTGTCCGCTTCTTGGTAAATGTCCCTGGTCAGTTCCAACGCGGCCCTTAAGTCAGCTTCCGCTTCTTTCCTTTCGTTTTCATCAACCGGAAGATCATATCCTTTTTCCCAACGCCCTTTTTTGTCATTATCTTCCCTGCTGCTCTCTGCCAAAGAAGGTTTTTCCCTGCCTTCTATGGCGCCGGACAGTGAAAACTCCTCCTGCTTTTTTCCTCCACAGGCACACAAAAATCCTGCCATCATTATAATAATAGTCTGGATATATATTTTTCTTATTTCCATGGAAATCCTTCCTTTATTTCATATCATATACGTTGGGATGAGCTGGTATAATAAAGTTGTAACACCAAATGGGAAATACATGATATACTCCA
>CAJTOO010000090.1:0-261 GCA_910577735.1 uncultured Lachnospiraceae bacterium
TATACCATAAAAATTTGCTATTTTTCATCCGATAGCTCGTAACATCTATTTTGCGGGCATGGAAAACAAAAAGGGACTACGCAAGCAGCCCCTTTCCTTGTTTTACCAATATTTCATTCTGTTTTTATCATGAATCTGTATGCCATCGCGGAAACCCTTATTCATAGGCTGGGCCGTTCGTTAGCTCCCCTGAACAGGCAGAATCTCCGCTTTTTATCATATTCTCGATTCATGTTGGCTTTCTTTTCCTTCCTTACAGTT
>CAJTOO010000090.1:271-4525 GCA_910577735.1 uncultured Lachnospiraceae bacterium
AATCATAACACCTACATCCGCAAAAATAGCCAGATACATATTTGCGATTCCCACAGCCCCTAACGCAAGGCAGGCAAATTTCACTACAAGCGCCATCGAAATATTCTGGTAAACAATCCGCAGACATTTCCTTGAAATCTTGATTGCCTTTGCTATCTTGATCGGATCGTCATCCATCAGAACGATGTCAGCCGCTTCGATTGCCGCATCCGAACCCATTGCACCCATAGCAATACCTATGTCCGCTCTGGAAAGCACCGGTGCATCATTGATACCATCGCCAACAAATGCCAGCTTTGCTTTGCCTAACTTCACCCGCAATAGTTCTTCTACCTTTTCTACCTTGTCAGCCGGAAGAAGCTCACTGTAAACCTCATCAATTCCAAGTGATGTGGCAACCTGATCTGCCACTTTCTTTGCATCCCCGGTCAACATGACGGTCTTATCTACCCCTGCTTTCTTTAACTCCGCAATTGCCGCCTTAGCATGGGGTTTTATAATATCGGAAATTACGATATGTCCCGCATATTTCCCACCCACTGCCATGTGAATAATCGTACCTGTCTGATGACAATCCTGATAAGGAATGTTTAAATGCTTCATCAATTTGTCATTACCAGCGGCAACCTTTACGCCGTCTACTTTTGCAGTCACCCCATTTCCGCTGATTTCCTGTATATCTGCCACACGGGTTCTGTCAATCTCTTTTCCATATGCCCGCTGTAAGCTCTTGCTGATTGGGTGGGAAGAAGCGCTCTCTGCAAGAGCCGCATATTCCAACAGTTTCTCATTGTCTATGGTGGAGTGATGAATACCATTTACTTCAAAGACACCCTTTGTCATGGTTCCGGTTTTGTCAAAAACAACATACTTGGTCTGGGAGAGGATTTCCAGATAGTTGGAACCCTTTACCAGCACGCCCTCTTTGCTTGCGCCTCCTATTCCTGCAAAGAAACTCAAAGGAATACTGATAACAAGCGCACAGGGGCAGCTGATAACAAGGAATGTCAATGCCCGGTAAATCCAAACACCGGGGTCAGCAGACAGCCCCATAAAAAGCATTCTGACAACTGGAGGAAGCAATGCCAACGCCAATGCTGAGTAGCAGACAGCCGGAGTATATACTTTCGCAAACTTCGAGATAAAATCTTCTGATTTTGATTTGCGGGAGCTTGCATTTTCCACCAGATCCAAAATCTTAGAAACCGTAGATTCTCCAAATTCTTTTGTTGTCTGTATCTTCAATACTCCAGTCATACTGATACATCCACTGATTACCTCATCACCAACTTTTGCCTCTCTGGGCAGACTTTCCCCGGTCAATGCGCTGGTATTCAGGCTGGAAGCTCCCTCAACTACATTGCCGTCAATCGGCACTTTCTCGCCCGGCTGTACAACGATAACACTGCCAATCCCTACCTCATCCGGATCAACCTGCTCTAATTTTCCATTTCTCTCAACATTTGCATAATCAGGACGAATATCCATCAGGTTACTGATATTGCGGCGGCTCTTGCCCACAGCATAGCCCTGAAACCATTCCCCGATCTGGTAAAACAGCATAACGGCAATCGCTTCCAGATAATCACCGTTCTCATAAATAGCAAGCGCCATCGCCCCGATCGTAGCCACTGCCATCAGAAAACTTTCATCAAATACCTGACGGTTTCTGATGCCTTTTGCCGCTTTCCTTAAAATGTCATATCCGATGATAAAATAATTTATCAGATAGCACGCAAAACGAATCCACCTTCCTGCGGACGGAAATAAATAACTGTCAGCCGTATCAAACATCTCTGCTGAAACAAACTGGAGTGCCAGTAAGATTCCGGCGCTGATCAAAATACGGATCATCATAACCCTCTGTTTTTTTGTCATACCATCCTTGCGGCTGCCGACAAAAATAAGAAGTACAGCAGCCATTATAATAACAACTGTCAGCAATATGCTGATTACTAATTCCTGCATGGTAAAAACTCCTTTCAAAATATGCTTAACTGTTTAATCGTTTCTGATAAAGAAGCGAGCATGCTCGCCTTACTCATTCCATATCCGTCTGACGACGGCTTTCCTAATAAGGTAAAAAAGACACCCCAAAACTGCAGCCGGGCATTTTCAGGGTGTCACCTTTTCATGGGCAGCTACCGCTTACAGGAAAATCTCGCAGTCCGGCTCCACTTTCTTGCAGGCATCCAGCACATTCTTCATAACATCTTTCGGCTCCTGCCCTTCATCAAATTCCACGATCATCTTCTGTGTCATGAAATTGACCGTTGCGCTCTGTACTCCTGCTGTTTTACGGGCTGCATCCTCCATCAGATTTGCACAGTTGGCACAGTCTACCTCGATTTTGTAAGTCTTTTTCATTGTAAAGTCCTCCTTGTTATTTTTGAATTTAGTGATTAAGTACTTGTTTAATCATCATGACCGTAGTATAATACAGAGAAAGGCACACGTCAATATCCCTAAAGCATTCCTTCCTAAACGGGCGAAAAGTATTTCCGTTTGGGCGAAATGCAAACGATAAGAAAGGAACAATAATATGGACAATATGAAATTACCACACCAACATGGAGAAGGACCGCAGACCGCACTGATCCAGAAACAATTAGACCATGTAGACTATTTCCAAACCGTAGCTGAAGTTTTCAAACAGCTTGGCGATACCACCAGAATCCGGATTTTCTGGCTTCTCTGCCACCAGGAGGAATGTGTCCTCAATATTTCAGACATGCTCCATATGTCAAGCCCGGCAGTTTCACATCATCTCAGACCATTGAAAAACAGCGGTCTGATTATTTGCCGGCGTGAGGGAAAAGAAGTTTACTATCGTGCCGCAGATACACCACAGGGGCGTCTGCTGCATCAGATGATTGAGCAGGTTATGGAAATCACCTGCCCTGAATTGTGAGGTTTGTCTTATGAATGCTGAATTGGTAAAAATACAAAAAGAAATGGAAAGGTTGCATCAAAAAGCGGCAAATGCTGTCATTCCGCTTTATCCCGGTATAGCGTTATGTTATCTTACCTTTTCAACCGATTCTTTTTCTGTGCAGCATAAGGCTCTATCACACATCATTCAGATTCACTACTGCAAAGCCGGACAGATGATGTGGGAGATGAAAAACGGAAACCGAATTTATTTGAATCCGGGAGATTTCTCCCTGCATACCATGAAATCCTGTACGGATTCCGTGCTTACCTTTCCAAATGGTACGTATCAGGGACTTGGCATCTATATTGATCTGCGGGAAGCCTCTGACACGCCTCCCGAATTGTTAAAAAACTTTGGTATTTTTGAAACCATATTACCTGAAAAATTCTGCAAAGATGACAGACCGGTCTTTCTTGCCGGAAATGAACAGACGGAAAGTATTTTTTCCGCATTTTATGACCAGCCTGAAACGCTTATGCTTCCATTCCAAAAAATCAAGATTTTGGAATTGCTGCTTTACCTTGCCAAGATGGAGTTTACGCCCCAAAACAAACTGTCCGAATATCAATTCGAGCTGACTGAGACGATTCGGAAAATTCATGACCAGCTTTTGCAGCACATGGAGCAGAGAATTACCATAGAGGAACTTTCAAGGCAATATCTCATCAATCCGACAACTTTGAAAAATGCTTTTAAGTCAGTCTATGGAACTTCCATTGCGGCACATATCAAGGAACACCGGATGCGGCAGGCTGCAAAACTGTTAAAAGAAACGAATAAGAGCATAGCTGAAATCGCACAGGCTGTCGGCTATGACAGCCAGAGCAAATTTACTGCGGCATTTAAAACATATTTTGAAGTCCTACCGAAAGAGTACCGTAAAAAATGTTCCCGTCATGGCAACAAGGACAAAAAGAATTGACGCAGTAAGGTAGACTTCCAGCATGGTAGTGTCTTTGCTTTGCCCCATTAAGCCAAGAAGCATACTTAATGAAAAAGACCTAATCCCCTCTCAGACAAATAGTTATCTGCCCTCCATCAGATCATCCTCCGTAATCTGCCGTATTACCCTGCACGGGTTGCCTGCCGCCAAAGAATAAGGCGGAATATCCCTTGTCACCACACTTCCGGCGCCAATCACACAGCCTTCTCCGATTGTCACCCCACCGCAGACCGTCACGTTAGAAGCCAGCCAGCAGTCGCTGCCGATGGTAATCGGCCTGGCATATTCCAGATTATACAACTCGCCGTTCTCTCTTGTCCTCACATTCCGCTCTTTGGGGCAAAGCGGATGCATGGGCGCCGCCAGCGTGCAGTTC
>CAJTOO010000091.1 GCA_910577735.1 uncultured Lachnospiraceae bacterium
AAACGGTCATCCACCGTCTTATCCCGCATATAGGGTATCCGCTGCTCTGCAAGGGCATAATAGCGCCCATTATAATGCAGGTACTCCCCCAGCGCGGGCCTGCAGTCACCCTCCACAAACCCGGAAGTGAATACTTTATGCTCGGTCTTCATGTTCCTGTTCCCATGGTCTATGGGCACGATGATCTTCTGGTACATAGCTGTCAGCTCCTTTATGTTTTATTTACTGTTTTATACGCATGGTGTAAGTAAAAGCCAACAGCGTTATGTAAAAATGGGGGGGATTTTACATATTGTGTGCATAAAAAAGGACGGAACCCCATATGGAAGTCCGCCCTGAAATAAAATATGCTTTATGATGGATTACCCTGCATACTACCTGTCCAGTCCCAGCCATTCAGCCGGAGTCAGGACAGGCAGGGAAACATCTTTGTAATCTTTCCGGTTTGCAGTGATAAGGTAATCCATCCGGTTATTCCGCCCTGTCATATATTGCACACAGTCCTCAAAGTCTTTCCATTTCTGTCCAAACGCATCCCGGATGTCCTTTTCCGTTACGGAGAGAACCGTTACCAGGCAGAAGATGTTTTCCATGATAACATATGTCCGTTCTGTGTCATGTGTTTCCTTACGGATGATATAAAACAGATCCGTTACAGAAGATGCCGTTATACATGCAAGGACCTCCTGTTCCCTGATCTTCCTGAATAGTTCCACGGAAATATCATACCCGTTTCTTTTGAGGACCATATCCAGAAGTACATTGGTATCAATCAACAGCTTCATACCGTTCCCTCATCCTTTCCTCTCTGTATTCCTCCAGTGTTTTCCCTGTATCCGGTATCACACCTACGATATTCCCCAGAATATCATCCAGCGGTTTCTCACTTCCGGGCATTTCCTTCGTCTGCTGTGAGCTGAGGAACTGCACAAAGCTATATATCGTTTCTATCTGGTTTTCTGGCAGGGCGTTCAACAGATTTATCGTTTTCTCCAATGTTGACATACCATTCTCCTTTCCATGATCCATAGGCCACTTTACGCTTTTTATATATTATACCATCCTCTGCACAAATTAACTATTTCTTTTTTTCTGCTCCAGCCCATAAAGGTAGTCATCCACGCCCTTCACATGCTCCGCCCAGTCCCCGTCCTCATCCGTATCCCAGGTCAGCGTTTTTGTGGGCAGTTCAAGCTCCCGGCAAATCTCCGCCAGTTTCCTGCATCCCCTCTGGATGTTCTGGCGCTTCACGTTCTTCTTCTCGCAGGGAAGCTCCTGCCCCTCCCGGCACTTCCGGTAACTTTCGCAGTGGGCGCATTTCTCGTTGTAGTCCCCCCTGCAGACGGTCTTCAGCAGCTTGTCCATGTCGTAGGCTTCATAGACCGCTTCCGTCCCCATCAGCTTCATCGCCTGCAGGAACGGGGGCAGGTTCGCGTACTGGTTCGCCCCGGGCACGCATCCGAAGGTCCTGCCGGACAGGGCATGTGCAAGGTCGCCCTTGAGCGGCCCTTCTGTAATGAATATGGTCTTTTCCCCCGGACTGCCCGCCAGATGGACGGGGCTTCCGAAGGATGTGCCCATGTGGAAGTTCGTGCTGGAGAGCCAGATATATTTCCTGCCGTCATAAGGGTGGTCAAGGCGGATCTGCGCCCCGACAATCATGTGGTCCATATTGCGTACCGGCACCAGGAAACCGGAGGACTTGTTGGAGAAATGGATGGTCCATTCCCCGTCCCTGTCCTGATAGAATCCCGGCACGCCCTTTACGGTGCATCCTACCTCCAGCAGTTTCCTTGTCAGCTTCTTATAGCCGTTCTGCTCCATCGCCGCCCGGTTCCTCTGCTCATGCTTTTTCTGCTGCCACCACGGCCGGTAATATTTCAGATATTCTTCTTCCGTAACTTCCAGTGTGAATTCTTCGTCTCCAGATTTGACTGTGATCTTCCTAAAAGACATAAAGCGTTCCTTCCTTTACGGCTTCGTAAAGTTAGGAACACTTTAAATTTAGATGTGGGACTGGCTTTGAAAAAATGGCAGAGAATGGCCAGGGAAAGCTATCTAAAAACTACACACATTAAAACCCACTAGCTTTACTCCAGCCATTCGTGACTCGACGCAATGCGGTCCCACTCGCTCGGTACTTTTTATTCAGTTTTGCGTACAATGGAATTACCAAATTTTTCCATTGATAGCATAAGTATGCCCATAAAAGGAACGCTTTAATCCGTAAAAGCAAAAACAGCAGGATATCCTCCCGCCGTTCTTTTCATCTATGTATATTTACCTTTCAGCCTCGGTTTCCAATACACCCGTACCACCTCGCCGCAGTGCGGGCATTTCAGCTCTATCACAATCACCCCGAAACGGTTCTCCCAAATGTCGCAGACACGTTTCTTACATAAACTGTTCGAGCATCTCATCCTCCGGATACCTACCACCTCCTCTCCTAAAAATGCGGAGGCGCATATTGGTATCTCCCAATAAACGCCTCTCCCTTCATGCCGCACTGCCGCTATTTCTCATTCGTAATAATCTAACTGGTGGAAGTTATTCGGAAAAAGGTAAAACTCCGTCCCCGATTTCCCATCTACCTGTTTCCACACAATGACCTTATAGATCAGGGAGGTGTAGGTCTGCGTCCCGCCATCTTCATAAACCTTTCTGACCGGAATCAGTAACAGAACCGCCGCTATCACTGCAAAAACAATAATAAGTTTCTTTTTCACACTTGCCTCCTCACGCCCTCGCGTCAAAGCCGCCCTGCATTTCCATTCCGGCAACCCCGGCATTTATCTCCTGCCTTGCCGCATGGTACGCATCATAGTAGGCAGCCTTCAAAGCCCCGTGTACCTGCGTCTCCGCCTTCGACTCCTTCTCATGCCAGCCCACGCCCGCCGTGTAGGTCAGTACCTCGTCACCGTTCCCGTCATACACATGGACGGCGGAACCCGTCCCCTCGGACTGGAACTTAGCTTCATACGGCTCCCCGAACAAGAGGCGCAAGCGCCTCTCATCCGCCTCCCGTATCGTTTTCATATCCGCCATTTCCTGATTTAGTTTCCCCATCAGCGCAGACCTGTCCGGTGCGACTTTGGCAACCTCGCTTTTCCGCAGGGCGAGGAACTTATTCCCCATATAGATGCCCTGCGCCGCATCCTCCCTGGCGTATCCGGCTATCTGCTCCCGGAGGGAATCAGACAGCTTCCATTCCTTTTTGGATGACGCTTTGGGGATGCCCGCATGATGGCTTTTTGCAATTCCTGTTATATCCATGTTCAATCGCCTCTCTCTGCTCCCCCGGAAAGCTGGGGATGTCCGTCCTGCCTTGTCAGGCTGTGCGTTATTGGGGATATAAGTCTAAATGCACCCTATAATATAATCCGGCCAATCACTCAGATTTTTCAAATATACCCCATACGGCAACACCAAATCCTAAAACGGCAATCCCAATAAAAATATAGAATGCAGGCTTAAGTCCATACTGCGACATATTGTAAAATGCAGATAGCTGCCCATCAACATTCCAATCATTAGCCATTGTTCCCGCTAAAAGAACCGCAACAGATAGCAGTCCTGATAAAAACATTATGGAACCCAAAATCACTTTTTTCATCATACATCCTCCACTATTTTATTACCAACAACCACTTCTCCCTGCTCCCCGGTTCTCCGATCTGCCGGAAAACCGGGGACGCCTGCCCTGCCTTGTCAGGCCATGGCTTATCAGTTATTCAGATACCCCTGCTTTTCTTCTTCATCAGACCATATGCGCTCATACCGGCTGCCAATGTTGTTAAACACATCCTGCCATGTGGCGAACTTCTGCATTTCTTCAATACTGCCCCTGTTGTTTTGCAGCCAGTTGAAAACCGCCTTATAGGTATTTTCCGAAAACAGGACGCTCCAGTTGTTCTTATAATCTGCATTGTCATTATAGGACATCCCGTTAAAGCCCATAGAGACAATGCCGTCCTTCGTATGCTGTGCCAGCCCCTTTATCTCCAGATCAGCCCATATGTATGCGGCGTTCTTATCGTGGATCAGATTGGGATATTTACTAAAGTAGGTTTCCGCAAGTGCCTCATACCTTTCCCTGTCCGCCTCGCTCTGCAAAAGGACTTTTCCCCCACGGCCTTCCTCGCCATCCCGCACAAGATACTGTATGCCAGTGCCAGAATGGGTCTTTAATGTGAAACCAGACAGTTCCTCCGTTTCCAGCGTTTCCACGCCCATGACATCCTGCAGGGCGTCTTTCAGCTCGCCGTCCAATACCATAGCATCATAACTCATGGTTCCATGCTCCGAGATCAGGAACTGCTTTCCTGTCTGGCTGTCCTGCCTGACCTTGATGTCAGAATAGTCAAAAGCGCCTATCCTTTCTCCCTGTTTATTGTAAATATCAAAACACCCCGCCTCGTTGTCCGGCACAATCCTAAAATTCTCGGATTCGT
>CAJTOO010000092.1 GCA_910577735.1 uncultured Lachnospiraceae bacterium
AAAACTATGAGTTTCTCCCCATTTTTCAAAAATTTCTGCTCTGAAGCTCTCCTGTAATTCAACTATTTTTGAATGTGAAAATGCAGAAAAGGAATTGGCTTGCTCTCCACTGATTTCTGCTTTTACCAGTTTGACTAAAGCATCTATCCGCTCTCTTTGTGCTTCTAAAATTGCAAGTTGCTTTTTTAGCACTTCAGATCGATTGTAATATGGAGAGTTAAGTAACTCTTTTATTTCTTTTAGAGCAAATCCCACTTCACGAAAAAACAATATTTCCTGCAATCGACTTAAATCATCTTCTGTATATAAGCGATACTTCGCATCCGTAAGCATAGTAGGTTTTAGCAAGCCTATTTCGTCATAATAGTGGAGCGTTCGTATTGTTATCCCGGATAATGTGGCGACTTCATGGACAGTCATAGGCTTATTATTCATTCCAAAAATCCTCCGCAACTTCCAAAATCTCGCTTGCGGGCAATAAGGTTGCTTCAACAATGCTTTTGCCTGTCTTTTTCAGATAATGCTTTACTAAATGATACCCACAAGCATATCCTGCACAATAAGGCAAACCGACAGCCGGATAGCTTTGCAGTTTTGCCATTTCATCTCCATACAAATAGGCATTAAGATTTTCAAGGCCCTGTACATTTAACCCATCATAAATAATCAGTTTAATATATTCGTTTAAGGTTTTTATATCAGTTTTAGTTACCCACGGCCCCGCTTTATCTTCGCCATATAAATAAGTTGCAAAATTTTCAGCAAGTCCTTCGCTAACCATCATTTCGGCCAGTGTAATATCATTTCTCCATCGAATAAATTGAAATCGAATATTATGATTGACTTCATGTGCAAGAGCAACTGGCAACCGCTCCAAAGTATATTGATTGGGAACAAGCCATGCAAAAATATAGCCGGGAATACCTCCATCGCCACAATACCCTTCATTAAGTGAAATATAGGGACTTTCGGGATCTGCTAACAAAATTGTAAAAAGATATTCCTGTACTGGTACTTCAATACCACTGTTTGCAAAGCAATCCAAAGATTTCTGAATAGATTGTTGACAAGCAGTCCACAGTAAATCAGAAGAAATTTGCTCGATATTTTTCTGCTGGGATTTGTCTACTTTATTTGGAGCAATAAGACCAAGCATACTGCTTGCCATTATTACATCATATCCATTAGGCGTTGATGCTTTCATTGGGACACTATAACAGTCCCATTTTTTCTTGAAAGGCATCATTAACTCATAACGATAGATGTCATTTTTCTTTTCAATGGACGCATTTGCGATTTTTTGATAAACGCCGTCAGAACGAATATACTTTACTTTCATTTTAATCATCCTTTCCTGTTTTCTCTATAATACACTATGACGTTACGTGAAAGTCAAGCGTGTAGAAGTTGTTTTTGTTGTTCAATGTGAAATTAAACAGTCAGTAGTATGAAATACACAATCGTTCAAATAATATCATCTGAAATGTAAAATTACATTAGGTGATGTTATGAAGATTGAGAGAGATAATCGACGATTTGATTTTCACGATATAGGGCTCGCCATCAAGCGGGCAAGGGAAGCCAGCGGAATGACGCAGGAGCAACTGGCCTATATTGTTGACCGGGCTCCACGCACCATCATGTATAACGAGAATGTAAGTATGATTATTTTCCCGACAAATCTCACCCCCTGTTAGGTAGCCTGTTCATCAAAGCGAAACTGTAACAGGGCAGCGATAAGCCGCCGTTTAATGTTGTCCTCTGTGTCCTTGTTGATGTGTCCGTTTTCAAGGGAAGCAAGCCGGATTCGTTTGCCGTAATGCTGTAAAACCTCGTCCACGGCTTCCGGCTCTCCGCTGGTCGCTTTGACAATGGTTTCATATGGTACAAGTTTAGGATTCCTCACGGAAAAGCACCTCCATTTCTTTATGTAGCATTTGCAAGGCACTGTGTATATGATGCCATGCCGTACTCCGGCAGCGTCCGTATATTTCTCCGATTTCCTGTTGTGTATAATGCCCAAAAAAGTAAAGATAAATGATTTCCCTCTTTTTCTTCGGCAGAGAGGATAGGGCGGTGGCAAGTTCCCCGTTTGTGAGGATAACTCTCTGACCACATATCGTAACAGGGTATTGCTTGTAGGGGTCTATGAAATATGTGTCTGACGTGCTGAATGGGTAAAACTTTTCTTCGGTGAGGTATTCAAAAGATATTTCTCTTTGTTGCCGCCTATCCCTGTCACGCCATGCGTTGATAGCCGCATAGTATATGACCACTCTGCAAAAGGCGTTAAATGTGTATTCGATATGCTCCTTGTATGCTTCTGTGCAAGTCATAAAAATCCCCCTTTCTTCCAACAATTTCGGCTTCCAGCACTTCTTATCATTTTTTCGCTTCCTGTTTCCATTTCCCGCTTTTATATCGCCATAATGAGAAAATCGCAGTACAAAGCCATGTGAAAGCTGTTGTCCACCATATTCCCCATTGACCGATGAAAGAAATGTTTGTTAGTGCAAAGACAAAAACAAGCCTACAAACAATTTCTAAGATACCATTTGCCATAGAATATACAGAGTCGCCCGTACCATTTAGCAAATAACGCAATATTTGGGATACTCCTAACGCCATAAAAAATGTACTGGTAATACGAATACCTTTCACGGCATTTTCGATAATATCCATATCAGATACAAAAATATTCATTACAATTTTTCCAAATCCCCAAAAAACAAAAAGCAAAACAAGGGAATATATGGCGCAGATTTTCAAGGCTGCAAATAAGCCTTGTTTGATTCTATCCATTTTTCCGGCTCCGATATTTTGCCCCGTATAAGTTGCGATTGCTGTACCTAATGCTGTAAATGGCTGTTGGATTAAGTTCTCTATCTGGCTTGTCGCTGTAAACGCCCCTATTATGCTTGTTCCAAACCCATTGATTACCCATTGCAAAATACTGCTCGACAGATAAATAAGCGAATATTGAAAGCCCATTGGTATACAGGCTTTAAGGATTTGTTTTGCTATCACTTTATCAAAAACCGCTTCCTTTAATGCCTTTTCAAAATAAGAGTATTTCTTTACTGCATAGGCAAAACATAATATGCCAGCTATCCCTTGTGCCAGCAACGAAGCGACAGCCGTTCCCTCTACGCCTGTATGGAAAAGCAGGACAAATACTAAATCAAAAACAATGTTTAATATACTGCAAACAGCTAAAAAAATAATGGGTGTCTTTGCGTCACCTAATGAGCGCAAAATACTGAATGGTATGTAGTAAAGAATTACAATAACCAAACCGCCTAAAGATATTAGCATATAGTTGGCAGCGTCCTCCAATAAGGAAACAGGGGTATTTAACAGTATCAGAATTGGCTTTGTGACAACCAATGCAATCACCGAAACAATAAGCGTACTCAATATGCTTATTATGCTTCCGTTCCGAATAGCAGAAGCCGTACCAGCTTCATCACCCGCCCCATAAAATTGTGCAATAACAATTCCAGCCCCAATAGCAATCCCTAAGCAAAGGGAAGTAAATACCATTGAGATAGAACCTGTCGCACCTACGGAAGCAAAAGCATTTGCCCCTATCAAATGCCCTACGATAATTCTGTCTACAATGATAAATGACTGTTGAAAAATCGTTCCTAACATGAGGGGAATCGCAAATGACAAAAGTAATTTTACAGGGTTGCCTGTTGTCATATTCGTTTGTTTACTCATTTTCGTAACTCCTTTCTTTTGACTTATACCATTATAAATTTTTAGGCTTTGAAAAAAAGGGCGGAAAATAGTTATAATCATTTTATCCGACAAAAAGGGCTTTACCCTTTTTACTGGATAAAGCCCTTTTAAGCTGATTTTATAATTTTACGAATTGTATCATAGGATAGGTGAAAACGTCCACAAAGTTCATCAATATTCACACCTTTACGGTGCAGATTAACAATATCACGGTTTCTCTGTTCATAATACAGTTTAGAGCCGCTTTTGCTGCCCCATGATTTTTTACTCTCCATAGATGGAACATAAAGTAATTGTCCGTTTACATAATTTGACAATTCTTTAAGAAGTTCCATAGGAAGCACATCTGCTGCATTTATATATTTCACGTTTTTATTCCGTCCTTTACTTAATTTTTATTAAATAAAGTGCAGAATCAGCAGACTATGCAACTTTCATTTAACCCATACAGACCGTTGCACTTCTACTATTCTGCATGGGAATATCCATTATCTGAAACATTATTAACGTTCACCTCTAACACCTCCTTTGATAAATCCGGCAAACATATAACTAAAATCCTTGTCAAGTATAGCAGACTTTCATCAAAAAAGCTACTTCATTTTGATACTTCGATTGACAACCTAAATTGCAAAAGTAAATTCTACCCTTTGTTTCTTCAATAGAAGTTACCTA
>CAJTOO010000093.1 GCA_910577735.1 uncultured Lachnospiraceae bacterium
TCCATACTTGTCACACATTTCATAGAAAAATGGTGCGTTCGGATAGTGGCTGGAACGGATCGCATTAAAATTATGCTGCTTCATTAACGTAAGATCGGTTGTAATCTGTTCCAGATTGATTGTAAATCCAGTAACCGGATCAGAATCATGTCGATTGACACCACGGAATTTAATCTTCTGTCCATTTAAATAAATAACCTGGTCTTTAATCTCTATCTTTCTTAATGCAATGTGATCTACAATTACTTCATTCTCTGTTTCAAGAATCAGTTTATATAGATATGGATTTTCTGTATTCCAAAGTTCCGGACTTGCGATTTCTAATACAGCTGTTCCTTCTTCAGCAATACTTCCTAGTGCTACAACTGCTCCGTTTCTATCTTCAATCGAAATTTTTACATTTAACGGAGAGTAGAATTTCATTTCAATTTCTACTTTCGCAAGCATATCCTCAATTCTTGTTTTAATATGATAATCACTGATTGCCTGTTTTGGGCGTTTCAAAATGTACACATCCCGGAAAATACCACTCATACGGAATTTGTCCTGATCTTCCAAATAGGAACCATCACACCACTTCATGACCAGAACCGCTATGCTGTTCTCTCCGTCCCGAAGGAGGTCGGTGATATCAAACTCACTGGTCATATGAGAAACCTGGCTATACCCTACATAAGAGCCATTGATCCATACATAAAAGCAACTGTCTACTCCTTCAAAATTCAAGAAAGCTTTTGGTGCATTTTCATCTTTGTGATAAACAAAGGTATGTGCATATGTTCCACATGGAATATCCTGTGGTACATACGGTGGATCAAATGGGAACGGATACCTGATGTTTGTATACTGATGTGTGTCATATCCTGCCATCTGCCATACACTCGGAACCTGAATCTCATCAAAATTTTCTGTATCATAATCTTTCTCAAAGAAGGGTTCCTGAACATCATAGATACTGTTAAAATACTGGAACTTCCAAGTTCCGTTCAATAACTGCATTCGGTCTGACTCTTCCCTGTGCTCCACCAGGTTATCCATTCTTTTGGATGCCGGAATAAAATAGGCTCTGGCTGGCATTGTATTTTCATGCAGTACGCTTAAATCCTCATAATAACGTGGTACAATCATAAATAACTCTCCTTTAATACATATACATTTTTTTGCACTTTGTTTTTCCACAGCAAACCTTGTCTTTTACTTTTATGTTTACGCTTCTCTGTTTTGCTATATATATATCTTATCCTAATCTGCAAAACATGTCTATGAATTGGATTAGACAAAATATGCACTAAATGATACAATAACAAAAAAGGAAAAGAGGTGCTACCATATGTATATGAATACCGGTTATTTAAACCACTCCCATATGGATTTCAAAGACAAAAGTCGCCCACTGGTTGTAGGAAGTTGCGGTACTTACCGCCTTTCCAGCCATCCAAAGTTACCAACCTACCGTCCAAGGGGACGCCTGGATTATCAGATTATCTATATCACTGCTGGTTGTGGGCATTTTCATTTTGACAATGTGGATAACGAAACGATTGTCCCCGCCGGTAATATTGTACTGTACAGACCGAAGGAACTTCAGAAATATGAATATTATGGAAAAGATAAGACAGAAGTATACTGGATTCATTTTACAGGCAACAATGTAAAAAATATCCTACGGCAATATGGATTCCCGGATAAAGAGCGTGTATTTCAGGTCGGAACCTCTATGGAATACGAACAGATTTTCAAGCGTATTATCATCGAGCTTCAGCGTTGCCAAGATAATTATGAGGAAATGCTTGTCCTTCTGCTCCGTCATCTTCTTATCATCTTTCATCGGGAACTGACCAGGGAACATATCTCGAAAAATGAATACCTGGATCACGAGATGGATAACGCAGTTACCTTTTTCAGTGAAAATTATAACCAGAATATTAGCATAGATGATTATGCTGCCTCACGTGGAATGAGTGTCAGCTGGTTTATCCGAAACTTCAAAAAATACACAGGTTCTACACCAATGCAGTTTATTGTGGGAATCCGAATTAACAATGCCCAGATGTTACTTGAAACAACAACCTATTCCATCAATGAAATTTCTAAAATCGTCGGGTATGATAATCAGCTTTATTTCAGCCGGCTTTTCCACAAGCTGAAAGGATATTCCCCAAGAGAGTACCGAAAGATAAGAAACAAGTTCTAAAATCCACAATATCATAAATCCAGTTTCCCCTCCAAAAGAGGATGCCACGGAATCATCAAATCAACGATTCCATGGCATCCTCTTCTCTCTTTTTGCTATTCTTATTTTACAAACTCAACCGAATAATAATACATATACTCATTATCTGTATCTATGTGTTCTCCTGTAATGTCCTATATCGGCAACGTACTCACTCCTTGTTCGCCATAGATTAGTGCTGGCAATCCTTGCTCTGTTTCATACTCTATCGTGCTTTTGTTCTCTATAGACGTTGCCGATCTACCGTAATATTCTCTGTTTGCAACCCCTTCCAAAATTGGCGTTTCTGTCAAATATTTTGAATATTCGTCTGCCGCAATAAGTTTTGTAGTAAAATTATCAAAATCCGGTGTAATGACAATCAATCCATTTTTAGCAGATTTCACATCCTCATAAGAAAGTTCCAAAACTCGTTTATGAGAAACTCGTTTTCCAGACTGATATTCTAACAAGTAAACGTATAATGCTTGCCATACTTGCCTTGGCAAGAAACAACAGGCTCTCCCCAGTTGACTGAATAGTCACAATGTAAAATATAAAGTGCTCTTTGCCCCCGCAGAAGCAAACCATTTCTTACCATGACGATTTGATTTGTGTTGCTTTCCGCTGGAATTAAAGCGTCAGCCTTCTAGATGTCAAAATTTCGAGGCTCAATCACACTCTCTATTTTCTCGCTGTCTACGCTTAGCAACTGCCATTACTGGCAGGCACCCAAGACTCGATACTGGCGGTTGGTTAGACCTTACCAGGCAGGCATTTCATCTGCTAGACTACTCGCCCCTTATCTGGGCGCACAATCCCGATTTATCATCCCACTTTATTTCTTCTATCCGACTGCCCATTTCTTGTTTCTCTGCCATTCTTCCTGTTCATCAACGATATCGTAGCTCATATCAAGCATTTCTAAAACTTTCGAATCACTGACAGTCCCATCCATTGAAACTGCCAGCCAATGTTTCTGATTCATGTACTTTGCCGGAGCAAAGTGATACATTTCGATATAATTGCTTATCATATCTGACTCTGCCTGAACTTCCATGATTGACATTACAGATTCGTCTGATTGATAAAAAATAGCATAAGGAATGTTGTTTCTTTGGTTTTTAAAGATTATGATCTGCTTTCCATTTTGTGTGATTCTCTCCGGGTTGGCTGGATATTGCTTTTTGATGTATTCGAATATTTCTTGTTGATTCATGAGAGGATTCCTTCTTTTTCACTAGTTCTTCTTTTTATTTTGTCGCAATTTACCCACGATTACAAGAGTAACTTTTCTTTTTTATATTTCCGTCAATTTATCAATCCATATCCCATTATAGAACTGTAATCTACTGCATAGTTTCTCTGCCGTACCTGATCACTGGAATTTCCTTCAATCGTGTAAACTCTTCCACCTTCGTATTTTTCTACAATTCCTACGTGGTCCGATGTTCCATCGTGATTCCAGTCGAAGAAAATAATCATTCCGGCTGATGGAGTTGTTCCACCACTCTGCCATTTATTCTTTCCCTGAAACCAGGTAACACCATCGCTGCACAAGGAGAATTTTGGAACATTCCCACTCGCTATCAGGCCACTTTGATCGGTACACCAGCTCACAAAACAGGCACACCATTCTACATGGCTGTCGAATCCATACCAGTTCCAGAACTTCTGACCACCGCTGTTTCCAATCTGCCCCATTGCCACCGAGACAATCTGCTGATTTCCAAACAAACCAGCAAACAGGCTGCCGCCGGAATAATACCGCATCACATGGGGAACGTATTCAGGATCTACATCATATAATCCTGTCTTGCCGCCCATTCCACCTGCCTGTGATGTCAGGGTACAGCTTAGTCCTTTGGGACTGTAGACTCTTTTCCCCTGACTTCCTGCCCGGATTTGAATAAGAGCTGCTCCATTTGTTTCTGGTTCAGGTAATATTTTTCCGGCACATCTGAAATCAAGATATCCGACAATATACACCCGTTTCCTTGCTTGGGGGACTCCGAAATCCTTGCTGTTAAGCACTTTCCATTC
>CAJTOO010000094.1 GCA_910577735.1 uncultured Lachnospiraceae bacterium
TCCTTCACCGACCCAAGAAACATTTCTTTGCCGGCCATTTTTACGGGAGAACCAAACCGGATTTATGTGCTGATACCGGGAAAGGAGGACGCTGCCCTTGCCTGATACCTCAAAGCTGGAAAAGCTCAACCGGGAGCTGGAAAAAAGCGAAAAGAAACTGCGGAAAGCCATCAATGATGAAAAGGCATTGCAGCACCAGTTAAAGCAGCTTACCCGAAAGGAACGGACACACCGGCTCTGTACTCGTGGCGGCATGCTGGAAAGTTATCTGCAAGAGCCGGAACGCCTGACCGATGATGATGTCATGCTGTTGTTGAAACTCATTTTTCACAGGCAGGACACGCAGGAACTATTGAAAAAACTTCTGGAACGAGAGAAGCCGGAAACCCCTTAGTTTACTAAGGGCGCATTATCCGAGATAATCAATTATCCGAGGAAACTCTCAAAACCGCCAGCATAAAAGGCTTTCAGAGAAGTTGCCTCGGATAATGTAAGAACTATTTCAGGAAGTCAGGGAGCTGATGCTCTTTCTTTTGTGTAACAGGATTTTCTTTTTGATGGGAAAACCACTTTTCGTTCCAATCCCGGATATGCCTGTTTACAGTTCCCTGTGAAAGTTCAGCATACCGTTCTGTTGTGGAGATCGAGGAATGTCCGAGGAAATTTTTGATTGCCATAATTGGTACCCCGGCTTCCAACATATGTGTGGCGGTCGTATGCCTCATGGTGTGCGGGGTGTAGCGTTTTTCAAGGAACATTTCCGGATGCCCTGCTCTTGCGAGCATGATATATTTTTTATAAATCTCCTCAATACAGGAAATGCTCATCTGCGGATGGGTCTGGCTGGAAAAGATGTAGGCCTCCAACCGACCGGCCTTTCCCGTTTCCTCCAGATATCGTTCCAGGAGAGTTCCGCTGGGCCTTGCAATCACGATCCTCCGGGTTTTGTTTCCCTTTCCAGTAATTGTAAGCTTATAGAGGTTTTTCTCGGCCAGGAAGTCCCTGACTTTGAGATCGCAGATTTCCTGTGCCCTGGCTCCGCTGGCATACATCAGGTTCAAAAGAACCTGGTCACGGAAGCCCATCCGTTTCCCGGGATCAGGAAGCCGGAGCAGGATTGAAACTTCATCAAGCGTAAAGGTGGTCCTCGGCTGGACGGCCTCTTTTTTTACAGGCACTCTTTTCACCGCATTTGCAAACACAGTCGCTGCTTCAAAATTCCTGTTCTGTGCGTAACCGGCAAAAGAGGCCAATGCTGAAAGCCTGAGATTCCTTGTGGATACTGAGCATCCCCGTTCTGCTTCGATCCATTTCAGGAAGCCGTCAATAGTCTCGAAATTCAAATCCCGGAAGAGGATTTCACCAGCATTTTTCTTCTTTTCCTGATAAACATACTGGAACAAAAGGCGGAAGGCATGTTTATAGGATCTCGTGGTATTAGGGGAAAGCCCTGACGAGAGCGGCATATATTCCGTAAAAAACTGTTCCAGGAGGAGCATGAATTCAGGAAGTTTATTTTTCCTCATACGCCACCTCCGTGAATACGCCAGCGGCATAATCTTCAAACAGCTCCGTATATTCAGGGAACATATCACCACTGAATTTCAGATATTTCTCCGTTTCGTCCATGTCATGGTGTCCAAGATAGACTGACAGGAAAGGAACAGAGTCATCTGTCGGGCGTCCGTTTTTCTCTGCCTGCGCAAATGAATGGATGGCAAAATAGTGACGGAAGCAATGAAGGCACTGCCCTCTGGAATGGGATTTTTCCTGTACATACAGGCCGGTTTCCCGCAAGAGGTTCCTAAACCGAAAATCAAAGGTTCCTTTACTGACGGAAAACTCTTGGCCCCTGGCTGCCGGGAACAGACAGCTTTCCGGTTCTGTTTTGATCCCCATAGCAATGCAGTATCTTTCCAGCATCTCTGTCAATGTCCTGTCCATTGGAACAACACGCTGTTTGTTGTTCTTGGCATGGCGGATCAGGATGGTCCCATTGCGGAAATTTATATCTTTTACCCTGGCGGCAAGCGGTTCTCCCAGGCGGAACCCGCACCCAGGGAGCATCCGGAGCAGCATACAGAACTCCATGTCCGTCCGGCGGGTTTTCGGGTCTGTATGCCTGTTGGCCCAGCTGTCGGCGCAGGACAGAAGCGTTTGGATTTCCCTGTCCGAAAAAATATATGGGACATAGCTGTCTGATGTTTTGGGGCAGGCGGGCATGAAAACACTGTACCCCTTGTATTGAAGGTACCGCAAAAATTTGCGGAGATAGCTTACCTTATCGCTGACCGTTTTGGGCGCGTTTATCTGCTGGAGTTCCCTGATCCAGTGATTGATGGCTGTTTCCGTAACCCTGTCGGCGTTTTCTGCCACCAGCAGTGAATCGAACGAAAGAAGGGTTCTGCGTGTACTCCGCAAAGTATCATCGCTGACAGTCCCCTGGCTGATTTCCAGATATTCTGCAAGCTCATGTTTGAAAACCGACTGGAACTGTGTCATGACAGGCGCCACCTCCCCTCCAGAAAAGCAGCAAATGTACCTGTCGCCTCCATGACCGGGAGGGCGTAGTTCCGCAGCTGCTCCACATCCAGACTGACATAGGATTGGATGGCGTTCTGGTTTGTATGCCCAAGGGCTTTCCTTACCGCCTCATAAGGGATGTTGTCATTGACCATGGAACTTGCCAGGGACGACCGGAAAGCATGTGCGCCCTGTTTGCGTCCCGCCGGATCAATTCCAGCTGCCATAATGGCAGTCCTGACGATCTTGGTGATTGCCTGCACAGAGATATGGCTGTAAGGGGGAACGATGCGGAGAAATACATACGGGCTGTCATAGCAGGCCCGTTCTTCCTCTAAATACTGTTTCAGGGCGGCCTTTACATCCGGGACCATGGGAAGTTCAATGTCAACGCCGGTTTTGTGCTGTGTAAGCAGAATCAGGTTCCTGCCAAAATCCAGTTCCCGGAATGTCATGGATGAGATGTCCCCGCTCCTGATCCCCAGCCGTGTCGCAAGAAGCAGCACTGCGTAATCTCGCTTTCCATGTGGGGAGTCCCGGCCTACGCTGTTTTCAATTTTCAGGATTTCTTCTATTGTATAAACAGAAGGGTACGGCTGCGGCCTCTTGAAAAGAGGAACGATGCCGCTGTAATCCCTGTCGGTATGTCTGGCCTGATATGCATATCTGAGGAATGTCCGGATGTGTGAAAGGTACCATTTGCTGCTGACCATTAAACACGCGGCTCCTACATTTTGGGCGTTCATTGCCTGCGGCGCTGCGCAGCCTGTATCAGCCAGGGCGGATAAAAAGTAGTGCCCAATCTTATCGTGAAGATGGATGCTGCTTTCCTGAAGCCCCTTGCGTTTCCCGTCTTCAAGGTACTCCGCTAAAAGAGCCTCCATTTCCGGATTCAATTCGTGGTATCCGCATGGCACTGTGTTGGTTTCCCTTGTATGGTAACCCATGGTTAAAACCTCCTGTTTGATAGCTTTAACTGTACTATGCCCATGTGGATAAATTTTATCCGAGATTTTTTGCATGAACCCCCGCATACAAAAGGTTTTTAAGAATTTCCTCGGATAATTAAAAATCTCGGATAATGCGCCCTATCCAAGAACTCGGATAGGGCGCAATTATACACCACCCAGAGGTTGGTGCATTGCGTTCTCCGAAGGCTCCTCGCCGGAGGGCTGTGATTTTCCGCAGTCAAGGTCTGCTCCAAATCAAACAGGGGACGCTACGCTTCCCCTGCGCTGGCTGCCGCCAGCTACCCTTTTGTGGACTTGCCATCTGGGGACACCTTGCCTTGCAAGCTGTTCCCAGCCGACAAGTTTCATAAAATATGCTATCTTTTCGATAGGCAATACAGTATAATGATGTTGATAACAATTTAAGTAAGGAAGATAGTGATGAAAGACTTATATGATATTGCCTTGTGTACGGTAAAAAACATAAATTTAAAGAAAAATGGTAAAGCAGGTCATGTGGCTTGTGCTTTAGAAACAGTAAGTGGTATTGTTTATACTGGCATTTGTATTGATGTGCCCTGTTCAATTGGAATTTGTGCAGAACAGGCAGCTATTGCCGAAATGCTGAAACATGGAGAAACGAAAATCAAAAGAATTGTATCTGTTTATGAAGATGGCAGCATCCTGTCGCCTTGTGGAAGATGCAGAGAATTGATTTCACAGTTAGATCTGGATAATG
>CAJTOO010000095.1 GCA_910577735.1 uncultured Lachnospiraceae bacterium
CATTTAATTTGACGAATATAAGAAAGATCTGGAGCACCTAGGGTGCTGGATAACACTTTTGGCGTGGCGAAATCGTGATTACAGGTTGGGATAATAGCAACTATAATGCCCCAAATGCCGCCTTGGTGGGAAAAACACTGACACTGACTGCCAAAAGTGCAGACGGAAAGGCAACTGATTTTCTTGTCGGTGGAGCATTTGATTTTATGGATGATACCAATAGGCTTTCCACTACCATAGGTCATCACAAAATGGTAGAAATCGTACCAGACATCATCTATGTCAGTGAAGCTGGTATGGAACGCTTGACCGGGGAGGCTCTTATTTCCGGTATTGGTGTGGATATTGAGGACATAAACGACTTAGAGCGGGTAGACAGCGAATTGCAGGGAATCAATCGAACCCTAACTACAGCAGAGTGGGACTTCAAAAGTACAGTTGATACAGTAGAACAATTTAACCAAATGATATACGCTCAAAAATTGTTAGGAAACGGCGTGGCTGCCCTGCTAATCGTAATTGGATTGATTAACTTTGTGAATGTAATGGTGACAGGCGTGGCTGCAAGAAAAAATGAATTTGCCATAATGGAAAGCATCGGCACAACGAAAAAACAGCTTAGGAAAATATTGACTGTAGAGGGCGGTATTTATGCCCTCATCTCCACGCTGCTGATTTTGACTTTTGGAAATGCGTTCCTTATGCTTGTGGCAGACGCAGTACCGAATCTGGCAGACTATGCCGTATTTGAGTATCCCATTGGACTGGTAATCCGCTTGATTGCGGCAATCTTTGTGATATGCCTTAGCGTTCCCGGAATTGTTTATAAGCTGATTTCTAATGAAACAGTCATAGAACGGATGCGCAGTTTTGATAATTAAATAAGCATCAACAGGTGCAGACGCAAACCTGCTGCGTCTGTACCTGCCACCAAAAATTTATTGAGGAAAGGTGGTGTGTTTTAGGCTATGGCAAATATCTTTTTACTCGAAGATGACAAAATTTTATCGAAAGGAATTTCGATTGCCTTGAAAAAAGACAGTCATACCATAACTGCTACTTATGGTTTTGTGGACGCTTTAACGCAATATCAAAAATTGAAAATTGACCTGTTTTTGCTTGACATCAATTTGCCCGATGGCAGCGGTTTGGAATTGTGCAGAAAAATTCGTGAAACATCCGATACACCAATTCTGTTCTTGACAGCCAATGATACTGAAGAGAATATGTTGGAGGGATTCGGGGCAGGATGTGATGACTATATTTCCAAGCCGTTTTCCCTTGAAGTTTTGCGGAAAAAGGTACATGCTATCTTGAAACGCACAGGCGGCGACAGCCCCCGTATGAAATATAAGAGCCTGGAGATAGATACGGATAAATGCCTTGTTCTGTTAAACGGAGAGGAAATACATCTGACTGCTACCGAATATAAACTGCTTTTGTATCTGATACAAAACAAAGGAAAAGTCGTTACAAAAACAATGCTTTTGGAACACCTTTGGGATATAGACGGAAATTTTGTGGATGACAATACAATCCGTGTCAACATTAAAAGGTTACGCCAAAAGCTGAACGATGAGAAGCAGGAATATATTGTAACTGTTTTTGGCATGGGATATACCTTTGGAGAATGACAATGAAGCATTTTGATATTTACAGAAAACTGGTTCTGATTACAGGAGCTGTCATATCGGTTTTATCTGTTCTTATGGTGTTTTTTGCAAGAAGCAGTCCTGTTACAATGCTTTGGGGATTTTTTGGCGTGCTTATCTTATTTGCCTTACTGCTCCTGCTTGATTTTCTCCACAATCGTTACAACGATGATTTATTAGAACAGATTACCCTGCTCATAGAAGCTTTAGTTGAACAGCAGGAACGGCAAATCTTTTCAGAAGCAGAAGATACGCTGACAGCCCGTTTGCAGCATCAGCTTTTAAAACTCCGCAACATTTTGACAGCCCAAAATCAAATGTTAGCACAGGAAAAAGAACAGATAAAAACGCTAATTTCTGATATTTCACATCAGATAAAAACGCCTATTGCGGCAGCAAATACATTTGCCGAGCTACTTAGCGATGGGGAACTGTCTGCGGAAGAAAGAACAGAATATATTACCACTTTGCAGATGTCACTTGGAAAACTGACCTTTTTGACAAACAGCTTGATTAAAATGTCCCGTCTGGAAAGCGACATTATCAGCTTAAAGCCCGAAAAGAACAGCTTGAACGAGATTGTACTCCAAGCTGTAAAAACGGTATATGCAAAAGCAAAGGAAAAAGGAATTTTGATAACCTTTGAATGTGACCAAACCTTTGAAGCGGTTTTAGATTTTAACTGGACGGCAGAAGCCATATCAAATGTCATTGATAATGCCGTGAAATATACGCCGCAAGGAGGTTTTGTCCGCTTACAGATAACAGAGTACCCGTCCTTTCTGCGGCTTGATATAAGCGACAGCGGTGTTGGCATCCCAGAAGAAGAACAGGCTAAGATTTTTGGACGGTTTTACAGAGGAAAACAATCCGTGGGTACTGACGGGGTGGGAATTGGCTTATACCTTACCCGTGAAATTATCAATAAACAGAATGGATATATGAAAGTCTCATCTGATGAAAACGGAAGCACCTTTTCGATGTTTTTGAAGAAAAACTAAAAAGGAATGAAAGGAACAGAATGAAGCAAATACATTGGATATGCTGCCCAAACTGCGGCAGTAAAACTCGTGACAGTAAAACTCGTGACAGGCTTAGAGAGGATACTATTTTGATAAACTACCCTATCTACTGTCCGAAGTGTAAACAGGAAACTTTAATCAATGCAAGGAATTTACAGATAACTGTCATCAAAGAGCCGGACGCATAGACGCAGAGCCGATGAACAAGTGAGCAATCACGGTTTATCGGCTCTGTTCTTTATATAACCACGGGCAGTGCAAGCCCACCGAATAAAAAAAACGATGTATCGGTGGGCTGATTAGCCATGCTCTGAACACTCTCCGACTTCGCTTTTTGGAGTTTGGAGGGATTTTTATTGCCTACAAGCAGCTTTCACCTGCATCTACATATACCATACCGAGGATGGACGAATAACCTGTTAAAAAATCCTCGTCAACACATGGGGGCTTTCTACCCTGCAAGTAGAAGTCAAATCTCTACATAATAGAAAAAAACTCTCCATAGACCGTAAAGGTGTGACAGCCTTTACGGTTTTTCTTTTGTCGTTTTTTGTAGGAACATGTCGCAAGGTTTTTTCTGCCGTGGGATGCCGTTCCCCACCTTTCAATCTGGAATTTAGCGATTTTCAAAATTCAGATTGGAGGTACTTACGGTGAAATATGCACCAAGAAAGGTCTATATCAAGGAAAACGGCGGCTATACAGAATTGTCTTACGAGGATTTCTGCCGCCGCAGGGAAACAGACAGGGCTTATAAGGACAAGCTCTTTATCCCCGTGCAGGGCTGTCTGATTGAGACGGAACAGACCCACTATATCGAGTTCTATCGGGACAAGGAACGGTGGCGTTATCTGCAAAAGCTCGATGCAGACAACAGCCTGCTGTCTTTAGAAGCGATAGAAAATGCTGATGACAGCGGTAACGGTTTTGAGTTTATAGCTGATGAAGCGGTAAATGTTGCGGAAACCGTTGTCCGCAGAATGATGTTGGACAAGCTGAAATTTTCCCTCACATTGCTGACAGAAGAAGAACGGACGCTCATACAACTGCATTTCTATGAGGGCAAATCTCAGGTTGAGTTAAGCCATATCTATGGCATTAACCAGTCCAGCGTCAGCAGACACATCATGAAAATCCTGCAAAAGCTCAAAAAACTTTTGGAAAATTAAATTTTCCGTGCATAGCTCCCTCATTTTTTCCTTTGGAAAAGTGAGGGGCTTTTCTACGGTCTTCCCGCAGCTCCTTGACAACCGAATACCCATTCACCAAATACATTCTCTTTGTGATTGTGATGAGCAAAAGCGTGTGCAGCGGTACGCCAAGACCTGCCAAAAAGCAGAAGCGATGAAAGGTGGTGAGCGGAAATTACCGACTCAAAATATCGGGCAGCCCCCGATTTCGCCATGACCCAC
>CAJTOO010000096.1 GCA_910577735.1 uncultured Lachnospiraceae bacterium
AGAAAGACAGGACTTAGAAGCATGAAAAGAACACTGATTAATCTCGCCTTTGGTCTTTTATTTCTGGTTGGTTTTGGAGTGCTTTCTTATCCGACCATCTCTGACCAATGGAACACCTATCGCCAAAGCAGACTTATCTCGACTTATGAGGCAGCAGTGGCAGAGATGGAGCCAGAGGACTACAGTCGGGAATGGGAGGCCGCTTGGGGATTTAATGATACTTTGGAGAAGAACAATCTCTATGGGGATGCATTTGGTTCTTCTGAGGGAGAGATTACGGATACAGAATACTGGAAGATTTTAAATACAGCGGGGGATGGGGTTATGGGATATCTCTCCATTCCCAAGATTAATATTCGCCTGGGAGTCTATCATGGGACGGCAGAGAGTGTATTACAGACCGGGATTGGGCACTTAGACGGAACGAAGCTTCCGATAGGGGGTGAGAGCACTCACAGTGTATTGGCAGCTCACAGAGGGCTTCCAAGTGCAAGGCTTTTTACAGATGTGGACCAGTTAGAACGAGGAGACCGTTTTTATATTCATATTTTAGATGAAATCCTGGCATATGAGGTAGACCAGATATTACCGATGGTAGATAAGGATGATATGGATACGCTATCGGAGGCGTTACAGATTACAGAGGGAGAAGACTATGTAACCCTCTTTACCTGCACACCTTATGGTGTGAACAGCCACCGCCTTCTGGTACGGGGAACAAGAGTGCCATATGAAGGAGAGGAAGAGATTGCAAGTACACCAGTAGATACCATGCTTCGAGCAGTGCAAAACTATTATATGTTATATCTGATTATGGGGTTATCCGTAACACTGCTTGTAATATTAATAATGAAATTTATATTTCGCCCAAGGAAATAAAAAAGGCAAATGTTAGAGCGGAACTTCAAAAACAGCATCTGCCCGAACAATGCCCGTAACGATATTTGAACGCCAAGCGGTCAAATATCGTTACCCTTAAAGGGCATTGTGAGCGGCTGATGCGGAACTTCAAATAAGAACTATAATAGGAGGGATAAGAAATGGTGAGGATAATAAAACAAAAAGGAGCATTAGTTTTGGCTTTTCTGTTTTTATTTTTGGCAGCTGCACCAAGGGTAGTACATGGGGCAGCGGCGATAGACACAGAGAGAACATGTTCAGTCTTAATAGAATTGGATGGTACTTATGAGGAGTTGTCTAATCTTATGGTGCCAGTTGCGCTCTATCGGGTAGCAGAAGTGAAAGTGGATGGGACCTATCAGGCACTTCCTGAGTTTGAGGCATTAGAAGAATCCCTTTTATCTGTGAATGATTTAACAAATGCGGATACCTGGCTTATGATGGCGGCAAAGGCAACTGAGATTGTGGAGACTACAGTGACACCAGTGACAGAGACAATGACGTTGGAGAACGGAAAAGGCAACATAAACGGGCTGAAGACCGGAATGTATCTAATTCTTGCACAGACGGTAGAATCTGTAGAATATGCCTATTCTTTTACGCCATATCTCTTAGCTTTACCAGGAAATCATTACTATGATACGGGGGATGACACTTGGCAGTATGATATGACCATTGGCCTAAAGCCACAGCAAGATAACCGCCTGGGACGACTTATCATAGAGAAGACCTTAACCTCCTATAATGCCACTTTAGGGGGCGCTTCGTTTATCTTTCAGGTAGAAGCAGTACGCGACGGGGAAAAAGTCTACAGCAATGTAGTCTCTTTAGTATTTGACGGGCCAGGAACCAAAAGTATAGAACTAGAAGGGCTTCCAGCAGGTGCGACGGTAACCGTAAAAGAAGTATACACAGGAGCCAGCTACCAGGCAGTGACTAGTCCGGTACAGACCACGGTGATTGTGGCAGATAGTATGGAGGGAGCACCTGCAAGTGTATCCTTTGAAAATACTTACGACGAACATCTGCGGGGCGGCACCAGCGTTGTCAACCGCTTTATCCATAACGAAGACGGAAGCTTTGATTGGGAACAGGAGTAGCATAGGGGGGATAAAGATGAGAAGAGATTGGAAGAATAAGACCTTTATACTGGCCATCACAGCATTTCTTATGGTCACAGGTGCTACCGTTCATCAGGCGATAGCATATTTTACCACATATACAGCGGCTTCTGGAAGCGCCGTATTACATCTGGGATTTACCACAACGATTCCCGATGAGGAGGTCAGCGACTGGACCAAGCATGTGTCAATACAGAATACTGGGGATAAGGAATGTTACGTCAGGGTAAAGGCGTTTGCAGGAGAACTTTATGAGGCAGCTCTAACCTATACCGATACTTCTGGAAAATGGAGTGCGGGGGAAGACGGATACTACTATTACCGTGATATTTTGGCACCAGGAGCGTCTTCTGATGAACTTTTGATTAAGATTGACCATTTGAACAGAGAGGAAGACTTTAACGTTATTGTCGTACAGGAGTGTACGGCTGTGCTCTATGACGAGAACGGGCAGCCTTACTATGACTGGAGTATTTTAGCAGATACCGGGGAGGTGCAGGAATGAAAAACAGATTATTAAAACCAGCGCTTTTACTCTCTGCATCAGCGGCACTGCTTCTTCTTAGTACGGTGGGCAGCACCAGGGCAGCGCTTACGTATTACAGTGAAAATTATGCAGTAGAGGTGACAGTCTCTAGTATTGGTGTAAGCCTTCTGGAAAATGGAGAGATGGTAAGCTATCGAAATTATGATAAAGATAAATGGAACGAAGGTGGGGGCGAACTTTTAGCTCATATGTTAGAGGAAGGCGAAGAACTTACACCTGGCAAAAGCTATGAGGAAGTACTGGCAGTTGCCAACAGTGGAGCGATTGACAGCTATGTGAGAGTGATTCTCAATAAGAGCTGGTTAGACAGGGAAGGAAAGGTAGACACGACGCTTTCTCCTGATTTGGTTGACCTGAACTTACAGCTTGGAAATGGTTGGATAGAGGATGAGGCTGCTTCTACTTCAGAGCGCACGGTCTTATATTACACAGGGATTCTTCCTTCAGGACAGAGTACACCAGCCTTTTCGAATACATTAAAGGTTAATCCAGAGGTTACCGCCAAAGTAACAGAGGAGATTACCACAGATGCAAAAGGCTATCAGACGATTACTACGACTTATACCTATGATGATTATCGTTTTCAGTTAGATGCAGAGGTAGATGCGGTACAGACGCACAATGCACAAGATGCAATTAAGAGTGCATGGGGTATCGATGTGGATATCGCAGCCGATGGAAGTTTAAGTCTTAGATAGAAAAGGTGCATCGGTGAAGAAGGAAAAGACAGAGAAGAAACATAAGCATCCCCGCCATCCAGTCGCCACAGTGTTTAGCGCATGCAGCATGTGTCTGCTAGTTCTACTGGTAGTTGTCTGTGTACCTCTGACGGTTCCAAGATTTTTTGGAGTTCATATCTATTCCGTGGTCAGCGGCAGCATGGAACCGGCAATCCCCACAGGGAGTCTGATATATATTGCAGAAGCACTGCCAGAAGAGATTCAGGAAGAAGAGATTATCGCTTTTTATGGAGTGAAAGATTCCGCATCCATCATCACGCATCGAGTCATGGAGAATCGGGTAGTTATGGGTGAATTTATCACCAAAGGAGATGCCAATAAGACCCAGGATATGAATCCAGTTCCGTATGAGAATTTTATTGGAAAAGTAATACGCTCTGTGCCAAAAGCAGGAAAAGCAGCGGAGCTATTCACAAGCCACCAGGGAAAAGTCCTGGCTGCCTGTGTGATAGGAGCAGCCCTTCTACTACAAGCCATCGCTGCTCTGATAGAACGAAAATAAGTTGTGTTGTATGGGTTGAAGCGGAACTTCAATCGGAACTTTCAAAACAGCATCTGCCCGAACAATGCCCGTAACGATATTGGAACGTGAAGTGGTCAAAGGTCGTTACCCTAAAGGGGTATTGTGAGCGGTTGAAGCGGAACTTCAATCGGAACTTTCAAAACAGCATCTGCCCGAACAATGC
>CAJTOO010000097.1 GCA_910577735.1 uncultured Lachnospiraceae bacterium
GGAGCGAAACGGCAAAAGTCTGTTATTGGGTTGCCCAAAATATCCCCCTGTCCGAAATTATCCGGGCTTTTGAAATTATGGTTACGAAAGTTAGCAGTCTTTCATTTCCGTACATGGCGGCAATCGTTGACCGTTGGCAGGAGCAGAAGAACGGAAACGGAAAAACACTCATGGAGCAAGCCGCCGAAATTGATGAGCGGTACGGGAGTGAAAAGTGAGTGGAACACTCTCACCCTTTTTCCGGCTTGATTGCCCACCAACGGAACGGAGAGAATCCGTCAAGGGCAACGAAATTTTTCACCCGGTCACACTTCCGGCTTGCGGATCAGCGTGACCGGGTGAAAAATTTTTCGGAGCGAAGCGGAGAACCCTTGACGGATTCTCGGAGTGGAGTACAATCGGGCAAGCCGGAAAAGGGGGAAGCTGCGCCGCACGTTCCCCTCAAAATCTCACTGCGTCCCAGGGAGATTTTGCGCCGGGGGTCTTAGGGGTTTCCCCTAACAAGCTGGACAAATGTATGTACACCGCCCTGCGGTGTGGACACATTTTTCCCATGCTTGCTAAGAAACCTCCGGCGCATGGTTGAGTTGGGTGTACGGTTATTCTTACACTCATGCCCCCGGCAGGGCGCACACTCAAACCAACGGTTGAGTATAAGTGCGCCCTTACGGGGTTGTTTTGTACTTCTCATACAGAATCTTCCGTATTTCCTCGCCTGTTATCTCTCCCCGTTTTTCCCTTTCGACAAGTTCCAGAAACTCGTCTGACGGCTTCAAGCCGTCTAACTGTACAATCCCTATCGCAAAGTCCCACGCTTTGTCATTGTCCATGTCATGCCCCCTGTTCAGTTTTGGGCTTCCGTCCCCGGCGTTTTGGCTCGGTCTGCTCTGGGGCGGCTCCCGCCTTTTTTGCCGCCCTCTGCTTTGGCTGTTTCACAATATCCATGGTCTGCTGTCCCCGGATATTCTCGTTGGTGACTTTCACGCTCCATATCCAGTCTGTAATGGCTTGAGAAACGCTCTTATGGTTCTCAAAGGCATACTGTTTTAGCCGTTCTTCTGTGTCCGGGGTGACGGAGATATTAACCCTTTTCTTGTTCGCCACTCTTACCACTTCCTTTCCCGCCGTCTGGCTCTCTTTCCCTCTAACTGCATACGCCGCCTTGCCACAAAGTAATAGCCGTTGTCTGCTTCGATTCTGGACGCTACCCACTCCGGCGGGTCGTCCTCGCTGTCCTGTACCAGAATTTCAACCGGGCTTCCGCACGTCAATTCGATTCCGTCAAACTCATAGCGTCCGTTCTGGTTCATGTGAAGCGTCCCCTCGTTGGCTATCGGCTGATGAATGTAGTCCATGATTCCAACTACCTCGTCCAGTCGTTTTAAGATTCTCATGTACTCCGTCATAAGCTGAACCTCGTCCGGGTTGCCCTCGTCAATCTGCACTGATTCAAGATATTCTTCGTACTCATAGCCCACGCTTTGCAAAAGGCTTTTTATAGTCTGGTTCGTGTCCTTGATTTTCGTTGTCAATTCCTCTAATCTCATGGCAATTCTCCTTTCTGTTTATACATATATTATACACACGTTTTACACAAATGTCAAGCATTATTTTACACACGTTCTACACATATCATACTCACGGTGAGGACGAAAAAGGGGCGCAGAGCCTTTCAGTCCTGCGCCCGGTTATTCGTTGGTTACTGCCACGTCATTTGCAGTTCCCTTTTGTTGTTCATGCAGTCCGACAAATACAGGTTTATAAGCGTCTGGTACGGTATGCCAACCTTTTCCGCCTGTGCCTTGAAATAATCAATGACAGACGGCGAAATCTTTATAGTGACCTGTTTTTTCAGTTCCCTTGCATACGGGTTTTTGACTGCCTTGCTGAAATCAAATTCCCTTTCCAGAAATTCATCTCTGTCATTCATAGTCCAATGCTCCTTTCATAGCCCGCTTTTTCGGTTGCGGTAGCCTTTCTCGTTGAGATGATACGGATAACTGTTTCATCACGGATACAATGCACGACAAGGAGTATGCTCCCGTTTTCACTGCGCCCAATGATACGAAACCTGTCCTCGTCCTCTGAATGTAGTTCGTCATACTCTAATAACGCCTGTTCATCATAGAACACTGTCCTTGCTTCCTCGAAAGAAACGCCGTGTTTACGTTGGTTTATCTGGTTTTTGTTCTCGTCCCAGTCGAATACATACATTTCCGTCCGCTCCTTTAGTATTTACAAAGTAATTATATTATATTCACTTATGCCTTGTCAAGTGCCGCTTTGCGCATATTGTACACACTTTGTACTCGATGTTAGGAGCGGTAAAAAGGAAAATGTTGTGGGACGGGTGTGAAGCTGATACCCTTGACCTCTCAAAACGCCCTTATTCGCCCTCTGGACGGCTTTTAGGGGCTGTATGGTATATTTCCCTTACCTACCCCTTAAAAGCTGTGTACACGCCTTAGAATCGCTTCCAGAGCCTACTTTCTTTTCACTGTCTACCCCTACCCTCTGACGCTCCCAGAACTTCCCGGAAAAGGCTGTAACCGCCCCTCTCTTTTTTTCTTTTTATTGCTAATGCCCTTTGACTGTCAAACGGTGTCGAATCATGTGGCTGAAACGGCAAATTTCCCCCTCGTTTTTCCCTCGTTTTTCCGCGCGCGCGTAGGAGAGAGATATTTATTGATTATTTATTGATTATTTGATTATTTAGGAGAGGGCAAAACCCCAGAACCCTTGCGGTTTCCGGGGTTTTTTCTGTGAGTTTTGGTACGGTTATTGTGAGTTTTGGTACGGACTAATGTGAGTTTTGGTACGGACTAATGTGAGTTTTGGTACGGTGGAAAACTTTTTATTGTGAGTTAATATTGACAATCTCACAAAACAATGATATACTTGCTATTGTAAGTATATCGTGTGTATAAAATGCGCCGTACTACTTCTCACAATAGGGGGTTTTGTCGAATGGACGAATATGAAAGAGAAGCGTTAGACAAGCAGAGGTATTATCATGTGGTCAAGGGTAATGAATTGGTGCAGAAAAGCCGCTATGAGCTGTCCTTGCCGGAGCAAAAGACGATAGCCTATATATGCTCCATGATTAAGCCTGTGGACGTGACAGATAGTGTACAGGGCATTCCGTACCAACTGGAATATGAGTTCAATATCCGGGAGTATTGCAAGGTCTGCGGCTTCGACTATGACAACGGCAAGAACTACGCCGATATAAAGGCAACTTTGAAGCACCTGCGGGACAAGTCCATGTGGCTGACTATGGAGAACGGGTCTGAAACCCTTGTAGGTTGGCTTTCACGGGTCACGGTAAATAAGCAGAGCGGCATAGTCAAGATAAAACTTGACGATATTCTTGTCCCGTTCCTGTTCGATTTGGGGCAGAGGTTCACGGAGTACAGGCTTATTCAAATACTGGGGATGAAGTCCGCCTATTCTGTGCGGATATACGAACTACTGAAGTCCTACGCCTACCAGAAGTCAAAGACCTTTGGACTGGACGAACTGAAGCGGTTGCTCATGGTGGACGGGATAGAATCATACAACCGCTTCCCAGACTTCCGGCGATACGTTCTGGAGATAGCCGTCAAGGAGATAAACAAGCTGACGGACTTGAACGTGTCCTATGAAGCTATCAAGAAAGGGCGCAAGGTGGACAAGCTGAAATTCCGCATAGAAACAAAAGAGAGTATCCCGCAGCTTTTCGCACGTCTGGAAACGGGGAAGATTCTGGACGAGAAGCAGAAGTGATGGCACAAGGCAGAGAAAGGGGCTTGTATGCAAGAATTTTCTAACAAGGAACTTGAATATTTGAAGCTAATAGAAAAAGCATTTTCCCGCCGTCTGGCAAGGAGCGAAACGGCAAAAGTCTGTTATTGGGTTGCCCAAAATATCCCCCTGTCCGA
>CAJTOO010000098.1 GCA_910577735.1 uncultured Lachnospiraceae bacterium
ATGATAAGGAGCAGTATATCCTTGATGAGAAGTTTAAACTGTCCGGCATGAAAAGCAAATCAGCTTTCATCCGGAAGCTGATTCTATACGGATATGTCTATGACGTGGATTACAGTTTTTTACGGGAATACAATACGGAACTGGGGCGGATCAGTTCAAGTCTGAACCAGATTGCGAAAAGAATTAACAGCACAAACCACGTCTATCAGGAAGATATGGACGAAGTAAAGGAGTTGATGAAACAGGTATGGCAGTCACAAAAATCCATGCTATCACAGCAACCGTTGATAAAGCGGTAGACTACATATGCAACCCGGACAAAACAGACGGAAGCATCTATATTTCTTCCTATGCCTGTGCGCCGGAAACCGCTGCGATTGACTTCAAATACACCTTAGACCACTGCCGGGAAAACAGCCCCAATAAAGCCTATCATCTGATACAGGCTTTCGCTCCCGGTGAGGTCAGCTTTGACGAAGCGCACCAGATCGGGAAGGAACTTGCGGACAAGGTTTTAGAGGGGAAATATTCTTATGTTGTCACCACACATATTGATAAAGGTCACGTCCATAACCATATCATTTTCTGTGCCGCTGACAACATAGAACATGACAAATACCATGATTGCAAGCAAAGCTATTACCGCATCCGAAAATTAAGTGACGAGCTGTGCAGCGAGCATAATCTTTCTGTCATTATCCCCGGTGGGGAGCGTGGGAAAAAATACAACGAATGGCTGGCGGACAAGAACAGCATTGAATGGAAAACACAGATAAGGAAAGACATCAACGCCGCCATAAAATCATCCTCAACTTACGAAGAATTTCTGCTCCTGATGCGGGCAAAAGGCTATGAAATAAAAGGAGAAACTTTTGGGGAAGACGCCCTCAAATTTATCTCCTTCCGTCCACTTGGCAAAGACCGTTTTGTGCGTGGCAGCATCAAGTCACTCGGAAAGGAATACACGAAGGAGCGCATCAAAGAACGGATTGAACTGAAACGGGAACGGAAGGCAGTTATCCCGAAAAGGGATTACGCAGATAAGAGATTGATTGACACCTCTGATAAGAAATTTCAGAACAGTCCGGGGCTGCAGAGGTGGGCGGCGGTGGAGAATTTAAAGATTGCGGCACAGGCATATAATGAAGCTGGCTCTATAAAAGAACTGGAACAGAAAATCGCCACCACTGCCGCCACCGGGAAGGAAGCAAAGCAGACTATCCGCAAGCTGGAGAACCGCATCAAAGACCTTGCGGAAATCATCAAATATGCGGAGCAGTACAAGGCAAATAAAGCGTATCATACCGCCTATAAGAAGTCCAAAAACCCTGACGCTTATTTCCGTAAGCATGAGAGCCAGATCATCCTTTATGGCGGCGCAAGGCGTATGCTGGAGCAGGCGGGCATCCCCTTAAAAGGCTTGAACATCGACAAGCGGAAAGCGGAATATCAGGAGCTGACCGCACAGAAAAAAGAACTGACCGTCACATACAAAAACTGTGAAAAAGAGCTGAAATCGCTGAACCGGAAACTGGAGAACCTGAACCAGTATTTAGGGCGCACAGAGCCGCCAAAAAGCGCACAGGAACAGCCAGACCGGGATAATAACCCTGCCCGGTAATATCCAGCCCCGAAAAGGCTTTCAAAGCAAAAAAAGCATCGTGGAGTTATACACACTGCCCACAATGCCGGCTGCGGCGGAATCCCACCCATTCCTTCCTACTTTATTATATAAATCTAAAAAAATTCCTGCAGGCAAGACCATATTCCTGTAATATAGTCTGCAAATCCGCAAAAAAATAGGAGTGCCGAAGCACCCCCATTCCCTCAGAGATTTCGCTTTTAGATGTGAAAAAGAGTAAAGATTACCGGATTTTTAATAGATATAGAAATAGGGACAGATTTCGGGAAGATTCCTTTTTTTATGTATAAATATTCAGACTTTTTGCATAAATTTTCTTGATTTTTCCTACAAAAAGAACACCTTTCGTGGTATAATGATAGTAAGCAAATACATTATGAAAGAAGGTGTCCTTAATGAAAAATTAACATTATTTAAATTGTTATCTTATATGAAGAGTGTATACCATATCCCGCAAAAAATCAGGACACTGACTGATAAAAGAAAAAGACGTTCCATACCGCTTTTCAATATTGTCATGCCAACTCTGATTTTTCTGATGCTGCAGTACAGGAGCTTTCATACCGTGTTTTCGTCACCGGAAAGCATGAACAGGCGTTTGCGTAACTGCATCCGGGGAAAAATGCCAAAAGTGGACGCTGTACGGGACCTGCTTTCGCAGATTGATCCAGATGAACTGCGTAACATTCACGAAGAGACGATTGACCGGATGAAACGGAACCGGATTTGGAAACACGGAACCATTGGAGGCTGCAGGGTTGCGGCTGTTGACGGGGTGGAACTTTTTGGAAGCACAAAAAAATCTTGCCCGGACTGTCTGGCCCGCAGACACGGCAAACAGGGGACGGAATACTTCCACCGCAGTGTTGTGTGCATGAGCGTAGGCGGACCGCCGCATGTGATTCTGGGGCAGGAGATGCTAAAACCAAGGGACGGGAATGAGAAAGACGAGGGTGAACTGACCGGCGGGAAGCGCCTGATTCAAAGGCTGAGGAAGCGGCACGGGCATTTTGCGGACCTGATTGTGGCAGACGCGTTATATCTGAATGCGCCTTTTATAAATACGGTTCTCTCATGCGGGATGGAAACAGTGATAAGGCTCAAAGATGAGAAACGGCTGATATTTAAAGATGCACAGGGGCTGTTTGAAAAAGGCGCGGGAAAAAAAGAGGCATTCAAAAGGGGCCGCACGGAGATTGAAACATGGGACCTGGCCGGATTTGAAATGGATGGGGTGGCAAAAAAGGTCCGGGTCATCCGCTATCATGAAAAAACCACGAAAAAGAACGGCCGTACAGAAGAAAACTGGATGTGGCTGGTGACAACGGATGAAACGGCGGATAATCAAACCTTATGGAAGATCATGCATAAAAGATGGGATATAGAAGAAAACGGCTTCCATCAGCTCAAAACGTATTACCACCTGAAACACTGTTATTGCCATAAAGCTGTAGAGACCGTATTTTATCTGATCATCATAGCATTTAATATGAAAGAACTCTATCTTTACCGGAGGACAAAGGATTTTAAGGGCAGAAAGATAACTCTTATAAGTGTAAGCCGGATGTTTCAGGATGAACTACATATGGAAAATATGAAGAACGTTTTATATGAATCTGAAAAAGGAGGATAACCAGAAAAAACTACATATGAAAGAATAACATCAAGCAGAGGGAGAATCTGCTGTTTTTTTGATTCTATGATACAGAAAATATATTTTTTGTACGATTGACTCAAAAGGCATTCTTCTTTTTATCCCTATTCTTTAAAAATCTATAATTGAATAAATATAAATACTAAAAGCGAAATCTCTGAACTTCAATAAGTCTTTTGGCCAAGTCTTCAAAAATCTGCTATAATTAATGGTGAGTTTCTATACTATATACCAAAGCAGAGGTAGATTATGATTCAGATATGTCGAAAAGATAAGGAAAAGGTTTATGAAGCTATTCGTACAGGAAAAGTAGATGCGGCAGAAATGTCATTTCCAAACCTAATCGATGACATCATCCTTATTATGAAGAAACATGGCCTTACAGACCTTCTCGCACAGACTTTGTCGGACAAGCGCAGGGACAACAGCCATATCCCTTTTGCTATCCTTCTGTGCCTTGCTGTTGCTGCCAAACTCAAATGTAAGACCAGCCTTACAGATGTCCCTTTTGCTGTAACAGAAGCAGAACTCCTGGCCGAATTAGGCTGGAACATCTG
>CAJTOO010000099.1 GCA_910577735.1 uncultured Lachnospiraceae bacterium
TATTAATTACAAAAGGTAATGAAACTAAGGAAATGAAATATGGATATAATGAAGCATACAGTAAGTTAATCAGTTTTAATATATCAACTAAAATTGTTTGCTGAATACGGTTAATATTTGAATAATGATACGATATGTTCATTTATAATACTAGTTATTTTTCCTGCTATTGATTGTTGAATTCGTAATGTCATTGCATAATCTTCATCTACGATTCTTCCATCATACAATACAACATCACCAATTTGATAAATGTTTGCATCATCAACTTTGAATAACATATCACCATGTGTTGCAAATGTAATGTTATTATTTTTGGTATCAATTGATGTAATAATTCCAATATATTCTTTCCATGTTCCATTAATCTTAACACTCGAAATACAATCTGTTGAATCATTAACAGTTGAACTTATCCAATTCCCATCAACATATTTATAGACATGTCCTGATAAGAAAACTGGTTTTCCAACTTCATAATCATCAATTCTTTCACCAGCTTCGATTGGTGTGTAATGTGTTATAGTTGTGTTCATCATAGATGATTCACGAAGCAAAGCTTCTTTTGATTTATGAAGCAACTCAATCGAATCGTTTATTTGCTTAGCTGTTTTATCAACTAATAACTTTGTTGCTTGTGAACTTAATACATTTTCATCAGTATATTCGAATGAATCATTAACAACCCATGCTTCAGGTGTCATTCCTGGATTCATATCACTATTACTGAATGCATCATATACTGAATTAATAGTTGATTTTTGCACGAATTCATCAAGTTGTGAGTTCAAAACTAATTTATCAATTGGTCCTACAATTGCTGATTTCAATATTACCCTATAAGTTGGACTATATGTTCCTTTACCAGTTGTTAACCATAAACCACCATTTGTTTTATCCCATACAAAGTTTCCCGCTGCTGGGTTAACTTCTATTGGGCTAGCTATTACTTTGAGAACACCATACAAAGTAATTGAATTCTTAGGTGTGATTTCAAAATCATATCTAATTGATTCATCAGCTACTAATATAAATGTTCCAATAAAAGTTATACCTTCATTATATATTTCATCACTATATTCAACGCTTGCAGTTGTGATATTTTCAAAAGCAGCTATTGTTAAATCACTATAAGAATCAATTGAACCAATAGTTAATGATTGAGCAGCATCTACAACGATTAAATCATCAACTTTTCTATATCCTGATAAATCAACTTCTGTAATCTCAGTCTTGAGTGCATAATCTGTTAATGTATTTGTTAATGATTCATTTGTTGTATATGATTGTAATGTATCTGTTAACGATTCATTTATAATTTTATCAACAGCAGCTGCTGTATATATTGACATATCCGTTGCAATAACACTATTAGAATCATCACTTTTAATTACTGATTGTATTGAACGGTTATTAATAAATAGATTTTGCAAATGTACTTGATTATATCCAAAATCAACAATACCAGGAACAATACTAATCATTCGCTTCTCTGCAGGTGTATATAATGAGATACTAAACTGATTATCATTTACAGGATATATCACTAGTTTCTTATTCGCTGTTTCACTTCCATTATCTAAATTTAACGAAGTCTCATTCGTTTTTGTCATATAATTTGCAAGTGTATTTGCGAATGATTCATTTGTTGTATATCCTGATAAATCAATATTTGGAATTGTTGATATCTCATTTTTGAGTGCATAATTGTTTAACTCATCCCTATAAACTAAATCATGAAATGCTGGTGTATCATCTATGTAAGTTCTTATGTTTGAACTTAATATTTGTATATCATCGAATTCATCAATTCCTTGAGTTGGATCTTCAGGATGTTGTACAGGGTCGATTACAATTTCATTGTTTGTAATAACTGGTTGTTTAAACTTACTGATTTGTTCAGGATATTTCGTTGAATATTCAACAATTTTATATCCATCCACAAGTTTATGAGTATCAGCGTCTACATTATGTTTAAATTTTAATGTTACATCATCCCAATCAGTAGGTGAATCTTTCCATACAGCTCTAAATGTAAATTCTCCATCGAGAATAGAATTCTTAAATGTAAATTTAACACGTCCAATCTCATTAACAACTTCAGGAGTTTCGAGTTCATTTTTGATAAAATCATTTTCAGTTAATCTAAAACCAGCATCTGCTATTGTGTCGTGAATATCAATGATATTATTTGTTATTTCAAGTAATGCAGGTTTTAATGTATCTCTTACTTTCAATGCTGTTTGAAATGCTGCTGATAAAGTTATTAAACTAGTGGTTGGATTAATTGAATATTCACCAGTAAATTGTATTGTTTGAGTTTCAGCATTGACCCATTCAATGATTTTATTGAATACTTCTATTGAATGTTCCCAGTCAATGTTTCTTGCACTTCTTGCGCGATTCCACACAATATCAAAATCTCGTATGTCATCAACTATACTATCAATTGTGTCAATAGTTTGTTCTGTCAAATCTTCAAGCTCATGAGAGACATTTGCAACTTCATTAATAGATGTTCTTTCAAAAAACCTCATTACTGACCTTCCAGCACTTGATTCTTTAAAGAATCTCACAATTCCTGGTATAGCAAATCCAATATCTACAACTGTCATTATACCATCAACAATATCCATTGCTTCTGTCACTTCCATTTGTGCTCTTACTTCTTGCTCAAAAGCTTCTAATTCACTTTGTAATGCATTCACATCCCAACTAATAACATCAACTGTATTAGTAACTAAATTTAAATCACTTCTCATTGTTGTTATATTATCTGCAGTTATGATTTTAGCAGAAGTGATGTTATAATCAGTGTATAAAGTTGTGGCTGCTATTGGGTTTGGTGTTATTCGATAAAATTGATGGTCAATGATATAAATAAATGGATTAGTGATACCATCCCAATTAATCTCATCACGTGGTGTTGTAAATTCTTGAAATAAATGTAATTCAATATTTTTAGTACTTCCTGATGTATTTGTCAAATTATTTTGATATAATCCCGCTAAACGTTCTATTGTATTTGATTCATCACTGCATACAGGGAAACCTTCGATTGAATGGTCAAATTTACGCTTCAGGATTGTGGTAATATTGTTTAAATTAATTTCTGTTTCAACATATTCAAAATGATATTCAGGTTTATTGTATTTACTTTTATCAATCCAATCCATATAACATTCCAACCTATCATAATTTTTCACTCTATTATACTTTTCAAAATTTCGCGCAATGTTTGCATCTGGTAATGATTTCTTAGTACCATCTTTATATACTGCATAGAATGATATTTTACCTGCTTGACCTAATGCTTGAACATAATTATCATCTTCATTTAGATTTGCAGCAATAAGTTTGATTAATTTATAATTTTCATTGGTGTGTTTCAAATATATTTGGTGAATTTCGGGTTCACTATCTTGTACTGATATTTCACTCTGTGGTCTAACCATTTTAACATTAGGACCAACCCATGAGTTCATTTTCTCACTCCATTTTAAAGTGAATGTATTGCCAAAACAAAACTCTTCGAATTGAAATGTTTGACCTTCAATGAATTGTTGTGAGTTGTCAAATGTCCAAATACAGGACCAATATTTACCTAATTCTTCAAGAATTTTATTTGCTTCACCACCTGGTAAATTTTTAGAACCTTCAAGTGTAGTTC
>CAJTOO010000100.1 GCA_910577735.1 uncultured Lachnospiraceae bacterium
CGCTGACAGCATTGATGACTATGCCCCAGACAGCAGGACAATATGACAGCAAAATAGATATTTTTAATGACTATTTTCAGTTTGTTATGGGATATGGGGTAGAACTTCTTTTGCCATGCGTGATCGGGGTGATGGCAGCCATGCTCTTTTTTATGGAACGGGATAATGATACATTTAAAAACCTGCGTACAATCCCGGTCACAAGCACACAGATGATTGTGGCAAAAATATTTGTCTTGTTCTTTTTGGGGAGTATGTTTAGTCTGACATCGGCATTTATATCAATCCTGTGCGGCGGGATGATTGCAGAAGTAAACAGCATTGCTTACAGATTATTTTTTGCGCTGGAAATGGGGATTTTTATTACCGCCGGGACGCTGCCGTTAGTTGTTCTTGTAGTGTTCTTTAGTAAGAACTATGTATTTTCTGTTTTATTATGTGTTTTTTACAGTGTCCTAAGTTTGACAGCTGAATCATCTTTTGGCGCACTGCCTAAAGTGCTGTGCTGGTTAATGCCAATTCCGTTTACAACCCTTTGGAGTGCAGGGAATTTAACCGCACATGGAGCTATGGACGGTGTGGGGATGCTGGAATATTTAATTCCGACTACATTTCAGACAATCATTATTTTAGCCGTTGTTGCTTTGCTTTCTGTTATATTGGTTGATTATATGTATAAAAAGAGAGGAGACGAATGATATGTTTCGCATGGTTAAGACCGAAATATGGAAATTAAAGCGGTATCATATGATATGGGCAGGTGTTTTTCTGATGCTGCTTTCCGTCCTGTTAACGCTTTTTTCCACAACCGCATTGGACGGAACAGTCTGGACATATTCTTTCTTTACGGAACAGGTGATCAAAAACAATGTTACCATGATTTTTCCCATGTGTATTGTTTTGATTGCCGGATATATCATAGCAAGGGAAGCAAAAGATGATACGCTGAAAAGCATTTTGACGATACCTGTTTCATACAGAAGTTTGCTGTGGGGGAAGCTGCTTGTATGTGCATTGCTTTCTTTGTTTTTTGGACTGGTTAGTGCGGCATTTACGGTAATCGCTGATTTGATGATGGGATTTCCGGGAATTTCTGTAACATCAATATTGCAGACATTTATTCAGATTATTTTCAACTGCCTGTTTTTGTATATTGGTGTCATGCCTGTTATTGCATTCGTTGCCCGTATACCAAACGGCCATATGATTGGAACGATTATTGCTTTTGTTTATGGTTATGGCGGTATGTTTGCCTCTGGAAATGCTGCGTTAGCCAATATTTATCCCGTTACTGCAAGTTTGGGTTTAATCAGTTACCGAAGTTATGATTCTGCTGTACATTGGAATGCATTAACCTGTTTGTTTAGTATCATTGCGGCATTGATGATTTCTGCTGTTTTTGTATTTACTGCAAAAGGAAATGTACCAGTTAAAAAAGGAAAAAAGCGTAAAAAGGCAATAGCAAAAAAAGGTTGGTAAGTGGAGGATTTAGAAATGAAAAAGAAAATGATCGTAAGTTTTTGGGTGGTAGCATGTCTCACTGATATTTCAAAGCTACAACCTCATTGATTATATGACACCGATTGAAAATGTGGCATTGACAGCGAAAAAGGATGTCCTGCCCATGTTGCTGCGGCTTGGACTGACAGCCGAGGAAGCAAAGCGCACATGAACTAAATAAATGCGTGATAGTTATAACACATTCAAATGAACTGGTAGCACAGGCGGATGTTGTTTTGAGCTTAAAGCGTGGTAGACTTCATACTGCATAGGTTTTTACTCTAAATAATACACAAAAGCTAATCCTTATCATCAGTCATAACCGGGAGGACATCAACCTGCCTTAATCCTTTCCCAATCTCTATGATCCAGACAAGCTGTTACAGTTATTCACAGACTGCTTCAAGGATAAGTATGGTGTGGAGTGTAAGATTGTAAAAAAAGGCGAAGTGTATGAGCGTAATCTCTTTACCGCCAAGAATAAGCTGTTCAAGCAGGACGAGTTTGTGGACGAGGTAAAGCATTTTTATATAGACCTTATCAATACTTTGGTAAAGGATATCAGAGAGATATTGCACGTGTTTGACGAAAATGGTCTGTATCTTGCCACTAAGAAGATAGGAAAAAATAATCTGAAAGCGGAACAGATACAGACGGATAACAGATACCGTATGTGTTGGAATCGTGAGGTTGACAGGGCGATTGTAAGCGGCGTGGCAGAAACGGAGATACATCAGATAAAAAGGAGTACATCTCTGAACGAATCAAAGAATCCATTAATATATTCGGCAGTCATCCGGAACGGTTTGGAACAATCCTCATGAGTGCAGGAACCTGTCCGCCAACCACCCGAAAAGGAAACGCAGACCAAGCCGAAGATACCGCCCAAGCCTGTCATGTCATCCGAAGCAGCCGCTTATCCGAAGCTATTTAAGAGTTACAAAGAACTGAAACGACAGAATGAGACTATCTTTGAGGCAGAAAAGGAACGCAATGCTTTGGAATTTGAACGCGACGATCTGAAAGGTCTTGCTCGGATTATCCGGCATTGCCAAAAGATACGGCTATCAGAATGTGCAGGAGTTTTATTGTACTTACCATATATCTCATAGTGCTTATACAAAATACAGAGAACAAATAGCAGAATGGGAAAAAATTTGTGGAGCGGATAATCAAAAGCAGGCTAAACGCAGTATTCCTGAAAAATTAAAGAATCCACCAAATAAAGCGGCAGACTACCAGCAACAAAATGTGGTTAAAAGCAAAGACCGAGGGGCAAGGTAATGCTCCTCGGTAGGATGGGAAAGATTTTTATTCGCAACTATAGGTTGCCAAAAAGAACTTTAATGTTGGTGGTAAACAGTATTGCTATTTTGTATAATACAATCAGTAAAAAGGAGCGTAACAGTGAAATTCTCAGAAAAGATTATAGAATTAAGAAAAGCAAATGGAATGACACAGGAAGAACTTGCAGCAATATGTAACGTCAGCAGGCAATCTATATCGAAATGGGAAGCTGACATTGCATTACCAGAGACAGAAAAACTATTGATACTGGGGGATGCTTTTCGGGTATCTATGGATATTTTATTAAAAGATGAATTGACGTTAAATGAGGCAAAAGATGTTCATAGTTGTGGCAGCAATGCGATCCATAAAAAGAAACAGGAATTATATGAAGGAATATTGATTAAAGAAAGCATAGCGGATGACAGTATCATTGATTGCCTTAATATTCATAAAATTGAATTGTGGAATACCGGCGGGAAACCAAAATACTGGACTGCATTATTTTTTACAAGTGACAGAAAAGATTTTCCAGAACAAATTTCAAAAGTCATGCTGTCTGATCCTGATAAAAATGAAAACTGGTTTGTTGATTTTAAGGCAGATAATGAAAAATACATTGTGTTTAGAGACAGGATTTTAAAATATCAGATTGGAAATCAGACTGAAAAAGAATATGTATGCAATGAGTGTAAGAAATTAGGTATTGCTAATGAGCAGATGAACTGGTCAGAATAGGAGGAAGCATGAGGGTATTATTAACATCAGCGGGTTTAGAAACTGAGGAAATTAAAGAGTACTTTGTGGATATGGCAGGTAAAGAGATGTCTTTAGTAAAAGCGTTATTT
>CAJTOO010000101.1 GCA_910577735.1 uncultured Lachnospiraceae bacterium
CTATTCCTTTTTGATGACTTGTAACATTTTTGTAATTTTAAAAGTTTATCCTGGGGTCCCTCCGCATTTTATAGAATTATTTCGGCATACATGGTATACTTGCCATATTAGATTTTACGGAGGTGTGGCTGATGAATTTTTCATTATTAGAAGGTTTCCACTCAAAATGGCGGGATATCCTTGTGATTGGGAAAACCACAGAACGGAATGGCATAAAATACCATATTGTCGGCATGACCTCATCCGATGAAGCAAAACTGTACATCATAGAACCATACATGGAACAGGAAAGCCGGAACAGGAAAGGCATCCGTAATCACAGGAGGATGCTGAAAGAGCATGAAAGACACGGATACAGTTATCTGCATTGCAGTAATCTCTGTCTTGGCGATGTGCATCTCAAGATACAGGGCGGCATTGGCAGCCCTATGGATTCTGATAATTATGGATTAATCCAGTTGTTTTTCGATATGATGAGTGCTGGCTGGACAGTTCCCGAATGGCTGAAAGATATAGATTGGGAGAATCTCAGGCTGTTGACGCTGAACATAGCGGAGGCTGCGAACCTGCCCCGTCTTACACCTCAAACGCGCATCACGATAACACACAGGCCAAATCCCATCCAGCACATAATAGAAAAGACAGTTACCCTGAATGTCGGGAAATCCCGTTCTTTCTGTTTCGTGGATAGTCATGGATATGAGGTGCTTTGTCATATAAATTCTGTTGCCTTGATAGACGTGTGGAAAAATACAGAAGAAGAATTGAACAATCCCAAACTGGCAGAAAAGTTTACCCCAGAACAGTTAGAACAGGCACGAAAGCAATGTTATGACGCATTGGAGCAGTGCTGTCCGAAAGGGATGTGCTATATAGGCATAGAATATGAATGCAGTAAAAATTATGACCTTACCTTCTACTCCAAACAATATTTGAAATCCCGCCCAGAAACACATCAGGGAAGTTCCCATTTTCTCATGATGCGCTTAAAACCCGATCAGGAAACAGGAACGCACGGACTTCCGCTAAAAGGCTGTGTGATACAGACACCAGTTCCTCCGGATACCATCAAAATTCCTGCGGAACTGTTTTTATACCATGAAAGAGTGGATGAGTGGATTGAAACTATTTTGTAAAAATGAAATGCTAAAACAGCCCTTTCCTCCGTTATCATTTATCCATTAAATTTTTACCGCTTTTCTCATATCAAACACGGAAACTCTGCATACTATCACGCAAAACCCATACAAACACGAAAACTCCATGCAGTTTCCGCGTTTGTATCATATCCCCCGTTTTTCAACAGCATTTTCCGTCAAGCTAATACGCCTTTCACCCAAAACCAACAATATCCTACTCCTTTTTACCTTTCCGTTTTATACTATCACGGAAACCCCAGACTTTTTCGTGAAAGTATACTTTTGCCTGATAGTACGATTTTTTCCCCTATCGCCATACTATCAGCGGCATCCAAAAACAAAAAAACTGGGGCTCACCACCCACCGTGATGAACCCCACCAAGCCTTAAAAGCCTTGATTTTAAGCCATTCTCCAATACTTTTGCCTGTTAATACCCAAAATCCTATGGCATCATTTGGAAATAGCCGCCTATGCCGCTGTTATACTTTGATGACTTTTACCCCTCTTTACCCCACCCAATTCGACATTCGACAAACGGGATTCGACAAAATCCCTTTGCTTTTATGCGGAATCCGGCATAAAATGATTTCAGCGGAATTTTTCATTTTTATTGACATATTTCCCGCAAAAACGTATAATAATATCAGAGATGGGAAACCATCGTCAGGAGAGTTCCTGCCAGACAGTGGAAAACTTTATTAATCAGGAGATTCCCTGCCAGACAGTGGGAAACTTTAAAATCAAAGGGTGATCGCTATGATCGCCCTTTTCTTTGCAGGAGATACCAATGAGCGAACTAAAACTATATGAAGTATCTGAGGAATACATCTCATATATCAGTACCGTTGAAAAAAATGTTTTTTCCTCAAAGGAAAATGATCGGAACCATACACGGAAGTATCTGGGCATTGTATACAGCATTAACGGGTATAACTATTACATCCCCCTTTCCTCGCCTAAAAATTCTGATTACCGAATGGAAAATGGAGTACAGAAAATCCGCGGAAGCATTGTCCCCATCATCCGCATTACATCCCAATCCTCATCCGGGGAACTGGAATTAAAGGGAACTTTGAAACTGAGCAATATGATTCCTGTTCCTGCATCGGAATTAACCCTATATGACGTGGAGCATGAACAAGATTTATTTTATAAGGCTCTCATACATAAGGAAATGCTTTTTATCCGTAAAAACAAAAACAAAATCGTCCAGAATGCAAAAATTCTATATAAACAGAAAAAGGAAAACAATCCTGCCATCGGATATCTGAAAAGCACGGTTGATTTTACATTGCTTGAACAGATGCATGATAAATTTATAGAAAAGAAAAACAATTAGCCAAAAAGTCGGACGCTACAAGAGGTTTTCCGGCTTTTTTATTTTCCCACTTGCAATCCCGCCAAAACAGAGGTAAGCTACGACACCACAGAGAGGAGGGATTGGATTGGAAAAAGATTCTGCATTGTACCAGCTCATGGACACCCGCATGCACAGTGTCATGAACGGTATCATGAGCAGTGACGGGGAATACCAGGCGATTCTCCGCAAGTCGGACATATACTCCGGCGAACTGGACAGGATGGATTTATCAAAAGAAATCCGGCTGCTGATCGACCGCTACGTCAGCGAGCAGAACGCGCATAGCACTTGTGCTATTGATTCCGGTTTGGGATGCTCGCCTACCTGCTTGGCTTTTCCGACTGCAAAGCCATGTTTTTAGGGAAATGCCTGCCGACAGAAGCAAAAGAAATGAACACAGAATTGTAACTGCAAATCGGTGACAGGGCGGAAAGGCTGCGCCACAGCCCTTCCGCCCTGTCCCTCTTTCGTTTTAAATAAATATCCACACCTCCAGCTCCGCGTACCTATTGGATTTCGACCACTGCGGGTGCTTCTTGAACCACGCCCGCTCGTCATCCGGCGTGACCGTTATCTCCTCCTGAGAATATCCTTTCTCTTTGCGGATAGCCTTTAATTTTTCTCCAAAAGTCATCTTAAACAACCTCGCTTTCTGTTTTTTTGTCTGGATTATAGAATCAAAGCTGTCTAAATACCACCACCTTAGCGTGTCATTCCCTGTTTTTATGCCCTGATTCCGTATTTGAACAGGGCAGCAGATATCAAACCATCATTCCATCTCCTTGAACGTGCCAGCCATTCCTCCCACCAGACTCCACTGGCGCTGCATATAAGATTTGAGATTTTCCATACTTTGCCGATAAGCCTCACGGGCTATTGATGAATTCCGTTCTTTCCTATTACTTCGGCAGAAAGCCGTTTCCGCTAAAGTAAAAGTATCCACTGAATTATACCATAAAAATTTTCTGTTTTTCATCCGATAGCACGAAACGACTATTTTTCAGGAATGGAAAGCATAGATTTACTATGGGGTCCCTCCAGGTTAAACTTATAAACTGTTATGCACCGCAACACCATTGAGGTGCCATCTGT
>CAJTOO010000102.1 GCA_910577735.1 uncultured Lachnospiraceae bacterium
ACATAATTTTTGTTATGTGGTAAATAATGCCGTGAGGCAGCAGAACAGGACAGGAAGGCATGTTTTTAATGCCTGGCTGTGGGTTATTGGGAAAGGCAATAGCAGATGAATATAATTAACTGGCTTAAGTACTGGGGACAGCTGCTTCTTTTGCCTGTGTACTGGATATCATTCTTTGTGCCAAGGGACAGGAAAATATGGCTTTTTGGGAGTACATTCGGCAGGCGTTTTGCGGATAACCCGAAGTACCTGTACCTTTATGTTTCGCAGCATAAAAAGGAGCTTGGTGTACGCCCTGTCTGGATAAGCCATGACAAAAGTATTGTTTCAATGCTTTCTAAAAAAGGGTATGAGGCATATTATTACCATTCGCTTAAAGGCATCTGGCTGGCACTGCGTGGGAAAATATATATTTTTGATAATTATTCAAAAGATATAAATTTCTGGCAGAGTGGCGGGGCAGTTAAGTTGAATTTATGGCATGGTGTTGGCAATAAAAGGATTAATTATGACAATATGCATGATAAAGTGAGGCATCCTGCCAGTTTGTGGGAGAGGTGGAAGTATTTCCCAAGGAGGCTGTCAGATGAAAAACCTTCACATTATATACTGGCAACTTCCCCAATGATGTGCAGGATTTTTGCAAAGGCTTTCCATGTACCAAAAAGACATGTATTAGAAGCAGGGTATCCAAGAAACGACTATATTATAGGTTCAGATATAAAAAATATATACATGCCATCAGAAAGAAAAGCACTAGGCATGTTAAAAAGATGGAAAGCTGTGGGGGCAGGCATTGTATTGTATATGCCAACTTTCCGTGACAGTGAAACTATGTTTGCAGGAATTATGGATTTAAATGCGTTTAATGCTTTCTTAGAAAAGAATAACCTGCTTTTCCTGGTAAAGCTGCATCCAAAATCAAAGCTTAAGGATACATTTGCAAAATTTTCATACAGCAATATATCATGCCTTGATGCAGATGCAGACCCATATGTTTTCCTTGGAAAAGCAGATATACTTGTTACAGATTATTCATCAGTTTATTCTGATTTTATGCTGCTGGACAGGCCTGTAGTGTCATTCCAGTATGACTATAAGGAATATTCAGGACAGACAAGGGAAGGGTATTTTGATTTTAGTATTTATATGCCAGAAACCAGGGCTTATGACATGGAAGGGCTTATGGCTGGCATAGAAGGTGCACTGCATGGTGACACAGCAAAAGAAGCAAGGGCAGTATCCAGGGGCAGGATGTTTTCAAGCCTGGCTGCAGATGGCTGTGAAAAAATATGTAAAAAATGTTTAAAGCTGGCGGGTCTGGCACATACATAAAGGAGAGAAAAATGGAATTACCTGCTTACGGGAATTACAAATTAATAAGTATTGATATATTTGATACATTGCTGCTGCGTACTGTTGCAAAAGCTACAGATTTATTTATAAAAACCTGGGACAAGGCGGTGGAGAAGGGTATTGCAAAAAGTGCTATAAGCAGCAAGGAATATATGAAACTCCGTATAGAAATGGAACGCCGTGCAAGGCTTTGTGCACCAGGGCGTGAGGTGTCACTGGAAGGTATTTATGCAAAATTTCCGGATTTTATTGCACATAACCTGGAAGCATTAAAGGCACTTGAAGTGGAATGTGAAAATGAATGCTGTTATGCAAACCCTGCCATCCTGGAATGGCTTGAAGATGCAAAACAGCATGGATGTATACTTGTACTTGTTTCTGATATGTATTTAAGCAGCAGTTCTATTAAAGGAATACTGGAACATAATGGTATCTGCACATCTATATTTGACAACGTAATTGTTTCAAATGAATATGGATGCAGTAAACAAGACGGGGCACTCTTTAAGGTCCTGTTAGAAAAATACCCACAGTTTAGTGCAGGTGAAATACTGCATATTGGTGATAATAAAAATGCAGATTACCAGCAGCCTTTAAAAACTGGCATACATGCATTCCATTATGATGTAATACCTGAAAGACTGTACAGTATATATGACTATGAAAAAACAAGGCACAATATACCACAGCCAGGCATACTGTCACTGCGTAAACTGGCTGTTTCATACAGTACATATAAAAATAATGAACATACAGCATATGAACTGGGTGCTTCAGTTATTGGGCCGGTAATGTCCCTGTATGTTTCATGGATATGCCAGAGGCTGGAAGAAACAGGCATAAAAAGGATTTACCCTTTTATGAGGGAAGGGTATGTCCTTGGGAAACTGCTCCAGGAAGAGTCAGATGCCCATGGCCTGGGGCTTGTTGTAAAACCTGTATATATTTCAAGGAAAGCTGCATATATACCTTCAATAAAGAATGTAAACCGTGAAGAAATTGAAAACATGATAGGTGCAAGGAACCTGACGGTAGGTGAGTCAATAAACCTTATGGGGCTTAAAACAGAAAGGTTCAGTGGATACAGCAGTTATTTTGATGTGAAATATAAAGAAGCACATAAAATAGCATGCCAGGATTCTACACTGAAGGAGAAAATAATAGAAAAATTCCTTGAAGAAGAAAATAAAAAAGACATAGAGGGATATATAAAACAAGAACGTAAGAAATTTGTAGCATACCTGCTCCAGGAAACAGGGGATTTTAACAATATTGCAACAGCAGATATAGGTTTTTTTGGCAGGATACAGATGTGGATGCAGGAGTGCCTGGATTTAGAAAATATACCACATAAGATAAAACATTTCCTGGCAACAGGGGTAACCGGGGACAAAGTTTATGATGGGATTGATTTTGAAGGCTGTTTTGGGACATTTGCAGAAAACATGGATTTAGTACAGACAATACACAGGACAACAGATGTGATAGAAAAGTTAATTTCTGTGACAGAAGGCAGCACAACAGGCTATATAGAAGAAAACGGGAAGCTTGTCCCTGTACTGTCAGAAGGTGTGGATAATAAACATATGACAGACATTGTATTCCAAGGGATATTTGATTTCCAGAAACTGTGGATGTGGTTCCAGAAACATAAACCAGTAACGGCGCAGGAATGTATTGATAAAAAACGTGAAACACTTATGCTGCTGCACCGTCTTATAGACATGCCAAGGAAATGTGAGGCGGTACTGCTTGCTGGCTTTGAGGCAGATACCAATTTTGGTACAAAATACAAAAAAGGGATTATTACAGAACAACATCTTGAGCTTGGCAGGAAAATGGGTGTAGATTTTATTGATAAATGCAATGCCAGTTATACATACAAAGACAGTAATATTACATGGCCAAAAGGCACAGTGACAATGTTAGATGAATTTTATTATGTCCGCAGGGCACTAAAAAATGGCTCACAGAATGAAATTATAAAATCTATGCAGGAAACAGTGGAACAGGCTGAAAAGGATGGTATAGGTGAAGTGGCACTTTATGGTGCAGGCGAAAATGGCAGGCAGTTTTTCTTTATCTGCCAGATGTACCATATAAAAGTTAAATGTTTTATTGACAGGAAAGAATCCATATGGGGTACAGAAAAAGAAGGTGTTGAAGTTGTTGGATTAGATGAAGCAATA
>CAJTOO010000103.1:0-264 GCA_910577735.1 uncultured Lachnospiraceae bacterium
GTAAATGTGGCAGTTGTAAAAATATTCAACCCACAAAACAGAAAACTGAATGGGAAAATCAAAAATCCGTTTCGCGCAATTTCATAAACAGATGTTCCCCTTTCTGCAAAAATACCAACTAATGGAGAACCCAAAATAAAAGCTATTGCAAAAACAGAGACCGAAACAAAGACAATGAACCGCATACAAATAGAAAATACATTCTTTAACTGCCTTTTGTCCTGCTTCCCATAGTTATAGCTGATAACAGGGGCTACGCCCATA
>CAJTOO010000103.1:274-3542 GCA_910577735.1 uncultured Lachnospiraceae bacterium
AAACTGTGTATAGATAATGATTGTGATTGCCGCAACTCCGTTTTCTCCAAGCAGTTTCATCATAATGCAGTTAAAAAGGAATGTTGTAACTGCTGTTGCCGCCTGACTTACCATTTCCGAAAAACCATTGGTACAGCTTTCAGCCAATACGGAAAAATCTACGACTGGCTTCCTAAAATGCAGACTGCCTCTCTTTGCGGAAAAGAACCATAATCCAATCACCGCCGGTATCATATAGCCAATGCCCGTACCAAATGCCGCCCCCTTAATGCCCATGTGAAGCGGCACCATAAAAAGATAGTCCAGTAAAATATTTACGATTCCTGCGCTTACGCCAAGCACCATACCCATTCCGGGGCGTCCCGCCGTTACGATCAGATTTTGAAAAAGCACTTGCAGGATACTTGCGGGCGTGAATAACAGCAGGATAAAAAGGTATTCTTTACAGTATGGAAATAGAATACTGCCCGCTCCAAGTCCCCAGACAATCCTGTCAATAAAAACCGTTCCCAACACTGCAATCAATCCACCTAACAAAATGCCCGCTGAAATAATCAGCGTAAAATCCTGTACCGCCCTTGTATGTTCTCCTGCTCCCATTTTGCGCGCTACAATCGCGCTGCCTCCTGTTGCAAGCATAGTTCCAAGACCGACAATCAGATTGATAACAGGGCAGACAATATTCAATGCCGAAAGTGCATTTGTATCTACAAATCGTGCTACAAAAATTGTGTCAACGACTGTATACAGCCCCATGAATATCATCATCAAAATTGTCGGAAATGCAAATTTCAACAATGATTTTATTGTAAAGTTTTGTGATAGTGGATTTTGGTCACTCATTGTCCCCGCCCTCCAATTTTTCTCTGTGAAGTATAAACCGCTGTGTCGGATATCCAAATTCAATTAACAGTTCCGCTTCGGCAAAGCCAAGGCTTCCCCATACCTCCCGATAGCCTGTGTCTGCCTTGTCACCCTCCCGAAAAGTCGTCACGCTAAGCTGTGCGGAACGTGCAAGTTCATACAATGCCTTTTCGCAAAATGCTTTCGCTATCCCTCTTTTCCGATACTGTGGGTGTACCCCAAAGAAATCAATGCTCCCCGTCACCTCGTTAAACGCCATAATCCCGATTGCCGTATCAGCGTCTTTCAAAATCAATGCACGCTTATTTTTGATATACTCCTGCAACTGTTCAAGGTATTGTTTTTCGTCCAAGTGCGGGAAACCGTCAATGACAAGGTGAACCAGTTCTATCCATTTGGGTATGTCCTCCTGTGTTGCAAAGACGATTTTATCCTGCCATTCTTTTTCCTCTAAATTTGTAGGATTTTCATTCAAGACATATCTTAGCTGCAATGGATAAAATTCTTCTTCCTCCCTGTACCTGTTAGGGGATTTTTTATACATGGCTTTGAAAATATCCGTAAAGGACTGCTGGCTCTCATATCCGGCAGAAAGCGCAATTTCAAGGATTGGCCGGTCGGAAAGAACAAGCAGTTTTGCGGCTTCGGTCAACTGGCGGCGTTGTACATAATCATGAATTGTCAACCCTACCGTATCTGTAAACATTCGGTGCATATGATATTTTGAATAATGTACAGCCCCCGCAACTGTTTCTAAGTCCAGTTTTTCGTGCAGGTGGCTTTCGATATAGTCGATTACCGTCATTACATTTTTGATATTCCCCGGCATTGCAGCTTCCTCCTTTCTCTCTGCATTATAGCAGGATATTTCATTCCTCTTTTCATATATCTTGCGGTTTTAAGGACAAGTATTTACCAGTATACAACAGACCACTCTGATAGGAAAGATTTTTAACAATTTTTGGGGAAACATTGGCATTTCTTAATCTTCCCCGTATTAAGAAGCAAGGAAAACTTTTTGAAAAATTTCTCTCAAATATTCGTCAAAAACGCCCTGTGCGGTGTTGTAGGTACAGGACACGCACCAATCGGAATGAATTTCACTTAGATGACAAAGAGCAGTACATCCTTGACGAGAAGTTTAGGCTGTCCTGCATGAAAAGCAAATCGGCTTTTATCCGAAAGCTGATTCTATACGGATATGTCTATGACGTGGATTACAGTTTTTACGGGAATACAATACGGAGCTTGGACGAATCAGCTCCAGTCTGAACCAGATTGCGAAAAGAATTAACAGCACAAACCATATCTATCAGGAAGATATGGACGAAGTAGCGGAGTTGATGGAACAGATATGGCAGTCACAAAAATCAATACTATCACAGCAACTGTTGATAAAACGGTAGCCTACATATGCAACCCGGACAAGACAGACGAAAGTATCTATATTTCTTCCTACGCCCGTGCGCCGGAAACCGCAGCGATTGACTTCAAATACACCTTATACCACTGCCGGGAAACAGCCCCAATAAAGCCTATCATTTAATACAGGCTTTCGCTCCCGGTGTGGTCAGCTTTGAGGAAACGCACCAGATTGGGAAGGAGCTTACGGAAATCATCAAATATGCGGAGCAGCACAAGGCAAATAAAGCGTACGCTGGAGCAGGCGGGCATCCCGCCCACTCCCTGCATTTTATCTCAATACCCTTTTAGGCATAAGTATTACCCTGGCTTATGCTCAATACGGTGATAATCGGATATGATGTTTCCTAATGTGATGCTTTCTAAACTTTGGCATAGGTCATTTCTTATTTTCTCATAAGAGCAGTCCAATACATTATGGATATTTTTTCCTATGGGGCATAGCTGCGAAGGCAGTGAATGAATGCCTATAAGTTTGGAACTAAAGGCTGGCTCTATCGCTTTACATATACGGTATAAGGTCACTTCATCCGGCGGACAGTTCAGTGTTGTTCCGCCTGTCCCGAATTTCACAGATATTATGCCATCCTTTTTCAATGAGCTTATAATATTGCGGATTGTGACAGGATTGATCCCGGTTGATAACGCCAGAAGTTCACTGGTTACCTTCTGCTTATCCCCATATTCATAAATAAAAATAAGGCAATGAATCGCAACCGAACATTTTGTACTGATATGCATGACATTACTCCTTTCCACGCTAGATTGTAGCATATATTTTTATTGCTGTAAATCTTGACACTACACCATGCGCCTGTTATAATGGTGTAAATTTTAGATTTACAGGAGGAGCAAGCATGAAAGTTTCACAGATTATTTTTAGCCCGACAGGAGGAACAAAAAAGGTTGCAGATGCCATAACAAATACATGGGGACTGCCTGTAAATAAAATTGATTTGTCCAATGCAGAAACCGATGATTC
>CAJTOO010000104.1 GCA_910577735.1 uncultured Lachnospiraceae bacterium
GAAGCGCTTTGTCTTGCGCTGACCGTTCACCCTGTATTGAAACACCCAGCTTTTATCTGTTGCTTGGTAGAGGCTGCCCTCTCCTTTTGTACGTCTTGCCAAGCTATACCACTCCCATCGAAGCATTTCCTGGAATTCCACATTCCTGCTCAATCCATTTTTTGAGGGTTTCTCGCGGGATAATGACACGCCGCCCAATCCGGAGTGAGGGAATCCGTTTTTGTTCTGCCATACGATACAACGTCGCTCTGGATATCGGCAGAATCAAAGAAAGGTCAGCGGGAGTGCAGAATTCTGGCAGACTGTCAATACCGCCACAGGATTCAAATTTAGTGTCATCGCCAGTGATAAAATGTAAAAAAACGCCGAGGAAAAAATGTAGTTTTGTGGCGGAGATGAAGGGAAAAAGATAGACTCCCAATCAGGGCGAGAAAGAGCCCGGAAAGGGAGTCAGGAAATGAAAGGAGCACAGTGGATGGATATCCGAAGCGACAGACAAAAAGGGCTGAGCTATGTGGAGCTGGGACGGAAGTACCACATGGACCCGCGGACGGCAAAGCGGTACGCGGAATCGCCGCAGAAGCCGGAGTACACATTGAGCGAACCGAAGCCCACGAAGATGGATCCGTACAAGCAGATCGTGGACGAGTGGCTGGAGGAGGCGCCGTATTCGGCGCTGCGGATACTGGAGAAGCTGCGGGAAATGGGATTTGACGGGGGCTACAGCATCGTCAAGGCGTATGTGAGCAGCCGGAAGATGGACATGAATGAGAAAGCGACGGTACGGTTTGAGACGATGCCGGGAAAGCAGGGACAGATGGACTGGGGATTCTTTGAGGATCACCTGGTGTACGAGGATGGAAAGTGGAAGAAGCTGTACTGCTTTCTCATGATTCTGGGATATTCGCGGATGCGGTACATCGAATTTGTAACGGATATGAGCACAAACACACTGATCCGGTGCCATCAGAACGCATTTCGGTACTTTGGAGGATACCCGGAGGAGATTCTATATGACAATATGAAGCAGGTGGTCATCAAACGGCTTTTGAAGCAGGAAGATTCCACGATGAACCGGCAGTTTGAGGACTTCGCGGGATTCTATGGATTCAAACCCATCCTGTGCCGGCCGTACCGAGGTCAGACCAAGGGGAAAGTGGAGCGGACGGTTCAGTTCGTGAGAGATAATTTCATGGTGGGGATCAAGTACAACTCCCTGGCAGATTTGAACGGACAGGCCCTGGCCTGGTGCAACAAGGTCAATGGCAAAGTCCATGCCACCACCAACGAGATTCCCTTTGAGCGGCTGCAAAAAGAGGGGCTGAGTCCTCTTACCCGTGAGTACATTATCGACAAGATCAACCTCAGGCGGGTACAAAAAGACTGCCTCATCTCATACGCCGGGAATCAGTACTCCGTGCCAGCGGAGTACATCGGCAAAGATGTGGCAGTCGTAGCCCTCGACAGTATGCTGGCCGCCTACTATGAAGGCAAGCAGATCGCTCTGCACCGAATATCGTATCAGAGAAAGGACATGGTTGTCAATCCTCAGCACTATAGAAGGCTTACGCTGAAACAGACGATGGACGCAGAAAATGTTCTGCTGGAACAGGGCAAAGTGATTGATTTTCCCTTGAAACCCTCCGATTTATCCAGATATGACGAGGTGCTGTATGACTGAATTTACTATGGACAGGCTGAGGGAAAACCTGGAAGCCCTCAAAATGAAAAACACCCTGGAGATTCTGGACAACTACCTGGAACGGGCGGTGGCGGAGAATCTCAATATTGTGGAGGTTTTGGATCACATTTTCTCAGAAGAAGCCAAATCCAAGCGGAGACGGGCCTATGAGAAGCAGATCCAGATGTCTGGCTTCCCCATTAAGAAAACCCTGGACGACTTCTCGGCCTGGTGTAAAATCTTGTGTAAGCGAAATTCGACAAAGTCAAGAAGAGGTGCGCTGAAAAGTTCACAGGCGTGGGGCTGAATCCCTTGGCCGCTGGGGGTCCCGGCGTGCGGGGCGGTATGCACGCCGCAGGTGTGAATGCCGGTCCGTCTGCCGGGACATTCTACAGCCAGGGATCAGCCGGCAGCACGGTCGGAGAACATGATCTCCAGCTGGCTGAGCACCAGGTCCCATTTCTGACATCTGGTACGCCAGCGCTTCGTAATACGCTGAGAGGCCAGGTAGAGCATCCTGCGCAGGGAATCATCGTTGGTAAAGCTGGGCTTGCTTTTCGTAATCTGCCGGAACTGGCGGTTGAGGCCCTCAATAATATTCGTCGTGTATATGATTTTACGAACCTCGGGCGGATATTCATAGAAGGTGCTCAGGACTTCCCAATTTTCCTCCCAGCTTTTCACACAGGAGGGGTACTGTTTTCTCCATTTCTCCGAGAACCGAAGCAGGTTTTCTTCCGCCTCATCCAGCGTGACGGAGGTATAGATTTTCTTCAGGTCAGCCGCCACCTGCTTGACATCCTTCCAACTGACAAAGCGGGTGGAGGAGCGAATCTGATGGACGATGCAGCGCTGCAGACGGCTCTGGGGATACACCGCACGGATGGCTTCCATCATCCCGCACAGGCCGTCCGTGCAGAACAGATATACATCCATAACTCCCCTGCTTTTGAGGTCATTCAACACATTCAGCCAGAATTTGCTGCTCTCATGCTCTCCGATCCATACTCCGAGGATGTCCTTCCGTCCATCCATGGCGATCCCCAGAACCACGTAAGCCGCCTTTGTTACATACCGGTGATCTTCCCGTACCTTGTAGTGGATGGCGTCCATAAAAACGAAGGGATACACCGCTTCCAGAGGCCGGTTCTGCCATGCCGTCACCTCCGGCATGATCTTCTCTGTAATCTTCGTCACCAGATCCGGCGAGATCTCCACATCATATAATTCTTTGATCTGCTCCGCGATGTCCCGCTGGCTCATCCCGCTGGCGTAGAGACCAATAATCTTCTCTTCCATACCGTCCGCGTTCCGGCTGTATTTTCCGATGATTTTTGGCTCGAAGCTCCCGTTCCGATCCCGGGGCACCCGGATGTCTACTTCCCCCAGCTGGGTCTTCACCGTTTTCTTCGTGTATCCGTTCCGGTAGTTGGGCGCGCAGGATGTCTCTGCACGCTGGCAGCGCTCCCGCCCCAGTTCCTCGTCCATCTCCACTTCCATCACTGTCTGGACCACGTCCCGGAACATCTCTTTCATTGCGGTCATGATCTCTGCTGTGCTGGTAAAATGCTGGCTCTGGACGTACTCTTTCATCAATTCCTGCGGTGCTGTGTTCATATTTCTTCGACTCCTATCTTGAATTGGTCCTTATTTCCATTCTTGACTGAGTCGTTGCTTTTCATACCGGCCTTTTTTGTCGTTTACACAGACTTTTCGGCGGTCTATATCTGCATCCCCCTCGCCCACCGTCCCGAATAAAACGGTATACACATTCAGGAGGAAATCTGCCATGAAAAAACT
>CAJTOO010000105.1 GCA_910577735.1 uncultured Lachnospiraceae bacterium
TTTTGCGTGATAGTATAGAGAAAAATTGAAAAATGATGGTGGGAGGAAAAGGGTTGTCCAATGGTAAGCGATGAATAACCTGCCGGTTTTACATATTCTAAAATCTGTGGGATAATCTTTTTGACTGACAAGTGAATGACGTGATTCAAGATTTGTTTATAATTAAGTTCTTAATGAACCGAAGTATATAAGAATCATAAGTTCAAAGCCGGAAAGCTCCATATCCGGGAACTATAAGCGAAATATAACTCTTTATCAGCGATTTTTGTTTTTTTCATCACAATTAAGGGGCAGCTATCACAGCGGTATCTGCCCCCGGTTCTCCGGTGTTTCTGTTTCCGTGTCCATCACCTTGGAACATCGTTCCTTTATAAAGTCGTTCCACGGCATCATGGCCTCCACACCTGCAGGCTCCTGTTTATAGTCCGGCATGTAAAGCAATAGTGTGTAAAGGTATTGGAACACGTTCAGGTTGTTTGCCTTTGCCGTTTCTACCAGGCTGTAGATGATAGCACTCGATCTCGCTCCATTCACGGTATCGTGGAAAAGGAAGTTCTTTCTCCCGGTCGCGTAGGATTTTGCGCATCGTTCCGCCCGGTTATTGGAGATCTCACATCTCCCATCCAGCAGGTAGTTACCCAGAAGCTCCTTATGGTTAGCTGCATAGTTCACTGCTTTTTCCAACAGGCTTCCGCCCAATGGCTCTACCGTTGCAAGCCAAGACCAGAAACTGTCCCAGACAGGGACTTCCAACTCCAGGCGTTTGTTCTTACGTTCCTCCGGAGACATGGCTTTTAGTGTCCGTTCTATACGAAAAAGTTTATTGCAATAGCAAAGTCCGATCTCTGCCGGGATTCTCTTGCCCTCCTTTGCTTTTTCCGGGTCAGCCGCATCTTCCGGGATCTCTTCCGGTGAGTTGATGTCCAGCAGTTTTATCTTTTTTCGGCGGGCTGCCGGAACTGCTTCGAAGAAATATCTCCGGCAATGGGCAAGGCAGCATACCAGGATCACATTCTCTACACTGTTGTATCCGGTATAGCCATCGCATTCCAGCAGTCCGGAGAACCCTTCCAGAAAATTTTTCGCATAATTCCCTGCCCTCCCGGGCTGATAATCATAAAGGATAATAGACGGGAGGCCATCATTTCCTGTGAGATAGATCCACATATATGAGGTAGAAGCCGCCGCCCGCCCCTCCTCATGGAGAACCTGACAGACAGTCTCATCCGCATGGAGGAGGTCACGCTTGACAAGATATTCATGAAGCCGGTCATAAACAGGCTCGAAATAGGTCAGCGCGCATTTGATACACCAGTTAGAAGTCGTTTCCCTGGCAAGCGGGGCTCCCATTTGGAGCCAGTCCATTTCCTGGCGGTAGAATGGCACCGAATTCAGGAACTTCTGATACATGACAAAAGCAGCCATAGACGGTGAAGCCGGGCTGTGTGCCAACAAAGCAGTCGGTACCGGTGCCTTGACGATCGTGCCCGTATCTTCCTCACGGCAGACCGGACACGCAAGGACTTCCTGCATGTATTGGATCCGTTCTACCTTTGCGGGGGTGATCCGCAGTTCTTCACGCACAAACTGCCACGCGATGGTTTCCATCACAGTATCACAATCCGGGCAAAGCCTCTGGTCCTCCGGCATCGGGCAGCGTACTTCCCTGACCGGCAGGTTTTTGTAGAGTTCTTCCCGTTTGGCTTTCGGTTTACGGCGGGTATGGCTGCGGACAGTGGATTTCTCCGTCTGGTCTTCCTGCCCTGCTTCCTCATCTGGAACCCTGCCAGCGGCCCGTTCTCTGGAAGTACCAAAAAATTTCCTGCGGAATTCCTCAAGGGTTTCATTCAGGTTCGCAACCGTAATGTTCAGTTCCTGAATGGTTTTTTGGAGTTCCTGGATCTGTGCGTCCTTTTCTTCAATTGTTTTATGCAGGAGTTCGATCGAATTGCCTTTATATTCCGCCACAGCCTGTTCCGCCTTTCTGTTCTCGTTCCTTTTATTATATAGGAAAACATGGCAGTCCGCAAACAGGCCCACATATGTTTGTCGGCATTTTGACGAACTCCTGATGTGTGGATAACTGCCCAAAATGCAGACTTATCCACCATCTGACAGGATCGTTATCCACAAAAAAACTTCAACAGACGGCTATTTGTGGATAAGTTTCCGGAAAATCTGCGGTCTTGTGGATCGTGTTTCTTTTTCTGGCTCTGAAAGGCCTGAAAAAAATTTTTAAATTCTCTCTTTTTCACAAATGCGGCTTAGAAATCCCGTTTTCCTGATGGACGCAATGCCCTGGGCTGGTCGATCGAGAGCCCTTCCATGAGCCAACGGTATTCCTGTCTGGTAAGCATCCTTGCTTCAGACGCGCAGCGCGGCCATTGAAAACGTCCGGAATCCAGCCTCATATAAAGCAGGACAAAACCGTTTTTATCATGATACAGTGCTTTGAGCCGGTCTGTCTTCCTGCCGCAGAAAAGATACAGTGTGTTTGCGTAAGGGTCCATCTGGTAAATATCCCGGATTATCGCTATGAGGCCATTGATGGAAAGCCTCATATCTGTACGCCCTGTTATCAGGCAGAGCTTTGATACTCCGGAAATATCGCCTAACACAGGCTGCGCAGCGCAAGAAGGGTATTTTCGATGGTTTCCTTCGCTGCATGATTAGAGATCCCAATCTGTGTCCCCTGGAAATCGAGCTGGATCACAGCCGTATTGGCAGCCCCAGGATCCGATGATGGGATCTTTTCCTGGCTGGCAAATAAACTTTTGGAAATATCCAGGCAGACAATTTCCTGCTTTTCACAGGGGAATGTCTGTGGGATCCTTTGTGGGATCGTATAGCCCTTCTGGCGGAGACGGCGTGTATGGTAGTCAATAGCCTTTGCCGTTATCCCATGCTGTTCACACCAGATTTTGACTTTCAAGCTGCTGTTCTTACAATCCTTGATCAGATCGAACCATTCTTGATCTGTACGTTTGATACGTTTCTGAGCCATGAAAACTCACCTCTTCCTAATCTATTTGGAGTAAGCGTGCATAGAGCAATCGAATGATTGGATAGTCAACATGCCCTGAATGCAAAAACCGGGAAATGGGGAGATGCTTCTCCAGTTAAAGGGTAACATCAGTTTAGAAGATACCAGTTATCTAAATATGCAAATCTTTTCTTTCAAATATCATAATTCCCAGCGCATACAATATAACAGCACCTGCAAAAAGTACAAATGCGGAGGCGATTGCACTGCTTTCGCCAGCAATTATGCCATCTGGATGAAACAAAGTAAAAAAAGTGAAATACTTTGCTTTTTCGGCATCTCCGCCAACATTTGCAAGCATCTGTAATACATACATAAATGCCGGAATGCCCGCTCCAAATGCAACGCTATATTTGGTATCAGAAAAAATACAGGAAGAAAGAAAGCATATGCCCCCAATAAATAAGTGCAGACATAA
>CAJTOO010000106.1 GCA_910577735.1 uncultured Lachnospiraceae bacterium
CCGCCGCATATGGCGGATGATGGCCATAGTGCGGCGGTTTGTCTTTTGTAGGATTCCTTCATTTCTATGAGCCAATTATTCCATTCGTAATCTGCACAATTTCATCTGCCTCATTTGCCAAATATTTACTATGCGTAACAACGATTACGCATTTCCCCAACTCATGCGCAGTCTGCCTTAATAACTCAATAATTCCCTCTGCCGTCTGTTCATCCAGATTCCCGGTCGGCTCATCTGCCAATAAGACTTTTGCATTGCTTGCCAGCGCCCTTGCAATCGCTACACGTTGCTGTTGCCCACCGGACAGCTTCATTACATTTCTTTTCCATGCTTCCTGTGGGATATTCACTTTTGTAAGCAGTTCCCCCGGCTTATCTGTTCCTCCCAGCCTTACGTTTTCCTCCGTGGTGAGATAATCAATCAGGTTATACTCCTGAAAAACTAAGGATACATGGTTCTTTCTGTGATAATTTAAACCCTTCGCAAGGATATCTTCCCCTTCATATAGAACGGTGCCTCCTGTTGGACTGTCAAGCCCTGCCAGCAAAGATAAGAGAGTTGTTTTTCCGGCTCCGCTGGCCCCGATAATGGCATAAAACTTTTTTTCTTCAAACCGCACAGAAATATCGCCTAAAACTTTCCTGTCCTTTTGGGATTTATATACATATTCTATATTTTTTGCTTCTAATATCATTTCAACCATCCTCCTTATTTACACCTGCGCGCATAAACTGTTTTATAAATCCTGCAGGATATCTTTGGGATTTCTTTTCAATATGCCAATACCCGATACACATACAGATATCACAATAAGCAGGGCAATGCCCGAAACATCCTGTATTAACATCCCGGAAGTAATTTCTGCCTGCACGCCCACCACATTCTGCTCTGACTTTTCATAAGACAATGCCACTTTCCCTTCATCCAGTAAATCCTGTTCTCCCGCACTCTGTACCTGCTGTTCTACCAGATAATCCGCCGTCAGGCCTGACACTCCCGGTGCCGCCAAGAAGGAAACCAACACAGCCACTGCTGCAATCATAAGTGCTTCTGCCATGATCTGGGCCAAAATCCGTATTTTTGAAGTTCCCATTGACAGCATGATTCCAATTTCCCTATTCCGGCTTTTCATCCAGAACTGAAAAATAAGGAACAGGATAATCAGGCCTGCCCCTGAAATTACCCAGACTAAAGTTCTGCTGTACTTCTCCATTTCATTAAAATTTGCGGACAGGGTATTCATATTTCCGTTATTGTCAATCAGGTCATACCTTTCCCACGCTATATCTACCCCCATTACACTTATCTTTACAGCTTCATATTCATCCACATCTGCAATCTTAAAATATGCCTTTTCATATAATGGGTCGCCTGCCTTTCCATCCACCTTTTCAGGGAAATCCAAATCCGTAAAAATAATATTTTCAGACCGGTAAGTATCCCCATACATATAAGGAGCTATAGGTTGGTTTACCCGATAGATACCGACAACTTCTGCTTCATAAATCATAGGATCCTCTTTATCCCGGCAGTTGCCAAAACTTATTCTGCTTCCAATTTCTAATTGGTTTTTATCTGCAAGCTCTGCTGAAATGACACAGACATCCTTTTCACCTTCTTTAATCATTCTGCCGTCCATGATAAAAGCATTTCCCGAAAGAAAATTGGAATCCATGGACATATCTTTGTTCCCGACCAACGACACACCTCCAAGGTCGCTATACTGATCCACATCCTCGTCCTCAATGCGGATAAAACCAACTGGTCTTGCAGCCGTTGTAACTGTTGTAATATTGTAATCGGCAATCCCTTCTGTACCCGCTATTTTTTCGATATCCTCCACTAACAGGGTTTCAAAAGAATTATCCGTCCATGTTCTCCAGTTTTCTACTCCGTTTATTGTAATTTTTTCCTGATGGTATCCGCCCAGGCTGCCTTCCTTATGATCAAGCTGCCTTGATAACTCATCAATCCTCCGATGCCGGTCTGCCTCATTTTCTTCCAGCAGAAGCCCTGCCCCGACTGCCTGCCTTGTATTATCCTGCATCTGAACAGTTGCTTTTCCACTGCTCATTCCAGCCAACAGTAGCAGGCTGATGGTAAATACAGTTACAAACAGCAGGATGCTTTTTACAGGTTTTCTGATAACAGAACGCCATGCCAAACTAAAACCTCTCATTTACTATCCCTCCATTTTTGATAAAATGTCTTTTGGGTTTGCCCTTAAAATGGGCAGCAATGAAATACAGACAGCAATAACCGCTATACAGCCTCCTGCAAAGAACATTGCTGCAATATCCCCTGCCTGTAAGGAAACTGACAGGAGAACTGCCGTATTTTCTTTCATGAGCAGTTCCTTCATAATTCCTGCCATCCCACTTCCTATTACACAGGCGCCAAATACAGACAAACAAAAGACGGCTGCCGTTTCCATAAAAACCTGCATAAGAATATCCGTTTTCTTTTTTCCCATACTGATAAAAACAGCAATTTCCCTTTTTCTCGACCTCATCCACATACAGAGTAATATTGAAGTAATTGTCACCCCTGCAGCCAGCGTGAATACCAGCATAAGTTTCATCACACGGACTATCCTGTTCAGCGGCACCTCCAGCTGACGATATAATATATCAGCAGTGGTGATCTCCACTCTGCTGCCCAAAAAATCTTTTAATTCCTGTACCAGAACATCTACCTGATCCGGTTTTTTGGTATATACCGCTATCTTACGGTAACCCGCATTATCGAATAGCCCCGTATAGGATTCATTGTCAATAAAAATCTGGTTTTCGATACGGTTTACCGCCGGCAGGGTATCCATCTGGTTTCTCTCACTTCCCGCAACAAAAACACCTATGATCTTTACATTGATCACACTCCCTGTTTCTGTCCCGACTTCCATCTCATCCCCTATTTCAAGGCCATTTGCATCCGCCAGCGCAAAATTGATCACAGCCCCTTTCCCAGAGCTCTCCGTAATCATATCCCCCTTCATCAGGCGGTATCTTAAGTCACTAAAGGCGCTGTCACGTTCCAGCTCATCATAAGACAGCAGCGTTACCTTCCAGTTATTTTCATCCTCGGAATCACTGTTTGTAATGGGATTAAAATTAACGGGATAAACGGCACTGTCAGCCATGCGGTTGACAGATATCACTCCATCCATATCCCGGATTTCCCTGACCTCATTTTCCGTAATAAATCGGTCACTCCCCTTCACTTCCAGTACCGCCTTGGTCCCCATCTTTTCCTGCATAGTAATCCGGGAATCCTCTGTGGCATGCAGAATCATGTAAGAACCCAGGATCATGCTGTTTATGAACAGCAATACCAAAAGCAAAATAAATGTTTTAGACTTCTTCCGGCATAAATACCGGAAGGCAAGCTGATAGAATTTCAAAATGAATACCTCCTGCTGTTCAGGCTGTTCTATGGCATATGATA
>CAJTOO010000107.1 GCA_910577735.1 uncultured Lachnospiraceae bacterium
CCATGCCGCCCTCCATTCCTCGGCTTTGGTCTGCTCGTTCCAGTCGGTAGCGGGAATGGACTTGCATTTGTACTGCCGCTTCTTCGGGTCATAGATTTTATTCCCGTCCCTGTCAAGAATGTACTCCTTTTTCTGCTTCGCTCCCCACTCGCCGCCCTCGTCAAAAGGGCGCATTGTCAGCATGATATGGGCGTGGGGGTTGCCGCCGCCTGTGTCATGTAAACATACATCGGCGCACATTCCCGCCGCCACAAAATGCCGTTTCACATACTCGCGGACAAGGGAAATGCCTTGCTCCCTCGTCAGTTCGCGGGGTAAGGAAATTTCAATCTCCCGCGCAAGCTGGGCGTTTTTCGCTTTCTCGATTTTCTCCACTTCGTTCCACAAAACCGCCCTGTCCGCATATTCGGCGGGGGCGTGGTCGGGGAGTAAAATCTCGGTGTGGACTACGCCGCCCTTGTGGGTGTAGTCGTGGGTCATTCCGTCAAACTGGTTTTTGATTTTCTCCCCCGCCCGGTAAGCGGCGGCGGCAACAGCGGACTTGCCCTTGCCGCGGGATATGACTTTGATACTGCAATGATAGATTGCCACGCGCCGCGCTCCTTTCTGCGGGTAACTCCCGCCGTTCTCTTTTGTGCCGACAGGCACAAAACGCTGTCTGCAAGACCGCACATACCACATTCATGTGGTATATAAGTGCGCCCTTGCTTTTAAGCAAGGGTAGGGGCGTAAGCCGTTACCCTTGTGCCGCGCCCCCGTCCGCGTCCGCGTCTGCGCCGCCCTCGCGGGCTGTATGGGTGGTTCTGGCGGCGGACGGCGTGTTACCCTGTGCCGCCGTTTCCGCGCCCTGTGCGGGGGCTGTGGGGGCATACTGGGCGGTCAATTCGTCCAGTATGCGGCGGGCGTGGTCGGCGGCTACGGTCTTTTCAAGAAAGGTCTTGAATTGTTCCTCTGTCAGCGGTATGCTGTCGGGGACAAGGCTTTCAAAAAGCCCCATGCGGCGGCATAGGCGTTTTGTCCTGTCCTTGCGCTCCTGCGCCTTTTGCTCCTGCACAAGCTGTCTGCGCCTGTTTTCAAGCTGTCGGATTTCTTCCTCAATGCTCGTGATTTTTTCGGCTTTGGTCTTTGCCATGCGTCAATCGCTCCTTTCGATTTTTGTGTGGAATGGATAGGATAGGAATGGAATGGATTTTTACAGACAATCGGTTTCCCGTTTTATTCCTGCTTATCGGCTAGTATCATTTTCAGCAGCTTGTCGCGGAATGTTTCTGTGCCGCTGTGGTTGAAAAACAACTCCGCAACAATGGTCTGCCCGTTCCTGTGTGTCGTGATGATACCGTCCGGCTTTCGGGGCGGGGCGGGCGTTTCGTTCTTTTCTGTCAATGGGTCGCTCCTTTCTTTGGGCGCGGAAAAGGGATTTCCCGTAATCGGAAAATCCCTCTCGGCTGTCGGTTATTCGGTTTTACTGTGCGGTGGCGGCGGCTTGCGCCTTTTTTCTCGCTCTGTATTCCCGCGCTTTGATACGGTCATACTCCCGTTGCTTTTCATTATTTTTAGCGCGGTAGGCTCTGGAATATTCCCGGTGGTAGGCGCGGCTCTTTTCCTTTTTCGCTTCTTCGATTTCCTCCCGCATTTGTCTGATTTCCTGCTCTGCCGGCTCTGCAAGCTGTGTCAGTTCGTTCTCAAATTTACCGATATGGTTGAAGTATATCCCGATATGCTGTATGGCGTATCTTGCCCGCTTCTGGTCGCGCTCATGCACTTCGATTTTGCTGATAAACTCGTTGAGAATGGCGGGGGTGAGTTCGGAAAAGTCGGCATAGCGTTCTGTCAGCTTCACAAACCTTTGCGCCCGCCCTCCCGCGTTTTCAAAAGCGGATAATTGCTCCTTAATTTCCGCAAGTTCCTCTTTCAGCTTATAATATTCTTCCGAATACTTCCGCGACATCTGCTCGTAACGGTCTTGCTCAATCGTGCCGAGGGCGTTATCCTCATACAGCTTATCCAGAACCTTTTCAATCTGTTCAAGCCGCGTTGTGATTTGCGGTACGCGCTTTTGCTGTTTCTTTGTCTGGTCGGTCTGCTGTACGGCAAGGCTCTTTTTCACTAAGGCTTCAAAGTCTGCCCGGTTGCTGATAGAGTATTCCGCGATTTTTTTCAGCACGTCCGAAACGGTCTGCATGAGTAAATCCGCGTCCATGATGTGCGGGGAATGGCACTTCGGATTTTTGGCTTTCCCCTTGTGGTACTCACTGCAATAGGCGATATGCCGTTTGCCGCCGTTCCTGTAATCTATCCGTATGTGCATTTTTGCGCCGCAGTCCTTACAGAAAAGCAAGCCCGACAAAGGGTGGATTTCCCCGTCCCCGTTTGGTCGCTTGACGGGGGCATTTTCCAAAATCCGCTGTACATTCTCAAAGTCGGCGCGGTCGATAACCGGTTCATGCACATTTTCCGTAATCTGCCACTGGCTTCTGTCTACATAGTGGTTTCGCTTGTCACGGAAATGTTTTGCGGTCTTGAAGTTTACAATGTCGCCGCAATACTCCTGCCGCGTGAGGATATGGGTCAGCGTGGCTTTGTTCCATTTGCAACGGTTTTCCTCGTTAAGCGCCTTATTTTTGCAGGTTCCCCGCCCTCGGTCTTTCATATAGAATGTGGGCGTTGGGATTTGCTCATTTTTCAGATATACGGCGATCTGGTTTCGGTTCTTCCCGTTCAGAAACAGGCGGAAAATCAAGCGGACAACTTTGGCTGCTTCTTCATCAATTATCCAAAAATCTTTGTTGTCGGGGTCTTTGACATATCCGTAGGGGGCTTCGGTTGCGATTGGCTTGCCGCTCGTCCCCTTTGTGCGGATACCCGTTTTTACTTTCTTGCTGATGTCGCGGGCGTACCACTCTGACATGATATTGATAAAGGGGGCAAACTCCAACGTGTCGGGCTTTTCGCTGTCTATCCCGTTGTTTACCGCGATAAAGCGCACGTTGTTTCTGCGGAAAATCTCCATAGCGTTTCCCACTTGGAGATAGTCGCGCCCCCAGCGGGTCATGTCTTTCATAATGCACACGCCGATTTTGCCGTTTTCCACGTCCTCAATCATGCGGGAGTAGGCAGAACGGTCAAAAAATCTGCCGCTTTCGTCATCGTCAATGTAGTGCCGGATATTGGTTAATTTTAGCTGTCTGGCATAGCTTTCCAGAAATTTCTTCTGGTTCTGTATGGAGTTGCTTTCGCCGCCGTCCCTGTCCTCGTCCCCCACGGATAGGCGGGAGTAAAGGGCTGTGATTTTGCTGTAATCATTCATGTGCATACCTCCTGCGTCAATATAGGTGTTGCTTACAGTTAAGATTATGCACCCCAGCGGGCAGAACCATACTCGATCCCGTGGCGATACTTCTTAGCGTTCTTG
>CAJTOO010000108.1 GCA_910577735.1 uncultured Lachnospiraceae bacterium
GGATACAGATGCCTTGACGCAAAAAGTCGGGATAATTATGGACGCTATTTCAGTCCATACAGCTTTTTTAAAACTTCCTCGTCACTGACGCTGTACTTTGGCAAGTTAACCCCGGCGATCACATCACGCCCCATGGATTTTTCAATCGCCCTCCGTTTCTGCTCGGTATCCGCATAAGCGTAGACCAGAGTGGTCTCGAGATTGGAATGCCCAAGCCACTGGGATATCAGCGAAAGGGCCATGCCATGCTGGTAAAGGTGCATTGCCCGGCTGTGTCTCCAGAGATGCGGATGCACATTTTCCGGAACTTCAGGACAGTTTTCCCTTGCTGATGTTCCATAACGCCGGAGAAATTTCCTGACATTGTCATCTGACATGGGATGCTTTGCGCCGCATTGTTCCACATAAAAAAGCGGCTGCTGTGAATGCATATGCCCGTCTGGATGGAACAGCTTCATATAATTCTGGAAATGGTTTATTGTTTCCGGCATCAGGGGCACGCTGCGTATTTTTGAGCCTTTTCCTTTCAGGATTGCCGTGGGCGTGTTTCCAAGACGTATGTCACAGACCCGCAGGTCCAGCATCTCCTGTATGCGTGCGGCGCTATCGTACATAAGGATCATAAAAAACTGATCCCTTATCCCACGGCGTGTTCTTGTGTCAGGCTGTTCCAGCAGGGTTTTTACTGCGGCTTCGCTCATGTAATCCACGCCCGAAAATTTTTCCTGTTTCTGCCTTGGTATCTTATCAAGTCCTGCCTGCAGGATGATGTTCTCCGGATTGATTGCCGCTGCGTAACGGAAAAAAGAACGGATGCAGGCAAAACGGTGGTTCCTGGTGGATGCGGAGCACCCCTTCTCGGCAACAAGCCAGTCAAGATAACCGCTGACCGTGCCGCTGTCCAGAAGGTTAAAGGTTACTTCGCTGATGGAAATACTGTTGGCTGAAGCCGCATACCCGATGAGCTGGTCAAGCGCTATGCGGTATGCCCTGACCGTGTTGCTGCTGGCGCACATCTGGCTGGGGAGATAGATTTTCAGGTAGTCATGCACCATCTGGAAAAATGCTTCATCTTTTATTCGTCCCATAGTTCCACCTCCGGTATCATCCGCCTTAAGGAATCCCAGTCTATACCGGCTGATTTTACGAGGTTTTCCGGAAGGAGATGGATGTAGTACACGGTTGCGGACAATTCTTTATGCCCCATGTATGCCCGCAGGTAAGGCAGCCTGTTGAAAAGGTTTTCCCCGCTGTCAAGCCAGCGGCTCAGTGCCGTGGAGGCAAAGCGGTGGCGAAGGTCATATATCCTGACTGGCGGGAGCATGTCCGGGTCGACACCGGGATTTGCGGCAGCAAAAAATGCTTTAAATTTATTCTGCATCCACGGGGATGAATAAGGGTTCCCGTTCCGGTCAGGGAAGAAATATGGACTGTCAGGGTAAGCCGCATCACGCAGCCGGGCATAGGATGCCGCCAGTCCGGTCATGTCATCGGACATGACAACAATCCGCTCCTTATGGCCTTTTGTTTCCGTGATAAGGATTTCCCCGGTCTTAAGGTTGACGGACTCTCTTTTCAGCATCCGTCCCTCGTTCGGGCGCAGGCCGCAGGTATAGATCAGCCGGAATACGGTGGAGAGAAGGAACGGCTGCAGGGAGTTTTCTCTGCTGCCCTGTGCGTCTATCACATGGAAAAGCTCTTTCAGTTCGCTGTCAGTAAAAATATATGGCAGGAAGCAGCTGCGCCCCGATGTGAACTTTTCCGGCAGTATGAAGGCGGGGATTCCCATGGAAGTGAGATACTTCCCAAGCCCTCTTGCATAACCGGCACGGGAATGGAAATACCCGATGGATTCCCCAGGATGCCGTTCCAGCCATCCAGTTACGACCTCCCGTGTAAGGGACGTTTCGTCCGGGAAATGCTCCATGCAGTACCTGTCCAGGCTGTGGCTCCTAGGCAGGTAAGTGGATTCCTCATAGCCCAGGGATACTTTGTAATCGATCATTGACCTGATTGCGGGGGCAAGCCCGCTTTTTAAACATCTGCTCATGGGAACCTCCTTTCCAGCGGAACACAGGAAAAATCCAGCGCACATGCTTTCAGGTTTTGGCTGTCCAGCGACAGGTATTGTTTGGCAGTGTCAAGGTTCTGGTGCCCGAGCACCTGCGCAATGGTGGTGACGGGCGTGCCGGAAACCAGCATATTTCTTGCCAGACGGCGGCGCAATCCATGGAACCCTTTCCCATCAAAAGGCTTCCGGTCAATCCCCGCTTTTTTACAGTAGCAGTCAAACATGTATCCTATGCCTACGCCGCTCGCCATGGAAACAAACGGGGCTTTCTCACGCAGGAAGATTTCAGGCGCATCAGATTCAGGGCGTCCATTCAGGATATAGTCCTTTATGCTTTCTCCGGCTTCCGGCAGGAGGGGAAGGTAGAGCATGCCCCCGGTCTTGCTCTGTGACACATGGATTTCTCCCCTGGGCCAGTCGATATCTGTCAGTTTCAGCCTAGCGATATCCACCGCCCGCAGCCCGGTGGTAGCCCCAAGCATTATGATCCCCTTATCACGCTTTCCCATGGATGTGGATGTATCTACCTGCCCCATGATGGCGGTAAGTTCTTCATCAGATACATAGCCCCTCACCGGCATCTTACGAGGCACATGGTATGAAAACAGGGATATGCAGTCAGGAGCTTTCTCACCGGATTCTTTTAAAAATATATGGAACTGGCGCACATAACACAGAAGGTTATGCAGGCTGCCCGCCGCCATGGATGTGGCGGCGTTGATGACAAACTCCCGTGAATCGTTTATGGAAGCCCTGTCCAGTGAAGGAATCCCTTTTTCCTGAAAAAATGAGAGATAACGCCGCACTGCCCAGGCAAAATCCCATTTGGTATTTTCGTGGAAATCCCTTGATGAAAGGAATGCATTCAGCAGGCGGCTGTACTCCCCGTTGAGCTGGTACTTGGATGTCCTTTTTGTACACTCCCATGTGAGAGTTCCTGTTGAGTGGAACATTTCAAATTTTCTGGCAGCACGCTTTTGGGCATTGTAGTATTCCCGGCAGATTTCTCCCTCCCGATAGCGCTGCTCGACGGTCTGGATGAATTCATGTGTGACAGCCGGATCATAATTGCAGATACCTTTTTCGTGGTAGAAATTGACAACGCTCCTGATAGAGCCGTACATATTTCCCCACAGGGTGTGCTTTGCATAGCCCGCTTGCTCCAGCAGCTCCATGATGCTGGAGAACATTTCAGTTACAGATAATGGTTGCTTTGTCATATGCAACATCTCCTTAAATAAAAAGTCAGGAAGAATCTCCTGCTAAATATTTATTCGGAGAAAACCAGTTGCTGAAAAAAGTTATCCCGACTTTTTGCGTCAAGGCATCTGTATCT
>CAJTOO010000109.1 GCA_910577735.1 uncultured Lachnospiraceae bacterium
ACTAAATATGAAGAAGGTAATAGAGAGGAATATTTCAATTATGCGCAAGCTCTAAAGAATCCTTGATTCCTGAGTCGTTAGAACGAAAGCAACAATGTTGATTAAGATATGAGATGATTTGATTAATAGTATCTTTTATTTTTGTGATTTCATCTTTCAATTGTTCAATAGTAGGAGTTGTTGAAGTTATAGTTTGACTATCTTTTTTCAACATTAATACATTCTTAATTTTCGTAATTCTATATCCTTCAATTTTGTATAATTTATTGAGTTTATGAGTTGTCATATTATCCATTTCATCTTTATTCTTAGTATACCATAAATTGAATTCATCTGGTGAATTAAACACTTTTGAATATTCTTTAATCGGTTCAATAATTTTAATTTGCATTGAATCTGTTTTAATTTAATTGAAACTGTTTAAATTTAATTGAAAATAAATGTGTCGAAATGATATAGTTTTAATATTATTAACTGCGATTGAATTTGTAAACTTAGTAATACGAGTGATAAAATTAATACCTCCAAGTGAAACAACAAAGTTGTCGAGCGCAAGCGAACCAAAAATAGAAGGACTCTGTCCCGCGACTCTGTCGTATGAAAATATTTTACGAACTATGTATTGTTAATATTATATAACTATTTTTCAATTTATAACTATTTCAACATTGGAACTGCAAATCTACCAGCTCCATTCATCCCAAGATGATTCAGGGAAATTTCATTTCCTTTCGCTCCTAATGCTTTAGGTGGTGATTGTGAATTTGAATTACTCCATCCGCTCACTGATGAGTTCGAGTCTCTAAACGAGCCGCTGTCTAGAAATTGACTAACTCCTCCTGTAATATTTCCAACTGTATTTGCTACACTTCCAATAGTTGCTCCAATCGGTCCTCCCAATGCTGCTGCTCCTGTTGCAATTGCTGGTGCTATTTTACTAACTGCTGCTAAACCTTTCTTGACTACTGGAACAACTTTACCAATTATATTTTTCGCTCCACTAATAATTTTCTTAAAGAAGCTACCAAATGCCATATTTACAAATCATTAAAATTTAATTATATAATTGTTATTTTTATCGATTTCAAAATGACATACTACAACGCACAAACTAAGAATACTGGAAATGATGAAGGAGATGTTCTATCATTCTTTCAAAATAAGATGCGCAATTTAATTCAACGTAATGGCGGAGACCATTCATTCTCATTCGTTATGGAAGAGTTTACAGATAAAGATGCACCAATGGCAGTTGGAACAAAAACTAAAATCAAATTAACACATTCTGGACATACAATTACACAAATCGAAAAATCATTCTCAACAATCCTATTAGACTTTGTATTACAATTGAATGAAGCTATTGATGTCTCTGCTGATGTTAATGGTATACATAAATTATTTGTTGGATTCAAGAATGCAGTTGAATTTTATGAAGATTGTAGATTTTGGGTAGATGGTAAATTGTTATCTAGTTATAGACAAGATGAATTACAACGTGAATCATTCGCATATAATACAATCAAACCTAGAGATGCAAAAGCTACATCAAAGTTTAGTCATTCAACATGGGAAAATGTTAGTCAATATTCACCATCTGTTTGTGGATGTTATGTTGACTTGAAAGATTTAGCAGATGGACAACGTCATAAGTTTACTATTGAATTAACAATTCCATTTACTGACCAATTAGCATTACAAGCTTGGCAATTATATCCAAATGCAATTTGTGGTGAAATTGAAGAAGAAGTTAAAACATCATTACGTGCTATGGTTTGGTGTCAAGTCAATCCAAATGTTGTGAAAGATACATTACAATTCTTAGATGATAAAGTTATCGATGAAGAACTACCAGCAGTCATTCCAATAACACGTAAATTTACGCAAATTGGTAATCCATCTCAAATTGTTAGTGAATATAAACAACTTCAAACTATTACAGAAGGTGAAGGAGAAGATGCAGTTGAGAAATTAGAACCTTTACGTGAAGGTGCAATTGCTGTTAAAGCTGGTGAGAAAACATATAGTCTATCAACTAAAAAGTTAACATTAACTGTACATGGTGGTACTATTCAATTGGGACGTTCAAACTTAGCAGGTTTTGGATTGAAACATGGTGCTTATGAAGGATTAATTCGTGAATTACAAACTCCATTACTTATTCCATCACAAGAATTAACACGTGAAATATTTGAAGGTAGTGCTAAACCTAATGGTCTTGAAATATCTAAATCAATACCACTTAAAAATTGTACTAATATTACTATGATGTTTCCAAAAAGTCCAACAGATATTACATGTTTTGATAATATTATGTATCAAAATGTACAATTAACTGTTAATAAACAAACTTATCCAGATACTGAATTTAGTAATACATGTACTGCTAGATTTTATCAACATCAACTTATCGCTAATGAATTAGATGGTGCATTAGAAGCAACACAAGAATTTGAAGATTCATTTACACAACCACTGAATGATCCAATTACTGGTAAACGTTATAAGAATTGTCGAAGTGATGGAACTAGTTTTGGTATCAACTTCCAATTAGAACGTTCAAATGCAGGATATGTATTTGATGGATTAGATACTGGTGGTAATTCTATTACAATCAATTTTCGTGGTTATCCAATGTATCGTGGTGAAGATGATACTTATTATATTCCTGATCCAGATTTACCAAATGTTCATCCTCCAGCACCAGAAATGTGGTTATGCTCTGATACATACTTTACATGGAGCACTCGTGGTGTTGAATATTATGAAAGAGGAATTCCTGAAGGTTATGCGTGAGCAAAAATAATAATACAATTTAATGATTATATTTTTGAAACAACATGAATAAGCAAAAATAATGATAGAATAAGTTATTTTAAATATAATTGTAAATGTTGTCAACAATATATTCACAAAGTTTTAATCTATACAATTCGTTATTTTTCTCTTCTATTTTATCCAAATCAAGTATTTTACACATTTTATATAGTTCATTATCATCAAAATCACTATAATAAAATGACAAAACTTTGATATCATATTCCGTTGGAAGTAGCGCTTTGCGATATGGTCTAAGAAACTTTGCGATAATGTAGTGTTTTTCCTTAAAATCATCCACTAATGAATCAATACCGTTTTCAATCTGTTCACGCATTTTATCGTATCTTGTATATTCGAATAGTTCATCTCCACGAGTGAAAATATCATACAATTTACGAACAACTTTGTAATCTTCTGGAAAGTGTTGATAGCAGTAATCTTTTGCTCTTGATTTGATGTATTCTTTAATCATATCTTTCATTATTTCGTTCATCTTTTGTTGTGAAGACATCTTCTTAGTTTCTTTTTAGACTGGATAAAAAAATAAAATAATAAAAAAGTTATGACATATTTTT
>CAJTOO010000110.1 GCA_910577735.1 uncultured Lachnospiraceae bacterium
GAAATCCATCACCACGGATATATACGTAGTATAAAACCTTTAATTGCATAATTTATGCCATTTTTTGAATACAAAATTTAATGGCTTAATAAAGTGCGCCATTTTTTCTCTTATCATTTACACAATGCTGTCAAAAATTCATTTTATTCATCAACGAAGCTTTTAGTCATTTATTACCATTCATTTCGCAATCGCCTATTTAATCCTGTGTGATATCATCTGTTACCAGTCCTTTTTAATCAGCATTAAAAGTTTCTGTCAACAGGTTATCATATAGTAAACTTAATATCAAGGATGATAATTTAAACAAATAGCCAACAAAAATTATCTACCTTTGCCTGTCACGCATATAGCGCAACATATCGTTTAATATCTTTACACTGTCATCATCCAGTCCAGAAATGTCAAGCACTGTCCTGGAATCCAGTCCGAGGATATAGTCAGCAGATACAGAAAAAAGCTGTGCCAGCTCCACTATGTACATTGTAGATGGAACAGAAATACCCATCTCCCAGGCATTCACACTGCTACGTGTGATGCCAAGCCTTTTTGCAACCTCATTCTGTGTCATGCTGTTTGTTTCCCGTAGTTCCTTAATCTTATCAGCTATCATAAATTTTAACTCCTTTTTTAACTTTAGGGTAAAACAGTTGTCCAGACATTGCATTACCATAAGGCAAATCGGATAGTCGTAAAAGATAATATTTAACCGTATTTGATATTATAAATTGACACAGGATTAAAACGGTATTATAATCTGACTTAACATCAGTGCCAGTCTGGACAGGATGAAACCAATAAGGCAAGGCAAAAGGAGGAATAATATATGAAAAAGAAGAAAGGTAATGTGGCTGCCCATAACAGCGCAAACAAATACTGCATACTTCTTAAATGTCTGAAGCCAGGTGTTTTTGCGTTTCTTTTCATATCACTTTTATGTTTTAGTGCAGGATGCGGAAAAACGGAAAACAAAAACCCGTTTAATGATTTTACTGTGGTTTCTATAAATGATATACCCGAAGAACTAAAATCAGCAATAAAACAAAGATACGGAAATCCATTTGAACTTACTTATTCTGCTGATGGATCTGATTTGTATATCATAAAAGGATATGGCAGGCAGGAAGCAACAGAATATAACATTATGGTTAAAGATTCCTATTATTCTAAGGACGGACTGGTATTTAATACCAGTTTATCAGTACCAGAAATAAATGATCCTGTTCCAGATACACCAGCATATCCGTATATCATTATCAAAACTAAATATATAGAAGACCATGTAATATTTGAATAAATAAGGCTTTTGGAACAATAAATAATTTATTTGTAACTTATACAAAAAATAATAGACAGTATAAGTTTTCTGTTTTTAATTCCAAAGAATTATATCTGTTTTTATAATCTGTGCTGGTATTTGTGCTGTTTTGGAAACAGCACCACAAGATAAAAAAGAGGGGAGATAAACTACATGAAGACAAAACCAAAGAAATGGATGGTGTACATTGCAGTTATTGTTGTTCTTGCAATATTAGTGCTTATGCTACTTTCTGCTATATTCTCTCAAAAGAGAGAAAAGGAAGACAACCAGATATATGAAGCAGGAGTATACATAAAGGAAATTCCAATAGGGGATTCAACAATACAAATCCAGGTTTTACTTGATGAAAAGAATGTAACATCAGTGGAGGTAATAAGTGGGGATATAGAAGATGCAATGTACCCATTGCTAAAACCAGTAGCAGAACAAATATCAGAAGAGCTTTCTGCTGGAAAACCTGTGGATGAAATCACTTTTTCAGGAGACTCATCCTATACAGAAAAGTTGCTTCTGGATGCCGTAGAGGAAATATTGCAGGAACACAGGATTGCGGATAACCCATGATAAAAACTTCATATGTGTCTTTACAAGTGTCTATATGCCAATAATTTTTACAAATAAAAATTTTCTATTATGAACTAGGTAATTGCGAAACTAATGCTTGACAAAGCAAAAAACGTCCTTTGATAAAGATAGGTCAGCAAAATATGACAACAGAATACGGATTACACCAAAATGGGCGCACTGAAATAAGCCATAGGCTTTTTGCTATTCAGTTGGTAAGTCCTATGCAATGAATGGTTTCAGACTTTGGATATATTCATGATGATGGATTTTATCTGCAAGAACAACAGTTAAAAGCTGTGTGATTCCAGACAGGATTAAGTCAGCATGTAAGGTTTTTTCGTTTTGTGTCCTACAGTGGGCAAGGCCAGAGGGGTCTTTTACATGATTGATGGAACGTTCCACCGTTGTTCGGACTTTGTATGTTTCATCCCATTCTTCTGTACCTCTTGCTGTACCAGGATAGGCACGTAAGTCTTTTTCGGGATAAACATAAACCATTCTGCCGAATTTTGAATTGGTGCAGGGATTGCCGCACTGGCATTCACGGTAAGATTTTTTCTTTACCTTATTCCGTCTCCATTTCATTTTTGAACAGACAAATTTTAATAATGGGATACCACAGCGCAGGTGGGAGGTATTACCTTCCGGCTTCATTTGAAGTGAAGGGCCGTGTGGACAGCAGGGAATACCGTTTTCATTGACCGTGTAGTCCTTGTTTTCAAAATGAGCTCTGGCGTTTAAGGGAATATAAGCTTTGGAAAAATGTTTCCCTGTCCCAAAGGTATCACCCGCCAAAAGTCTTTTATAGATTTCGGTGGTATCAAAAGCAGCATCTCCAGGAAAAGTTTTGGGGTTAATCAGCGGGTGCTTTTTAAAGAAGTCTGCCAGTGTGGGGATTAAAAGCCTGGAATCATGGACTGGCTTATCTTCATCCGGGGAATCTGTTTTTTTGTTGGCAATAATTTCAGGATGCTGTGCCAGAAATTTTTTGTTATAAAAAGAAATATGGCGGATGATTCCCAGAACGTTTGTAACAATGCCAAACTTGAACACATAACAGAAATGTCCATTGGCATGGAGCTGTTTCATTTCTGGGTTTGAAGAATAAGCTCTCGGATTCTCACCAAATAGGTTGAGGTTTGAATTTTGACAACTAAATATTGCGGAATTTGGAAAAAAATCAGATGGGTTCTGAAAAAAGGGCGTACTTCTCCCTTGGAAAAATATAGGATTTTTTTTGAAATTGTGGTATGATTAATCTGCGTTTGCAATCCGTGTAAATGTAAAAATGGTATCAACACGGGTTGGCATTTTCCACGCATCAAGATGTTGGAGCATCATGATTGCGTAGAGGCGGCAGTACCACATCTTAGAAGAGCGGTGCCTGCCGTCTTCTAGTTTATAATCTATTTTTTGAGAGACTGATTCCAGAGCCGTCTTTGGTTGTGCGATTTGTGTTTCT
>CAJTOO010000111.1 GCA_910577735.1 uncultured Lachnospiraceae bacterium
TATAATCTTTTTGATTGTCATTAAGTAGCGGAACATATGCAGGGTCATTCGCCTCTCCATATGTAATCATACAACTAATCTTCCCATTAAATGCCTTTTCATACATTTGAATTGCTTCCCGGCAGTTTCCTCCAAAATTTAGTGTAGGTACAATCTGCATTTTTGTTCTCCTTTTTCATCCAGTCTCAATTTGTTTATTTGATTATATCGCTCTTTGCAGAGTTCTTTCATGCGCTCCAACTGCGCCCGCACTCCCTCCCGGCAATCCGGCTCTATCTTTTTATATTCCCCGGTCAAATTTACGATTTTAGCACACAGCCGTATCATAACTTTCTTTTCCATATCCGTCATATCCTATCAATCCTCACTTCCTATCGGCTCATTTCAAAGGCACATTTCGGGCGTTTCTTTGCCCTTTCTGCCTGTTCTAATGCCTTTGAACATTCCAATATCGACTGTACCTGTTCTCTGCCCAAATGACGCTCCAAACGCTCCAAATCAGACGCTTTTTCCTGCAATCGGTCTATGGTGTCGCTCTGTTCCATGACCTTATCCGTCAAGCGGCTAATCTGCTTTTGTTGCCCGTCCACTTTAGCGGTCAGCTTCCTGCTTTGCTCCGTAAGCTGTACGCATTTGATAGTCAAATTTTTTATTACATCTTTCAACTTCTCCACAAGCGGGAGTGCCTTTTTATCCCGATAATTCTTTGCGCTCATCAATGCCCCCGGTTCTGCCAACTGCCATTTCACTTCTTCGTCATAGGCGTGGATATTGCGCTCCATGACTTCCTTTGACTGAACCATTTTGTTAAGTTCCTGCTGTAGCTTTTTCTGCTGCTTCTCCAACTTTTCATTTTCGGATAACAGCTTTTCTTTATCCTCTGCCAATGTTTCCGTCTGCTCTTTCAAAAGAAGATTTGTAGCGGAAAGTTTTGATACTTCCTGCCGGATCGCTTCGCCCTCTTTGCGTATCTGCTCCGTTTCCTGTCCTGCCGCTATCTGCTGATGAAGAATATCGGATAATTCCTCTCTACTGCCGGAGATTGTCTGTTCCAGCTCCGCAACCTCTTTTTGCCGCTCCTGCTTTTCAAAATCCAAAACAGATAAATGCTTCTCATGTGTACCCTTTTTCTCCCATTCAATGCCATGCTGTAACATAATCTCCGCAAGCCGTTCTTTCTCTGCCGCTACCCACTGGTTACGTTCTGTTTCGCTCCTTGTGCCGCCCTTAAAGCCGAGTTCTGCCAGTGCCTTTTTTAATGATACCCTTGTATCAAGTCCCCGCTTGCTTCCAGTCGTATAGGGTATAAAATCTATATGCAGATGCGGCGTGGCTTCGTCCATGTGGAGATAAGCAGAGAACACTCTCAATGTAGGATTGCGCTGTTGAAAGTCTTGCATATATTTATCAAGTATCTTTGCCGCAAGCTGTCCGTCCTCTGTTTTTGCCCCCATATCGTCCTTGTTGCCTATCTGCAAAATAATCTCATGGAATGGCTTCTCCTGTTTGCCGGAACAGATTTTTTCATAATAATCATCTATCTTGCGGTCATTTCTTGTCTGCTTCTCATTGTACCGGGCGAGTGCTTCATCAAATAATTCGTGGTATACGTCTTTGATATTTTTGTTGCAGTATTCCACATTCAGACAACTCCGCTCTGGGTCAGTGTTCTTTGCATGGAATTTTCTGCTGTTATGGTTGACAGAGCCTTTCCCTGTCATAACGCTGATTGTCCGTTTCAATATATTTCCCTTTCTCCCTAGCAGGTAATGAGCGCCGGATACGGCGCATAATCATGGAACCTTCCCGAACATTAGTAGTTCGGGAAGTATCGGGGCGAACCCCCTCCTTTGTTACTTTCTGCGAAAGTAACGCAAAAGCACTTTTGTCAGCTACGCCAACAAAAATGCAACCCGCAAGCGGGTTTTGCGTCCTGCCGGGGGCTACCGTACTAACGGACGGCGGGCGGCTTTTCGCCGCCTTGATACCGCCGCTTCCCGGCTTTCTCCCAACAGCGCAACATTGCAATGTCTATAATTTTTGCAACCTTGCAATCTTCAAGAGCGCAATTCCAAGACTGCAAAATTCTAATACCCTGCATTGTTGCGCTGTTACCCTGCCAGTCCGTCACTGTCTGATTTTATCCAGTTCCCAATACCATGTATTGTTTATCCGCTTTGCCCGGACACCCAACTCCTTCTTCGTATTTTCCAGTGTCCGTTTTGATATGCCCTGTTCGTCCGCAAGACTGAAAATCTCATTGCTCTGCATGGCATTGTTTGTTTCTGCCAGTTCCCGGAGTAACCGTTTCGCTTGTTCCATTTTATTTCCGCGAGCAACGAGCCAAGCGGATATGCTTGCATATCCATTTGGCGACTGCCGCGAGAGTCAAATTTATTTGGCTGGCTTTCGGGGCAATACCGCCTAAGACTTCATCAGCGGTGATCTCATAATCCCCCAGCCACTGAAAACCGTCCTCCTACAGTGCAAATGCTTTCGGGTGTCCGAACGCCGCAAGGTTGTTTTTAATCTGCACCACAGCCCTTATATTTTCTTCCCCCTCAACCCTGCCGACTAAGAGGACGCTTCTAGCAACTGCAAAGAAATCAATCGAACCCATTCCCCGGTATGCCGCTTTATTTCCTGCCGCCGATGCGAACTTTGTTCGCATTGTTCATTATGCCCAAGCCGATTGTTCCAATCGGCTTCAAGGACAATCGCACACTGGTATTTCTCTGCCAGTGCCGCTAACTTCTTCGTCATATCCCTTGCTTCGTTTGCCAATCCAGCTTGCTGGATTTGTTCATTATCCATACCGCCGCCTAAATAGGCTTGTATCGGGTCTAAAATCAGCAGCTTTGCGCCTGTCTTTATAACAGCCTGCTCCAAGCGTTCATCTATCATGGAAAGTGATTTTATCTTTTCATCAATGACCGAGATTTTCTCACAGTCTGCCCCCGCCTGTTCTAACCGTAGCTTTACCGTATCGGCAAGACCGTCCTCCGCACTCTGATAGATAACATTCAAAGGCTCTGTCAGTTTCATTTCACTGTCTAATCCCTCTCCCTTTGACAGCTTCGCCGCTATGTTCAGCACAAAGGTTGTCTTTCCGTCACCCGGATCGCCTTGAACAATAGTCAGCTTGCCATAGGGGATAAAGGGAAACCACAGCCAGGAAACTTCCTGCGACTGTATCTCCGACAATTTAATCAACTGTAATTCGATTTTTGTTTCTTCCATAAATGCCCTCCATTTCTGAAAAATCGTTGCCACTGGAAGAAGCCTCTGCTATACTGATAGTGTGATTGTTGATAACAGAGGTTTTCCAGTTATCACAGCCC
>CAJTOO010000112.1 GCA_910577735.1 uncultured Lachnospiraceae bacterium
GAAACCAACGGTATGCCATGTTCACCTGAATCTCTTCTGATATTCTTCTTTCGGAATTGATGCCATAAAGAAAACCGATGAGAAGAAACTTGATTAAAGCCACTGGATCAATAGATGGACGCCCATTGTTATGACAGTACATATTTTCTACTTCGTTATATATGAATGAAAAATCAATGATATCATTTACTTTCCGAAGCAAATGATCCATAGGGACTAAATCTTCAATTGTTATCAAATGCATTTCTATCTGTTGGTTTTCTCTTTTCGTCATCATAATGTATCACCTCAAGAATTCATCTACACATATATTTTCTTATATGCAAATCTTTTTGGCAAGAGGTTTGTCAACAGCTCGATATTGTCTAAAAGTTATAAAAGAGGAACGAATGAGATGGATTCCGCAGGCGTAGGCATTGTGGGAAAGTGTATAACTGCCTGTTTTATGGAGTTGTGGGTAACTGTGTTCACAGGATGTGGGAAAGCTGCACTTTGCTTTTCCATGTGCTGTGAACACAGTTATCCATGACGGAATAGCCAGTTATGCACTTTTCCATAATGCGGTCTTTAATGATAAGTCTGCAAATTTTACAAATATTTGACAAAAGTTGTGTTTTTGATTTTACAGACAGCACTTATCATAATAATCACAGAGCAAAAAATATCAGATAGAAAAGGAGAAAATGTATCATGAAAAAATTTGTCACACTTATTGCGATTGTATCACTTATGCTTACTGCTATGACAGGATGTGGGAAAACAGTCAGTGGATCGGTATCTACGGACGGTTCAACTTCTATGGAAAAAGTCATTGGCGCTTTGGGAGAAGCCTTTGAGGGAAACAATTCCGGCGTAACCTTTACATATAATCCTACCGGCTCCGGTTCTGGAGTTACAGCGGTTGCAGAGGGACGTTGTGATATTGGTCTTTCCAGCCGTAACTTAAAGGATGAAGAAAAGGCACAGGGGTTGACTGAAACGATACTGGCTCTTGATGGCATTGCTATTATTGTAAATCCTGATAATCCGGTAAATGACCTTGACCTTGAAACGATTGGCAGAATTTATAGGGGCGAAATAACGAATTGGAAGGAGATAGGCGGTAATGATTTGGAAATTGTACTGATTGGCCGTGAAGCGGGAAGTGGTACAAGAGATGGCTTTGAATCCATTACAGATACGGAAGATGTCTGCAAATACCGTCAGGAACTTACATCTACCGGAGATGTGATCACAACGGTGGCAGGCAATCCTGCGGCAATCGGTTATGCTTCCCTTGCGTCCGTAAAGGAAACTGTAAAAGCACTTTCTGTCAGCGGCATTATGCCTACGGAGGAAACAGTCAAAGATGGAAGTTATGTAGTGCAGCGCCCTTTTGTATTAGTTACAAGGAGCAATGTAGAACTTTCGGAGGCTGCACAGAAATTCTTTGACTATATTACATCATCTGAAGCAAATGAGATTATCTCATCTGCGGGTGCTGTGCCGGTAAACTAAAGGCTTTGAAAGGTGGAGTCAAATGAAAAACAGAAAACGGCTTATGGAGAATGCCATACATGGCATTTTCCTGATACTTGGTCTGATTACGGTTGGCTGTGTGCTTTTAATTACAATTTATCTTGTCATATCCGGTATTCCTGCTATCCGTAAAATAGGTGTTTTGAAATTCCTTTTTGGGAAAAAGTGGGCTTCTACGGCAGCACAGCCGCAATATGGCATTTTGCCTTTTATCCTCACAAGTATTTACGGTACGGCTGGTGCAATTGTAATCGGAGTGCCGGTTGGCTTTCTGACAGCAGTTTACCTCTCTAAAATTGCGCCGCCAAAAGTAAAAACTGTTATAGAAACGGCGGTCAGTCTGCTGGCGGGCATTCCGTCAGTGGTTTATGGACTTGTAGGAATGATGGTGCTTGTTCCGGGGATACGGACCCTCTTTCATATTCCGGACGGGGCAAGTCTGTTTGCTGCCATTATAGTGCTTGCCATTATGATTTTACCATCAATTATCAAAGTATCGCTTACGGCGTTAGAAGCAGTTCCAAAGGAATATGAGGATGCTTCCCTTGCACTTGGAGCAACGCCGGTTGAAACATATTTCCGTGTATCTGTTCCGGCAGCAAAAAGCGGTATCGCAGCGGCTGTCGTGTTAGGAGTTGGCAGGGCTATCGGAGAGGCAATGGCTATTATGATGGTGGCAGGGAACGCACCTAATATGCCGGGGATGTTTCAAAGTGTACGTTTCCTTACAACCGCCGTGGCAAGTGAAATGTCCTATGCGGCTGACGGGAGTTTACAAAAACAGGCATTGTTTTCCATTGCGTTGGTGCTGTTCCTCTTTATCATGCTGATAAATGCCGTGTTGAATTTCTTTTTGAAACATAGTAAGGAGTAAATGAAAATGCAAAAACAATCTATTTCAACTAAAAGGAAAGCATACATTACCGTCATGCGTGTGCTGATGGGAATTTCCGTGAGCGTTACCTGTGCATTGGTATTATTTTTAATCGGCTATGTATTGTGGAAAGGACTGCCGAATGTATCATGGGAACTGCTTACTACAAAACCGAGTTATCTGTCGAACCGCATAGGGATTCTGCCGGATATTCTCAATACGGTCTATATTGTGCTGGCAACTTTGGTATTGGTTCTTCCTCTTGGGGTAGGTGCTGCAATTTATCTGACGGAATATGCCAAAAATAAAAAGCTGGTAGAAATGATTGAATACACTGCTGAAACATTATCGGGGATTCCGTCTATTATTTATGGTCTTGTGGGGATGCTGTTTTTCTGTCAGTTTTTTGGTATGAAAACTTCCCTCTTAGCAGGGGCATTTACACTGGTAATCATGAATCTGCCCACGGTCATGCGTACCACTCAGGAGAGCCTGAAAACGGTGCCGCAAAGTTACCGTGAAGGTGCTTTCGGACTTGGGGCTGGAAAATGGCGTGTGATTTATACCGTTGTACTTCCCGGCTGTATTGAAGGTGTCATAACGGGCTGTATCCTGTCTGTCGGGCGTATTCTTGGGGAATCGGCGGCACTTCTTTTTACGGCTGGTTTTGCCCACGCTCTGAATGGAATCTTTGAGGGGCTTGGCAGTGCAGGGGCAACACTGACAGTTGCATTATATGTCTATGCAAAGGAAAACGGAGAATTTGGAATTGCTTTTGCTATTGCCGCTATCCTGATGATTTTGACCATGTTCATCAATTTGTCGGCGGCATTGGTGGGCAGATATTTCCAAAGAAGGAGAATTGTATGAGTAATGTTATGACAGTGAAAGACCTGTGTCTTTGGTATGG
>CAJTOO010000113.1 GCA_910577735.1 uncultured Lachnospiraceae bacterium
TTTTGAGGCAACCTTTTACGCCAAAAATTCCGTTAATCCACTGAAGAATGTTACGCCGCCGGAAAACGCAAACGCAGACCTGACAAATTTAATCGCAGCATTGGAACAGTCGCCGGAACTGGTCTCCATGCTGACAAAAGCACTGAAGCAGAACGCTATTAGCAGCTAAAACCTGCTAATCAAACTTTTTGCAAAAGTTGCAATTAGCAGATTATTAGCAACAGCTCTGAAAGTGCAGTTTAGTGTTCGATTCCCTCTTAGCAGCACGGCTGATAACAAATATCCAAAAAAGCGAGTCCTCCGACTTCAGGTTTTCTCCTGAGACAAAAAAAGAAAAAGCATTGAAAAATCTGATGTTTTCAATGCTTTCCAGCGTCCCCGAGACGACTTGAACGTCCGACCTACCGCTTAGGAGTATGGCTTACCATGTGATACACGGTTCGGATGTAACTTCCAATATCATCCCTTACGCAGAATGACTTGTAGTAAACGAACTTTATGGTGCAAAACACCTATTCTGACGCAGTTTTATGTGTCCGTTGGGTGGTCCTATTAGCAAATTCTTAGCAAGAGGACACCCAGCCAAAGCCGATTGCTACTGCCATTCTTCACTCCCTTAGTCAAAATGACAAGGCAAATACATGGAGGTTACTATGGACAAGAAAGAGAAAAAGTCACTGCCGGAACCGCGCACATATACCGTGGAACAGATTGCGGCCATGCTCAACATTGGCCGCACAACCGCATATCAGCTCGTCAAGCAGGAGGAGTTCAGGATCGTCCGCATAGGCAATGCGATCCGCGTCTCCAAGAAATCTTTTGACGAGTGGCTGGAAAGTTTGGAATTGTGAATATCGCAAGAAACGCCGTAGGCTCAAAAACCTATGGCGTTTTTTTATACCCATTTTGAAGGAGGCTGGCAATGAAACTGACAGAAGCAGAAATGAGGATGGTGTTTCAGATTGAAAGTACCAATCAGAACGCCGCCCTGAATGAGATTTATATGACATGGCGCTATGCGCCGAACCCGGCAACGAAAGAAACGGCGGAAAGCCTTCTGGACAAGCTCCGTCCCCTGTCGGATCAGGAGTGCATGGATTTGATCCGCAAGGTGCAGACCGAATACCGTCTGCCGGAGAAGGCCCGCACCATCGGGGAAATGCTGGCAGAAGCCAGACAACGATCCGGGGCGCAGAAGTTATCCGGCCATGACATTATGGCATTGGAGCGTTTCGACCCGGCGACCAGACACATGATCGTCTTTGATGTTCTTACCCATGACTCGCCTGTTGGCTGGAAGGGTGAGAAAATGCGCCTGTTCCTGACCGACACCGGATACAGCAAGGCTTTGGAAAATCAGGAAAAGGGACATATCAAAATCCATAACCATGCGAAGGTGCTTTCCGGCGATCTCCACTATGACCATAAAGACCGTGAGAGGTAGCCGCCCCAAAATGTATCAAAATCAGCGGAAAATCTTCTGTTTCTTCCTCCGTGGCTTGCGTTCTGAACAGAGCGTGGATGTTTTCCCATGCGGGAGGCTATGGAGGCATACAGACGGGTAAACCGCTCAAAATCAACACTTTTTATTTTCACAGGAAGGAGGTGCGAAGATGGCTGTTTTTCGTATTGAAAAGACCCGTGATTATACGGTCATGTCGAACCATCACTTGAAAGATCGGACGCTGACCCTGAAATCCAAAGGGCTGCTGTCCATGATGCTGTCACTCCCTGACGAGTGGAATTACACCACCAGAGGGCTTGCGGCGATCTGTCGGGAAGGTGTGGACAGCATCGGTGCGGCGTTGAAGGAGCTGGAAACCCACGGGTATATCCGGCGCACACAGCTTCGGGATGAAAAAGGCAAGATCACGGATACCGAGTATGTCATTTACGAAATGCCTCAGTGCGAGCCGTCGTCAAGCCCAGGTACGCCTTTACCGGGTACGGCAAAGCCATATACGGAAAACCCGGATATGGGTATCCCGGATACGGCGGAACCGTGTACGGAAAACCCCGCACAATTAAATACTAATGAAACAAAGACTGATTTATCAAGTACGGAACTATCAAATCCTATCCAATCAAATCCCCCTACCCCCGCAGGGGCAAGGATGGGAACGGATCGGATGGGAGCCAGAGAATGTTATCGTGAAGTGATTTTGGATAACATCGAGTACAGCTATCTGGTGCAGGACAGCCATATCGACCGTGAGCAGCTTGACGAGATCGTTGACCTGATCGTGGATACCGTATGTTCTGCCCGCAAAGTCATCCGCATTGCCGGAGATGATTATCCGGCGGAGGTGGTAAAGTCCCGGTTTATGAAGCTGGACGGTTCCCATGTTCAGTATGTTATGGACTGCATGAAGGACAACACCACCTATGTCCGCAATATCAAGAAATATCTTCTGGCGGCACTGTATAATGCCCCGACCACCATCAACAGCTATTATTCTTCCTTGGTGCAGCACGATATGTACGGGGACGGGCAAAGGGGGCGAGGCTAAATGCAGGAGGAAGTAACGCGAGGCGCCGTGACGCTCATTGTTGACGGAGCCAAGCTAAGTGAGCAGGTCTTTGAAAAGGCCGTCAAAAAGTTCCTGGAGGAAATCCAGAAAAGCCAGAAGCCCAAAATCTACCGCGGCAGGCAGAGCCTTAAACAGCTTGCCAGCCAGAACGCCGGCCTTGCCAATATCGAGATCAGCGACAAGAATATCAAGGCTTTCTCCCGTGTGGCGAAGAAATACCATGTGGATTTTGCCTTGAAGAAGGACACCACTGCAGAGCAGCCTCGTTACCTGGTCTTTTTCAAAAGCCGGGACGCGGATGCCATCACAGCGGCATTTCAGGAGTTTGCCAGCCGGAAAATGAGCCGTGAGGAAAAGCCCTCCATCCGGGAACGGCTGACCCAGGCGAAGGAACAGGCGGCGGAGAAAGTGGAACACCGCACCATTGACCGGGAGAAAGTAAAGGTCAAAGATCGGAGCGTGCAGAGATGAACATGAAAAAACTGTTTTTGCTGAACCTTCCGTATCTTCTGTTCGTGTATCCCTTCGATAAGTTGGCACAGGCTTTCCGGCTTGCGCCCGGCGCTGACCTCTCCGACAAGCTGCTCTCCATCGGAGACGGCTTCACGGCGGCGTTTTCCTCCCCGTGGCTCAGTTTCCATCCCACGGACCTTCTGATCGGCATAACCGGTGCAGTGGTCCTTCGCATGGCGGTCTACCTGAAAGGCAAGAACGCTAAGAAGTATCGCCACGGGATCGAGTATGGTTCTGCCCGCTGGGGT
>CAJTOO010000114.1 GCA_910577735.1 uncultured Lachnospiraceae bacterium
CATAGTGTAACTTGTAAATTTACTGCATTTATTAAACTTTCCTGTAGTCTCCCTGCTTCCATAGGCCTTTTCTTTTTGTCCTGCAGAAAATTGCAGATTTTTTCAATAGTCAAATCATCATCCACCATATGCTTTTCAACATCTGTTATCATGTCCTCTGCAAGATAAAATTCATTTTTCCCTGCTAAAAATATTCTGGCTGCCGGACAGAGAATCATCCCTTGTGGCCCTGCCCCTGTGGCGTATTCCCCTGTCTTTTAGGAACTGTATGGCCTCCTCCGATTCCGCCGCCGCGATACCATGCTGCACTTCATCAAGCCGCAATGCCTCCACGCCGCGAACAACGTCCTCTGCTGTTCCCCACTCACCAATGTGGGCTTTTAGGCAAAGCCCCTCTTCTTTTGCTCTCCTGTATATGGGGATAAAATTTTCAATCGGCTGTGCCAGTTCGTCCCCATACAAGTCAATGGAGTAGAATTCTGGATGCCCCCAGAAATGTTTCAGGCAGCCCTCCAGATAGTCCACAGGGCAATGCCTGGATAATCCGATCTGGAGCCGCAGGCAAACCTCCGGCGCAATCCGCTCGTTGATTTCCTGGAATGTCTCTATCAGTTCCACAATGTCATTATGGAAAAACTCATTTAACCCCCAGACATCTTCCCCTATCTCCAAGATCGCAATGCCGTCATGCTTTGCCTGGGCAAAAGTTGCCTCTATAAGAAATTTCCGCATGCTGCTGCCAGAAAATCTCTCACCAATGTATCTGCTGTTCCAGCCATCCATTTCCCACATGGAAGCCAGGGGCTTTTTAATCGGCTCAATGAGAATCTGCTTCTGCTCATATAGATATGCCCTGCTTCCCCCAAGGACAAAATGGTTGTGCAGGTCTGCTTTTGGCACTTCTCTGACAGCAGCAAGGTCATTGTCCTTTAAAGCTGTTATAAACTTTCTTGAATCTCCTTCCATGGTTCCTCCATTTCCTCTACTGGACAGCACAGTTTACTTCAAATATGCTATCCTCCATTGCCCGACCCTTTTCAAAAAATCCTTTTCCAGGCCGTCCGGATCCAACTTCCCAGCGGAAAGCATTTGCCAGACACAGCGCATCAGATAGCTGTCAATCTCCTCTAACAGCATCCTTACGTCAACGCCTGGCCGAAATACGGAAAGGTCCAGATCCCCCATCATCCTGTCCGCCACATCCTCATATGTTTTATCATACGACTTCCCGGTTGCCTCCCTGATTTCCGGGTTCTCCGCAAAAAGAGCCTGTAATGAGAATAAATATTCATCGGGAGCTGTTCTCATAAACTCACATCTTGCCAGAACCTTCTGGGTCATTGCCTCAAAGAAGTCTGACGTTTCTTTGTAATAATACTTCAGCTCTATTTCATTTGATATCCTGTTGATATTCTTCCAGAGGTATAAATACAGATCTTTTTTATTCTGGAAATAATGGAACAGCAGGGACTTTGATATGCCGCCGTCATCCGCAATCCTGGACATGGATGCGTTTTTGTAATTGTCATGGGCAAACACCATGTATGCTGCTTTTATAATCCGTTCCTGCTTTTCCAATGGCAGTTCAAAAAATTTCTTGTTCATTAAGGTCCTCCCAGTACTTGAAATCTATTTTTCTTCCCCTTCTGTTCCTGCCATCCTCCCATGCCCCACCAGAAACTCGGCGCTCAGTGTTTCCACCACAAGCCTGTACATCCCTGGCTCCAGCGTGCCATAAATATCCAGATTATATGTCTCGCTGGCACTCTCCCCGTCCGGAAGGATATGGGCAATATCCTGAAAGCCAACATTATCCGCCCTGACAGGCATTGTGTACCACTGACCGTCTATCTGTTTCTGGAGGGAAAAGTATTCCCCATAAGTGAATTCTTCCCCGCTGTTATTGGCAATCAATACCGTAATCTCACTTGTCCCGATGTCCTGGACAGTCATAGACATCCCCTCTGTACCCTCTGCAGGCAGCTCATCCGCTTTCAGCAGGAAACAGCTGTGATATACGGACAAATGCCCGGCATTGGGAAAGTTAAGGACATTCCAGGTATCCTCATCACTGCCTTCCATCTCTCTCCATAGAAAGGAGAGGTCCGTATCCCCATAATAAACCGCCCCGTCATTCCTAAGCCAGACCCCGCCGGATGCCGTCACGGAAATGTCATACCCTTCCCCGCTGCTGATCCAGATTCCAAAGAAGGGAGTCTCCATCTGGGAGAGGGCCTGTTCCTCTGCCGCCTGGAGGGGAATATCATTGATCCTTTTAATCACTTCCTTCTCCGCACTGCTGTCATACAGAGTCCTGACCATAACCGTTTCCCCGTCATAATAATATAGTTGGAAAGCACTTGTATCCGGGCTTGCCCCAACAAGGATATTTCCACCCTTATCATTTTTGTAAAGAAACACAGCAAACAGAACGCCTGCCACAGCCAAAAATAAAATGATGAAAAACACAACTGGTATATACTTTGTTTTCCTGTTTTCAAATGTCCTCATCGGTATCCTCCTTTATAAACCTGTCTATATTAGAAAAGCCACAGTAAAACTGCGCTTCACCGTCAGAACTATCGGCTCCTTTTATTATCCTCCGATTGGCCGATTATGGGAAGCCCTGAAACAGAACCTACTATCCTGTCTTTTCTTCCAGCCCTTTCACAATCCCCTTCTTTTGTTCATTCTATCAGAGCAGTCTCTAAAAAGCCTCTAAAACATCTTAAAAAAGAATGAACTTAATTTATTATTGCTCCATTGACCAATTTTGAGAAGACGTTTGTTTTCAGCCCTTCCCAAAATCGGTCAATGGCAGTAAAATTGACAAAAGAGGATAAAATCAGAAACCATGGTACAGGGACGTGGTCATTACTCCAATTTTGAAAGGGAAAATATATGACAGGTATCTATTTAAGCGGAACGGGAAACACAGAACATTGTATCAAAAAGCTGCTTTTTTTACTGGATAAAACTGCGCAGGCAGTTCCGATGGAGCAGAAAGACGCGGTACATTTATTATCACAGCATGACTTTATCGTTTTTGCATATCCTGTTCAGTTTTCAAACGTTCCTATCATGGTAAAAGATTTTATCAAAAGCCAGCCGGATCTTTGGAAGGGTAAAAAAATACTTTGCGTTGCCACTATGGGATTGTTCAGCGGAGACGGCGCAGGCTGCTCGGCACGGCTGCTCAAAAAGTATGGCGCCAAAATCGTTGGCGGTTTCCATATCCGTATGCCTGATTCTGTCTGCGATGTAAAGCT
>CAJTOO010000115.1 GCA_910577735.1 uncultured Lachnospiraceae bacterium
ACGACACGCTTAAAAATATAATGGCAATCCCGGTATCTTTCCGAAGCCTGCTTTTGGGTAAAGTGTTTGTCTGCGGAATGATTTCTGTCTTTCTGGCGGTAGTGGAACTTTTATTTACTGCTCTCATTTCGCTTTTTAGCAGATATGAGGGAATTGCTCTTGGCAGCGTAATGAGATCGCTTGCCCAAATGGTTGGAATGAATTGCTTTGTATTTATATCGGTGCTGCCTGTTATTGTATTTACAGGACAAAGGGCAGGAGCATTTATGACGGGAGTAGCTTTTGCATTTTTTTATGGTTTTATAGGGACTTTTGCTTCCGGTCATGGTCTGTCCTGTCTTTACCCGGTTACGATAGGACTTGGTTTCATCAATTATCAAAATGGCATGGAAGCCGACACATATAATATTTTCCGATGCGTTGTTGTACTTCTGATTATGCTTGTTATAACTGCGGTTATGCTGCTTCTGGCACAGGACAGGAGCAAAACACAAAAAATAAAAGGCAAAGGGGATATTCAATGACAGGAAAAAGAATACTTTGCATCATTCTAATATGTATGGGTACTTTATCGCTTTCCGGCTGTAACAGCATTTATCAAGCATTATCCGACGGGACGGAAAAGATACTTGATATGGCTTCTGACACTGTAGGCGACACTCCAAAAAATACTGCTTTAGACATCATGGATGTGCTAAATGAAATTGGTGGAAACACTGTTTTAACTTCTGAATCCTCTTTGCAGGGGGAACGTACTACAGGGATTGATAATTACGTTGGAACTTATTCAGCCGAATATAAGGACTTTTCAAAAACGGAATATCTGTTTGGCGGTGTTGATGTTGAAAGAGAGCAGGGAAATGAATTAACTGTAGAGTGCGTCCTAAAAGTTGACAGTGGTACTGCTAAAGTATTTTGGATTTCGGGAAGCGAGAAACCAGTTAGCTTGATTGAAACGGACGGAACTTATAAGGAAACAATTACATTGTCAAGTGGCAGCAACTATATTGGTATTGAATGTGAAGATTTTACAGGAAGTATGGAATTGAATATTAAATAATGCTCTGCCGCACGACGGCAAAAGAAAAAAAGCCGTCGTACAGCAGAGGTATTTTCACACGCCTATTCATACACGGCGGCTTTTGAGAGATCAAAGCCGCCGTTTCTTTCATTAAAGAAGCGAGAATCTTTGCCTAAAGAGATATGGCGGCTAAAGGAGTTGCCGCCATGAAATGCAAACTGTATCAACAAAATTCATCGGTGATTGATTTGTTAAAAAAATCCTGTCTTGTGGAACGGGATTTTCTGCCTATGAGTATGAATACACATATCATTTAGTATGTCTTAATAACTCGCATTACTCAAATACCTATGCGCTTTCTGCTGCATGGGTATTTGCTGTAATAATCCCCTACTGGGAAGAAAGGGGGTGAGTGAAAATGAGATATTCTGAACAGTTCATGGAGCATATCGAATATGCATTTCATGCGTTCTGTAAGATTGTCCTGCGCCATGAAGCTATGAACGCATGGCGGGATTTGAAGCGGAAAGAGGAACGGGAAATATCCCTTGACTATCTGATGTCAGAGAAATATTTTGAACCGTCTGCTATGGACAGCTACTTTGAAAAACAGGACAAGCCGACGGTATTTCTTGTGTTGGGAAAGGAAGTTGTTGTTGATGATGAACGGTTAGCAACGGCATTATCAAGATTACCGGAATTAAGACGGGAAGTTCTGTTGCTTTATTACTTCATTGGTTATCGTGATGAAGCAATCGGCAGATTGTACGGACGTTGCAGGAGTTCGATAAACCGCAGAAGAAATGTTGCGCTGAAACAGTTTCGGAAAGAATGGGAGGGATTGAAACATGAGGAACAAAAAACTGATACCCTTTGAGATAATCGAAAAAGCCGTTGCCGGAGAGCCGGAAGCGGTAGACGCAGTATTGCGGTATTACAACGCACATATTAAATACCTGTCTATGTATAAGGGGCATATCAATGACGATACTCAGGACAGGCTAAAAGCAAGATTAACAGAATCCATATTGAAATTTCGGTTCGACAGGTAGGTAGCAAGAGGGTGAAATCAGTAAACTGCTTTCGCCCTCAATTTATTATGGGGCTTGTTACGCAGTAGGGAACCTTTTCAGCTTGTTTTTGGCGGCTTGCAGACATGGGATTGACAGGAAATAAGGATTTATATTGCTACCCCCGAAAATGGCGTTCTAAAGCGTAACAGAAATGAAAGCTGGTACGCCGGGGAGAATAACTGATTTGTCAAAAAAGATAGTGAAAAACCGTTATGAATCTGCTATAATAGGTACACGCATATCAAGGCTCTTTCCGACACGGAAAGGAGCAAAAACAATGTGGTCGAAAAGACGTGATAATAAAAACCGCATTTTGCGTTCGGGAGAGAGCCAGAGGAAAGACGGGAGATATGCTTACAAATATACCGATACTTTTAATAAAGTGCAATTTGTCTATGCGTGGAAGTTAGTGCCTACGGACAAGACCCCTGCCGGGAAGCGTGACGACATATCCCTTAGAGAAAAGGAAAAAGAGATACAGAAAGACCTTGACGACGGGATAGACACAATCGGAAAGAAAATGACCGTCTGCGAGCTTTACGCAAAGCAGAACCGCCACCGGGGGAATGTAAGGCACAACACCACAAAGGGGCGCGAACGGCTGATGAAGCTGCTGGAAGCGGATAAACTTGGTTCCTGCCCCATTGACAGTGTGAAGCTGTCCGACGCGAAAGAATGGGCGTTGCGCATGAAAGAAAAGGGAATATCCTACAAGACCATAAGCAACGACAAGCGTTCTCTGAAAGCTGCTTTTTACACAGCGATACAGGACGACTGTATAAGGAAAAATCCCTTTGACTTCCAGCTAAACACCGTGATCGAGGACGACACAGAGCCGAAAGTACCCCTCACAGGAGAACAGGAAGAAAGCCTTTTATCCTTTATGCAAAGTGATAGCGTCTATCAGAAATACCGTGACGAGGTTATCATACTGCTGGGGACAGGGCTTAGGATTTCCGAACTCTGCGGACTGACTGAAACCGACCTTGACTTTGAAAACCGGGTAATCAATGTAGACCACCAGCTTTTACGGAGCGCGGAAACAGGCTACTACATAGAGAAGCCCAAAACACAGAGCGGTATCAGACAAATTCCAATGAGTGAAAAAGTGTATGAAGCGTTGGGGCGCGTGTTGGAGAACCGCAAAGGAA
>CAJTOO010000116.1 GCA_910577735.1 uncultured Lachnospiraceae bacterium
TTTAGAGTATCGCATAAAAGCGCTGACTATCCAAGGCGTTGGATTTGACGCTTACCGGATAACAGCTTCTGAGGCAGAAAAGTATATTAACGCAATCTGCAGCGGCACAGACCGTGACGCATCGCTGCTGATCATAGAAGCGCAGAATCTAGACACTTTTGATGCAGAGCAGAGTACCTATGATAAATTTGATTTTATGAATTTCATAAACAGAGAATTAGAGACTGAAATTGTGGAAAAACATATCACAAAAGAACATGAACTATTAGAATACGAGAATCTGTCTAAATGGTATCTGAGTATTCCTGCTGAATAAAAATCAAGTAAGCTTGATTGCGAGATGCGCTTCGCAGACTCGGATAACGGGAAAATTTCCTATATGATGGAATGATCAGAATTATGGGAGGCTGGATAATTATGGAGCAATTAAACGGGATTACAGAAATGATAAATTCCTATACAGATCAGCTGGAGCGCTATGAAAGTCTCAGCACTTGGTACGCCGCTTTCAGCGCTGTATGTATTATGGTGGTATTTGGCTGTGCTATCGGCCTGATTTTATACCAGAAGGGAAAAGAAGAGCAGCAAAAAGGCCTCTATCATATCATACTGTCAGGCCTTTTTATGTTTATTCCAACAATCGTGACTTTGTATTTGTATGTGTTTGCCATGAATATGCGGAAAGTAGCCTTATACCGCGGGTATCTCAGTTTCCTGGAAGAACAGTGGAATTCCTTGGCAGGACTGGAAATCATGCAGTTTGACAATAAAATCATACCTGAATTTCTTTCTATCCAAAATTTTCCGGTCAATGGCTTAGGTCCTGCCGTGATGGGAATCTTCATTTTACTCGCTTTCGGTATTGGTTTTGGATTGTCCGCGTTCTACTTAAAGAAACTTCAGCCCTCCAAAACCAAAAACCTGTTAACCTGCCTGTTTTGTATTCTCATGGTGATATGCATATCATTCAGTGGATTATGCACCTATCATCTGAGCATTAATGACGCGGTTGTGGAAGCAGTTATTCATTTTTGTGGATAATAAAAAGCCGCCTCGTACGAGTAAACAGTAAATTCCGTTTACTATTCTATTATAAATTCTTCTGAATAATCAATTATTTCAGTAATAGAAGCCTTTTGCATGGAAAAATATCTGGGAATAATCTTCTTGATGCAACCATCCACCCGATAAAAATCAATAATATTAAATCCTCTGGCAGCGTCATCTGTTCTTGAAGCAGCATTCAGACGGGCACTTGGCGCGGAAACACAAACAGCCTTATTACAATACTTACCTCCCGCATCCCTCAATCGCCAGGCGGGCCTGAAGTCATGAGTATGCCCTGACATAATCAATTTAATCTTATTATCCTGGATAATCGTCTGCATCCTCGCCCAACTCTTCTCCCCATTTTCTGTTCCCGCCCTGAAGTTCTCTGGCGGATTATGCATTATTAATATATTACATGATTCATCATTTACATTGATACCAGAGGATAATGCACTACTCTCAATAGGGGATAAATCACAATAGAATTTTCCAAAATTATTTTCGCAATTATCACTGTTAATATTATACACCGAATTTAACGTTATAAATCGAATACCCCAGTCTCTGAAAGTTTCATTTATATGTATGGCCTTATCCATATAAAGGAAACTACCCTTATTCCTTGAAAGTTTATGCATAAAACGAACATAATTATTAAATCCAAGTTTTTGATTCATATATGTATTTGCCTTCTTTTTAAATGTTCCCATTTCTTTAGCACCAAAATCAAAATCATAATAATCAGATGCTGATACTGATAAATCATAATCATGATTTCCAGGCACAATAATAATTCTTTTCATAACATCTTCTATATCCTGTTTCATTCCCCAAATCCTTTTAATCAATTCCTCTAACCACTCATAAGCCTCCATGTATTCAGCTTTTTTTCCCTTATCCGCAACATCTCCGGTTATAACGATGATTTCCGGTTCAATTTCCTGTTCCTTCAAAAACTGTGCTATTCTAAAATGGTCATTAAAAGCCCCGCCTGCCACCTTTCCACCAAACTGCAAATCAGATAAGTGCAACACACTGAATTTTTCTTTATTGCCGCTAATCAGCAAATTCTTATACCTGCAAAACTGATAAAAAATTTCTTCCCCTATCTGTTCATTTGAGTCATTTTTATTAAAACTGTTCCAACTAATCAGTTTGATAATATTCTTATACTTCGGAACAGAAAGAATGACTTCGCTTGGTTCTCCTTCTTCCATCCACTTGCCGCTCACCAAAACAGTTGGAAGTGTCAATTCATATTCTTCCATGATTCTAAAAGCCGTGAACTTTTTAAACCAGACATCAATTATCATAATATCATTTTGCATAATTCTTGCACGATCAAAATCTGATAAGTCATTAATAATCGTTACATTATATTTATTACCCAACACTTTCAAATAAGTCTCATTTCTTTTGCTTTCATCGTCTATCACGACAGCATTAAATTTTTTCCTTTGTTCTCCCATATGCTTTCTCCTTCAGTGATTGATAACATGATGGTACTTCCATCTTCGTTTCCAATAAGTATTCTTGCTCAGCTGGTCTGGCAATAATATTTGTAAAGCAAAAGTTGACATCAAATGCTTCTGAATTCTCTTTAGATAAACGATTTTCCTCCAAAAACTTTCTTTCCACTTCTAATGCCGGTTGACAAGACCAGGATTTGATTGTCAACGTAAGACTATTAATATCAAACCGGGCCTCAACATCCATATATTCATTTGCACACTCCGAAAAATCTATTGGCCTTTTACAATGTTTCAAATTGTCAAGAAAATATCCAAATTCTTTTTCCATACCACTATTCCAATAATACCATTTTTTATGTTCGAGACCTGGAGATGAGAAATGGAATATTATTTTTTTCTTATGTATCTGTTCATAACGCATACACATTTTTTGAAAATATTTTTCTGTCTCCTCCGAAGTTGACACAAAGTAATTGCTTAATAAAATATCCAAATCAGCTTTGCATTTCTCTATACTATCCTGAAGCTCTTTACTGGAATCGATTCTATCACCTTCGTGGATTTCACGCCTTTCGTGAGCATCAATATCCAAATCCATCAGCCTCTCCGTCTCATCAATATCCCTTACTAGTGTACTGACATATTGATATTTATACAAATTAACATAGTAATTTCTGCCGT
>CAJTOO010000117.1 GCA_910577735.1 uncultured Lachnospiraceae bacterium
CCCGCCAGTAATTTCTGGAGCATACTTTCTGTATCACGATCAAATTTTGTTCCTCGGATAAGACCATCCTTTAACGATCCAAAAGGAATCATTTGTGAAGATACTGCTGTTCCATCTGCCAGAGCCAGATAGTGCAGAATTACCAGCTTATGCCATTCGTCAATATGCGGCTGGAATATGCAATCTGGATAGGTAATCTTAATCCTTTGATTTAAACTTTGCAGTTCAAAAAAAGACCTGTCTTTATGAAATACTGCACCACTCTTCTGGGCAATTTCCTCCGGCACATGAAGGCATATCCGTTCTTTTGCCGGCTGTAACATCTGCTGAAAAGCCTGATAATTTTTCAAAAAATTCATATGTTCTTCACTCCATCCGTTTTATAATTTCTTTTACTTCCTGTACCAGTTCTCTGCTGCAATCGTATGGAGACAAGCCCATACGATCTGCACGGAGGATATCCTGATTATAATGAATAAAGCCCAGAAAATCTTCCTTTGGTATTTTTTCCCGGATGAAAATTTCATCCTGTTCATCCCTTACCTTACTGGCAACCACTCTCACCTGCTGCACGCCCAGTCCAAGGGCAAGACGCTTTACATTGCGGTAAGTCTGAATACTCCGGGTGCCAGGCTCAATTACAACAATAAACTGCTCCATGCCGGATGTTGTCCCGCGTGCCAGATGTTCCAGTCCTGCTTCCATGTCAAGAATCACCACGTCCTTTTGGTGCAGCACCAGATTACTGATAATCCGTTTTAATATAACATTTTCAGGACACACGCAGCCTCCACCGGCTGTATCCACCGTACCAAGAAGCAGAAGACGGACACCGTTATACAGCTTTCCGTACTTATCCGGGATATCACTGACTTTGGGATTCAGAACATAAAATGTATTATCTTTATCTGCCCCTGTCCGTTCTTCAATCATTTTTCTCATTTTAGAAATCGGAATAATAGAATCAACTACCTCTTCTGGAAAACCAAGAGCCAATCCCAGATTTGCGTCTGGATCTGCGTCGGCAGCCAGTACATTCCTTCCTTCTTCTGCAAAAATCCTTGCCAGTGTTGCTGCAAAAGAGGTTTTCCCAACACCGCCTTTTCCTGTTACTGCTATTTTCATCTCAAACTCCTGTTATCCTTCCAAAAACTCCTTCAGACTTACGCCCTCCGGTATGACATATCCACATGCAGTGCAGGTGCTTTCTCCTACCGTTACGCCATCCTTTAAGAACACTTCCAGTCCATCTTCTTCCATACATTCTGGGCAGTCGATTTCCTGAATCGTTTTTTTATTTCTTTCGTCCTGACAGTCTGCAAATACACTCATTTTAATTACCCCTTTTCTACTCTTCTTCCAGCTGTCTGCGCAGATAGGCGCCTGCAACACGGGAAAAATTACGGATATCTCTGATATAGGCGAAATCCTTTCCAAATATTCTCTTCTCTGCAGCGGTATCTTCATAGTTCCCGGCAAAAATACCAAGAACGGAGATGCCAAGCGTCCTTGCCCTTCGTACCTCAAATGCCGTATCTTTCACCGCCTTTTCTCCTGTGTAATCCGCAGGCCGCCGGATGCCCGGACGCCTGACACTGATGTCACAGGGTTTTCCGTCGCCAAGCAGGATCAGAATCTTATGGTTCTCCGGCCGGTCCAGCAGGGTATCATATGCAGCTTTTATTGCCAGTCCATCCCGATTATCTCCCGATGCACGGAATTCAAAAATTCTCTCATTTTTTTCTTTTCCATCGTCATAATCCCGAAAGAGGTGCATGATGGTATGATTCCAGAAAGTACAGTAGCTCACTACCCGGTGGGGGATTTCCACAAAGCTTAACGCTTCGCTGAGGATATACCCCTGTACCGCCACCTGCGACTGCCTTATCGCCTGTGAACCGCTGGAATCCAGCAGAATATCAACTACAAATTCTGAGGAACCGGAGGAAATCTTTTTGACAAAAAGCTTTTCATCTTCTGTCCTTCCCAGCTTCCAGAGTCTCGCCGGCGCCAGCTGTCCGCTGGTAGAACGGCAAAAGTCTTCCTGGCTTCTAAGAACCAACGCCTTTTTCAGTGTGTCCGCCAAAGCCTTAATATTCCGTTTGATTACTCGGCTGTTGCTGTAATAATACATCCTGTTTTTTTCAAACTGAAGCTGGTTGAAGCGGTACTGATTATTTACGATTACCGGGTCCTGCAGGATCCCCTTTGTATCATGCAGCAGACAGTTGGCATGTATCCCGGTGCAGAGCCGGTTCCGCCTCTTTTCCTGTTCCAAAGGAGACAAATAATTTTTTCCGTAATTTAATGCCACATATTCCTGCACCTTCTGCAGGGAAGCTTCATCTTCGATGTCGGAGTCTTCTTCCTGCCTTACGGATTCGGCCGGATGCATCCGCTTTTTCGGCTGTTTGTCCTTGATCTGCAGACTCATCATATCCTTGCCAAGGCCGGCCAGATACTTTTTAAGGATTTCCTCCATCTGCTCATCGGTCAGACATTCCTGCCATGCTGCACTCGCCAGGGCATTAGGCGGAACACGAAGCACTATTTCCAAATTTCCATGCTGCTCTTCAAATTCCCTGTCAACAATCGTATTATAGATGTTTTCCATCTTATTTATGATATCCGCTGTATCTTTGGCATGCTCTAAAGCTGCAATCTCATTTGCCGTCTGTCTGACTGCATCTGGTATCGGACCCGATTGCCTCCCCAGATAATCTTTCATAATAAAAACCTTGACCTGGCCAAAAAAAGTCTTGCATAAAACTGGTTCTTCCTGCCTTAGCAGATCTTCAAAAGCGCTTTTTCGAATGTCCGCTGTCCCCGGACGCTCCTTTGCAGTCCTTGGATAAACTGCAGCGTCCACACAGAGCTGGGCCAGTTCCATAAGAGGTCTCTCCTGTGCCGACAGATAGGTCTTTTTCATCATATACAGCGCCAGTTCTTCAGAGTTAAAATACCGGGCAAACGCTCCCTGCTTCATGGCATCATAAAGCACTGCAGATCTGGATCTTACAAACGCCTTCACATCCGGTTTTACATCCAGCGTATAATCTCCGCTAATGGTCCAAAACAGATTTCGGATTCTGTTCTCAATCTCCAGACGGTGCTCCTCTGCCGCTTTCTCCGAAAACCGGTAGGATCGTTCTTTCATACTGTCACCCCTCGAAGAT
>CAJTOO010000118.1 GCA_910577735.1 uncultured Lachnospiraceae bacterium
CTTCTTTAAAGCCTTTTACAAGGGCTTCTATGGCCTGGGGCTGGTCGCCGGTGGGCTTGTATTCGCTGTGAAGTTCGAACATTTTTTGTGCAGTTTGCACAAATACCACCTCCAAAATTCATAGTAAAAAAAGACGCATATCGGACAAAAATTCGTCGTGGAACATTTTATTTTCGTCGTGGCTTTTACTCAAATCAGGGAAAAACAGGCCCACGACGAATCCCGTTCACAATTTGCTGTTTTTGCAACTCAGCGCACCTCCGTAATTCTATACGGACGTAGCAGCACTAAAGAGCTTTTTTATCTTACCACAAATCGTTAAATTTGTATAGATGTGAAATCGAACTTTTGTTCTTTTTGTTCTTTCTATCACCCTGCGTCTGGAAGAAATTCCGTTACATCTACTACAATCTCCAACAGTTCCTTTTTAAAGCTTTCTATTTCTTTCAGGTTTGGCAATACTTCTTTCATATATTCTTCAATCTCCGGAACCCCATCCGCTATGATCCCTCTGTTATCGGCGTAAACATCCATTGTTATGAGTTCTTTCGCATGTCCCATGAGCTTTGATACCGCCTTTGGATTAAATGACTCTTTCAGCAGAAGCGTACAGTAGGTGCTGCGCAGGTCATGCCAGCGGATGTCCGGTAAACCGCTTTCAGCAAGAAGCTACTTATAATACCTGCAGTGAAACCCTTTGCTCCTTGCCCTACCAAGTGTGGAACAACAGATATAATCCAAATCCTGAAACTCTTCTTTTCTGCGATTTTTGTTTTTTTCATATATTCGCCGTTCCTTTAAAATTGCCTCAAAGACATAATCGGGAATCGGGATTTCCCTGTAACTGGATCTTGTCTTTAATCCAACTTCCTGTTTCGTAAAAGTTTTTGGGGCAAAGTCTTCTTTTACCGTGTTATGTATCCTCCCCAACTGGCGTTCCACTTTTAACGTGTGGTTGATATAATCTACATCTGAATATTTTACCCCATTGATCTCGGATCTGCGGAGTCCCATAAGTACATTCAACAGCACCTGCATATGGATTGGAGTATCTTTGCTCTTTTCCAGCAGAACCTGGATCTGCTCCATAGTCAGTGTTTTCTGTGTATCAATATTCCGGGTCCTGAATCCTGATTTCTACTGTAGCTTTTCTGCTTTGGGAAGCCCTATCCCGTCCACCGGACTGTTTGGAATCACTTTAATTGTTACCGCATAACGAAAAGAGACATTCATGATTGTTTTTACCTGCTCTGCCACCGACCTTGAGTAGTCTGTCTTGGTATTAAACAATTTCTGAATGTCTCCACGGGTAACATCCATCATTTTCTTTTTACCCAGAATGGGAATAATGTGATTCTTTACTATTCCGCAATAATTATAATAGGTTTCATGGCTGTCCGTGCGTTTTTTAAGCTCTTCTTCAAGCCAGAAGAACATAAAATCGGCAACATTCACCTTTGCGTATACAACAAACGTACCGTTATATAGTTCTGCGATGGTCTTCTCTCTTGCCTTATTTGCTTCCCTCTCTGTTTTAAATCCTGACTTCTGCTGTGGCTTTTCACTTCCGTCCGGATATTTCAGAAATACCCTGTAGCCGAAACCGGAGCGCACAGGTATTACCTGTGCCACTCTCCAATCGACATAATTTTTTAAACTCAAATCTAACATGCAGAATCACTCCCTTCCGGAACAAATGTATGATTCATAAACGTAATGATCTGCTCATTCTCATCCATGACTTCACAATAATATTCAAAGGTTGTATTGACACTTGCATGCCCCAACAGGGCAGATATCTTAATCAATGGAACTTTCTGCTCTACCAATATTGTGGCATACATATGCCGTTACGGTATAATACTGGCGATTTTTCAAAATGCCAAAAATGGGCGCAAAAAACAGGAAACCTTTTCTTGATTTCCTGCCTTGGTGTGCCGTTCCATGTAGCGGCGGTTATTCAGTTTACAAATAAGCCGGATTTAATTTGCCCCAGTGTTGTTCCTTTTCGCAATTACAGCAAGTAATTATTTTCCCGGTTTGCAATCTGCAAACCAACCAATTTGTAGGTTGCATATCCTCCCATAACCAGCGGCTCTGCTTTGCAAATTTCTTCTGCTTCTTCACGGCTCTCTGTTTTTAGGATATACATACCTGCCATTCCCGGATAGCCTTTAAAGACACCGCAGATTTCCAGCTTTCCCTCATCGTCCAGCTTTCTTATGTTCTCAACGTGTTCCATAACTACCTGTTTTGTCATTTTATTATAGGTCTTGCTTTTCTCAATCATCATCATATACATCAATTTTTCCATACGATTTTCTCCTTTACATTCTATGGGGATTCACTGAGGGTATTATATTATATTTATCCGGCAATAGCAATCTGTCTGTCATTCTCTGGAAACAAACTTATAGCCCACGCCTATAACGGTCTTTATGTAGGTAGGCTTGCGGTTGTCCGGCTCTATCTTTTTTCGCAAGTTGCAAATTACATTGGCAACGCTTGACTGGCAGCTTTCACTTTCCATGCTCCATACAGTTTCAAAGATTTGCGCCTTTGTAAATACCCTCCCCGGACTGGTGGCAAGGCAACAGAGTGCGCCATACTCTAAACGGGTGAGATTTATGTCTGCCCCGCCTTTCAGTACCCGGCGTTGGTGTAATCTGATTTCCAATCCTGGAAAAATCAGTGTGGGGAAGTGTGGCGGCGGCATGGCTTCCAGCGGTATTATATGGGCAAGGCCAGCTATGGCTTTTTCAATCGCTTTTTCTTCTGTGCCATTGAATGTAAGCATGACTATTTTCCCGACAAATCTCACCTCCCATTATGTAGCCTGTCCGTCAAACCGAAAACGGAACAAAGCAGAGATAAGCCGCTGTTTTATGCTATCCTCGGTGTCTGTATCTATATGACCATTTTCAAGGGCTGCCATACGGATACGCTTGCTGTAATGGCGTAAAACCTCTTCCACGGCTTCCGGCTCTCCGCTGGTCGCCCGGACAATCGTTTCATAAGGCAAAAGATTCAGATTCCCCATGTGAAAGCACCTCCATTTCTTTATGCAGGAGTTGTAAAGTCCTATGGATTTGATACCCGGTCGTACTCCGGCAGCGTCCGTACATTTCCCCGATTTCCCG
>CAJTOO010000119.1:0-2780 GCA_910577735.1 uncultured Lachnospiraceae bacterium
GTATGGGCGAATACAGGGTTGGGGTATGGTTTGGTACAGTGGTCATCCGCTGACGATAAATATCTCAGTTATATAAATATGGGAGCTAATGAGGTCAATAACTGGGCAAAAGCTGATCCTAAGGGACTGATGGATAGTCAGTTAAGATACTTATTGGAAACAATGAAGTTGACAGAAATGACAAAAGAAGAGAATCAATGGCTTATTGGAAATGCACTGAGGTATTATGAGCAAAAAGCTCCTTCCAATGGAACACCAAAGACTATGACAGCAGAAGAATATATTACATCTGATTGTGACCCGGGAGATCTGGCATTGGTATTTCAGGCTCACTACGAAAGATCAGGACATCATCTACAAAAAAGGGTAGATGCAGCAAATAAATGGTATGAATATTTTACAATGCAGGATCTGACAATCAATTTGGATGATTTTCCCCAATAAAATTAAAATAGTAGCTTAGGAGAAACGGAAATGGAAAGGAAGACATATGCAAAATATTTATTTGGGTTTGTGATCGTTCTCATGTTAGTAATTACGGGATGCGGTAAAAAGTGGGGGCAGCCCGGAAGTATGGGAGAAAACGTAGTAGAAAACAGAATGCCAGATACCATTGATTACAGCCAGTACATAAATAAGACATGGATAGTTGATGGCTGGAACGAATTAACTGATTCGGAATGGGATCTGGAGGTCAGTATGATCATAACCCGGATAGAGGACGGATGCATCGAGGGGTACTTCAAGAAAGGAATGATTTTGGATGATTATTGCAGCTTCTTTATGCGGGATCTGATTGAATTTCACGGAAACGTTTTTATGGAAAGGGCAGAATGTCTGTATGGTGATGAGAAAATCCATTCATTTGACATTGTATTCCATGGGGAAGACAGAATCAGCATGGATTTCGGCGACGACGGCGGAGAAAGCTATCAGCTCAGGGCTTACAATATTTCCGACATGGAGTTTACTGCCGAGCCGGAAACATTCGAGATTGATCTGGATTCATGGGGAAATGTAACATTGATTTATGTATACAGGAAGACTTTTTTAGGCGGGGAAGATTACCGTCTGGAACCATGCGTTTTGCTGGTGGATGAGCAGAAGGACATACTATATAAATTTTTCATCTATTCCCTTCCAGAGGAGTATGAAGTACTAAAAGTGTGGATCGGGGATTTGGATGGAGATGGGCTAAAAGATGTAAAGGTTGCTGCCATTTCTTTAGACGTCTGTGATCCCGGCAGAATAGAGCTGTATTTTTTTCAACGGGAAGATGGACTATTTGATAAGTCGGTCGTGATCAATATAGACGAACAGCAGGGATATACGATGAATAGTACAAAAAAAGATCTGTGGATCAGTTTTGGAGAGGGCAGTTATATGCGGAGGCAGTCATATGGGAAAAAGGAATGATTGTAGAAAGATAGTCATAGTCATGGGGCTGGCACTTATTCTGACATTTGCATCAGGATGCCAGGATAAAAAGCAGGAAGGAAAAGGGATAACAGATGACATCCTGTCAGATCAGACAGACTACAGTATGTATCTGAGAAAAATATGGATGGAAGGTCATGATCATCTTCTGCACAGTCTGGTCATCACACGGATAGAAGATGGATGTATAGAGGGATTTCTGGGTGAGGATCGGACATATTCCGATATGTATTTTGATATAGACTGGGCAGGCCACAGTATAAATTTTCAAGGGAAAGTATCTGACGGCCATGCGGAGTGCATATACCATAACGGGCAGGAGAACAGGTATGGATTGATGGATATCACTTTTGCAGGGGAGAACGGGCTTGATGTAAGGATTGATGGGGGAGAGACAAAAAACTATCAGACTTGCAGCATATCGGATATACAGTACCGTGACACACCTGTAACAAATGAAGGAGAGATGGGCTTGTTGGGGAAAGTAACGTTATGCTGTGTGTATAAAGAAAATGCAGATACATTTGAACCATGGGTGGTATTACTGGACGAACAGGGAGATGTCATATACCAGTTTTCGGAAAATTTTGTGGGCTATGACGATAACAGTGACTGCGAGATTACTAGAACGGCGATCGGGGATATGGACGGAGACGGACTGGAGGATATAGTTGTTTTTGCTCATGCATCGTATACTTTCCGGGATGATCTGGACCGGCAATGTGAATGGTATTTCTTTCAGCAGGAAGATGGCTGGTTTGGCAAAGAGGTTTATATTTGCTATTTCGGAGACGAAGATGCTTATTATATTGAAAGTGAACGGAATGACATACACATATTATTTCGGGAGCCTGAGGAATCAGCAGATGAGTGATAAAACATAATACATACGTCAGAAAGAAAGGAGAACACATGACAGAAAAAACAGCAGACAGGCAGATATTTATTAAATGCAGATTTCGGATCATAAGCGTACAGAGCTGCGTGATCCACGCCCGGTACGGACACCATACCCGTGCGGAAGCCACTGCAGTTGTGGAGAGGGACAGTGCGGGAGCCGCCCTCATGGACACTGCGGATGAAGCAGTCATGATCACAGGCCGTGACAATAACACTGCCACGGAACAGATCCTGTTCTCCGGTGTCATAGAATCACTGGAACTGGCTGAGGAGGGCGGGTATGCAGTCCTTTGTCTGAAGGCAGTCTCCCACACATGGAAAATGGACATACAGAAGAAGTCAAGATCATTCCAGAATGTTTCCATGACATACCGTGATGTGGCGAAGATGGTCATACAGGAATACGGTGCGTCCATGATCTGGAATGCGCCGGACAGAAAGCT
>CAJTOO010000119.1:2837-3123 GCA_910577735.1 uncultured Lachnospiraceae bacterium
ATACGGAGGGGAAACGATGGCGGATGAATGGAGAAAACAGGATACGGCTGATGGAGGAGCTGAAAATGAAAGATACATGGAGGGAAATTATGATAGCAGGGGAAACATAGTCAAAAGGTACAAGCAGATAGCAGATGATGAGCATCAGTCGGTACAGATGGCAGAAGAGATCAGGGCTTCGCAGGAAGCCGTTTATGAAAGAGAGACGGAAAGGCTTTCATGTGAGTATGAAGCAACCGGTGAAGCATTTACAAAAATAATGAAAGAGTACATCGAGGAGGACATG
>CAJTOO010000120.1 GCA_910577735.1 uncultured Lachnospiraceae bacterium
GTCAATATGGTTTTCAAGAAGGGTAAGGAACTGTGGTTTGTCAGAATCAAAAATTTCCTGGCAATCTGAAAAAATATCTGCCAAAGTGAGTTGTTTTTGTGCTATCATAAGAATGTCTCCTTCCGGTGGACTGGTTATAGTTTTTTACAACTCTATTATACCATAAACCGTGAGGAGATGTTTTATTTTAATAACAAAAAATGTCGTATTTATGCGGCTTTCAGAGTTTCGCAATCGCCTAAAACAGGATTAAAGAATGAAGGGAGCGCAACCACCTTTCACAAGCAGAGATTGCAAAAATACTGGGGATTACACGTAGCAGTGTGAATGCCTGGGAACTTGGCATATCCATCCCAAGCACAAAATATGTCATAGAGCTGGCACATCTTTTTGCAATCTCATCAGACTACCTGCTGGAGATTGGGCATGAGGCGGTGCTCGACCTCTCAGGCCTTGATAAAGACAGCATACAGATTTTAACCGACATGGCCTGCTATATGCGTAAGCGGCAGGGCTAGGCATATATGACCGCACAGCCATCTATATCCATGCCGTCCCCCTGCGGCATACAGTAGAGCCTTCTGTCATTGATAACAGCAGTGGCAGTAGTTTTTGCTGTTTCTTTTCCGTCCAAGTATGCCTTATACCATCTGTCCATGCAGAACCCGGTTACAGTACCAGACCATGGACGCATGACCAGCAGTACCGTCCGTGCACCATCATTCCATAAATCTATGCTGACGATACGTATCTTTACTTCTGCAAGCTCCTCTGGTAATGCTTTCTTGACATATTGAAGTACCTTTTCTGCAAATTGTTCTTTGCCCATTGTTTTACTCATGTTTAGTTTCCTCCTGTATATTGTGTATTTACAGGAATGAACCCACGCCCGAAGGGCGTATTCAAGTGGAAACAGCCAGAATATTATATGTGGGGTACAAAATCTTACCTTTTTATAGTTTATAAATACCCCCTGTAAGCTTTTTATTGCCCCATATACCGTTAAAATTTTTTGTGTCATAGATTTATTATCTGGCAATAAAAAACTCCTCTATGGGGCTTGTATAGTGCCAGAATGGTATCAGTGGAATGTTATGGGTATATTTTAGAAATTAAAGAAAGCCTTTGTTAAGGCTAAATAACAAAGGCTAAAAATCATGGTTTACATGTCCCAGGTTCATAATATCTAAGTGTTGTTGTTCCTTGCTGTTGTACAGGATTGTCAGCAGGTAGCTTTTTACGTTTTTTATTCTTTCTGTCTGCTCATGGTACTTGTTAATGCTATAAGAGATATCACTGTAATCTAACTTCATCAGTTTCCCAATAACTGCCATTGCAGGTTTGTCCTCACCACCTACCCGTATGTACTGCTTTGTGCTGTTCAGTGTATCGTACAGGATATCAAAGACAACATCAATGTCTGTTTTCTTTTTTGGATACTGTATGATAAGGCTGTTGTATTCGTATAACATCCTTATATTCTGTATTGTATACAGATTAAACGCATGAATGAAAAAAGCACACATTTTTTTACATTTTTTGTTATATTTTACCAATAAATATTATAATTGCTTTTTTTTTGAACTAAGATATAATATACTGTTTCCAAACAGCACTTTACGAATGTGGGGGACAGTATGGCAAAAAAGATACCAAACTTAAAAACTTATCAAAGACAGTTCATGTATTCGTAGAGGAGATCCGTATTTCGGAAACAGAAGGTTTGGATCGCATTTTCATGGATGTTTATTCACAGCACACTGCTACGATGACGGACAGCAGGCAGCAGAGCAAAGTGAAGCATGCTTTCAAAGACATTCTGGGCATTGTTTTCTTTGGTGTGCTTGCCGAAAATGATGAATGGGAGGATATCTATGATTTTGCGGTAGATGAAAGAGAAACTTTGAGAAATTACCTGGACTTAAAGAACGGAATTCCATCCCATGATACCATGCAGAGAGTCTTTGCCATTATCCGGCCAGATGAACTGCAGGGTATGCTCAGGGAGATCTTAATTCAAATGGTAGAAATGGCTGGGCAGCACCTGAACCAGTATCTGTATCAAAAGGAAGAACTGGACTGTTATATACATGACGTTATTGCGGCAGACGGAAAGGAAATCTGGCATACCGCAAAGAAACACGTAAAAGAGCCAGAAGACTTGTGTAATCTGAATGAATTTCATGTCATGTCCACAGAATGGGGTGTCTGTCTGTCCAGCACAAGAATTGACGGGAAAACCAATGAAATTCTCGGAATGCAGGCAGTCATGAAAGGGCTTGACTGCCGAAAGTGCATCGTTACTGCAGATGCCATGAATGCCCAGAAAGAAACCGCACGGGTGATTGTGCAGGAAGCACATGGGGATTATTGTCTTGCACTCAAAGGCAACCAGAAACAGGCTTATGAAGAAATCCGGAATTATTTTGCCTGTAAAGATCTGCTGGAAACCATACACCAGAAAGCAGGACAATACCAGAGTGGGACAGAGAAATCCACATATGCCATAACCATAAGAGAATTTTTCATCACAGATGACATCCAGTGGTTTGAAGACCACGGCAGATGGGAAAAACTAAAGTCCATCGGGTATGAGAGAAAGACCATAACCAATAAGGAAACAAGAGAGTCCCATATAGAAGAACGGTATTATCTGTGCAGCATCCAGCCAATTGCTGAGTTATTTGCAATCGTAATCCGGAGGCACTGGAGTATAGAAAACAACCTGCACTGGACACTGGATGTCGTATTCAGGGAAGACAGCCTGGGCTCCAAAGAAAAGAAAGCAGTCCATAACCTGGGGCTTCTCAGCATAAGCGCGAACTTAAGCAAAAAATGCACAAAATAAGGTTTTCAGATGCTTTTAATAAAGGAAATTCATTAAAAATAAAAAAATCCATGACAAACTCTTTTTTTAGTGTAAAATAATCTTGCAAATAATTTTCACAGAAAAGAGGATTGTCATGAATTTACAAAATAAAAATTTACAAGACGTTTTAAAAAAGTGGGACGAAAAAATTCTTCCACATCTTCCAAAAAATCTGGAAGAGCTTGTTCTAAATACTGGTACCCTGCAAAGAAAA
>CAJTOO010000121.1 GCA_910577735.1 uncultured Lachnospiraceae bacterium
GATTTCAGTGTTTCAGTCCGCAGAAGTCGGCCAATGAGCCATTGCCATCTTTCCATTTTTTGGTGACATTCTTTTCTTTTTCACCTTCCAGTGTAGCCAGTGCTTTCCGTTTATCATCCGTTGTTATATCCAGGTACCGCATGGTTGTATCCAGGCTTGCATGACCAAGGAGAAAGCTTATCTGTATGATGTTCATGCCATCCTCCAGCCAATGGGTGGCTTTGGCATGGCGGAACTGGTGGGCATGGGTATTCAGTGGAACCTCCGGACATTTTTTGTGGGCGTCCGCCGCATACATTTTTATCCGCTTATCAAGAGCAGGCTCTGTCAGTTTCACATATTTCCCGCCTACACGGGAATAGAATAAATACACTTCCGGGTTTGCCTCTGGTTCATGGAATGCTTTCAGATAGATCCGGATATGTTCAACAGCCCTTGGAAGAAGGTAAGCTGTCCGTATCCTGCCACCTTTGCCGTGCAGGTTCACGTAAGGCTTGGCGGCATCAAGGTACAGATGCGACAGCCTGATGGACAGAACCTCATCAAGCCTTGCGGCAGTTGCATACAAAAGCATCAGAAATACCAGGTCCCTTTTTCCTGTCCGGGTGGAAGGATCCGGCTCTGCCAGAATTGCGGCGACCGCTTCGCGGGTGAGCCCTTCCACTTTCTTTTTCCGGCACTTCTGGCGTTTGATGAGCTTTGCCTCCTGATACAGATATATAAGCCCGACATCTTTATTTCCCACGAATTCCAGAAATGCCCTCAGGGAGCCAAGCCGTATATTGCACGTTTCCGGGGAGCACTGCCTTGCATCCTTCAGCCAGACAATCCATTCCTCTATGGAAGCCCTCTCAAAACAGCTCCTTCCAAGGCTGCCATGTGTGATCCCTTTTTCATCAAGGAATACGATATAAAGTGTCAGCGCATCCCGGTAAGATTTCAACGTATGTTTGCTGGATGTAAGAAACTGTGGGGCATAATCGTGGAGAAATTCAGAAATATACCCTGCCATGCGGGCGGCTTCCCTGTTATTCTTCTTCATAGGCCACCTCCGGTACGATGCTGTTGAAATTTTCCTCTGTTTTTTCCTGTATTATGCCCGCAAGCCCCGGAACGACAGAATAATAATACAGCGTGGATTCCATGCAGCGGTGCCCCATTGACCTTGCCAGATAATGGAGCCGGTCATTAAATTCAAACACATCATCTTTCCAGCCGTTGATATTTGCGGTGGCATAATTATGCCGGAGATCATAAGCGACAGTGCCGCCCTTTTTACCGTTTGCTTTTTCCCACAGCAGGGAAAAGTTATAGGATACCCATGTGCGTGAGTAAGGATGCCCTCCCGGCGATTCAAAAAAGTATGTCCTTCCGGGGCTGAGCCTGTCCGCTGCCCTGTCATAGCGTTCCAGCAGTTCCGTCATGCTTGGGTGGAGGGCGACATAATGCTGGTCATAACCTTTTGATTTTTGGATATCCAGTACGCCCTGTGCAAAGTCAACGCCGCTCCGTGTTAAAAAGCGCGCCTCTGTTGTGCGGATCCCGCTGCTGTAAAGAAGACGGAAGAATACAGGGCACGTTATTTTCCTTAATTCAGAAGCATGGGACAGCCGCCCCCTGCAGGGGATGATTCGGTCGCATTCACGGAAGAACCGTTCCAGTTCTTCATGGCTGAACGCATGGGGGATGCGTCGTTCTTTATTCTGTTTCAGCGCTGGCGGCGCGAGGACATCCGTTTGCCCGCGTTTGCGGAGATACCCAATAAAAAGGCGGATCACCAGCGTCCGGGTGTAACAGGAATTCACATTTTCTGTTTTCCGCCTGGCACACCATATATCCACCATTTCCTGCCGGAGAGCCTCACCGGGGTAATGTTCGGCACAGTAACGGTCAAAAAGCCTTATGTTCATGCCGAACACCGTCTCGTTCCACGCGCCGGATATCTTCCGGCTGTTTACAAAAGATTCCACGCTGGCCGAAAACCCTGAATAGTAAACGCTCATAACGGGATCACCTCCCCGCTTACGGGAAACGGCTCAATGCTGAGCGCGTATTCCCGGAGATGCTGTATATCGCCGGAAAGATAGCAGTCAAGGGATTTGGGGGCAGTATGGCCGAGCGTTTCGCTGATCACCGGCCGCGCAATGCCGTTCCCTGCAAGGGCTGATGCCACATGGTAGCGGAACAGGTGGGTTCCCTGGCGGTCGCCTTTGCCCTGGCGAATACCCGCAGCCCGGTAAATCTTGGGGACGGCGCTCCTGAGCCCATCCTCCGACAGCGGGCGGTATGGCCTTGTCATGCACAGGAAAACACAGGGTTCCCCTGATGAAGGGCGTTCCATAGTAACATAGTCATATATGGCGTTGCCGACTGCCGCGGACATTGGAAGCGTCAGCCCGTTTGCGGTCTTCTGCTGGACAATGCATATCTCTTCCTTTTCCCAGTCAAGATCCGAAAGTTTCATGCAGCAGATGTCGCACCCCCTGATCCCTGTAAAGAACAGCAGCATCCCGATAGCCCTGTCCCTCATGCAGAGTCCGGAACCGGGGTCGTCAAGAGCATTGCGGACTGCATCGGCTTCTTCAGGCTTAAGGTACTGGATGTTTTTTCTGCGCTGGCGGATGACAGGGATGTATGCAAGGATACGTCTGGCAGGTTCTGTATAGCTTCCCAGATCCGATTTGAATACCGAAGCCACCGTATCCCTGTATCCGCCACTTAAAGGACTGCGCCCGTCTTCGCGGATAAAATAAGAAATGACATCTTTTTCGTCTATGTCATTTAAAGATTCCCTGCCACGGTTCTGCATCGCCAAAAGAAAACTGGATGCGCTGAAAGAGGTTTTATAGATGGTGGATTCCTTTAACCCCCGCTTTTTTCCAGAATCCCTGTAAATGTCTATCAGTTCACGAAAGACAGGGTTGAGCTGCCAGTAAGAACCACGTTCCGCAGATGTTTCTGCATATGCGTTTTGGGCTGCCGGTTCCTGAGCCAGGCCAGCATCGGTATTGTTTGTTTTTTCTAATTTCATGTGTTGATCACCTCCTGAATCCTATGGTAACGGATTCAGAAGGA
>CAJTOO010000122.1 GCA_910577735.1 uncultured Lachnospiraceae bacterium
GTCCCGGTTTTGAAACCTTCGGTGCAGATGTCAGTACCCATGTGGCAGGAAAAGACCCTTGATAATTATGATGGGGGCTTTACCTATGAAAGATGGTGGATATTTGAGTAGATCTTTAAGACGCCCTGCGGCCTGCAGTGCAAAGGACTCCAGTCCCACAGCAACATGAGCTACATGGGGATTGAGTGGACTTTTGAAAATGATATGGCTACCATCCACTGCCCTTATGAAAAGAAAGAATGTAAGCTGAAACATGAATATCTCCAGGAGCATGGCATACTCCGGTATGACTGCGAGGTCCATATGACGGAGGAAGAATACTGTTATGAGGGGAGTGTGGAGCATATCCTGAAACTGCATGACGATGAGATACGAAGGCAGGAGATCAGTTTCGGACTGCAGAAGAAAGGACGTGTCTGCCGGGAGCATATGTGGTTCAATCGGGATACACTGGAATGGGAGATGAACTATGACCCTTATGACTGCGGACGGAACAGATGTGCAGGGATGTGCCCGGTCCTGGGGCATGAGCTGTTTTATCCCCAATTAGGTGTAAAAACTCTGCTCGATGGCGGGCGGCGGCGTACAAAAAATCTATATGGTGTTGTTAAGAGAACCGTCCCGGCGGGACAGGTCAGGCAGTGACCTGTTCCACCTCCGGGATGGGTTTGAGATTAAAATGAATTTCGATAGAAATGTGTCTTGTTTTATTTTCGTCAATGCGCTCATGCACGACGATTTCTTTGATTAAGCGGTTGAGGGTGGCTGCGTCCAGCTCTGTGATGTTGGCGTATTCCTGAATGGCTTCCACCCATTGTTTTGCGTCATTGGCAAGCTGGACTTCATCGGACAGCCGCTTCCTGCCCTCGGACACTTTTGTTTTAAGCTCCGTCTGCTCGGTCTGTGTCCTTTCCAGCATGGTGTTGAAGTTCTGCTCACTGATACGCCCTGCAATCATATCCTCATAAAGCCGCATTACCATTTTGTCCAGAACCTCAATCCGTTCCTCGTCCCTTGTAAGGGAGCGTTCCATTGCTTCCCGCTGTTCCCGCTGCTCGGCTTCACAGGTATTGGTCAGGCGGTCGGCAACCGCTTCCCCGTCCATCAGGGCAGCTCTGGCACATTCCCGTATTTTCCGCAGCACATGGCTGTAAAGGGTGTCATAATCAATCCGGTGCTGGGTGCAGTGGTTCTTTCCAAAGGCATTGTAGGTCTTGCAGGAGTATATCCGCTGGGGATGTTTTGCGTTTGTGTAGCGTATCGTCAGCGACTTCCCACACTCGCCGCATTTTAGCAGTCCGGCAAACAGGCTGATTTCATTGGTCTGCCCCGGACGCTGGCGGGATTTCAGCTTGTTCTGCACAATGTCAAAACTCATGCGGTCAATCAGCGGTTCATGCTGTCCCTCCACCACAATCCAGTCCTCCGGCTTCTTTTCCCCAATCGTGCCGATTTTGAAGCGGTAGTCTTTTTTCTGGGAAGCAATCGCCCCGGTGTAGACGGGATTCATCAAAAGGTCTTTGATAACGGAGAAGTCCCACATATACCGCCCGTTTTCCGGGTCTTTCTTTTCCCATTTGGTGCGGGTATTGCGAAGCCCCCGTTCCCGGTTCCACCATGTGGGGCAGGGGATTTTTTCTTCCTCCAGCCGTCTGCGGATATAGTTCGGACCATGACCGTTCAGGGCATATCCGAAAATCAGCCGCACAATCGGGGCGGTTTCCTCGTCAATGAGCAGATGGTTTTTGTCCTCCGGGTCTTTCCGATACCCAAACGGGGCAAGACACCCGGTAAACTGTCCTTTCTGCGCTTTCAGAAGATAAGAGGAATGGACTTTCTTGGAAATATCCTTGCTGTACATCTCGTTCAGGATATTCTTGAACGGGGCAATATCGTTGTTATCCCGCAGGGTGTCGATACCGTCATTCATGGCGATATAGCGGACACCGTTTCTTGGGAAAAAGTCCTCAATCAAATGCCCGGTTTGCAGATAGTTCCGCCCCAGTCGGCTGAGGTCTTTCGTGATAACAAGGTTGATTTGCCTGCGCTCAATGGCTCTCAACATCCTCTGTAAATCAGGACGCTCCATGTTAAGACCTGTGAAGCCATCGTCCTGATAGACTGCCACAACCTCCCATCCCTGCTTTTCGCAGTATTTTTCCAGCATATCACGCTGGTTTGCGATACTGGCACTTTCGCCTTGCAGGTCATCGTCCTTTGACAGCCTGCAATAGACCGCCGCACGATAGCCCCCGGCAAGTGCCTTTCCGATTGTTCTGTATTCCATTTCGTTCATCATAGCCATTTACCCACACAATCCAGACGGTATCTGGCTCTTTTGAACCTCATCTTCATTATAGCCCATATCTTTCTTTTTAGCAAGATATTCTTTCGCATTTATCTTTCCGTATTTCTGGGAAATCAGGCTGACGAACACATCAGTGGCGTCCAGTTCTCCGTCAAACACAGTAGTCACATGAATCTCTGTTTTGTTTTTTGCCATAGGCAGTTATCCTCCATACATGAAAATAGCCAGACAGAGGGTGTCGGCAACGAAGTCCGGCAACGGGCTTCAAAAGACCTTGCAAACAATCTCAATCTGGCACTACTTACTATTTATACTTTTCTTTTATTTTTCTGTTGTTTTGGTTGTTATAAGGGAGAAAAGCCCGGAAATAAGGGATTTTCCCCGGCAACCGGCTCGGCAACGGGATAGCAACAGGAGGTGCAACGGGCTGTCATTCTCAGAATGGAAGCTCCATCTGTTCTGTGACCTCCACAAAACCGTCCATCGTTTTTTCAGACGGGTTGCCGGAGTCCGTTGCCGGGTTTTCACGCTCCCAGCCCTTTTGTCTGCCATATTCTGAAAACATTCTTGGGTTCGGGAAGTACCGCCAGCCGGAAATGCACTGGTTCATAATCTCGTTGATTTCCCGGATTTCCCATTGCTTCGGCTCGTCAAAGGCATGGTTCAAGGCTTCCTTGTAAAGCTGCTTGGAGCAGACCATGCTCCCGGTGTACTTATCAAGATACGCCTGTATCAT
>CAJTOO010000123.1 GCA_910577735.1 uncultured Lachnospiraceae bacterium
GCTGATTGTTACGCCTGTTTTCTGTTCTGAGTACAGCTGCCAGATGGACACCCTGCTCCTGACTGCAAGGGAGGGGCGAAAAAGCGCTCTGTATAAGCTGCTCATTATTACCACGGTTGTCCTCTTCCTATCACTTTGCATTTCGCTTATTGAATACGGATTTTACAGGTTCAAATACGGACTGCCGGATGGGGATTATCCGATTCAGAGTATTCGTTACTTTGCAGACAGCAGCAAGGACATGTCGCTGTTGGAGGGATATGTATTGATAGGGCTGCTCCGGATGTTTGGGGGTGTGTTTCTTACGATACTCCTGATGTTCATTTCCGTTTTGGCAAAAAAGTATGCGGTCACCCTGCTGACTGGTGCGGTGTCCGTGATGATTCCCTATATAGGCTTATCGAAAACCGGCATTTACCGCCTGCCTCTGCCGCTGCCTTTTCTGCTTGGAACAGACTTTTTTGCAGGGGATATTGTTATGAGCGATGCCCTGACGGGTGATGAGAAAATTATTTTTGCGGAGGTTGGCACGGTTACGCTATTGACATTGCTCTTTGTATCCGTGCTTTTGTGTACTTTGGCCGTGGTCTGGATTTTACGGCGCAATTCTAACAGATGGCTGATGAAATCAGGGCAAAAGAAGCGTGGGGCGGTTTTCGTTGTCATGTTTGGCCTGGCATTGGCAGTGACGGGATGTTCAGGCCGTGGAAAAACGGGAAGCGTTGTCTATAATTCATCGGCAGGCTATGACTGTATGGGTTATGAAATCATACGGGATGCAGGGAATTTTGATTATTCTCTCAAAAATACTTCCACGGGGGAAACATATCCTTTAGCACGTTCCCCTATGTTTGGGATATTTTCTGATGAAGAAGAAATATGTGCGTTTTATGTGTGTCCGCCATATCTGTATTACACCACATCGGTTATGGAAAGCTATGTCAACCGGGTGGGAAACTATAACAGCAATATAACGAAAGTGTCGGTTGTGGAGTTGAATCTGAATACCTTTGAGGAAAAAACAATCTTTGAGCAGATGACGAATTCCGGGCGGTCTCTTTTGGGCATTGACTATGAAACGGGGGATAAATGGAAATTTCTGGATTTTCACCACGCTTTTTTCCTGAATGACGATAACCTGTTTTTCATTGGCAATGATGGCATAACAAAAGTAAACCGGTATACCAGAAAAACTGTAAAGCTCGACATTCCTGCAAACGGTAATATTTCATTCGATGGGGAAAGCATCTTTTATAAAAATGAACAGGGGGTTTTAACAAGATATGACGTTTCCGGTAATGAAACTTACACATATGAAAATATAGTTGCATATGATTTCTGCATGGATGAGCAGTCAATCTATTATATTTCCAGAACGGACGGCGGAGACTTGTATTCCTGCGGCAAGGACGGGAATAACAAGGAATTGATCAGTCATATACCTGCAATGTCGGTTACCTGTGATACAGGAAATATTTATGTGTTATCAAAAGAAAGTGGTGAGGAAATCGTTTTACCAAAAAGCCATTGATTTCCGCGAGCAACGAGCCAAGTGGGCATGCTTGCATGCACATTTGGCGGCTGCCGCGAGGGTGTTGACTTATTCCAGATTGAGGAACCAATTGAGCAGTTTTTGGACTTTGAGGACTGCCTACAGGAAGAGTGTGCAGTAGCGGAAACGGTGAACTACATTGTGACACGGAATCCGGCTGATTTTAAACAGTCAAGTGTTAAAGTGATCGAGCCTGATGAATTCGTGAAATTACTATGAGATGAGCCCGAAAAAATAATATGAAAAAGGTATGGGAGCAGGAAGTCTTATTATTGTTAGGATGCCCTGCTCTTTTAATATCTGTAAACGAGGTGGAACGATTGAGGAAAAACGGATTGTTGGAGATAATTGCGGCACACAGGACAGTGGCAGACTTGGTTGAGTTAATAAAAAAGGATCCGGTACGTTCAGGGGGATGGAATGACAGAGGGGATGGTTTTATATAACTTAGGCAAACTACACACAAACTGCAAAAAAGTATGGTATGATGGTTAAGGAGTGTGGAGGTGATACCATGCAGAGGATTTTAATTGTTGAAGATGATATGGATATTCAGGAACTTCTGCAGGAATTTTTGCAGGAAGCAGGATATAAGGCCGATATTGCAGGTGACGGCGTGGCAGCCGTGGATATGTTTGCGAAGAACCTTTATGACCTGATCCTGCTGGATATCCTGCTGCCTAAAATAGATGGGTTCACTGTCTGCGAACTGATCCGGAAACAGTCACAGGTTCCTATTATTATGCTGACGGCCCTGGGCAGTGAAGGAGACCAGATCAAAGGGCTGGACTTGCAGGCGGATGACTATGTAACAAAACCCTTTTCCATGCCAGTGCTGCTGCGAAAAATAGCGGCTGTCCTGCGGCGGACCGGAAACCGGGAGGATGGCGAAAGCGCATTGCTCCATTACAAAGGGCTTACTTTGGATATGGATGGTTACCGGATTTATGCCGGGGATGTGGAATATGACCTGACACAAAGGGAATTTGAGGTATTGAAGGAGCTGCTGTTGAATCAGGGGAAGGCGCTTTCACGGCAGCATTTCCTGAACAAACTGTGGAAGTACGATTTTTACGGGGATGAGAGGGTGGTTGACACGCATATCAAAAATCTCCGTAAAAAACTGAACATTAACTACATTGAGACGATCCGGGGAGTTGGATATAAAATTGAAAAAGAGGGGAAAGAAAAGCCTGTTTACTAAAATATTTGCCGTAACCTGCCTGCTGATGGTGATATGCTGCCTGGCCACCTACTGCTTTATCGCGTGGCTGGTTCCCAAAACATACAGCACAGAGCTGGATGATGCGCTGGACAGGGAAGTGGACACGTTCCTTGCAGAACTGGAATGTACTGCGGGAGAGGAAAGTGGGTTTCTGTTTGATGAATTTTTGCTGAACAATGATGTGCTGCTCCAGTTGTATGATGAGGATGGAAAGGAGATTGCGCTGCCCTCACAGTATAACCATGATTTCCCG
>CAJTOO010000124.1 GCA_910577735.1 uncultured Lachnospiraceae bacterium
CAAGAACGCTAAGAAGTATCGCCACGGGATCGAGTATGGTTCTGCCCGCTGGGGTACGGCGGCGGATATCGCTCCCTACATGGACAAGGACTTTTTCCAAAACATCCCCATGACGCAGACGGAACGGATCACGATGGCGAGCCGCCCAAAGCAGCCGAAGTATGCCAGAAACAAAAACATTCTGGTAATCGGCGGTTCCGGCAGCGGTAAGACGCGGTTTTTCTGTAAGCCGTCGCTGCTGCAAGCTCATTCATCCTATGTCTGCACCGATCCGAAAGGGACCTTGCTGCCGGAGATCGGCACTTTCCTGGAACGGAAGAAATACCGTATCAAATGCCTCAACCTGATAAATTTCCGAAAATCCATGAAATACAACCCACTGGCCTACATTCGGTCAGAGAAGGATATCTTAAAGCTGGTGAACGCCCTGATTATGAACACGAAGGGCGAAGGCGAAAAATCTTCGGAAGATTTCTGGGTCAAAGCGGAACGCCTCTATTATTCCGCACTGATCGGCTACATCTGGTACGAGGCCACGGAGGAAGAAAAGAACTTCATCACACTTCTGGACCTTATCAATGCCAGTGAAGCCAGAGAGGATGACGAAACCTATCAAAGCCCGGTGGACCTGCTTTTTTCTCAGTTGGAAGAACGGGAGCCGGACCACTTTGCCGTCAAGCAGTACCGCAAATTCAAGATGGCGGCGGGCAAAACCTTAAAATCCATCCTCATTTCCTGCGGTGCCCGGCTTGCTCCCTTCGATATCAAGGAGCTGCGGGACCTGATGGAATATGACGAACTGGAACTGGATACCCTGGGCGACCAAAAGACGGCGCTGTTTGTGATCCTGTCAGATACGGACAGCACTTTCAATTTCGTGGCAGCCCTCATGTATAGTCAGCTTTTCAATCTGCTCTGCGACAAAGCGGATGACTTCTACGGCGGGCGGCTGCCCGTCCATGTCCGTCTGATCCTGGACGAGTTTGCCAACATCGGCCAGATACCGAACTTCGATAAGCTGATTGCCACCATCCGAAGCCGTGAAATATCGGCTTCTATTATTTTGCAGTCGCAGAGTCAGCTAAAGACCATCTACAAGGACGCGGCAGATACCATCGTCGGTAACTGTGACAGCACCTTGTTTTTGGGAGGCAAAGAGAAATCCACGCTCAAGGAAATTTCGGAACTGCTGGGGAAAGAGACGATTGATCTCTATAACCAGTCCGAAAACCGGGGCAGCCAGGTTTCCCACGGTCTCAGTTATCAGAAATTGGGAAAGGAGTTGATGACCCAGGACGAATTGGCAGTGATGGACGGCGGCAAGTGTATCTTCATGCTGCGGGGCGTGCGCCCGTTCCTTTCGGACAAGTACGACCTCACCCGACACCCGAATTACAGATACACGGCCGACGCCGACCCTAAAAATGTCTTTGACATGGAACGGTACATGAAGAAGCAGCGTGCCGTGGTAAAACCCACGGACACCTTCGATGTGTACGAGATTGACGCAACAACTTAACCCAAAATCAAAAACATTTTTTAGGAGGATTATTTTATGGAATTTTTCAACAGTGCAGTTGGTGTTTTGCAGACTCTCGTAGTGGCCCTGGGCGCAGGTCTTGGTATCTGGGGCGTTATCAACCTTCTGGAAGGTTACGGCCAGGACAACCCTGCTTCCAATGCTCATGTACGGTAAAGAAGCAAGCAACCGAAAACAAGAGATAGACCGCCAGCACCAAACTATTCCGAACCAAAGAAACCAAAGACCAAAAGACAAGCATTGTGGAAATGTGCATAACAGGCTATGGAATCATGGATAACTCTATTCACAGCACGTGGAAAAGCTAAAGAGCAGCTTTCCCACGTCCTGCAAACAGAGTTACCCACAATTCCATGAGATAGCCAGTTATACACATTCCCACAATGCCGACTACTACGGAATCCCACACTATCTTTCATATCTTTTTATAAATTCTTAAATTTCGTTTAGGGTATTGCATTATCACCTACAAAGTGTTAAGATGTTTATACACCCACAAAATGTTAAGATAAAAGGAGGACAACATGGCACAGCAGATTTCTGAATCCGAACTGGTACTAATGAAAATCATTTGGAAGAATGGAGGGGCAGCTTTATACTCCCTCATCATGGAGGAATTGGAAAAAGACAAAAACGAATGGAAGAACAACACCGTACTCACGTTGCTTTCCCGATTAGGCGAAAAAAAGTTCTTGAAAGTCAAAAAAATCGGCAGAAAGAATGAGTATGTGGCTACGGTAACAGAAGCAGAATACCAGACCATGCAGACCCACAGCTTTCTTGATAAAGTCTACGGCGGGAATGTGAAAAACTTAGTGTCAACCCTGTTGAGGCAGGATATTCTTTCGGCAGACGAATTGAAAGAGATTGAAACATTTTGGAGAAAAGAAAATGAATGAATTTATGAAAATATTATTGTCGCTGTCTGTTTCCGGCGCACTGTTACTGCTTCTTATTTTGGGATTGAAGCCGCTGTATAAAAACAGGTTCAGCAAGCGTTGGCAGTATTATATTTGGATAGTTGTTGCGCTGCGGTTTCTGCTTCCATTTACTCCTGATACTACGATTGTTGGGAGCCTGTTTGAAAAATTCGACACAACAGCAATAACCAATGAAATCCCTACAATCCCCAATGTACCCGTTCAGGTAAGTCCGGGTAACAACGAAGCAGAGCCGATACAGACAAACAGGGATATGACCGCCGCTACCACGCTTGAACCATTTAACAAATATGTCTGCCTGTTTTTTATCTGGTCAGCATTGGCACTGGTTCTATTTGTCCGTAGGATAACGGTTTATCAAGGATTTATCCAATACATCAAAGCAGGCAACACAGAGGTATCGGATATAAAGATTTTGAATCTGCTATCTGATTGTGAAGAAAAATTAAATATTAAGACGAGGGTTGAATTATCTTATAATTCGTTGATTGCTTCCCCTATTATGATTGGATTCTTTCGACCAAGAATTGTTTT
>CAJTOO010000125.1 GCA_910577735.1 uncultured Lachnospiraceae bacterium
TTAGAGTATCGCATAAAAGCGCTGACTATCCAAGGCGTTGGATTTGACGCTTACGATTTGGCCGAGGGGATATTAAGGATAAAAAACGTCAATCCAGTTACGCTGTCAAATCGTCTATTCACGCTATCGGAGTTAAAAATATTCTTATTTTTCCGATACACGAAGTAAAGCATTTTTAGGGATAAATGCTGAAAGAAGGAGGTGGAGGCAATCAAAATAGCAGTCTGTGATGATGAAAAAAATATAAGGAGCTACATCTGTTCGTTGGTTCGGAAACAGGGAGTGGAGTGTGAGATTACGGAATATGCCACGGCGGAGGATTATCTTTTAGCGGGGGCTGATTATGACCTGCTGTTTCTTGACGTTGAGCTGAAAGGCCAGGATTCATCAATGGATGGTATGGAAATGGCAAAGCGGATTAGGGGTATGGAAGATATCAAACAGCCCGTCATCATATTTGTCACGGGCTATGAAAAATATGTGTATGATGCCTTTGACGTGGGGGCTTTCCAGTATCTGCTGAAGCCCGTTGACGAAGGGCGGTTTGCCGAGATTTTTCAAAGGGCGGCACAGCAGGCTGGGCAGGGTAAAAGAGCGCTGATGATCCAGTATGGGAATACGGGAAAAACAATACCGTTAAGCGACATCTATTACATGGAAAGCCAGAACCATAAGATAGCCGTCCATATGAAGGACGGGGTTTTGGAGTATTATGCAAAAATGAGCGATCTGGAAGAAGAACTGCAGGGGCAGTTCTGCCGTGTCCACAAAGGCTATCTGGTCAATCTGTCCTATGTGGATGAATACAACAAAACAGAGGTAACGCTGACAAATGGGGATAAGCTCCTGATTTCAAAATATAAGTATGAAGATTTTGTAAAAGCGTACCTGCGGTTTATGAAATAGGAGGGCTGTCATTGAGCGAGGCAAGTTTTACACTGTTCCAAAATACAGCGGTGGGGATTGAGGTCGTTCTGTATGCCTGCTGTCTGACGGCATTTTTCTATCCGTATATGGCGGGGCGGAAAAGGGGGCATCCGGCAGATATCATAAAGATGCTGACTGTGTTTGCATCCTATTCTATCATCTATTTTTTTAACATGGCAGTCAGTATGGGAACATTGGTCTGCATGATTTCAGTAATAGTCCTGTTGACGCTGGCGGCAAGGTATTTAGGGATGGAAAAGAAAGCTGCACTGTTCATGGGGGTAGTATTCTTCTGCATCAGGAACTTGAGTTCGTTGGCGGTGGTGAGCGTGAATTTTTATATAATCAGGTATTGCGGAAAGGGGGCGGATGCGGCGAAGGTATTGCAGAACACTGCTTTGAATTTTTTCATGGTAGAACTGTTACAGTTTATGCTTTTTTTCGTGCTGCTGTATATGGCGGCACATGAGATCAAAAAATGCAGGATAGAGCTGCATATAGGGGAATTGTGCTATCTGTTGCTGGCGCCTGTGACGGGCATCTTGTTTGTAAATATCCTATTCCGGATTCTGACAGTGGTGGCTAAGGGGGATTTGATTATTCGGCTTTATGAGCAGTACCCGGTGCTGATAGGGATTGTACCTGTGTCTGCAGCACTATTTTATGCCAGTATTCTGGTGACCATAATATCCTATCAGAAAGTGGCAGGGCTTCAGGCGGAAAAGAAAAGATATTTTGTGGAACAGCAGCAGGTCCATGCCATACAGGAACGGATGGCGGAGGTGGAGCAGTTTTATGACGGCATACGCCGGATGAAGCATGAGATGAAAAATCATCTGACCAATATCAAGGGGCTGCTTGAGAGCGGGAACTATGGGGACATGGGGAATTACATTTCCAGAATGGATGAGAGCATGGATGCCTTTGAGTTTTCCATAAAGACAGGGAATACCGTTACTGACGTGATTGTGAACGACAGGCAGAAAGCTGCGGAAAAGCAGGGCATACGGTTCCGGTCAGAATTTACCTACCCGGAATCGGAAAAGTATGATGCCTATGATATCGGCATCATTATAAATAACCTGCTGCAGAACGCCTTGGAAGCCTGCGGGAAAATGCGGCAGGGCGACAGGTATATTATTATTTCCAGCAGGCAGAAGAGAAAGTTCTTCCTGATCGAGGTCAGAAACCCGTTTGAAGGGGAGATTATCATGGATGCGGATACGAACCTCCCAATCTCTACAAAGGAAAAAGAGCCTTTCGGAAAGAAAGGTTCCATGCACGGGTTCGGGCTTTCCAATGTAAAGAGGGAAGCGCAAGAATATATGGGGGACATAGATATCAAGATAAAGAAAAATGAGTTCAGTGTAACGGTTATGTTACAGGAAAGGAGACAGGTATGAGCATCGGTAATGCAAGCGGCATTGGGGGTTAATCCGTATAAAGGGAGCGCGGAGTGAAAAAAGCAATTGCAGTAATTTCAGCGAAAGGGGGTGTTTGTCATGAAGTTTGACAGGGGAAGTTAGGCGGTATGAACGACAGAGGGGCTGCTATAAAATAATTGATAACAATGGAGGATTTGAAAAATGAGCGTAAATGGAATAGGGGTGGGTTTTCCCGCATGGCGTGATATGGGAAAGTCACAGAGGAATGGTTCGGGAACAGGATTTGCAGGCAGAATGGCTGGTACAGATATGGTGAGTGAAAGTTCTGGTTATAATTTCCTTTATTCAAAAGCAGGAGGAAGGTTTTCTGCATATGATGCATATTCCATAATGGGCAGTATGGGTTCAAGGTTTAATACAAATAATCTTAAGGCAGAAACAAATCAGCCAGTTGAAAAAGTAGAAAGTGAGCGGTATCTAATTGAACCGTCCGATGAGATATCTGGATATTGGCGTATATATGATAAGAAACTTGATAAATCATTTGAGTTTGATCCCAATAATACATCGGTACAAACAGATGGCAATTCGGGTAAAAATTACATCGTGGCGACTGACCCGAGGGGAGGGCTGATGGATGTCGTGCCCGCTGGCAGTGAGCTTATGGAGACATTGGCACAGTTTTT
>CAJTOO010000126.1 GCA_910577735.1 uncultured Lachnospiraceae bacterium
TCATAGAAGAAAGTCATATGTACGCAGAGACATATAGACTATGAGTCTTGCGAGGATCCGAATGCGGGAAAGCCGCATGTTCGGTTCTGTAGAGGGGTGGAGTAATCCCCATATCTACTCGACAGTACTGCCTCTGTAATTCACAATCTCCTCTGAGTGACCTAAATAACTAATATCTGTGACTAAAATACCCACATTAATAACCATATACAAAATTTTAATTCAAGTAATAACTTGACCAATCAGGGTATAAAATCTATTAGAAATTCAACACACTTAACAACTAGCATGCTGAACATAGTTTTTCTAGTTGGCGAATATATATTCTTAATTTCCTTAAAAAATTATAACTATGTAGTATTTATAAGAGTTTGAAGCTTGTCTCCTTATAATCGAATTATTATGTACGTTTATATCTAAAGTTTATAAGTGTTTAAAGTTCTCATTATAATTCAATGCGGAATTTAGGTTATAAATATGATATAATTAATATATGTCTATTTTTGTAATTTGTAACTTAACCATTCTGGACTTTGAAACTCGCCTTTTCATCATCCTTTCACTTTTACCCAAATCCATGAACCCACAATGTGGAGGTATTCCAAGAATCCAGTAGATATATGGTTTTGGAAGATCGTACTTCTCAAAATTCCTTTTATAAAAAGACAAAAGCATTTTGAAGAATACACTACCAAAAACATAGTATTTTTACAATATCATGATGCTGGGGTCAAAAGCCCTCGAAATAGAACCTGGTGAGTAGATACGCCCCTCACGGGGCGTACCCCTACATAGAACCGAACGTGCGATTTTCCCGCATTCGGCTCCCTACAAAGCTAATTATTCACTCATGTCCCATAAATACTGACATATATTTGAGGTCTTGCCAGTGGATAGACCTTCAGCATATCATTGAATGCCTTCCATGTGTAGCTTACTTTCTGGCTACGCCGATTGAGCCAATAAAAGAGACTTTTCTCAACTCGGTGCCGAAAGCTGTCTATGGCTCTGAAATTGTCAGTTATGCCGTAATAGTGATAGTACCCAACAAGTATCTGATTCAACTTGACTATTATCAGTCGTAGCGTCCAATGTCTGATGGAACTGATCAGCCTATGGACTTCCTTGCATTTCTTTGCAAACTTCTTCTTACTTGTTTTCCTTTTAACCCTGAAATTCCCCGACTTGCTGTGCGAACAGTAATGAGTAAATCCCAAAAATGTAAAGGTATCTGGTTTCCCTTCCCCTCTGTGTTTCCTGTTTTCTTCGGCATACCTGCCGAACTCAATCAGTCTGCTTTTGCTCTCTTCCAGCTCTAATCCAAAGTTCTCCATCCGTCTGGACAGTCTTTTGTAGAACTGCTCTGCTTCCGCCTTGTATTGAAAGCAGCATACGAAATCGTCGGCATAAACCACCAATCCGCTAAATCCTTGGAGGTTTGGCTGCATCTTATCCTTAAACCACCATACAAGAACATAGTGCATATAGATATTTGCAATAACCGGAGAACACACGGAGCCTTGGCCACTTCCTTCCTCTGTTTCTTCGTATTGGAAGTCTTCCATGATCCCTGCTTTTAGCATTTTCCGCACCAGCCGCAGTATATTCGGGTCTTTAATCTTTGCCCCGATGAATTTGACTGCCCACGCATGGTCTATGTGGTCAAAGAACCCTTTGACATCTGCATCCAGAATGTGGTTCGTGGCATTCTTCTCTATCATCACGTTTAACTTACGCAATGCCATGTGGCATCCCCTGTTTGGTCGGAACCCCATCATTTCGTCATGGAAGTGTGGTTCAAACACCGCCTCCAGTATCCTTTTCAATGCTTCCTGCACCAGCTTGTCTTCGTAGCAATAAATACTCAACGGTCTGGTCTTCCCATTATCTTTCGGAATCTCCACCCGTCTGGCTGGCTTCGGTTTATAGGCTTTTCTTTTCAACCGTTCTTGCAGATCTTTTAGGTTGTCCTCAAGATTCTTTTCGTATTCTTCTTTTGTAATGCCGTCCACTCCAACTGCCTTTGTACCGTCCATTTTATTGTGGCAGTCCCTTAACATTTCGCAGTTGATAAGGTGGTAGAGCGAAGTAAACACCAAGTCAGGATTCTCGGCTGACATTTGTGATATTCTCGCAAGTTTTGTTTCCATTATGTCTCCTATCCCTGTGTATAGATAATGTTTCCCTCTTGATATGGCTCTGCATGGTAGAAACAGCTGGGTACTGTTCCCTCTCGGCTTCCCTCCTCCGCTATTAATCGGTATCTACGGTACTATCCGACCATCCGACTGCCTGTGCCCCGTTTAACCTCCTTCCTTTTTGGTTGTGCGTTATACCCTGCATTCCTTACAGGGAGGGTACAGGCTCTCCCCAGTTGACGTGATGCCATTGTGTTGCATGACTGGCATTAGAAACACCGCAGAGCCGTGTGAAATCTTGCCATGGCGATAAACCCACATGCTGACTTCCGCCTTTTCAGAAACGTCGTCGCTCTGGTCTTATATTTATTTCGGTGCCAGACTGCCTTACAGCCCTACAACCTATTCACTTACGCTTAGCCCACTTCATTACTTCCATGAGCCGTAAGCTGTTACCGATGGTGTGGCTAGCACCTTGTCGGAGAGGATTTCCACCTCTTAAACATCACACCCTTGTCTGGGCGCACTGAAAATTTAATATTTTACAGTAAATACAAGCATTCCATCGCTTTATAAGTTATAATACTCAAACTTCCCACATTAAAAATGGGATTTGCTCCTTGAAAAATCAATACTTTAGCTCACAAAATAGCGCTCAGGCAGCCGCTGAACCGCACTCCAATGCTTTTTGCATGTACTTTGGCAGCCGCTGAACAAAGCTGGCGGTCAATTCCTCCAGCTGCTGTTCTGTGATGTGGAAATATTCCATAACGACACCCATTAGTGCATCTATGATAATCCTCATTGATTGACTGAAAGTGATGTCATCCAGTTCAT
>CAJTOO010000127.1 GCA_910577735.1 uncultured Lachnospiraceae bacterium
ACTTTTGCGGATTATAATTTTGATAAGCTTTTTCTCTTGCTTTTCTCCTGTCTTCTTCAGATACCGAATCCAAAAAACCAAACTTACTATTCTTTATAAAAAAGCAGTCCTGAAATAGACTTTCGTTTTCAACAAGTTTATACAAATTTGCACACCATGGATATCTCATATCTATCTCTAAAGGTTTAAAGCGATTTCTTTTCCCTTGAGATATCCAGATACTTCTCTTATGCTCCAGCTTAAGCCATGACAATATTTTTACTACTACAGTCAACTCATAATCACTTATTTGTATATTTTTTACCAGTATTCTTTTATCCTTAACTTCCATATACTTTAGCATTGCACCAACTATATCCATTATCGTCTCCTCATCTATTATAATTACTCCAAATATAAACCATCATATCATCTTCACTTTCAAACTGAACTGGTATATTTGATTCTATTTGAAATAATCTTTCAGAACTGTATGCTACTGTACAATGCAGTCTACCGGAATGTCTCTGTTGCTTTATGGATTTCATAGTACATCTTCGATTCCTTTATTCTCCCCCACTGTTCGTAAGCGGCAAATAATCGGCGTCTTATAAGTTGCCTCCTGTTTTGGTAGTATTTGTTTGAAGTACTATCAGACAGGAGGCTTTCTATATGGATAAAAGAATAATGGAACTTCGGATAAAGCAATGGATAACTATCATTGAAGAACAGGGAAAAAGCGGTTTAAACAAAGCGGAGTGGTGCACCCTGCATGGCGTTGACCGCACCACTTTTTTCCGGTGGCAGAAGCGGGTCAGGGCATACCTCCTTAATCAATGGGAAGACCAGCCTCCACTCATCCCGTCATCCGCCCAGACAGATGAAACGGGTTTTGTTGAGATTTCTTCCGCACAAGTTTCCCTTATGGAAATGGCAGAACCGGCAGACCAGTGTGCCGGGAAACAAACAGCCTGTTCCTGTCCTCCTTCCATAAATATCCGCTACAGAGATTTTTCCATAGATTTAAGCAACGGTGTAGACGGAGAACAGCTTTCCAGAGTTTTGAGGGCCATAAAGCATGCTGACTGAAAATGGACTGACTTTTAAAAAAGTAATACTGGCCGTGGGAAAATCAGACCTCCGCAGGGGAATTGACGGCCTGGCTGCCATGGTAAGGCTGAAATACGGACTTGATCCGTTACAGGAGGATACCCTGTTCCTCTTCTGCGGCGTCAGGCGTGACCGGCTCAAAGGATTATTATGGACCGGAGACCGGTTCATTCTTCTGTATATCCGGCTGGCGGACGGGTGTTTCCAATGGCCGGGGACAGCGGAAGAAGCCAGAAGCATTACCCCGGAGGAATTTAAAAGACTGATGGATGGCTTTTCCGTTGATTCCTCTGTCGGACCCGGACGGGTTGCGTCTGTAAATGACCCGAAAGCAAAGCGGAAAAGATAAAGATGTCATAAGAACCGCCATTTTTTCGCGTCCTTAAATAGGTATATTTTAAAATATACCTATTTTTATTGACACAAGAATAGGTATGTGATATAATTATACCTATCAAGGAGGGGAAGCATATGTCATTAGTAAAGTTAAAAGACAAACGGACCGGCACTACCTATATATATGAGTCGGAGTCGTACTGGGACAAGGAAAAGAAGCAGCCCCGGTCACGTAGGAAACTCATCGGGAAGCTGGACGAGGAGACCGGGGAGATCGTCCCCACCGGAAAAAGCGGAAGGAAAAAATCTTCCAAAACGGAAACAGCTGAAAACAGTTCTACGGATCTGGCCGCGCAGCATATCCGGATCATCGCCGAAAAAGAAGAGCAGATCCGGGTCCTGAAAGCAGAAAACCAGGCGCTGCTCGGACAGAAACAGGATATTTTGAAAACACTTGAGGCACTGTGCCGGAAGCTTTCAGACTGAAGCACACCAGGAGGGGATACCATGCAGGCAGACAGGGATATTTTTATTGACCGGATCAGACGGACCGACAGGGATACCCTGCTCTCTCTTGCAGTTTCCCTTTATGATGAGCTTGCCGCGCTAAAACTGCTCCAGCGTGAAAACGAAAGGATCAGTACCGAGGCACACATCCAGTTTTCGGAACTGGACAGGAAATATGCTGCCGCAGTCCGTGAAAACAAGGAATTAAAGGAACTCCTGTCAAAAGAGATCGAGAAAAATACCCTGAAGACAAAATCCATCTTCGGAAGGAAGACAGAAAAACTTTTTTCTATGCTTGACGCTTTAGATAATCCCCAGGAGGAACCGGTAGATGAAAATGCTGCAGAAGATACCGTGCCGCAGCCGGCGGGGGAACGTAAGCAGCGGGTGGTCAGTTTTGAAGACCATAAGAGCAGACAGGACACCGGAGGCAGGCATGGAAAAAGAAATCCAGGCCTGGCGGATTCCCTTAAGGGACTGCCGGAGCAGATCATATATGATCTGGATGTGGAAGGATTAAACGGGCAGTATGGTGAGAATAACTGGCGGATCGTTTACTGGCACCATCATAAAAAGCTTATGAAACTGGACACGCCCTATTATACACAGGTGGTTTATACACCTGTTGTTTCCGTCGGCCTGGAGCATGATCTTTTTACGCATCCCTACAGGAATCCTCTGCTTGATAAAAGCGCCGTATCCTGCACCATCATGGCGGACATTCTTTACAGGAAGTTTGTACTGGGCCTGCCTTTTTACAGACAGGCGGCGGATTACTGTATGCAGGGCATCTCCCTGGGCAGGCAGACCATCATCCACTGGGTAAACACGCTTGTGCCGGAAGTCTGTGAAGAAATATATGA
>CAJTOO010000128.1:0-218 GCA_910577735.1 uncultured Lachnospiraceae bacterium
GAAGTTTTTTTCCTTTGATATATTTACCCATGGGAAACTCCTTTCTATATTGGAAGGAGCCCCTGCAACACACCTATTGTATCACAGAGGCCCCTGTCAGGCAAGAATGAAGTTACGTTCAGATTATTAAACTTGCGCTGATGAACTCCTCAAACTCTTAGTTTTACGGTGATAAGGAAGTATAGAAACTAACTTATCATTAACGCTGACAAACAGGG
>CAJTOO010000128.1:228-2783 GCA_910577735.1 uncultured Lachnospiraceae bacterium
AAGAACAGAGAACACATCACTTTCATTAGGGGTCGGTTCTCTGCTTTTGGTTACGCAATAGAACGCTGTTTTTGAGGGTAGGGATATAAAATATCGTCTAAGTGTTTTCCATGCTCTGAAAGCCGCATAAATCAAGGACTTTTTAACCTCTACTGCGTAACATACCTACCCAAGAAAGCATTAGTTTTATAAAGCGATTGGATTAGACGGATTTTGAACACCGTAACAACTCCCGGTGTTGGATTATCCGATATTGGATTTTCCGACACCGGGTTATCCGACATCGGAAAATCCAACGCAATTAAATAAAGATATAACTAACTAAAGAAAAACCAAATACAGACTTAATCAAATATCTATTCCTTTCCTATCCTTTCCCCTAACCCCTTTCCTTTGAAGCACAATATAGTGACAGAGCTGCAAGAATGGAAAAGAATGGAACGGAAACGGCAGTATAAAGAAATATTGTTTACTATGTTACGCAATAGAACACCGTTTTTAAGGGTAGGAGTATAAAACCCTTACCCTTGTCCTTATCGCCGCTGTAATGCGCTTAAATCAAGCGAGAAACACCCTCTATCGTGTAACAATCATTCCATACTGGATTGAGGGCGAAAGCAGTCTACTGATTTCGTCCTCTTGACTGCCCATTAGCAAAGGCGGGAAAAGCTGTCAAGGGCGCATAGCGCGAAGTTTACCCTTGACAGCTTTTCACGTCTTTGCTACTTCCTATCGGTCGAAGCGGAATTTCAATATGGCTTCAACCAGTTTTGCCTTTAATCTGTCCTGTGTGTCGTCATTGATATGCCCCTTATACATAGACAGGTATTTGATGTGTGCGGTGTAGTGCTGCAATACTGCGTCTACCGCTTCCGGCTCTCCGGCAACGGCTTTTTCGATTACTTCAAAAGGTATCAGCTTTTTGTTCCTCATGTTCCAATCTCTTCCATTCTTTCCGCAACTGTTTCAGCGCGACATTTCTTCTGTGATTTATCGTACTTCTACAACGCCCATACAGTCTGCCGATTGCTTCATCACGATAACCGATGAAGTAATATAGCAACAAAACTTCTTGCCTTAACTCCGGCAACTTTGCTAATGTCGTCGCTAACCGTTCATCATCAACGATAACTTCCTTTCCCAACACAAGAAATACGGTCGGCTTGTCCTGCTTTTCAAAGTAGCTGTCCATAGCAGACGGTTCAAAATATCGTTCTGACATCAGATAGTCAAGGGATATTTCCCGTTCCATTTTCCGCTTCAAATCCCTCCATGCGTTGATTGCTTCATGGCGCAGGACAACCTTGCAGAACGCATGGAAAGCATATTCAATATGCTCCATGAACTGTTCAGAATATCTCATTTTCTCTCACCCCCTTTCTTCCCAGTAGGGGGCTATTACAACAAGAACCCATGCAGAATATATCCGCATAGGTTCTTGAGTAATATGAGTTATTAAGACATACTAAATGATATGTGTATTCATACTCATAGGCGCAATAATCCTCGTTAATGGCTTGGATTTTTTTGACAGGTCAATGATTGTTGGATTTTGTCGATATGATTTATGCTTCATGGCGGTACCTCTTTTTAGACATCGCGTCAAAAGGAACGTGTAAAAAGCTCTCTGCTGAACAACAGTTTTTTCTTTGTCGTCATTCAGCAGATTGGATTGAATTATCAAAAAAGGAGCCGATAACAGCAGTTCAAATCTGCGTGTTATCGGCTCTGCGTCTGTGCGTCCGGCTCTTTGATAACCGAAATATGAAATTGTGTTACATTGATTAAAATTTCCTGCTTACATTTGGGGCAGAACAGCGGGAAGTTCCGAAGCTCTGTATCTAACCGCATTTTAATACGTGTCTTGCTCCCACAAACAGGGCATAATAACCATTTGAATTGCTCGCTCTCGTTATGATTCATGGGTTTTATTCTTGCTTTCCTTTTTCAGTACAGCACTGCTGATAACGCTGATACCGCCCAATAACGCACAAGATTTTGACGGAAATAGGATTCCTGCCGCCACAAGACCAGCACCGACAATTAAGTTACATACCGCTGCCGTTTTTAACGCTTTCTTTTTCGGGTTGGGAAGCTCTACAGATATTCCCAGTGTGTCATTCAGCTTTTCGCAAGCCCTGTTTACTTCTTTAATCATTTTGCCCTCCTAAAATAATAACTGTATGCCGTGATTTGCAATGAGTAACACGCCAATGCCTATGACAACCCATAAGGCTGTGGCTTTCTTTTCTTTCCCTTTTTTCTTGTTCAGAAACAGGAAAAGCAATCCCGCACCCACAAGGCAGATACCGATAATCAATGATATGATTGAAATAGTCTGCATAATTTCCGCACTTGGAACGGGTACAAAGTCGGGAATTGGAAAGTTCATTTTATAGCCCCCTTTCTTTTAATTGCTCAAATCTGATAAAATCATTTTTCTCATTGCGGCTGCTGAAAAAATGATTCCTATGATACCGAAGATAATTGCCGCAACGGGAATTGACAAAAGTCCTGCGCTATTTCTCTGTGAGTTTGACTCTATGGCAACAATG
>CAJTOO010000129.1:0-313 GCA_910577735.1 uncultured Lachnospiraceae bacterium
ATCCTACTCTGCATGCTTTTCTCCAGAATGAACGCGATATCTCAAAAACCTCAAAAATAATGATCATCCATCGCACTACTCTGATATACCGTCTGAAAAAGATCCAGTCCATAATCAATATCAATCTGGATGATCCTGATGAGCGGCTCTATCTACTGTTCTCATTTCGATTGCTCAATCCGCCAAGCTGATATAGAATTTTATTCTTCCGTCACCCAGAATCTGATCCTCTCCCCTGTTCCATTCTTTTTTCGTATTGACGGATAATTGAATCAGTTAATTGCTGATTTGGTTCCTGTTGTACTCCAAGCGC
>CAJTOO010000129.1:323-2767 GCA_910577735.1 uncultured Lachnospiraceae bacterium
TTTTGGAGCAACAGCTCTATCTCAATTTGGGCTCTATCGCCTTTTTTATTGTTCTTCACAGATTCTCTCCTCTCTTTATTTCATTGGAAATTCCTTCTGCAATTCTCTGTGCCAAACTTTCCTGATAATCGTCATCCAACAGCTTTTGACTCTCAGAATCATTTGAGAGAAATCCCATTTCTACCAAAACAGCGGGCATTTGCGTGTTTCGCAAAACATAATAGCCCTCTGTTTTTGCATACCTCGTTTCAATATCCTCACTTAGCGAAACTGCGTCGATGATACTTTCTGCATATTCTTTACTTTCTGTCTCATTTGAATTGTTGTAATAACATTCCAAGCCTGCTATCTGGGTATCTTTCTCATAGTAATTGCAATGAAGACTGATAAAAAAATCTGCATTGGAGCCATTTGCAACAGAAGTACGATTTGCAAGGCTTATATTTTCATCGGAGCTTCTGGTCAGAATAACTTCTATATTGTCATTCTCCAGAATAGCTTTCAGCTTCCATGCAACGGAAAGGTTAATATCCTTTTCTACTGCCTTGCCGCTAACCGTGCCTCCGTCACTTCCTCCATGCCCTGCATCCACGACAACACAAAACTCTGGGGCATTATTCTCTGCTGAAGCAACAGGAGCAATCTCGTTGTCTGCGTTTCTACCTGTGTATATATCCGTGTATTTATTTACCTTTTCATCTTCCTTTGTAAATCTCTCGTATATGTAAAGACATCCGCAAACCATAAGTATCATCATTATAATTGGTATCAGTATAACGATTGCCCTTAGAAGATACGCAATCATAAGCCGCTTCATCTTTCTCTTCCTGAGTTTTTTCCTCTTTTGGTATTGTTTCCTGTTCATTGCCGCATTTGTTCCTCAATCTGGAATAAGTCAACATCTCCGCGGGAATCAATGGCTTTTTGGTAAAACGATTTCCTCACCACTTTCTTTTGATAACACATAAATATTTTCTGTATCACAGGTAACAGACATTGCAGGTATATGACTGACCAATTCCTTGTGATTCCCGTCCTTGCCGCAGGAATACAAGTCTCCTCCGTCCGTCCTGGAAACATAATAGATTGACTGCTCATCTATGCAGAAATCATATGCAACTATATTTTCATAAGTGTAAGTTTCATTACCGGAAACGTCATATCTTGTTAAAACTCCCTGTTCATTTTTGTAAAAGATGCTTTCCCCGTCGAATGAAATATTTCCGTTTGCAGGAATGTCAAGCTTTACAGTTTTTCCGGTATACCGGTTTACTTTTGTTATGCCATCATTGCCAATGAAAAACAGGCTGTCGTCATTCAGGAAAAAAGCGTGGTGAAAATCCAGGAACTTCCATTTATCCCCCGTTTCATAGTCAATGCCCAAAAGAGAACGCCCGGAATTCGTCATCTGCTCAAAGATTGTTTTTTCCTCAAAGGTATTCAGATTCAGCTCTACAACCGACACTTTCGTTATATTGCTGTTATAGTTTCCCACCCGGTTGACATAGCTTTCCATAACCGATGTGGTGTAATACAGATATGGCGGACACACATAAAACGCACATATTTTTTCGTCATCAGAAAATACCCCAAACATAGGGGAACGTGCGAAAGGATATGTTTCCCCCGTGGAAGTATTTTTGAGAGAATAATCAAAATTCCCTTCATCTCGTATGATTTCATACCCCATACAGTCATAGACTGCCGATGAATTATAGACAACGCTTCCCTTTTTTCCACGGCCTGCACATCCCGTCACTGCCAATGCCAGACCAAACATGACAACGAAAACCGCCCCACACTTCTTCTGCCCTGATTTTATCAGCCATCTGTTAGAATTGCGCCGTAAAATCCAGACAACGGCCAAAGTACACAAAAGCACGGATACAAAGAGCAAGGTCCATAGCGTAACCGTGTCAACCTCCGCAAAAATAATTTTCTCATCACCCGTCAGGGCATCGTTCATAACAATATCCCCTGTAAAAAAGTCTGTTCCAAGCAGAAACGGCAGTGGCAGCGGCAGACGATAAAAGCTGGTTTTTGATAAGCCTATATAGGGAATCATCACGGACACTGCACCAGTCAGCAGGGTGAGTGCATACTTTTTTGTCAAAACGGAAATGAACATCAGGAGTATCGTAAGAAACACACCGCCAAACATCCGAAGCAGCCCTATCGATACATATCCCTCCAGCAGCGACATATCCTTGCTGCTGTCTGCAAAGTAACGAATGCTCTGAATCGGATAATCCCCATCCGGCAGTCCGTATTTGAACCTGTAAAACCCGTATTCAATAAGCGAGATACTAAGCGATAAGAAAAGGACAACCGCAATCATAATGAGCAGCTTATACAGAGCGCTTTTTCGCCCCTTTCTTGCAGTCAGGATCAGGGTGTCCATCTGGCAGCTGTACTCAGAACAGAAAACAGGCGTAACAATCAGC
>CAJTOO010000130.1:0-2446 GCA_910577735.1 uncultured Lachnospiraceae bacterium
GAACAGGAAAAAACTGGTAAGAAGGATAGGAAACAGCTTTCAGGGTATTTATTTGCATAAAGTTATCCACAATCGGACAGGAAAACAGGATATTTCCGGAAAAATAATCCGAAATAGTTCTGCTTTGTGGATAACTTTTATAGATAATCCAAAAAAATTTCGTCACTTTTTTGGGAAAACTTATGTGAAGGCTGAACTGTTACAGTTTAGTTATCGAAGTGTTTAACAATAGTAGGCATAACGTTTTCTCCTTCCAATATAATGTATATATAGCCACTATTGAAAGGAGAAACCGTTATGCCTACTATTGTTAAACACTTCGATAAAAAATCAGGAAAGACCCGGGTTTACGAATCTACTCCCCACTATGACCCTGTTACCAAGCAATCAAGACCGAAGAGGAAATATCTTGGTACCCTCGATCCCGAAACAGAGGAATTGATCCCCTCTTCCGGTCGCAGGGGCAGAACAGCATCTTCGAAAAATGTTACCACCACGGAAGAAGATACTGCTTCTGCAAGGAACAGAGATTTTCAAAAAATCATTTCCGAGAAAGAAACAGAAATCGCCTCTTTACAGTCTGAGGTGAAAACCCTAAAAGCTACTATCAGGGCATATGAAAAAGTATGCGCTTCCATCTCCAATACTTTAAGAAAGGCCCCTGTGATCTATGATTAAATATACCGGCGATCTGCGCTGTGACTTTGAAAAAGCAACGGCAGAAATCACGAAACTCAAAGACCGCATCGTGGGATACCAGGAGCAAATAGCTTCACTACGGGCTTCAGTTAAGAGCCTTAAGCAGTCCAACGATTTCCATAAAAAGAATTATCAGGAATCCCTCGCTGAAAAAGATGCCATTATCAAGGAACTGCAGAACCGTCTTGCCCATGCGGAGGCTCTCCTTAACCATGATGGCAGCAATACCGGTACCCCAACATCGCAGACACCGATAAATAAAAACAAGGTTATCCCAAACTCCCGCCGCAGTTCAGGCAGGAAGAAAGGCGGACAGCCTGGACATCCCAAAGCAGCCCTTGAAGCGCCGGAGGAATCTGAGATCACAGATACCGTCGGGCACCCATTACAGGACGATGAATGCTGTCCAAAATGCGGGCTTACAGACTGCGTCCCAACCGGCGAGTCCGAAGTTAAATTTGAATACGATGTACGCATTAAAGTCGTTAAGATCAAACACGAATTCTTTTATTACGAATGCAGCAACTGCGGCACTGTATTCCGGTCACAGATACCCCCAAACCTCAAGGAGAAGGTTCAGTATGGCAGCGGATTGCAGGCTTTTGCTTTATCACTCACAAATACCGTCAATGCTGCTATGAACAAAGCATCCATGTTTCTTGCCGGAATCACCGGCGGTGAATTAATGCCCTGTGAGGGATACATTGCGAAACTCCAGGCCCGTGCCGCAAATGGGCTCCGCCAGTTTCGCCAGGATCTGAAGCTTGTCCTGATCACAAGAAAGATCGTTTACTGGGACGACACGGTCATCTTCATGCTTGCGCAAAGAGCATGTTTCCGATTTTATGGAGACGAGTCTATTGCCTACTATACAGCGCATGCACACAAAGACATGGAAAGCCTTGATGACGACAATGTACTGAATCTCCTGACATCGGATACCAAAACCATGCACGACCATAACACCGTAAACTACAATGAAAAGTACAGCTTTGAGAATATCGAGTGTAATCAGCATCTTCAGCGTGACTGCCAGAAGAATACGGATGATACCTGCCATCAATGGTCTGATGATCTGAAAAAGCATATCAGCGCAACCATCAAGGATCGCAATGATGCCATAGCCCGGGGCGAGGATTCTTTCAGCGAAGCCTGCATAAACGAGTTTCATCATAAAATAGATGAATACCTTAAAAACGGATGGAATGAAAATGAGTCTGATCCAAACAACTACGGGGCATCCTTTGAGCGGACTCTGCTTACCAGAATTGCCCAATACCGCAGAAACTATTTCCTGTGGGTTGAGGATTTCAGTCTGCCGACCACCAATAATCTCAGTGAACGCGGGCTTCGAGGTGTAAAATCCCACATGAAAATATCGGGACAGTTTGAATCAGAGACAGCGGCCGATAACCATGCGCTCAACCGAACATACATCGAAACCTGCCGTCGTAATGGCATAAATGAAATCGATGCGTTGCAACGATTATGCGAGGGGAATCCTTATACGGTTGCCGAAATCTTCTCGGTCTAATCTTCGATCCATCAAACCGACTGTGAATAGTAACAAAAGTTTGTTACTATTCACAGTCGATTTAAAATTACTCATACTTCGCAACCTGAATTTGTGCTGTGTTAGTTGAAAATACAGAGAAAATCAAAAATAAAAAGGTATAAGCACTCTGTTTTTGTTATAATGGAATTAGCCGAAAACCATTTAAAAACGGAGGCTTATACCATGAATAGC
>CAJTOO010000130.1:2456-2766 GCA_910577735.1 uncultured Lachnospiraceae bacterium
TTGACATAAAGCCTAAAATGTGCGGCCGCTCTCGCTACTAATTGTATTTTAAGAGGTAGCGAGAGCGGCCCCTGGAATTAGAACCAGTTATTTCATTCTAATTTCAAGGAGGCTTATATCATGTTTTTTAATCAGATCAAATTCCTGTTCCGGGATGCCGTCTTCCATGTTGTATCCCATATGTCACCTTATCTGGTAGATCCCGATAAGGATTTCACCCGACGCAGAAAACTTCCTCCGGAGACGCTCATCTCCTTCCTCGTCTCCCAGGGCGCTTCCAGTACGGGTAATGAATTAGATGATTTCTTCG
>CAJTOO010000131.1 GCA_910577735.1 uncultured Lachnospiraceae bacterium
AGATGGATTCCATATCAGGAGAATAACGGAGTCGGACCCTCTGTTTTGCAAAACGGTAATCGACCTCATACTCGATGTGGTCAATCGTAACCACACAGTCAATGGAAACGCGGCGCTCTAACTCCAGCAGGAATAACAGGTCGATCTTATCTTCGGGTAAGCGGTGGAAGCAGTCTGGCTCGCTAAAGTAGCGTTCCTGTGGACTCTTTCCATTTAGGGAAGAATGGATCTTCTGGTTATACTGATCGACATACGTGTACAGGCTTGTGCGAAGCTCATCAAGCGTATGGAAATCCCGCATATCAAGGCCTGCCATCCACTGGTCTTTCATGGTACGGAACCAACGCTCCACCTTGGCTTTCTGAGTCGGGGTATACGGCTGGTCATAATGGACCGTAGACCCGATACGGGCAGCAAGCAGGTCCATCTGTCTGTTTTTGTAGGAACTGCCATTATCAAAGTTGAATAACTTCGGAACGCCAAACTTTGCAACAGCAGATTTCATGACAGACATAAGATTTACAAAGTTATCATTGAAAAAGACATCAATGCCAACGATGTAGCGGCTGGCATCGTCAATAAGTGCGATCACATAAACTTTATGCTTTCTGCCATCTTCTGTTTTCAGGTAAGGGCCAACGCTGCTGTCCCCACACCAGACCTCGTTGACATGGGCACGTTCATAACGTCTCATGTCCTGGTTGTTCGTTGTCCTTTCTTTCCGGGCAAGGGTGTTAAGAAAACGGTTCACTGTGGATTCTGATAATTCATTACGGTTGACAGAACCGTTGTCGCATAGCTGACGGAAGATGGCTGCCGCAGACATACGGGGATAGTTCGTTTTCAGATACCGGATCTGTTCCTCAAGATCTGGATGAATCTTTCGGGAAGTACCTTCATCGCTGCGGCTGGAAGGAAGCAGCCCATCAAAACCATTCTTTTGGTAGTGCTGGTACCAGCGTTTGATGGATGTCGGCGCCGGATGGATGAAGGATCCGTTTGGATGGAGCGCACCACGTGCAGAAGCCGCACGAAAGTAAGCTTCCTTGGATTTGTACTCATCCGGGAGGCCGACGATCAGCGGTGAGATCATGGAATAACGCATCAAAGCGATATCCTGTGCTAATTTCTGTTTCATTTAAAGCCCTCTCTTTCGTTTTTTCTAAGAAAACTTAGTTTTCTTTAGTATAAGAGGAATCAGAAGCGTTTTCCTGTAAGGCTATGTGGGTGTTAGAAACAGGATGTTTGGAGTCTGCCTTATCTGCATGAACTGGTTCCCGAAAAAAGAAAAACACTGCTTTACGAGACGGGGCGGGAAGGATAATCCGATACGGAAGGAACTGATCTTCTGCAGCCAGTGCTTCACATATCGTTTGATGATGGATGCAATGAGATTTTCATCAACGGAGGGAGTTCCAGCCATGATTTCCTCATAATCTCCAGAAGTCTCATAGGCAGAGATGATAGAAATCTGGTCCTGCAGGGATACCTGGGAATAAGGAACAAGTAAAGAAGGAAGTAAAGCATGGGTTCTGCCACAGCGGGAGCATCTGACGCGGCAGATAGATAAAGAGATCTCAGAATCGTCTTTTTTGAGGGAGCGGGTGTAATGACCATGGATAGTTAAGCAGCCCGAATGGCCACAGGTACACTGTAGCTGGTGGAACTGTAAGGAGTTGATGATATTTTCATAAGTTTTTTGATTGAGTGGATTGTCAAAAGGCATCGTGACTGTTATCATAATAGTGCTGCTTACAGTGTTACATTGAAAGATGTAGCACTGTGAGGATTGTTATGATAGCAGGTATCAAACTTTGGTCGGTGGGATACCTGCTATTCTTGTAACTTTGATATGATAACACAAGAAGGTACTGGTTCAAACACTCTGCTGTAAAATACATCAGAATATATGAATCAGTACCTTCATTTAATTTGACGAATATAAGAAAGAATTGGAGCACCTAGGGTGCTGGATAACAATGCGGGAGAACACAACGAAAATCCGCAACATCAAGCAATATCTGAAAGCAGCCCTTTTCAACGCCCCGTCCACTATCGGCAATTATTACACTTCCCTTGTCGCCCATGACATGGCAAGCGGCGCACTGTCACCGAAGAAGCCGCAGTACGGCGACCCGGACTATTATTCATGCAACGAGGGCGAAAGCCTGTAACCACCCACAACCACAAAAGGAGGATTTTATTATGGCACAGAAAATGACAGGAGCATTGGTATTTGACGAGCGCACCGACCGTTACGACATCCGCTTTGACTTAAACAGCTACTACGGGGGCTTGCATTGCGGCGAGTGCTTTGACGTATTCGTGCGGGGCAAGTGGAAGCCGACCCGGATTGAGTACGGCGACAACTGGTATCTTGTGGGTAGCCGCACCCCTTACAACTGAATACCGCCGCGCCGCAGGACTTACGCAGCGCGGGGACAGCCGCCTTTACCAGAGGGCGGTTTTTTTGTGCGGCGGCATACGCTGACCGCCTTTTGTCCGCTTGCCGGACAGCCGCAGACGCGGCAGAAAGGATATATTTATGGCATTTTTCAATAGCGCAGTAGACGTTTTGCAGACCCTTGTTGTAGCACTTGGAGCCGGGCTTGGTATCTGGGGCGTAATCAATCTGATGGAGGGTTACGGCAACGACAATCCGGGTGCGAATGCTCATGTACGGTAAAGAAGCAAGCAACCGAAAACAAGAGATAGACCGCCAG
>CAJTOO010000132.1 GCA_910577735.1 uncultured Lachnospiraceae bacterium
CTTTCCGACCAGGAGGTGCCGGACTATATCTGCCATAAGCTGGAGCTTGCCGGAGGAAGCCGGAGTATCCTGGAGGGAGGTGCGCTGAGCGCGGTCCACGGTTACAGCGAGGGGAACGCAAGAAAGATCGATAACCTGATGACGGATGCGCTGACAATAGGCGCCCAGCAGGAGCAGCACTGTATCAGTGCTGAAATCGTCATGGCGGCAGCAAACAACCAGGCTCTGACATAAGAGTGATACGATAATATGAAGAAAATGGCGGTGGAATCGTGATTTGGAGATGCGATTCCGCCGCTGTTTCTGTTTGGGTGGATAAAATAATGTGCTGTTGGTGGCGACCAGAATTCGCTGTTCAACAGCCAAGGTAGAGAGATGGTTCCGGACCATGAAGGACCAGTGGATGGCCTCCCTGGATATGCGGGATTTCCCTTCCCTGGAGGCCCTTTCCGGAAGCCTGTGCGCCTACGTCCGAGGCTACAACCTTTCCGCCCATTCCTCCCTTAAGGGGAGCACCCCTCAGGAACGTTTCTTCTCCGAGCCGGAAAAGGTACGCCGTCTCCCGGAAGAAAAGATGAAAACGGATTTCCTCCTGGAACTGGAGCGCAGGGTATCCGCAGACAGTGTGGTCACCATCGGGAACGTGGAGTATGAGGTGGACATGCGCTTTGCCAGGCAGAGGATACGGCTGCGCTGCTCTCCGGGCATGGATGAGGTCTATGCGGCAGAGGCGGACGGCACCCTGCTCCCGGTAAGGCTCTTGAACAAGCAGGAGAACGCTTCCGTGAAGCGGGAAAAACTCCTCCTTTCCGAAGGGGGTGAGGGATAAATGGAAAAAGGACATTCCATGGAGGTTTCGCGTTTCGGGCTGGAATTCAACCCTTTCCTGAAGAATTCCAAAGAGATCCTGGTGGAGACGGCCCAGTACCGGGAAGCCCTCTTCCGCCTTTCCTATCTGGCTAAGACAAAGGGCTTCGGCCTGCTCACGGGCGGGCCGGGGCGGGGCAAGACCACTGCCGTGAGAAACTGGGTGGCAGCACTGAACCCTTCCCTCTACAAGGTGGTCTATTCCTGCCTCTCCACGCTCACCGTTTCGGATTTCTACCGCAGCCTCGTGGAATCCCTGGGCGGGCAGCCCTCCTTCCGCAAGCCGGATAACTTCCGTTCCATACAGGAGGAAGTCAGCCGGCTGTGCCTGGAGAAGAAAAAGACCCCCGTCATCATTATTGATGAAGCGAATTATATAGGCAATGCAATCCTGAATGACTTAAAACTCCTGTTTAACTTCGAGATGGATTCCAGGGACCGGGCCGTGATCCTTTTGTGCGGCCTGGGGCAGCTGAACAATACCCTGCGCCTGTCCGTCCACGAGCCTCTGCGCCAGAGGCTCGTGATGAACTTCCACATGGAGGGCATGACGAAAGAGGAGGGGAGGACTTTCATCCGGGCAAAGCTTGACGGGGCGGGATGCAGCCACGCCGTCTTTGATGAAGGAGCCACCGAGGCCATCCTGAACGCTTCGGACGGCACGCCCCGTGTGCTTAACCGCCTCTGCTGCCAGAGCCTGCTGTGTGCAGATGCAAAAAAGCTGGATCTGGTGGATGCCGACACAGTCATGCAGGCCATAAACGACTGTGAACTGGGATAGGAGGCCGCTTATGGATAAGATAAAAAGGAAAGCCCTGCAGCGGGAACTTAAGGCGGTGGAGGATGCCTATGCCGGGACACTTGGCTGGCTGGAACTTGGGGAACTGCGTTCCTGGGTGGAAGCTGGAAACAGCCCCTATGAGAATCCGGAACAGGTCATCCATGAAGATGGTACCTTTTTTGACTTCATCGAATGGCATCGGACGGCACGGTGGGTCACCGTCAGGGAACCTCTCGATTTACGGGAGCCTTCGGACAGGGAGCTGTTTAACTTTTATATAGACAGACGCTCTGACCATGGCTCTTTTGAGGAGACAAAAAAGTACCTCCGGGATGCACAGACCTTTCTGGGCTGTGAGATCCTCACTCTCATAGATTTTCTGAAAGAGAGAGATCTGCTGTATGCGTACCTGCGTTATAAATATCCTGAACCACTGACAGAGGAACTTCCATTCTGATCTTTTCAGGAAGACATACCCCTGCGCAATTAATTTGCATAGGGGTATTTTCAGTTCCGAATAATGTGCGAAACCGTGTTCCCACAATGTGATGGGAAATCTATCATGGATTACTTTACTGCTAATATAATCTGAAAATCGAATGCTCTTTTAATCTGAAGAACAACAGCACAAGCCGCCGGGCTGTGCGGTACTGCTGATAGGTCATATGGGGAATTTGGGATGCGCTCACCTTACACGCTCCCCCGGCAAAATTCTAAAAACGTCAGATTTGCGTTTTTGTCGTGAGCGCCAATCTGGCACTGACGATATCTGACCCGCAGGAAAGGAACAGACGCAAAGCGGGGGTTCCTTTCCTGCGGGCGCGCAAGGGGTTTGGGGAGTGCAGCTCCCCATCGCGTCCGAAGGACGCAACGCCCCCGGCAGGGCGCACGACACCGGAACGGTGTATAAGTGCGCCGTAAGAAACGGACGCACTTTTGCCGAAGCTGATTTATCGCTGACATTCTGGCCTCCTTGACATAGGAGGGACAAGCCGCCGGGGCAGCTTGTCCCTCCCGGTGATGGGGCGGTTGCCCCTCACCTGGTAGCCATCAT
>CAJTOO010000133.1 GCA_910577735.1 uncultured Lachnospiraceae bacterium
AGGAAGGCTATTTTCAGCTATATTAGTGCGAATTATTTTTTCCTTTCAAAGCTGAATAAAAGGCACGCGCAAAGTTTTTAGTAAAAGGACAGGGTAGAATTTTGCAGGAAAAAGGGAGCATATTGACAAATGAAAGTTGAAATGTTAACGTTACAAAAAAGGTGGTATTTTGAGATGAAATATTCCATGAAAAGGCAGTTTGCAGTAGTCCTTCTGGCTCTGGTGACAGGGACCATTTTGTTGTGTCTTTTTTTAAACACAACGTTGCTTGAAAGATATTATATTAATAAAAAGCAAAATGCTTTGGTCCAGGCATATCTCAGCATCAATGGCGCTTCCAGTGCTGGAGATATCACGACAGAAGATTATGACATCGAACTGCAGAAAATTCGTGAAAAATATAATATTCAGGTGCTTGTGGTGGACGCCGAGTCGCAGGCAGTCATGTTTTCCATGAACGATCCGGAAACGGTGTTAAAGCAGTTGATGGATCATATTTTCCTGGGGGTGCATGAAGAGAACCTTCTATTAAACACAGATGATTATAAGATGCAGGTGGTCAGGGATTACAGGACACAGACAGAGTATATTGAGATGTGGGGGATGCTTGACAACGGGTATCTTTTTATGCTGAGAAGTGCGCTGGAAGGGATTCAGGAAAGTGTCTCCATATCTAACAGATTTCTTGCCTATGTGGGTATGGTGGCGGTTCTGATCAGTGCCTTGCTGGTACTCTGGTTATCCAATCGATTCACCAAGCCTATTCTGGAACTGGCCAAGATATCAGAACGCATGAAACACCTGGATTTTGATGCCAAGTATACCGGAGATGACAGGACAGAGATAGCAGTCCTTGGCAATAATATCAATGAATTGTCAGAAGCGCTTGAAGAGACCATTTCTGAGTTGAAGACAGCCAATAACGAACTTTTAAAAGACATCGAAAGAAAAGATAAGGTAGATGAGATGCGCCGGGAATTTCTTTCCAATGTGTCCCATGAACTAAAGACACCGATTGCATTGATACAGGGATATGCAGAAGGGCTTAGAGAAGGGATCAATGACGATGCGGAGAGCCGGGAATTTTATTGTGATGTCATTATGGATGAGGCTGCCAGGATGAATACCATGGTCAAGAAACTCCTGACGCTGAATCAAATAGAGTCTGGGAGTGAGATTGTCAGTATGGAGCGTTTTGATGTGACAGCGCTTGTCAAAAACTACATTGTTTCCTGCGATATTTTGATTAAGCAGAATAAGATTTCCCTTCGAATGGAAGACTACGAGCCGGTTTATGTCTGGGGTGATGAATTTAAAGTTGAGGAAGTATTTGCCAACTATTTCACAAATGCCATGAACCATGCAGCAGGAGATAAAATAATTGATATTAAAATACAAAAGATAGAACAAGGCGTGAAGATTTCCGTATTTAACACAGGAGAGCCAATTCCGCAGGAAAGTGTGGCACATTTATGGGAAAAGTTCTATAAAGTGGATAAAGCGCGTACCAGAGAGTACGGTGGCAGCGGTATTGGCCTTTCCATTGTCAAAGCAATCATGGAGTCCATGAATCAACAATATGGGGTAGTCAATTATGATAACGGCGTGGAATTCTGGTTTATACTAGATGCCGCTTAACACTTGTAAGAACAGAAATATTAAGATATAATATGTACGCAGGCAATGAGCAGTGCCAAGTCTGCCAGAGACAAATCAACTGCTTGCAAGTGAGTTTGTCTATGACAGACTTGATAGGGCGAAGCCCGTCAGCGAGCGGAATCGGAGAAGCCGGGAGCGGGCATTGCGGTGAAGATAAATAGCAGTATAAATGAATATAGATGGGAGATTTAGACGTGAAAAAGGCAGGAATATGTTTGTGTGGTATCGTTGCATCACTTCTGGTGACAGGGTGTGGAGCCATGCCGGATTTGACGCAGGAAGAGACAGAACTGATATCAGAATATGCGGTGGGAGTGCTGCTTAAATATGATAAAAGCCATGGCAGCCGTCTGGTAGATACATCAGCATATGATACTGTTGAGGAAGCGGAGATGCCAGAGGAACTTCAAGAGGAGCCGGTACCGGAAGAAGAGCCGGAAGAGGTACCGGATACAACAGAAATTGTAGATGTGAGTCAGGATGAAGACGTCACAGAACCAAGCGTATCTTCTGTGGAAGAATATTATGGTATTCCCAATGTGGCGATTCAATATACAGGATATGAACTGACAGATTCCTATCCGTCTATTGGAGAGGGCGAGGAACTGTTCTTTTCTATGGATGCTACACCAGGGACACAGCTTTTGGTTCTTAAATTCTCAGTACTTAACACAGGAAATGAAGATCAGCTGATGAACATGCTGGGATATGGAGCCAGATTCAGAGTATCTGTCAATGGAGAAGCCAGTAATGGAGCATTGGCGACTATGCTTTTGAATGATATGCAGACTTATGATGATGTGATTCCTGCCGGTTCTTCGGTAGAATTGGTAAGTATTGTGGAAGTGCCGCAGAATACCAGTGTAAACAGCATTGATTTTATTCTGCGAGGCAACGGGGAAAATGCAACTTTAAGTCTCCAATAATAGAAAAAGAGAAAAAATGTAAGAAATTTAAAATTTCCCGTTGACAACTAGAAGAGCATCTGCTATTATATGAAAGTCGCACAGCACTGAA
>CAJTOO010000134.1 GCA_910577735.1 uncultured Lachnospiraceae bacterium
CTGCAAGCACCGCTGTACGGACGCAGCTATGGAGTATTTCAAAGCGGAAGTCATGGAGATGTGCCACCGGGAAAACCTCTATCAGATTGACTTACTGCACGGGAGCAAGAACCGAGTTACCGAGCGTGAGTATTGGGCGAAACGGAAAGGACAAGCCGCACTTGATAAAGAGAACGCTTCCCAAGCCGTCACAGGAGAGCCGCCCAAGCAGACCAAGTTTGAAACCGACAAGGAGAAACTACGGCGCACAATCCGAGCCGCCCTGTCCTCTGCTATCTCTTTTGAGGACTTCTCCGGGAAACTGCTGCAACAGGGAGTGACCGTCAAGGAGAGCCGGGGGAGATTATCGTATCTCACGCCGGACAGGACGAAGCCCATCACCGCCCGGAAACTGGGTGATGACTTTGACCGTGCCGCCGTACTGGAAGCACTCACCATAAACGCACAGAACGCCGCCAGAGCCGCCGAAACGCCCCTACCCAAACAGGAATACCCCCGGAGTGGACTATATGCCGAAGAGAATTTCCAAAGCAAATCAGGAACTTTTCGCAAAAGAAGGAAGCAGTCTTGCTTCCGGAATAAAGAGGTGCAAGCGTGGAAAATAGATTTTATATCAAGGAACTGGATTCTTATCAGAAAGCAAGTGATCTCAGCAAAGAACGTATGGGAACAAACCCCAATTATGATCTGGAACTTCTGCCGACAAAGCAGATGCAGGAAGAAATGTGGGAGTTCCTGCAATACAGAGGTAAAAACCTCGTAGCAGAAAAATTTTATACAGAACGAAGATTTTACCATCATTTATGCAGGATGTTGAAAGAAAAAAGCAACCGGCCGGAGAGTTTTCTGGACTGGGATAAAGAAAAATGGATGCAGCAGATGAAAATCTGGCTCCTGCAGCAAGGATTGTCCCTGACAGCACCATTTAAAAATAAGTGTGGCGGAAGAGGAACGCAACGTGCCAGAACACTGGGGTATATAGAATGCCTGATTGATTATTTAACCGACTTAAGAGATGCGGATGTAAACGAAATAACAAAAGATGTCTGGAAAATTGAAAAACTTGACATACAGGTGAAGCAGGATTTGATACGTCCAAGGAAAACGATATCTTTTACAGGAATCAGTCAGCCAGAGTTGAAGGAAGAAATTAAAAAAGCAGTATATTTTCAACTGAGAATAGAAAGCCTGGAGACTGTAAAAAAGGAACTGACAGCCATCCGGAGATTTTCCAGATATCTGAATGAGCATAAGAAAAATGTAAAATCCTGCGCGGATTTTGACAGAACGATTATCGAAGAATATCTGGTATATATGAAAACAGAGGATACAGGAACAAAAAGGTATCGATCAGAGATAACAAGGCTTCGATCAATCCTCAATATGGTAGCAGATATCTACCAATATCCACAGGCAAAAGATCTGATATTGAACAGGGATATTCCGCCAAATATCAAAGCAGAATTTAAGGTCTACTCAGATGCAGAATTAAAGAGGTTTAATGAGTTCCTGGTAAAAGTAGATATACAGACCGCCAGAGTCATGACGATCCATCAGATGCTGGGAACAAGAATATCAGATACGCTGACATTGCAAACGGACTGTCTGATGGAACAAAACGGTGAAGTACTGATAAGAATTTACCAGATGAAAACACATTTTTATGAAAAACCAATCAGTCAGGAACTGTCTGCTTTGATCAGAGAAGCCATCCATTATACGGAAGAAAGATATGGAAAGTGTAAATACATTTTTACAAATGAAAATGATGAAAATGACCATACAAAACCGATGACCTACTCACTGATCCAGGGAAGAATTACAGCAGCAATTCATCGGGAAAATCTAAGGGATGATAATGGAAATTATTTTACATTCGGCACGCACATGTACCGGCATGTCTACGGAGTAAAGCTTGTAGAAATGCATCTGGATGACTGGACGATTGCAAGGTTACTTGGACACAAAAGTCTGAAGAACGTAAAATATTATAGAAAAATGAGTAACCAGATACTGCCAAATGACACAAGAAAAGCAAGAAACAGGTTATCGCAGATGGTTCTGGAATGTCTGGACGGATGGGAGGAAGAGTATGAACAAATACGATATGATGATAGCTTGTAACAGGAAAACAAGTGAGGAAAAAGTAAACCGCGCAGTGACAGAAATCCGACAAATGCTCACGGACAGAGAAAAGGTAACTGTACCAAAGTTAGTAAAGCGGACAGGGTTATCCAGAGGATTCTTTTACAAGAACGAAACCGTCAGAAAAGAAATGGACCGGGCATTAGAACAGCAGGCCGGAATGATTGATCCCAAAAGATACATCGGGGACATTGTGATGAAAAACCGAATCGATTAGATTGCAAAAAGCGTTGAATAAAAAAGATTTGAATCTACTAAAAAATCTGTAATTAAAATAAGAAAATAATCTGCAACAGCCGGGAAAACACTCCCGGTTGTTGTGGTTAGAATAAAACACTAATCCATGAGAAAGGAACAGACTTCTCACAAAAATGAACACAATACACTGATGTGTTTCCCGTTAGAGCCAGTGTTTATAAGAGATGGAGAGGGTGTACCCAATTTTATGATACGGCACAGGCGGCAAGAATTTTAGAGCGTATCTTCCATGA
>CAJTOO010000135.1 GCA_910577735.1 uncultured Lachnospiraceae bacterium
GTAAGCGTCAAATCCAACGCCTTGGATAGTCAGCGCTTTTATGCGATACTCTAAAGAACACAAAAAAACTAGTAGTTTTTTAGAGGAGGTAGAACTATCATGGATCAGACAACCCACAACGTCCGCCGTGCAAACTGGCTGACTATCATCACCCAGTGTCAGGAAAGACCGGAAGGTATTTCCGTCAAACAATGGCTTTCCGACAATGGTGTAAAAGAAAAGGCGTATTATTACTGGCTCCGAAAATTTCGTAAAGAAGCCTATGCGCAAATGCAGCCCCCGGTTACAAATGAAAATCCGGGTAATGAAATTGCATTTACAGAGATAACGATCCCTGCCAAAACTGTACGGTCCTGCATTTCGTCACCTGCTGAACCGTATGAAAGCCCGGTGGCTGTTATCCGGTATAACGGCGTGTCGATTGGGATTTCCAATGAGATTTCTGACAGCCTGCTGTCAAGGATTCTCAGGGAGGTATCCCATGCTTGAGGATGCTGCAGGCATCCGCCGGGTGGTGCTTGCCTGTGGCACGGTGGATCTTCGCAAAGGCATAGACGGGCTTGCCATGATCATTGGTGACAAATATAAGCAGAATCCCTTTGAAAAAGGCACGCTCTTTTTATTCTGCGGACAACGTTCAGACAGAATAAAAGGATTGCTGTGGCAGGGAACAGGCTTTCTTCTTCTGTACAAACGCTTTGAAGACGGCCGTCTGTCATGGCCGCGGACCACGCTGGAAGCAGCAGAACTTACGGAAGAACAGTTCCATTACCTGATGCTTGGATTAAACCCATTAGACCCGAAGGTCAAGGACGTGAAGCCTGGAAAAATTTATTAATGATTGTGCAAAACAGAGAAATTTTCCCTTTGTTTTTTTGCTGATAACTTATCTGTTTTCTATGTATCAGCTGCCTGCACAAAGCACATAAAACAGCGTATATGTGTCCTGAAGGAAAAATCCGAACCTTGAAAACTCTATATTTCCAGGCACTTTAATGCTTTGTTAACGATGCCTGAGAGCATGGCAGAATGACGAACCGGCTTCCCTGTCAGATTGGATCATTCCACACATATCTGCTATGATCAGCCTAAAAGGAAAGGCGGTTTCTATGTGTCAGAAATATACACCCGATGAACTAAACAGCATGGATCATGATGCCAAGAACGAGGTTATCTGCCAGATGCAGGACCGTCTTGATAAGCTGGAGCATGATTACGAGAATCTGATAGAACAGATCCGTCTGGCTGACCAGCAGCGTTATGGACGGCATACAGGATCACTGGATGCCATTACGGGACAGCTTTCCTTCTTCAATGAGGCTGAAGCCTGTTATGATGCGCAGCATCCTGAGCCGGCCGTTGATGAAGTGATTGAAGATGCCCTTAAGAAACCCCGTAAACCCAAGAAAAAGGGACAGCGTGAGGAAGATTTAAAGGACTTTCCCCAGGAAGAGATCCCCCACGATGTATCAAAGGAAAAATTGATTCATACATTTGGCGAAGGAAACTATAAAAGCATGCCGGATGAAATCTGCTGGCAGTTACGCTTTGAGCCGGCAAAGTGGATTGCCGAAAAGCACATCATTAAAGTATATGTGGGAACAGACGGGCTGCATCAGGATGAATTCCTGCGTGGAGACCATCCGGGCACCCTGTTCCGTGGCAGTATCGCCACCGCATCACTGGAGGCTGCAGTCATTAATGCCAAATATGTAAACAGCAATCCGCTGGACCGTGTTTCCAGGGACTTTAAGGCAAACGGCCTGAATTTATCCAAACAGACCATGTCAAACTGGACAGTCTGGTCTGCTGAACGGTATTTCCAGCCGGTATATGACCTGATGAAGGCGCAGCAGCTGAAAGTTCATGTAAACCAGTGTGATGAAACCCCTTTGGAAGTCATCCATGACGGCAGGCCTGCCGGGAGCAAAAGTTACATGTGGGTGCACCTGACCGGGGAGCTTTGTGATGTTCCGCCCATTGTGGTGTACGAATATCAGAAGACACGGCACAGCAGCCATCCAAAAGAGTATTACAAAAACTTCAACGGAATACTCATGACGGATGGGCTGGAGCAGTACCACAAGCTTGCCCGGGAACAGGAAGGCATCGCGAATGCAAACTGTTTTGCACATGCAAGGCGCCACTTTGCGAATGCCATCAAAGCAATGGGGAAAGGGAATGCCGGAGCAGTTAAATCTTCGGCTGCCTACAAGGCACTGGTACGGATCGGTGCCATCTATGACCTTGAGAATGCTTTGAAGAATCTTTCCCCGCAGGAACGCCTTAAAGAGAGACAGGCTTCAATCAGGCCACTGGTTGAAGAATATTTTGCGTGGGTAAAAGATACTTTCCGCCAGGGGAAGATCCTTCCCAAAAGTGAAACAGCAAAAGGCCTTGCATACAGCATAAATCAGGAAGAGTATCTCAAAGTATTTCTGGTCGACGGAGAAGTCCCCATAGATAATTCCGCATCGGAACGTGCACTGAGAAATTTTACAATAGGCAGGAAAAACTGGATGACTATAAATACAGTCCGCGGGGCGCAGGCAAGCGCCATCATTTACAGCATTACCGAAACCGCACGTGCAAACAGCTTAAATGTTTATTATTACAT
>CAJTOO010000136.1 GCA_910577735.1 uncultured Lachnospiraceae bacterium
CGTTGCACATACATTACATGCCAATGAGTAATAATTGTACAAACCTCTGATTTCAGAGTTGTACTTTGACAGAATTTCAATGTCTTTTCGGTTAATGAGCTGTGGCCTGTGGATGGCTTTCCAATGCTCTTTGTGTGTAACTTTGTCTTTCTTGATACGGATTGCACCATACTCCAATAGTTTCGATTCCCATTTCTCATGCGGCATATATAGTTTCACTGCGCCGCTGTATCCCTTCACTTTCCTGCCCTGACGTTTTGTGACTTCCTGGCTTTTTGAAATTGAAATATCGTAGCCAAGAAACCTCGCCCGGCCAGCTGTGTGGGTGATTTTGGTTTTCTCCACTGACAGCGTAAGGTTCAGTTTTTCTTTGAGGAACACGGCTAAATCTGCTTTTAAGGCTTCTGCATCTTGTTTGCTCCCGATAATGCTTATGATAAAATCATCCGCATAACGGACGTATTGCAGGTTTTTGTAAGTTTCATCCCGAAACTGCTTGGACGGGATTTCCCTCTGCTTCTCCCGCAGTCTGCGTAATTCCCCGGCACGTTCTTTCTTTTCGGCTTCACTAAGGCTGTCCCATACTTCCCTGTTCTGGCGCATAAACCTCTGCACCTCACGGTTCCGTCTGGCGTATTCCGGATTCACTTTGCGGTTTATCCTGTTTCCTTTTATAAAGCCTGCCTTATATTCCTCCACGTACATATCCAGTTCATGCAGATAAATATTTGCCAGAACGGGACTGATGCCAGAACCCTGCGGAGTGCCGCAGTATGTCCTGTTGTACTGCCATTGTTCCATATATCCGGCTTTTAAAAACTTCCACATCAATGTGATAAATGCTTCGTCATCAATGCGCCTGCGCAGGATATCAATCAGCACGTGGTGGTCAAAGCTGTCAAAACATGCCTGAATATCCCCCTCCACAAACCAGTTTGCCCCGGCGAATGTCCGCTGTATCTGTTCGAGGGCTGTATGGCAGCTCCTCTTTGGGCGGAATCCGTGGGAATAATCGGAGAAGGCTGGTTCATAAATGCTTTCCAGTATCATTCGGACTACTTCCTGCACCAGCTTGTCATCCCCGGAAGGAATCCCAAGCGGACGCTTTTTACTGCTGTTTTTCTTCGCAATATATGTACGTCGTGCAGGTTTCGGGCGGTAGGAGCGGTCTTTTAGTGCGCTGATGATACGCTCTATCCTCGGACTGCTCATCCCGTCCAGTGTTTCTCCATCCACACCCGGCGTCATGCTCCCCTCATTGGCGTAGATATTCCTATATGCCAACAGGTAGAACTCCGGGTTGTATAAGTTCCGGTAAAGCCTTTGGAACTTATATGATAAATCTTTAGACTGTTTGTTTAGGCTATTTAATACATCAGTTGGATTTCTCATGATGCCTCACGCACCTTCCTTTCTTGTTTGTATTAAAGACATACTGCTCCCCTTCGTCATGTGGGCGGCTCTCCCGCTTCCGTTTTTACGGCTATCCCTGTAAATCCAGAGTCCACGGGCTACTATGGGAGCTGTGTAACCATGCCCGCAAATGGGCGGGTTTAGGTCATCCCCGGTAGCATATGCCATACATAGCGTTCCGTGTTGTCGGTAATCTTTGTAGATATGTGGCGTTCGCCGTTCAACCTAATCTAAGGCTTGCCTTGCTTCGGATATCACACGTCTGCCGACAATCGAGCGACAGCCGCCAAAGCACCGTGCGTTCCATCTCCTTTCGCACGTAGGCCAGATACTCCCAGGCTCCGGCTACCAATCAAGCAGTTTAGCTTTCATCCTCATACACGGATTTTCATCCCTGCATAAAACAGCGGTTAGAAGATTACGCCATTCTATGCCCGTTATAGCTGTATTTGCTATAACAACGACATGCTACACTCCCCAGAGGGTTTCCCCTCACGGATAAGTCGTGGAATGATAGACAGTAAATTTTTCACCTTCCTTTCTTTGATATCTTTGTCTACCGCTTGCTAAAGGCGGTTTATGGCATACACCCTAACGGGCGCACAATGGTTTCTTTTCCCAGGGCGGCGGCTAACTCCTTTAAGGTGGTGGGTTCCTTGCCGCCCAGAAAGATGGAAGTGTCCATATTTCCGATGATGGTGTCGGCGTTGTCCTTGTAGATGGCCTTTAACTGGGACTGCGCCTGCAATACCAGACAGGCGGAAATCTCCCGGCTTCGGATGGTGGCTACCAGCTTTTCCAGCTTTGGAATCTGCCCGATGTTGGCGCACTCGTCAATCAGGCAGCGCACATGGACCGGGAGCCTGCCGCCGTACACATCATCCGCTTTTTCACAGAGCAGATTAAACAGCTGGGTGTAGCACATGGAAATCAGGAAGTTAAAGCTGTCATCGGTATCGCTCATAATAAGGAACAGGGCGGTTTTTTTGTCCCCCAGGGTGTCCAGTTCCAGCTCATCATAGGCTGTGACCTCCCGCAGCTCGGCAATATCGAATACCGCCAGCCGCGCGCCGCAGGAAATCAGTATAGATTTTGCGGTTTTGCCAGTGACGTTTTGTAAAGGACTTTTTAATCAAGTTCACAGAAAATTTACATTTCAGGGCA
>CAJTOO010000137.1 GCA_910577735.1 uncultured Lachnospiraceae bacterium
ATGCAAGCAGGGAAGATATTGGGGCAAACTGCTCCGTCATTTCGGGCTCTGGGCTTTCCTGTATAGGCTGTTCCTGTACCTTATACCCATTCTGCGGAAGGTCACTTTCCGGTTCATGCCGTAATACAGACCAAATGGCTGCAACACCTGCACAGACCAGACAAAGACCTGCCGCCGCAGCATATCGCATTATCCATATTTTATTTCTTTTTGACCGCAATTTCTTCTTTTTTCTTCTTACCATAAGAGCATGGCTTATCATACTTTCATCCACTAACCCTAATGCATCACTGATGTCTTCACGTTTCATCAAAGAATCCCTCCTGCTCCAAATATTTTTTTAATCCGATACGGGTGCGGTACAACATACTCTTTGCTTTGGACTCACTCATGCCATAATATCCTGCTACCTCACGGATGGAATCCGAAAAGAAATATCTTCCAACAAATACATCCCTTGTTTCCCCCGGTAATTCTGCAAGATAATCCTGAATAGCCTTTGCCAGAAGGTGCAGGTCAACATCCTGTTCTGTTGTGTTTCCGGCAGAAACGCAGTCCTCCAATTCACATAGAGACAGGGCATATTCTGATGCCTGTCTTTTCGCACTGTTCCTCTTTCGGAAAACATCGATTGATATCTGCCTCGTAATCTTGCAAAGGTATGTTAAAAGAACACTCGGCCTATGCGGAGGCATAGATTTCCATGCACTTAAATAAGTGTCATTTACGCTCTCTTTGCTGTCCTCCCAATCAGCAAGAATGTTATACGACAATTTCATCAGGTAATGTCCATATTTCTGGTCTGTGTGCTGGATCGCCGCCTCACTGCGTTTCCAGTATAATTCAACAATTCTGTCATCCTGCATGGTCTCACTCACCTCCCTGGCTGTCATACCCTTCATTGTATATCCCGTAAAAATTCAGATTTGGTTGCAGAGAAAAAATACTTTTTTTATTTTAGCTCAAAAAAATATAAAAAGCACCGTCATTTTTAGAAAGAGTGGAAGTGAATTAGAAATACCCAAAAGAAAAAAGAGCTCTCGAACAGCCCTTTTCCTCCCACCATCATTTTTCAATTTTTTTGTATATTATCACGGAAACTCATATACAAACACGAAAACTCCGGGCAGTTTCCGTGTTTATATCCTATCTCCCGTTATTCGACAGCATTTTCCGTCAAGCTAATACGCCTTTCAGCCAAAACCGACAATACCCTACACCTTTTTACCTTTCCGTTTTATACTATCACGGAAACCCCCGACTTTTGCGTGAAAGTATACTTTTGCCTGCAAGTACCCAAATTCCTATGGCATCATTTGGAAATAGCCGCCTGTGCCGCTGTGAGATTATGATGACTTTACCCCTCTTTACCCCACCCAATTCGACATTCGACAAACGGGATTTGACAAAATCCCCCTGCGCTTTCACCGCACCGATGCTATTTTACCCGGTACTGCTCGGCTTCCTCGTCCGTAAGTGGTCTACCTAACGCCTTTACCGCATCAATCATTTTGCGCCACTCATAACGCTTTCCGTCTGACGGTTCCGTCAACCTGCCGTCTTTCGCATAATCCCCTATATCCTTTTCCATTCCAACATACCTACTCCCTACAAATGTTTCTTCAATAACGGCTTAAGATAGTTCTTTTTTAAGTCACGTACTGAGCAAAAGAATTCCTGCTCTGACCTCGAAAATGAGTTGGATTCTGCTTTTTCCGCAAGTAACTCCATCGTACAGATCAGGTCAGCCGCCTGAAACAATTTATAATCTACCGGCTTCACTTTGCGGAACTCTACATGGGCATAAAGCGTATTAAAAACAGAAGTCAGAATTTTGGTAAGTTCAATCTGGCCATTGTCATAATAGATTATAATGCGGTTAAACTGCTCCCAAAAATTCTGATGATCCTTAAGTATTCCTGCAATCGCTTTTGATATTCTCGCCGTTAACGTAATTACATCCGGGCATTCATCTTTTCTTATTTTTGCACAGACATAACGGAAATCCAATTTACGGGCAAAATTAAATAATGCATTAAAAAGTCGTTTTCGTTCTTCCATAAGGTCATTGACATAAACGGATTCCCTGCGGATTAGCGGCCCCGTATGGATGGCGTGCTGCTTATATCCAATATTTGTCAAATGATTCTCCAAATCATCAATATTTTTGCTAATATCCACATCCTGATTATGTAAAACCATTGCAACCAGATAAAATGGCGCATGAAAATCATATGGCCCAAAATCGCCCGATTCATCTATAAAAACACTTAAAATCTTTTCAACCATAGATTACTTCCTTCATCCCTCTCAGATTTCCCTAACAAAAATAGCGGGGAAATTCCCCGCCGTTCGGTGGACCAGGGTCTTTCGACCAGCCCAATCAGTGATATCACTGACTTATTTATATGTTGATATTAACGGAAATATACCTCACTGTCAATGATGTTCAGAAAAATTTTATAAATAACTTTGCGTACTATTTTTCATAATATATCAGAAAATGTCGGACGCTACAAGCGGTTTTCCGGCTTTTTTATTTTTCCACTTGCCAACC
>CAJTOO010000138.1 GCA_910577735.1 uncultured Lachnospiraceae bacterium
AAAAAGCAAAAAGAATGAATTCTTCACTTGACATTGTGGCAAAGAATTGATGAGCCAAGATGAGATTGCGGTCATGGACGGAGGGAAGTGCATCATGCAGCTTAGAGGGGTTAGACCATTCTTCTCCAATAAGTTTGACATCACAAAGCACAAGCAGTACCGGCTTCTGTCCGATTTTGATGACAAGAACGCCTTAGACATCGAAAAATATGTAAAGAACCTGTGCAAAGCAAAAGTCAGGGACAATGACACCGTTGATGAGGTGGAGGATGCGGGCGTGATTGAAGCATGACAACTGAATATGGAAAAAACTGAATATGGAACCTGTAAACCAGTCGCAGAACTTTTGGACAAAAAGTCCAGAAGTGGAACGGAGTTTTGAATGTACTTGGGAAAGGACAAAACAAAGCGTCCGGCATAGCCCGTTGCTACTTGTCAAGGACGTATTCAGGGTTTGTCAAGTAAAGTGTGTAAATTTTTTTGTGTTTTTATGGTGGCCAGGAAACCCGGCCACCTTTTCCATGTAAATATCAGTTGAAGGGAAGTTCTTCTGCTTCATCGTTATCTGTCTCTGACGCACGCTTTATATAACGGTCAATGATATTACCCGGAATGGGGATATCCCGTTCGACCAGCACAGCCAGAAGCTTCTGGATGTCCTGTTTTTGCTGCTCGATAGTCTGCAGGGCATTGTCATAGTCATACCTCAAAAAATCCAACTGGGCTATAAATTCATCATCCATTTCATATCCAGGCATTTTCCGTTTACTCATTGCGTTTCCTCTTCTCTTAAAAATTTTCGTATTTCAATATGCGTTTTTGGATCCTGTCATCCATGGCAAGCTGATTCCTGACCAGCGCCCAGTTTGATACCGGGCGACCGTTCCATTTCTTATACAGTTCTGTGATCCTCAGATATAAGGCTTTCAGAACGGCGTCTTCACTGGGAAAAGAACCTTTCTTTGTCACCTTCCTGAAACTGGAATTGATCGATTCTATGGCATTTGTGGTATACATTACTTTTCGTACGGCACTTCCGTAATTATATAACTGTTCCACATGTGCCCAGTTGCGCTTCCATACATCAACAGCTCCCGGATACTGGTTCCATGCCTGTTTAAACCTTTCAAACTCCACCTCTGCCGCTTTCCGGCTGGCTGCACCATACACCTTCTTTAACTGGGAGGTAAATGCCTTATAGTCTTTCGATGGTATGTATCTGACTGAATTACGGATCAGGTGTACGATGCACCTTTGGACGACCACATCTTTAAAAATGGATTTTGCCCCTTCTTCCAGCCCGGACACACCATCCATGCTGATAAAAAGAATGTCTTCCACACCACGGTTTTTGATCTCGTCAAATATCTGCATCCAGTAATGTTTGCCTTCTGATTCTCCAATCCAGATGCCAAGGATATCTTTGATCCCATTCACGTCATACCCTAAAACAACATATACCGCACAGCTTTTGCTCTCCATGTCTTTGCGTATATTTACATACAGGCAGTCAACGAAGAGAAAGGGATAGAACTTTTTTAGCGGACGGTTCTGCCATTCGCCTGCTGTTTCTATTATCCGGTCTGTGATATTTGAGATTGTTTCATGGGATATTTCAAAACCATAGATATCCTCGATTGTATCGGCAATGTCCCTCTGGCTCATTCCCTTTGCATACATGGATAAAACTTTATCCTCAATGCCGCTCACATCTTTAGAACGCTTGGGAATGAGCTGTGGGTCAAATGACCCATCCCTGTCACGGGGCGAGTCAATTCCTACTTCCCCCATGGAGGTTTTGAGGTTTTTGTGGGTATAGCCATTTCTACGGTTGGAAGTCTCTTTGTAGCCGTGATCATTTGTATTATAGCCAAGATGGCTGTTCATTTCTCCCTGAAGCATTGCTTCAAACATGGGGCCAAAAATATCCCTTAATGCATCCTGCATATCCTCTGCAGATGCGGGTTGATACTGTTCAATGATTGCCTGTGCGATAGCCTTGCTGGCCTCGCTTCTTTTGTTTTTACGTGGTGCCATAAGTGCGTTACTCATAATCCTCTCTGTTCCTTTCTTTTAGTGTATCGCACTCTATAATAAAAATAAAGTGCGTAAGTTTTTGTTACCGGTAACTTACACACTTTATATTACACTCTCCTGTCGCCTCTTAATTAACTGATACAAATTTTTTGTTTAGATGTTAAAAGATGGATTCAAGTTCAATACCAAACTTCTCTGCCTTATCCATGTTGCGTCCCGTAGTGCTTCCACACCCCATCACTGTGTCTGCAATTGCCGCACCGGGAATTGTAAGGATAACTTTTTTGTATTTCGTACCATCTCGCCGCTGTATGAGATCTTTGCCATTGCATAAGCAAATCATAGTGACAAATTCCTTTCTTTATTGAATTGATTTTCCTAAATTGCAGGCTTCCTGTAATTCGGGTTTTCCGGCAATATCCCCTATAGCCATTACACCGCCGCAAAGCACTTTTCCAATGCTTTTCCATCCTAAATGTTTTTCA
>CAJTOO010000139.1:0-1503 GCA_910577735.1 uncultured Lachnospiraceae bacterium
CCACAAGCCCCGCTTCAATGTCGGCAAGCATGGACTGGAAGCCGGGTCTTTGGAAATTTGCCCCGGAGAATCCGTCGTCCGTGTACCATTTGAGGTTGGAAAAGCCGTTCTGTTTTGCGTAGGCTTCCAGAATCCGCTTCTGGTTGCTTATGGAGTTGGATTCGCCTTGAAGCGTGTCCTCGTGCGACAATCTCGGATAAAGGGCGGTAATGAGTTTTTGGGTGGTCTGTCTTGGCATAATGTCCTCCATTTCCGACAGCCAGCCCCACTATTCCGTAGGTTTATTATACCATAGGGCGGGGCTGGCTGTACAGTCCTTTTTGCTACTTTATGTCGAAAAATATCACATTATTTTATTAAGGCTTATCGCATTACATAGCGTGTGCGGCTGTTCCCCCGGCTGCGCTTTCGGCTTCCAGCACTTTCATCATCTTGTCGGCGGCGGTGGCGGTAGTGCCTTGTTTGAAGTAGCCGGAAACCACAAGGACGGTGTTCCCCCGGCGTACCTCGGTCACGCAATCCGGGCGGCGGGCGGTGGTGGCGGTGCTTTTCTTGGGCGTGTCGGTCATAGGCAAATCTCCTTTCCGTTCAGCAGCTTTTTAAGGCGTTCCATTTTCTCCCTTGCTCTGGCTTTCCTGAAATTCTCCCCGGTAATGCAGACGGGGGTACACATTTCCGTAAGGCGGTCATAAATGCGGGCGTGGGCGGTGTCCTCCGGGTTCTGCAATTCTTCCAGCGTCAAATTTGTTGTCACGATTAAGGGCTTGCCGCTTCGGTATCGGCTGTCTATCACGTTGTAAACCTGTTCAAGCCCGTATTCCGTGCCACGCTCCATGCCGAAATCGTCAAGGATAAGCAGAGGGAAGCTGCAAAGTCGGGCTATGTACTCGTTCCTGTCCTTATAGCTGGCGGCAAGGTCGTTGAGTATCAAGGCAAAGTTTGTCATGCACACGGAAACCTCTTTCTCCATGAGGGCGTTGGCGATACACCCGGCGAAATAGCTTTTGCCTGTGCCTACCATGCCCCATAACAGATAACCGATATTCCCGGCTTTCATTTCCTCCCAACACTCCACATAAGCATGGGCTTTGTGCATTTGGGGGCATTTCCCGTTGTCGTTTTCAAACGTCCATTCCCGCATAGCCGGGTCTGTAAATCCCTTTCGTTTCAGCCGTTCCACTTCCTCCCGGTGCTTATATTCCCGGTGGCTGGCTTCCAGCGTTTCCCGGCGTTTTCTCTGGCAGTCACATTCTTTGGGGTGGCGGTCACGTCCAAAAAAGGTCTTGCCCTCCGGGAAGTAGGCTTCTTTGGGCTGGCGGCAGCTCCCGCAATATAAAAGCCCGTCCTCCCCGATATAGTCCTCCGGCTCTGCTTCCTGTGCCGTGGCAAGCCGGAAAATGGCGTTATCGTAATCACTCATAAAATCGTCCTCCTTGTTCATGGTATTTTACGCCCTGTTTACGGGGCGTTGTGTCTATGCGGTCAAAGGCTCTCGCCCTCCTT
>CAJTOO010000139.1:1508-2502 GCA_910577735.1 uncultured Lachnospiraceae bacterium
TCTTTTACGCCCTGTTTACGGGGCGTTGTGTCTATGCGGTCAAAGGCTCTCGCCCTCCTTGTAGGAATAATCGGGGATTCCCTTTTTTTGCTTCCCCTTTGCCTTGTCATCAGCCGCCCAACGCCGGATAGTGGCGGCATGGTTCTTGTAGTTCTTCCCGCTGGAAGCGATATAGCCGGATAGACGGTCAATGTAATACTCCCATTTGCCGGGAAGCTCCTCTTGCAGCTCCGCAAGCTCTTTTTCTGACAGAAAGACGTTTTTGTATCTGCCAAAAGGGGCGGGGGCGGTCTGTCCTTTCTTTAGCTCTCCCTCTCTCTTTATCTCTAACTCTATATCTATCTCTTTCTCTATCTCTATCTCTGGTGGACAAATGTCCGCCCCGTCTGGTGGACGTTTGTCCGCCACGGCTTCCGGCAAGGCTTTCTGTTCCTGCAAAGCCAGCCTTGCACGGCGTTTCCGCTCCCCCTCGGTAGAGGACTGACCGATTAAGAGTTCTATGTTGCTCATGTACAAAGCCCCATTCTGCAAGGGTTCTACAAGCCCCAGTTTCATAAAAATCTGCAAAGCCCTCTCCACTGTGCCGACTTGCTGGCGGGTGATGGTGGCTATCATCTGTGCGGTGTAGGGGATATTCTCGGCAAGCTGGAGCTTTCCCCCGTTTTTCAGCGATTTTAGGTACATCTTCAAGAGAATGTTTGAGTAGAGCATACCGTCCTGCATACTTTCCAGCAGCACGATAGCGTCCTCGTCAAAATAGCTCTCTTTCAGCTTTAGGTAGTAATATTTGCGGTTGTCTGCCATTCGTTCCTCCTTTGGTCTGTTTTGGGCTTCTGTTACGCTTTAGAACGCCGTTTTCGGGGGTAAAGGATATAACTATCGTCTACCCGTTGAGGGCGGTCAAAAAAGCCTTGATTTACGGGGGTCTGGAATATCCTAAAGCGTGACATTTATCCCTCTGTTTCCGCTTGCGCTGTGCGGCATGGATTCTTTT
>CAJTOO010000140.1:0-248 GCA_910577735.1 uncultured Lachnospiraceae bacterium
AGAATATGTGATTTCCGACAGCAACGGGGAACCGTTATCCGCATCGCAGTTTCAAAGGGTATGGCAGTATGTGGTGGTCCGCTCTACCCAGGCGCGCAACTATTATAAATATGTAAATGGGCAGAGCATTAAGTATACTGTCACACCGGCGCTGGGGATGACACAGAAAAACAACCCCAAGATTCAATATACATTGGATTTCCATGTGACGCCACATTTGCTGCGCCATACCTATATCACCAACTTGC
>CAJTOO010000140.1:258-2442 GCA_910577735.1 uncultured Lachnospiraceae bacterium
AGCAATGGATGATTTCGGCGATGCCCCTGATTTAAGAAAGAAATATGTCTTCAACGGTATCCAAAGTTTTTACTAAAACAGGCAGACAGAATATGAAAAAAAAGAGTAAATAATATACAGGGGAATTTCTGCGCTTTTTTATCGGACAGAAGCTTCCCGTAGAGGGATAAAATGTAAGGGCGGTCATCACAGGCCGGACTCCAGCCTGATTCACAGTATGCCTATAATGAATACTATCGTTTGAGGAGCTTCGTGAAACAACCCTGGGAAAAGGGGTTCCTATGCTTGAATTCAAGCACATTTAATAGTATAATCCCGTCTTTGACAGTTTGTTAAGTATAAAAACCGCTGTAGACCAGTATTTATGGGTGTTCCAGCGGTTTTGCCTTCTGTTTTAAGATATAGTATTTTATTCTCTTCCTTTACTTTTTTTCTGGATTGTTTTCATACTGCTCTTGGTAATAAACTGGTAGTCCGTTCGGAATCCGCAGGCATCATGTAAGGCATCCGTTATCTTTTCCCGCTTGTAAAGCGGCATAAAGCCCTGTTCCTCAACTTCGGCAAAGTTCATGGTTTTCAATGTATGCAGGATTTCATCACATGTATAGCGGTAGTCCAGCCTTTTTTCGATCATCCGGTAAAGCAAAAGTGCAAGAAAACAGATCAGGAAATGCGCTTTTATTCTGTTTTCATCCTGAAGGTAAACCGGTCTTGCGGAAAAATCCGTCTTCATGATACGGAAACACTCCTCGATCTGCCAGCGTCCTTCGCTTACTTTCAGGATGCCGTTTACGTCATCGTCCAGCAGGTCCGTGCATACGGCGTAAAGCCCGTCATACTGTGCTTCTGATGAAATCTTTTCCACATCAAGATATTTGTGTTCTTTTGCAATTTCACCGTCATTCGTCACAGATACGCTCCCGATGAACCTTGCCGGGTCATTTGGGTTCTTCCGGGTTTTTTTTGTATTTCCGGATGCAAGCATTTTTTCCGCACGTTCCACCTGTTTTTCACGGATGGATTTCTGATACCGCGCGTATTTGGGGGAGTATGTGACAATGAGCCTTTGGTGGAGTTTTTTCGGGGTATATGGTATGTCCTTGTAATACAGCCCGGTATCATCTTCATCAAGTACTGTGATATCAACAGGCTTATCATCAGAAACCCGCTTAAAACCTGTCCTGCTCAACGCCCATTCCCTGTCCTCTTTTGCCAGCCTTTTGATGGACTGCGTTACGATAAATGCGCGCTCGCCCATATGATTGTATGTCCGTATGCTTTCAGAAGCGAGACCTGCGTCAGAGCAGTAAATAAATTTTTGGCATCCGAAGTCACGCAGTATTTTTTCTTCCAGAGGTTTCAGGGATTTCTGCTCGTTTGTATTGCCGGGAAACAGGGAAAAGGAGAGGGGGATTCCGTCCCCATCCATGAACAGTCCCATCTGGATGATCGGATTAGGACGGTGTTCCTTGCTTTTGCCGTATTTTATACTGCCGCTTTCCTGTTCCATTTCAAAGTAATAATTCGTGCAGTCGTAGTAGAGGATTTTATCATTGCGTTTTCCTAAGAAGCAGCTGTTTTTATATACTTCGGACTGGATAAAATCGCATTCCGTTCCAAGAACATCCAGGGCACGGTAAACATCATGGATGGCGTAGGATGGTTTTTCCAGAAATTCCATGGCGGTTTTATAGGAGGAACGCTTGCTTGCAGGTTCCAGAATCCTTGCATAAACCAGATCCGAGAGGATGGCGTTGATGTCATATCTGAATTTGTATTTTGCTTTCAGTTTTCTGCATAGTTTGTGCATTTGCATCCCATAATAAACGGACTGTGGGAACAGATAGCCGCCCCGATAAAATTTCTGTACCCCATAGTCAAGCTGCCGGTCAGCGCGGAATGGGATCATTATGGTTTTGGCTTCTTTTTCCTTTTTATATTTTTCTGTTTCCAGTTTTACTTCGTTTTTTGCCCATGCAAGCACATCATCCCTTGTTGGACCGTGTTCGGGAAGAAGTTGTTCCAATGTTCCGAGTTTACGGATGATCTTTGATGAAGTACCGCCGCCTGATTTGGCATAGGACTTTGCTATGTAAAACGATTCCGCATTTTTTGATTTTGTGATATGAAGATTCATGCGCATTCCTCCTATGCCTTATTATAACACACAATAGCATAAAATAA
>CAJTOO010000141.1 GCA_910577735.1 uncultured Lachnospiraceae bacterium
GTAGCAACCCTCAACAGCAGCCATATCGATGCAGAACTGGCTATACAGACACTAAAAGCAGCTTTGGAGAGAAATCATTACCCAAAAAATCTGATGCTGCATAGTGACCAGGGTTCACAGTATACCTCGCGGGCATTTACAGATTACTGTAAAGAAGAAAGGGTCCAGCAGAGCATGAGTAAAGCGGGGTGTCCCTACGATAACTCTCCAATGGAAAGCTTTTATGGGACATTCAAAGCAGAATTCATCAGCAAACATCGTTTTTCATCCGATGAAGAACTAAATAATGCAACCAGGGATTATGTATATGTCTACTATAATCATATCCGCCCGCATTCATCCAATGGATATATGACACCATTTGAAAAGAGAATGCAGGCATGATCTTGTCAAAACTTTTCCTTGTAAGTGTTACAAAAAAGCTTGACCATCTCAGCAGGAGATCCCAAATGAGGAGCAGCAGGATATTTATAACATGGTTCAGTACGAGCAGCGCAGTCTTCATGCCGACCAGTTCAGTAGGGAGTATACAGAAAAGGAAATGAGCCGTAGGAAAGTGCTGCAGCAGGAGTATGAGAATGGCAGATTCCCGGAGAATACGCTGGCCATGGTGGAAAATGCAGGACAGATCCAGGATTATGGGGAACTGGTTTATGCCAAAGATACCAGCTACTTCTACCTTCCGGAGAGGGAGCTGACGGACGAGGAGATTCTGCAGATCCTGGACTTCAATTCCACAAGAGAATATGTCCTTGAGCAGAATCCGGAAGTACAGAGGCAAAAAATGGAGCAATATGAAGAAGCTATTCGGGAGAAACAGGGGGACGGACTGCTTCCGTAAACGCACCACGCACCAATATAAAAGGAAGATATTTTAGCTGGCATTGTTTGAGAACAGGCTGGCCGGAACAGGGCATCAGGGCTGTGTAAGCCATGGTGCCCTAAAAAGGCGAAATGGAACATATCAGTACATATGGAGGAAGAAGGGAACATGAAAATGCAAAAATACAGGCTGTTGGGTATGCTGCTGTTGGCAGGCGCCTTATGTCTTACTGGCTGTGGAGGCAGTACAGACCTAAAAGCAGATGCTATGGAAGGAGAGGTACAGCAGCCGGTGATGCAGGAGGATTCAGCAGATTCCGCTTACCGTGTGGACGATGACACTGTCCCAAAGGAAAGCAGCAAGAATCCCGTATTGCCCCCATTATCTGCTGAAGCGCAGACGATAGATTATAAGGGGAGCATACCGATTGACTATCTCACGGCATCTGCGGACGCTGTCTATTTAGTAAGCAGGGATCAGGACGGGGACTCCGGAATCCTGAAAATGAAGCCAGGGGAGGCTGACGGGGAGGCCCTGCCAGTGACGGCGCCGGATGGGATGGTGTTTTCCGTCATGACCACAGACGAACAGGGGAACCTGTATGTGGTGGCGGAGGATAGGGACATTGGGGTAGTGATGAGGAATGATGAGTTTGCCTCCCCTACAGAACACTGTGAAGTATGGAGGATCAGCCCGTCTGGTGAGGTGATGGCAAAACTGGATATTTCCGAATATATCAAGAAGGAGGTCTTATCCCCCCGTATAATCGCAGTGGCAGGAAACGGGGATATCTACCTTTCCACACAGAGCGATGGAACAGCAGTGCTGGCCTTTGATGCGGAAGGGAACTTTCTGAATAAGATCAGCTATGATTACAAGGTCTATACGCTCCGTACCGCCATGGGAAGAGGACGGGACGGAAAGGTTTACGCCGTACTTTGGGATCATAATGACTGCACTTCTGTAATCGTCCAACTGGATGGCGGCCGTACCACAGGGGATACCACTTCTTTTATTCTCAACGGCGATAGCGGCTGCTACGGCTGTGTATGTCCGGGGAGGGACTGTGACCTTGTAATTTTCGGCGGACAGGGAATCCTTGGCTATGACCTGGGGAGTGCCAGTATCAAATGGAAGGTTTCCGCAGGCGAGCTGCCTTTCAGTACAGAGGGATATTTCCCGATGGCAACACTGCCTGATGGAAGGGTACTGTTTCTGGATAGAAATTACAAATGGGATGAGGATGATCCAACGAATATGTGGGTGGTAGCAGAAGGAACAAAATTCCATTATGTTCCTGCGGCGCGGCAGTAGGGCAGTATCTTACGGCCGCCGGAAAATAATTTAATATATCATCAGTATGCCAGGTAAGCATGTCAGGAACCAGTGGGCGGTGGTTCGTGGCATGCTTGGTTGGCAGTTTTTGTAATTTATATATTGTCAATACCCCAAAGGAACAAAATGCAGGAGTAAGTATGGTGCAAAAGAGAAGACAGCCAGCCTGGAAGACAGAGAATCAGAGAAAAAGAAGCAAGAAGATTGCCAGAAAGAGGCGTAGGGTCATAGCCTATACCGTCCGGGGAATCATGGCGGCTGTATTCTGGGGCGTAAGGCTTC
>CAJTOO010000142.1 GCA_910577735.1 uncultured Lachnospiraceae bacterium
TTTGGACCATGTAGACCTGCAGGTGGAAAGGGGGCAGTTTGTTGCCATTATCGGGGCGTCCGGCTCCGGCAAGTCAACGCTGCTCCATCTGCTGGGAGGCGTTGACCGCCCTGACAGCGGGAAGATATTTGTGGAGGATGTGGACATAGCAATTCTTGGAGAAGAACGGCTGGCGCAGTACCGCAGGCGCAAGGTGGGGCTTATCTACCAGTTTTATAACCTTATCCCCACGCTCAGTGTGAAGAAGAACATCTGTCTGCCCATGCTCCTGGATAATAAGGAGCCGAGTAAGGAACGGTTTGATGACATTGTAAGGACATTAGGGCTGGGCGACAGGCTGGAACACCTGCCGGGGCAGCTTTCCGGGGGACAGCAGCAGAGGGCGGCAATCGGACGCGCCTTGATCTACCAGCCCGCGATCCTGCTGGCGGACGAGCCGACAGGGAACCTTGACCGGAAGAATACGGAGGAGATCATTTCCCTGCTGAAACTGTCCAACCGCCAGTATAAACAGACCATCCTGCTGGTCACCCACGATGAGAATGTGGCGCTGGAGGCAGACCGCATCATTAAGATAGAGGATGGGAAGATCATCTCGGATAAGGCGGTGCAAGTTTGAACGTTCCGTTCAAATATTGAATGGAGGCCCGCAGGAGCGGGCAGAGAGGTATAGCCATGAACATCATACGGGAATACAGCTTAGACCAGGTGCGTAAAAACTGCCGCACCTCCATTTCCATTATGGTTGCGGTTCTGATTGCTTCCACGTTCTTATGTGCATTGCTTGTTTTTGCGCAGAGTTTCTGGAACCAGATGGTACAGCAGGAGATTTATATTGGCGGGGATTGGGATGCGGAGCTTATGGATGTCCCGGCAGACAGGCTTGGCATGGTGAGGGATAATGCGGGCGTAAAAGCCATGTTTGTGAAAGGGGACAACCAGACCGCATTCCTGCCGGAAGGGACGGCGCTCCCCCGCCTGCTGATACAGAATTGTGACATCGGCTATTGGGATGCCATGTATGAAAAGAATATGCTCCTGCGGGGGCGCATTCCGCAGGCTCCCGGCGAGGTGGTGGTCAGCAAGGATTTCTTTTTGCAGAACCCGGCATATGGCATTGGTGACACGCTCGCCGTGGAAATAGGCGGCGGGGAAGGAAGCCAGCAGAAGGACGCAGACAGCCTGACCATTGTGGGGGAACTGGATGTGTCCGTTTCCTCCGGCTATGAAGGATACCTTGCCTATGGCTTTATGGAGCCGGATGAGCTTTCGCCGGACAGTGAGGTGGTAGTCTACCTCCAGATGGAGCGGAGGGGGAAAGTATATACGGCAGTCCCACAGATTGCACAGGCGATAGGGCTTCCGAAGGATGAATACGGGAACTACCCGTGCCGCTACCATGCCGCGCTGCTTGCATGGCACGGGGTATATGCGCCGGGGAGTTTTTTCCAGAGTGATGTGCCGAAGCTGTTCTTGGGACTCCTGCTTGCGGCAGGCGCATCGATGGCGGTATTTGCCTATATCATAAGGGGCGCTTTCGGGATTTCGGCGAAACAGAAGATCCATCAGCTCGGTATCCTGAAATCTGTAGGGGCGGGGCCAAAGCAGATAGGAAGGACGGTCATTTATGAGGCGTGTATCCTTTCGGTTATTCCCATCCTGCTTTCAATGGTTCTGGGATACCTGTTTTCCCTCGGCGTCCTGTCTGCCTATTCCGATATGACCAGTGAAGTGTTCGGGAGCAGGATGGAGGTTTATTTTTCCCCGGCAGCGGCGCTCATGGCAGCAGTGCTTTCCTTTGTTACGGTCCTGCTTGCCGCGCACGGGCCGGCGAAACAGATGTCAAAGGTTCTGCCCATAGAGGCAGTGCGCGGGGAGCAGTACAGCATTTCCGTAAAGAAAGCAAAGAGCCATCCCGTATTGGCAAAGCACTTCGGATTCCTTGGGGAGATAGCGGCAAACTCGGTAAATGCGGGCAGAAAACTGTACCATACCTGCATGGTGACGCTTTCCCTGTGTATGCTCCTTGCCTTTGGGTTCCTGGCAGCGTTCACGGTTTCCGATATCAGCAATGCGCAGGCGGAAAACAGGAATCATTTTGATGTAAATATCACGTTGAGGACAGGGGAGCGGATAGACGGTGCGCTCCTTGCAGAACTGAAAGCCATGCAGGGGGTACAGGGAATATCTGTTTATGCAAGGGCGAACTGCGCTGTCTGGCTTTCCGGGAGTGACCAGTCGGCAGAATTCCTGCAGGCAGGAGGTTTTGATGCCGCAGACGGCTATATCGTGGAGCGTGACGGGCGTTACCGTGTGCCGTGTGTGCTGGTGGGGATGGAGCAGGATGCATATCAAAGCGTTCTGCGGGAAGCGGGCGCGGAGGCTTTACCGGAAACTTCCGC
>CAJTOO010000143.1:0-294 GCA_910577735.1 uncultured Lachnospiraceae bacterium
ATAGACTTCGGGAGAGGTAATCAGATACCTTAATAGTTGTGGAGAAAAGGACTTTGATAACAGACAAAGTAATGACGCAAGTATCAGTAAGAAACACAGTCCTTGAAAAAACGTCTTCCCGGTTTCTTCGTATTTTTGTTCTCCGTTGCGTCGTGCAATTACAACCTGCAGCCCTACACTGAACCCTAAACCAAGCATATAGATTGCCAGGAACCATATTCCGGCAAGTGCGGATGCGCCAAGTTCGATTTCACCGACATGCCCCAAGAACCACGGCTCTTTCATTTAAAATTG
>CAJTOO010000143.1:409-2396 GCA_910577735.1 uncultured Lachnospiraceae bacterium
TAATAAAATATGACATTTCGGACAGATAGGGATACACTGATTCGCCTCCGATGTGCTTCGGAGATGAGATGACAGTATGATTTTTCACGCTCGCTGTTTTTGTAACTGCTTCTCTTTTTCTTCGATGGCAAGTTGCCGGGCGGCAAGCGTTGCGGCGTTTGCCATGTGGATGCCGAAAAAGAGCAGCAGTGTCTCGCTGCGGGAGTTGCGTGCCGCTATCCGGCCAACGCTGTAGTGTTGTTTCTGATTACCGAAACTGCCCTCCATGGCGGTAGAGCGCAGAGTCCCGATTATTCGTCGGGCTGTGCTTATGTCAGCATCTTCATCCTTGGGCTTCGGGCCTTTGCGTACAAAACAGGTCGTTATGCCGTTTTCGGTGCAATACCGCCGGTTGTCGTTGTTGGCATAGATGGTGTCTGCCCCTACTCTGGTCACTTTGACACCTGTCAGTTCCTGTTGATATTCAATACATTCCTGTAATCTCACACCCTCGTTGAAGGCTTCGAAGGAATGGTGTTCGATGAATGAAATTCCGTCAATCTGGATGTTGTTGACCTTGACTCCGAACTCCACTCGCTTGTTCTCCTTGCCTCTGACAATAGGACGGATGTACGGACGGTCTATGCTGACGATACGGTGTTTCACCTCCTTTTTCTGAGCAAGTGCGCTCTGCTGGCGATACACCTCTTTTAATGCACTGAGACGCTTGCTTTGCTCTGCGGTGAGCGCGATGTCAACGGTGTGTATCTTGCAGATTCTGTTCCATTGCCCTATCTGTTTGGAAAGCAGGCCGAGCAATCGACGGCGGAGTTTGACAGTGGCCGCCCTGGTGTGCTTGCGATGCCTGGCATAGGTGAGTCGGGCGCGGTCAATGTCGTGATACTTGTTGCGTGGCAACCGTTCCTTCAACGCCTTGCAGGTCTTTTTTATAAGTGATTGAATCCACTCGCAGCATTCCCACAACAGCTTTACATCTGTCGGGAATCGCAGATGGCTCTCGTAACAGGTGGCGTCGGTCAGGCACAGGTTCTTGTCTTTTAACAAACCGCCCCACTTGTCATACAGCAATTTCTGTAGTTCTTTGATATCAAGAGCTCTGGCTATACGCTGACGGATAGAACTGACTATCTTGCCGTTCTTTATGGGGTTGGCCGGATCTATGAGTACCCCGCAGAACATCTGCATGTGTATACTGCCGTTGAGCATCTCGATCAGGCCGTCATCCGATTGTCCGGTATATGGCTTGAGAAACATCAGCGCCACCTCTCCCTCCGGCGGGAACATCGGAGTGTTGCCCTGAGGATGCGTTTTGGGAAAATGCGAACGGATTTTCTCTGCCAGTTCTTTCAATGGCAATTGCGCATGGATGCGCCCGAGCTCGCTTACGGCAAAACTCTCGCGATATTTTTGCATGAAATCGAACTCGGTAAACGGCAACGTGGCCGTAATCTCAGATATTTTTCGTAACTTCACGTACAATTATTTTAAGAATTACCCCCGAATAAGCCCGTGATGGGTCCATCGGGGGTTCATTGTAAAGTTACAAAATATATACGACTTTGGCAAACAATTAGTTGGCGATTAACTGAGTATCCCTATGTAAAGAGCTTTGACGGCTATACGCATCTGCTTACGATGCTCTATGCCGTGATCCAGCGCTTCGACTCATTGCGTGAGATAGAGATATCTATGACAGCGGAGGTTCGCAAACTGCACCATGTCGGAATTGATACTGTACCAAAGCGCAGCACCCTGTCGGATGCAAATGCCCGACGGTCAGAGAAGTTCTTTGAGGATGTCTATCGCGACCTGTATGCAGCCAACAAAGACATTCTTTCATCGGACAGCCGACGCAACGGCACGGAAGAGTGGATAAGACGGCTTAGAATCATAGATTCCACGACCATTACGTTGTTCTCCAATGCTATTTTCAAGGGCGTTGGTCGACACCCCAAGACCGGAAAGAAGAAGGGAGGTATCAAGGTAC
>CAJTOO010000144.1:0-275 GCA_910577735.1 uncultured Lachnospiraceae bacterium
TTATGAAGTGTTTCACAACAGGGGGCAATTCTTATAAAGAACAGGAAAAGGCCGCGTACATCTGCGTATGCGGCCGGTTTCTTAACCATTGTGTATGAAAGTGGCACAATTCCTCAGGAACCGCCTTTTTCTATCTGGAATATTTTTCAGTCAATTTCAGACCCTGCCTCCCGGATGTCCCGCTTATCTGGCCCCATATGCTGTCAGCAGCCTTATTGTACACACAATTCAAGCCGGAAGATTTTGATTTGACTGCACAATTTCGTTGACAGCAG
>CAJTOO010000144.1:285-1823 GCA_910577735.1 uncultured Lachnospiraceae bacterium
CTGTCGAAAATAAAATGCTTTTTTCGTCTACTATAAAGTGCCGCGTTACACTCAGTCAGTCTCATGATCCTCTTGCTATTGGCCACAAACGCCGTAAAATACATTTGCAATTCCATAGCAAACAACCCTCTCGAATCCGCTCTGCGCAATCCGTGGGCCTCTTTTAATTCCCCATTCTTTTCTTCAATCCGATGCCGGATCTTCATCCGTTCCCTGAAAAATTCACTTTCCTCAAATTTAAGCCGTTCCAGGTTCTTTTCGCTTGCCTGGGTAATGCTGTAACTCCGTTCCTTTGATTTCCCTTTCCCTACACGACAGCTTTCTCTTAACGGACATTTTCGGCATTTGACTTTGCTAAATATATACCTCAAATAAGTATTTCCGTTTTGGGCGGCTCTCTTTTCTACACGCATCGCAAGCTCTCCGGCAGGGCACTGCAGCATCCCGGCATCCTTATTATAACAGAATCCTTCGTCCAGTTTCCCGTTCGCAGCCGCTGCTACAGCCGTATTGGTGCGCGCTATCAATGAGATCCCTTCGCCGCAGGCTTCCAGATTATCATCGCTGACATATGCCATATCCCCGATCACTTCTGTCACTTCTATCCCATTTCCCTGCGCCTTTTCTATCAGCCCAGGTAATTCCTGTCCGTCCGGCGCACCTCCGTGAGTTACGCTTATCCCCGCAATCAAACGCTCTTCTGTCATTGCCAGGTGGTTTTTATATCCGTAAAATGTGCTTGTTGGAGTTTTGTGTCCAAACCGTGCATCTTTGTCATCCTTTGAACGTATATCCCTGATCTTTTCATCCTCAAGCAGCTCTTTCATTTCCCTGGAAAGCTCCTGTATCTTCCGATTGCCACAGGTCACGACCTCTTCCTCCAGAGCCTTTAGCAGTTCTTTCGTATATGCAATCTCTTCCTCCAGTCCGGCTTCCAAGGATGGCTTTTCGGGAAATTTTTCCGATAATTCAAAGGCATTTTTATAAATTTCCTTTCGGAGCTGTTTACTCATGTCCCGCAAAATTTGTGTAGGGGATTTCGCACGGACAGATGCGTTTGTATGGGTGGAATCCACGATAATGGTTCCCGATTTTATCAGGCCTTTATCCAAAGCCTGCTGAATTGTTTCTCTTAACATCTCTTCCAGGATATCTTCTGTAATACGGGTTTTTCTGAATTTTGTGAGAAGACTGGGATCGATCATTTTCGCTTCCGGTTCCAGATCCAGAAAAAATTTATATGCCATATCTGTCTGGGCGCTGCTGATCAGGGTTTCGTCGGACAGGTCGTACAGTTTTTTCAAGAACAGCAGTTTGAACATCATCTCCGGTTCTTTTGCCGGGCGTCCGAAATTTTCACAATACTGTTTACGCAACATTGGATTTATAAAGCTGAAATCGATGTTCTCTTTCATCTTCCGCAAAAGATGATCAGCAGGAATGATTGCATCGTAAATCCCTTGATATGGTGATAAGGATAGTTTTAACTGCGAATTATCTTTTACGGAAGATGAAAGAGAACATCGATTTCATCTTCC
>CAJTOO010000144.1:1833-2393 GCA_910577735.1 uncultured Lachnospiraceae bacterium
AAAGCCCAATTCTTTTTTCAAAGAATCAGACTTTTTCAGTACCCTCGTAAAATACGGCATTTTTGGCACTATATAGGTCTGAAAGTTACATTGTTTTTGTGGTTTAAGGGGAATTGTATGGGTTTTGCTAAATTGTTTGTAGTTTCGCTGAAAGGTTTGCGAAATTTATTAATGATGATGAATATTGCAGGGGTTCATAGTGTAGATATAGTAATAAAAAGCATGGAGCCTTATGAAAAAGTATAGGTTTATAACTGCCTGTCTGCTAATTTTACTGGCATTTCTATTGTTCAATATTTTTAATAGGAATTTGACCATAGAAACATTCAATGCGGATGCTGCAACAAAGGAAGAAATTACGGATGAACTGGTCATAGCTTTATTTATTGAGGACATTACCAATGTGGTTACGAATTTTTATTCAGAATATTATTCGGGAGAAATAGCAGTTTACGATTATGAAATAGAGATTGTAGATATTGGAAAGAAAGAAGCGGGATTTATTTCCGTAAAATTCGGTGTTACTCCACAGGCAGGGGCGCATAATCCTTTAGGATATG
>CAJTOO010000145.1 GCA_910577735.1 uncultured Lachnospiraceae bacterium
TCCGACACCCGGCATATAGGTGACGCCATCCACCTCTGGACAGGTTTCGTGCGGTAAAAAAATCCCGCTTACGGTCACTCTCTGCCGACTTCACCGAGCTTTTGACGGTTAGGCAGTTGCATACCGCCGCCAATCGGAGTATCAGTGTGGGCGTTTCAAGGCGTTACCCTATCATTCCACCCATCGGATTGTCAGTTCTCCTAAGATTTCAGGCTATTTAGCCTTTCGACTTAGTGCGTAACCTTTTCAGTTACGAACGTGTCGCACGATTATCATTTCCGTATCCCTCAAGCAGATTGATGACGCCCCACACGCCTACGCCTGCCCCGATTGCTGTAACAACTGTCTTTAATCCTGTGATTGCTGTTGCGAAAAATGCCATTTTCTTTACCTCTTTCTTTCCTGAAATAAAATTTTGATAGTTTTGAAAGAGTTTTTCGTGTAAAATGCCCTGCCCTATGTTAAAATAGAAGCAGGGCAGTCCTTTAGGAAGAACCCTGCGGACATCCGGCGCTTTCAGTTTGGCGATTGGCAGTGCCGGGTGCTTTGTTTTTTGTCCTTTCCCAAGTACATGGAAAACTCCTTTTGCTGTTTTGGACATCATGCCCAAAGGTTGACGGTTCCATATTCAGTTGTTTTTGTGCGCTTTTAGCCATTGTGTCCAAAAGCCGCTATTCAGTTGTCTGTGATGAATTTTCTTCCTGCCCCGTAACCTCCCCGCAGTCAAAGGCTTCATCTACCACTGTGCCGGGAGTGAGTTTCATGCGATGCTGGTGCTTCACATAATCCTCAATGTCAAAGGCGTTTTTCGGGTCATAATCGGACAGCTCTTTGTACCGCTTATGCTTCGTTATATCGAATTTGTCCGAGAAAAAAGGTCTTACGCCCCTAAGCCGCATAATACACTTTCCGCCGTCCATGACCGCTATCTCATCCTCACTCATAAGCGCCTTTCCGGTCTTTTGGTAGTTCAGACCGTAAGACTGTGATGTTCCCCTTGTATCAGAGGTGTTAAAAAGATCTATAGTTTCTTTTCCTAAAACCTCTGCAAGCTCCTTTAATGTGGTCTGCTCCTGCCCTCCGAGGAAAAGCAGGGTGTCACAATTCCCCTGAATTGTGTCCGCATTGTCCTTATAAATCGCTTTGAGCTGGGATTTTGACTGTAAAATAATGGAAGCCGATATTTCACGGCTCCTGATTGTTGCAATCAGCTTTTCAAACTGCGGAATCTGCCCGATGTTGTAGGCTAAGAATCCGGCGCCTTACTGTCTCACGACAGCAGGTTTCCGAACCCTCGCCCCGGAACCGCACGTACACCTCTCGATGTATACGGCTCCCCACTATACATCCTCTACATTTATTTATGGATTCTGTCATAGCAGTCTCCACACACTACAAGCGTTTTTCTTTTCTTCTTGTTCATAATCGCTCCCCATTCCGTATTAACATCAAGGTCGCTCATACTTTTTACCTGATATACCTTAACCGCTGGCACATATGCGCCGCACATTTCGCAGACATTCGCCTTATATCTGAAAAACAGTTCTTTGGGCTTGTTCATCTGCTCATATTCGGGTATGATGTCTGCATAACTTCCAAGGGCATATTTCACCCTGCGGAATCCCTCATTGTAGAGGACTGCATACTTTGTACCTTTCTGTGTTTTGTACGGCACTTTAAATTCTTTGTTTTTGGTATATTTGAGCTTTGCTTTTGTCATCGTGATACGGTATTTTGCCGCAACGGTCTTGTATAGGCTGTATTCCATGACATAATGGAACTTATTTAATACGGAGACATTACTCGCAAGTCGGTAGTAATTGTAAATCCCCCGAATCTGCGCATTGTACTTCCGTACCATTTCATGCACTGGCAGAAAAATATAGTCGTTCCGCTGTAACGGCTTCCAGACTTCTTTTTCCCCTGCCCTTGACACGATTTTCAGCACACCGTATCCTAACAGTTTCCCCACCCATTTCTCTTTTGGCAGGTACAGCTTGATTTTGCCGGTGTAGGCTTTAACAGTCCCTTTTCCTTTGGCTTTTTTCAGCGCACTGTCGTTGCATACCGTAACGTCATAGCCGAGAAACCTCGCTTTGTCGTCACTGTTCGTGATGAGCGTCTTTTCCACAGACAATTCCAGTTTCAGCGTTTCCTCAAAGAACCTCCCAATATCGGACTTAATCTTTTCAGCGTCCTCTTTGCTTCCGATTACGCCAATAAGAAAATCGTCGGCATACCGTACATATTGAATCCGCTTATAACCTGTGTCCATTGGGTCGCCCATAGGGATTTTCTGGAACTCCCTCTTTAAGTCTGCCAGTCGGCGTACTGCTTCCTGCTTTTCTGTATCACAGTAGCCGTCCCATTCTTTTCGGATTTTGGCT
>CAJTOO010000146.1 GCA_910577735.1 uncultured Lachnospiraceae bacterium
GAAGTTCTTCTGGTGTCTGTACCGTACGTTTTCTTTCTATTGCTTTTGTTTCATAACACGCCTGCTGGTATCCTTCTGGTAAAAGTTTTATTAATTCTTCTACATTTATATCCATAATAAATTACCCCCTGGCTTTTATCTGCCCACAAAGTCTGTCCATGCGTCCCACTACTTTGTCGGCAGAATGTAGGTGTTGCATATGGGTAATGTCACGAAACAGGCAAGCACACGTTTCTCCATAGTCAAGCGGAGCAAAGGGCAGTCGGCGGTTGAGAAAGCGTCCTATATCAGCAGGAGCGTTCTTGTCAGCGAGTTTGACGGGCAGACCTGCCGCCCCAAATACCATGAAGATTTAGTCCACAGCGAAATCACTCTCCCACCCAATGCGCCCAAAGAATATGCAGACCGAGCCACTTTATGGAACGCTGTTGAACTGTCAGAGAAAGGGCAGAAATCACAGCTTGCGAGAATGCTGAAAGCGTCACTCCCCAACGAATGGAGTTATGAACTTGCGTAGGAAGTTGTAAGGGATTATGTGCAGAGGAATTTTGTAGACAAGGGAATGTGTGCGGATTGGGCAATCCATGACAGCGAGAACGACAAAGGACAGCGCAATCTCCATATCCATGTTCTACTCACTATGCGCCCTCTCACTGAAAACGGGGAATGGGGAGCAAAACAAAAGAAGATTTATGACCTTGACGAAAACAGCGAGAAGATACCAGTGATTGATAAAAAGACAGGTCAGCAGAAAGTTGACAAGCGGAACAGGAAACAGTGGAAATGCCACACCGCCGACAGCACCGGCTGGAACAGCAAAGAGAACGCCAAAATGTGGCGCAAGAATTTAGCCGGCACAATCAATGCCACCAATGAGCAGTTGGGGATTGCTGTACATTGGGAACACCGCTCTTTTAAGGAACAGGGAATTGACAGAGAGCCAACTATCCATATCGGGGCGGTTGCCAACGCTTTAGAACGCAAGGGTATACAGACCGAGAGAGGAAACATCAATCGGGAAATCATCAGGAATAATATGCTGTTGGAACAGGCGGAAGAAATGCTCATGCTTGCCAAGCAGGAACTTCACAGCGCACAGTACGCAACGTACAAAAGTATGCAGATTAAAAATACGGCGGTCAGCGTGAAAAATGAAGTCATGGATATGATTGCAAAGGTAAGGGAGCGCAAAGGCAGGCTTGACTTGCCGATTGTCAGCGGAAAGCACCTAAGAAGAATATCCGACAGAACCGCCTTGCAGTCAGCCGGCAATGCAGAAAAATTCATCACGACAAGGAAAATAGACAGCTTTGAGAGCCTTGCAAAATTTACAGAGGACAGGGAGCGGAAATATCAACAGTTGGAAACGGTACATCTTTCCAAAGGGCAGAAATTAAACCGATTAAAGGAACTGTCAAAAATGTATGTCCTCTTTGCGCCAATCCAAGCCACCTATAAAGAGAGCCAGTCACTCAAAGGACTTGCAAAAATGAGATACGATAAGGAGCATAAGGACAGCTTATCGAAGTACCCCGAATTAAAGGAGCATATGCAGAGCCTTTTACAGAATAGCGAGAAGATAATGCCGAAACAGTGGAAAGCCGAAATTCAATCCTTGCAATCCAAGTGTAACAGTATCGGCAAAGAGCAGACCAAGACCGCAACAGAATTAGCTTATGCGGAGGTAATCGGCTACAACAAAACGAACCTTGAGAGGGAGCTTCAGAATGAAAGTCGACAGCATAACAGGCAACAAAGCAAAACTAAGCAGAGGGAGGAAGAAATTTAATGAAAATTCGGTAGAAATATGAGTGTGATTGTGGTATTCTGTTAGAAGTACAATCGGGATTTGTAGAGAAACAGAAAAATCGGTATTTGAAGAGGTGATTCTTAATGAATGAACAGGTTAAAAAATATAGAGAAAAATATCCTGCGGATATTATTGATATGTTCAATAACTTAAGACAGATAATTTTTGATAGTGTTTCCTGTGAACTTGAGGAAAAATTGTGGGCAAAATTGCCGAGCTATTATGTTGGTAAATCTTACGTGCGACTGATAGCATTTAAAGACCATATCAACATTGAAGCACAAGCAGTCATTTCACACAAAGAAGAACTGGCAGGTTATAAAATCACTCCAAAAGGAATGTTACAAATCTATTTGAAGCAGGATATACCATCTGATATTTTGAAACAGATATTTGCAGAAACTTTAGAGCAATAAATCCCAGTTTATTGGGAAACTGTACACAAAGAAAAATTCAGGTTTGTTTAATCAATCATTACCGCAATCACAACAGAATAAGTAACACAGCGTCAGAGCGTATAGAAAACAAATCTATGCGCTCTATTTTATTGTAAAG
>CAJTOO010000147.1 GCA_910577735.1 uncultured Lachnospiraceae bacterium
TAAGGAATTCTATGTTACGATGAAGAAGCATGGAGGTAAAACGTTGCTTAGTAATATTTATGGTCCGACAGAAGCGGCAGTATATTCCACATATTATGATCTTGAGCCTGAATTTGACGAAGAGACAGTACTGATAGGAAAGCCGATAGCAAATGCAAAGACGTATATCACAAATGGAAATAACCTTTGTGGAATCGGAATACCTGGAGAGTTATGCATAGCAGGAGATGGATTAGCAAGAGGATATCTAAACAGACCAGAGCTGACAGAGGAAAAATTTGTAAATAATCCGTATTGTGAGGGAAGAATGTATCGTACAGGGGACTTTGCGAGATGGCTGCCTGACGGAAATATTGAGTATCTGGGCCGAATAGATGAACAGGTAAAGATCCGTGGATTCCGAATAGAGCTAGGAGAAATCGAGAGCAGGATCAGGGAGATCGAAGGAATAAAGGAATGTGCAGTAATAGTGCGGACAGACAACAGAGGAGACAAGGCAATATATGCGTACTATACGAGTGACAGAGAAGAGAGCGTATCTGAAATAAGGGATAGGCTTAGTGAAAGCCTGCCCGGATATATGGTACCATCATATATGAAGCAGATAGAGACGATACCAGTGACAAAGAATGGAAAGCTTGATAAGAAAGCCCTTCCAGAGATAGAAGGTAGAATAACAAAAGAATATATTGCACCAAGGAACGAAGCAGAGGAAGCAGTATGTGAAGCATTTAGAGAGATACTTGGTGTAGAAAAAGCAGGAATACAGGACAGTTTCTTTGAACTTGGAGGAGACTCGATCAAGGCGGTAAGAATCATATCAAAGCTCAGAAATGCAGGGTATGCAGTAACAGTAAAGGACGTAATGAATGGGAAGACAGCAGAGAGGATAGCAATTTACATAAAGAATGCTAATGAGAAGCCAAAGTATGAACAGAGAGAAGTTACAGGTAAGATAGAATTGACGCCGGTAATCAGAAAATTTGTTGAGTGGCAATTTGCTAAACCAGAGCATTTCAATCAGTCCATGATGTTCCCGGTAGAAGGGATAGGGAATGCAGTACTAAATCAGGCAATAAAAGAACTTGTAAAGCATCATGATGTGCTTAGAGCAGTATATAGAAAAAAGGAACTTGAAATACTTTCAATATCAGAGAGCAGGCTTTGTGATTTCTATGAGTTTGACTATAGAAATAAAGTGGATAAGTATAAAGCTGTAGAGGATAAATGTACAGAGATACAGGGGAGCATCGACCTTGAAAACGGTCCGCTTGTAAAGATAGCAGTGTTTGAGCTTGGAGATACAAAGCAGATGCTGTTTTGCATACATCACTTAGTGGTAGACGGAGTATCATGGAGAATATTGCAGGAGGACTTTGAAACAGCGGTAAGACAGATTGAGGCCGGAGAGGAAGTAAAGTTACCAGAGAAGACTGCTTCGTTCATAGAGTGGAGCCAGAAACTGAAGGAGTACGGAGAAAAGCTGGGAAGCAAGGAAAAGGATTACTGGGAGGTAGCAAATGCGAAGATAGCAGAAGGCAGAATAGTTGGAGACTATATAGAAGACGAGGCAGGATATGCGGTAGCCGGATTCAGTAAGGAAACGACGGAGAAGCTTCTTACAAAGAGCAGCAATGCATATGGAGCAAAGATAGATGAGGTATTGCTTGCGGGACTAGCAAGAGCAGTAGGACGAATAACAGGTCAAAAGAGAGTAGCAGTAAAGCTTGAAGGACATGGAAGAGAGGAAATAAATGAGCCAATTTCCATAGACAGAACAGTAGGTTGGTTTACAAATATCTATGCAGTGTCACTTGAATGTAGTGAGGATAATGCTGAAGCAGTAATCAATGTAAAAGATACTGTAAGAAGTGTACCAAATATGGGGATGGGATATGGATATGTGGAGCATGAATGTGAACCAGATATCTGCTTCAATTACCTCGGCGACTTCAGCGGAAGCAAGACCAGTTTTGTTAGTGAATATAGTACAGGTAATGATGTGTCATCAGAAAATGGCTTGGATAGTAAGATCCTTATCGATGGACAGGTAATCGAAGAGAAACTTGAATTATTTATATTAACCCAATATGGGCAGAATTTTGCAGAAAAAATAAAAAATGAATTAGGAAAAAGCATAGAAGAACTTGCAGAGTATTGTTCAAAAGATGGAAATGATAAAAAAACAATATCAGATATGGAATTTGATTCAATTGATGTAGATGGGCTTTCTTTTATTAATTCATTAATAGGTTAATTGAAGGGAAATAAAATAATATGGAAATTGTCAATAATAAAATAGTGAATATCTATCCGCTGACTCCACTTCAGTATGGAATGTTA
>CAJTOO010000148.1 GCA_910577735.1 uncultured Lachnospiraceae bacterium
TTGCCCTTTTCATTTTGTCCTCCTTGATGAAAAGGGACTTCCTCTTAACTGAACGTCCATTAAGCCCCCAGCAGAGCTGGGGAGAATAGAGTGAGCAGTAGCGATCCCTAAAGTACCAAAAATAAAACCTCCATGTTATCATAGATTTGGGTCTAGGCAACCTAATCAACAATAGCAGGAGGTATCCATAATGGATAATCAGATTTTAGCACATACCAAGTATAATTGCACGTATCATATTGTTTTTATTCCGAAATATCGCCGGAAAGTAATGTATGGGAAGATTGGGAAAGAGGTTGGCGAGATATTGTCCACAGTATGTAAAATCACAGGAGTAAAATTGATAAAAGGCGGAGTATGTCCAAACCATGTACATCTGTATGTTTCGATTCCGCCCAAGATGAGTATCTCGGAAGTGATGTCAAAATTGAAAGGAAAGAGTGCCCTGATGATATTTGACCGACACCCAGAATACAGGGATAAGTATGGCAGACATTTTTGGGCAAGAGGATATTATGCCGAGACGATTGGGCAAGTGAACGAAGAGACAATCAAAAAGTACATCGAAGAGCAGGAGGAATGCAGTAGAATAGAAGGATAAAGAGCCTCTTTTAAGAGGCAGCCAAGTACCAGAGGTTAGTGAAATACTGCCTATAGGCAGCACCGAAAAAGGGGTTGCTTAGACACCGCCTATAGGCGGTACCGAAAAATGCCCCGGAGGGGTTCATCCAAACCACCGGCAGAGCCGGTGGTCAAGCCGTATGGCTGTGATTTTTTCACTGCCATATTTCAAGCGGATTTCATCTAGTACAGTGTTTTGTTGAAAACCATATACTTTTTTGTTCCATTTTTTGGCAAATTATGCTATAATATCTTAAACAATAATTGCTTCAAATTGGAGGAAATATTATGCGTGGTTTTCAAGCTGCTTCTTTTACTTTGTCTGATAAAACAGAAACAATATTAAAAAATTTCAGCGCCAGTTATTCCCAGCCATCTTGTATTGTACTCCGCTCTAAAATTATACTGATGGCTGCGGAAGAAAAAAACAATACCCAGATCGCAAAAGCGGTCGGCACAACCTATTCAACTGTCAGCATATGGCGGAATCGTTTTTATAACAACATAGACCTTATTGCCCAGACAGAAGAGTATGATGGGCCGGACAGTGAGAAAAAGCTGTCCGATGTCATAAAGTCTGTACTTTCAGATAAACAAAGACCTGGAAAAGAGCCCGTGTTCACCCCGGAACAGATTATGCTTATCAATGAACTGGCGTGTAAAAACCCAAAAGATTTTGGCTGTGAGCTGAGCTGCTGGAATCTTGCCTCCCTTGCACAGGAGGCTGTCCGGCAGGGCATCGTGGAATCCATTTCTATCGCAAGTGTGCAGAGGTTCCTTAAATTTGCAGGGATTGAACCCTGGAAAAACCGTTACTGGCTCAACTCTCCGGAAAAGCATGATGACCCGGAAACCTTTAAAAAAATTGAAATGATCTGCAGCATCTACCTGCAGGCCTCAGAACTTGCAGAGTGCAGTACAGAAGTTTATTCCACGGATGAGATGACAGGGATCCAGGCATTGGAGCGCAAATACCCGGACAAACCGGTGCGTCCGGGCAGCCCGGCGCTGCATGAGTTTGAATACATCCGCCATGGAACCATAAGTCTGATTGCATTCCTGCGGGTTGCAGACGGCAGAATCCAGACACCGTATCTGAACAGTACACGGAATGAAGGGGATTTCTGCAATGCTGTCCGGCAGCTCATATCAGAAGATGCAGATAAAAACTATATCATTATCTGTGACGGCCTGAATACCCATAAATCCGAAGGACTTGTAAAGCTGGTTGCACAGGAATGCTCCCTTACAGCCGATCTTGACATCAAAGGAAAGGAAGGAATCCTGAAGAGCATGAAAAGCCGGGAATCTTTCCTTATGGATGAGAACCACAGAATCCGTTTCGTATATACACCTAAGCACAGTTCCTGGGTAAACCAGATAGAAATCTGGTTTGGTATTATCAACCGGAAACTTTTGAAAAAAGGCAGTTATACATCTGTAGCAGAAATGGCTCAAAGCATCCTTAATTTTATCAAACAATATAATTTAACAGCTAAAGCGTTCAACTGGAAATATACAGGTTAAAAACGGGCTTGATAGTATATGAGTATCAAAAAAATATTGTACTAGACGCACCGATATCCACTGCAAGGTAATACTTCTCCATAACAATCCCTGCCTTTCAATTTATATATGTCTTTATCAAAACCGATTCTTCACAGCTAGTACAGCATTTCCTAATCCCTCATACACTTAGCACTCGCTATTTACGCCA
>CAJTOO010000149.1 GCA_910577735.1 uncultured Lachnospiraceae bacterium
ATGATGCCACCGTGACCATCATGCCTGCATAAAACAGGACTGCTATCAGCGGCACCAGCCCGATAAATGCAGGGTACTGACCATAAAGCGAGAAAACCACATTTTCCTTAACAGTAAAGAGCAGGCGGAAAATGATATTCTCAAACAGAATGCCCACAACTGGCGTCAGACATAGATAGCATAGTTCTTTTGTATGCAGTTCCGGCGGCCCCTTCTCCAGTTTTTTACTTAAGAACAGCAGCATGGCAAGCAGCAGTATGATCCTCAATACCATGAATGCAGAATACCCTGCCGCGACATTACGGTATATCATATTTTCATTGTCCAGCCCCTGCACGATTTTCCCATTGAAAAGATAATACAGGCTTTCCGTTATCAGCCTGCCCATATCCCTGGTGCAAAAGAACAGTATGCCATACAAAAAAACCTGTTTTCTTTCCATGCACAGCCATCTGCCGCCTGCCATCAACAGGAGGATCACGATCACCATGCACAGCCAGCCTGAAACAGAAAACGCTTCCCCCATCAAATACACCATCCCATAGGCCAGAAAAACTGCAATATTTTTTTGCATCCTATTTTTGCGTCCTGCCGTATATGGGCGGAAAAAGACAGCCATACAGAACGCACATAAAACCGTTTCACCCCCTGACGCTATATGCTGAAACAGCATAAAACCCATTTCGCTCAAATTTTCTTCTCCCCCCTTACTGCACAAATTGAAGGTATGCCGCCGCAAAGTCCTCATATCTTTTTGAAAGGGGCAGCCTGATGCCGTTGGTAAGCGTCACCTCTGTTTTGTCATACCCCTCGACATAGGCGAGGTTGACGAGATACCCCCTGTGTATCCGGAAAAACTGCCCCTGCAGTTCTTCCTCCAGCCTGCCGATCTTCTCATAATATTCCAGTTCCCCATCTTTGAGGTACAGCACCACCTTATGGTTACGGCTCTCAATATAATAAATGCTATGAATTGGTACAGCCCTGCTTTCACACCCATACTGGATGACCAGCGTTTTCTTTTTCTGTTCCGCCTCAAATATGATCTGCGCCGCCGCCCGGTCAAAAACCTCGGCAAATCTCTGTTCGTCAATAGGTTTCAGGAGATATTGGAATGCCCCCACGTCAAAAGCGTCATACACATACTTTTCGTATCCCGTAACAAAAATAATGACCGGCTGCCTCTCCAGTTCCATGCCTCTTATCCGCCTTGCCAGTTCCATCCCGTCCATACTGGATGCCGCTCCATCCAGCTCTATATCTAAGAACAGCAGGTCATACTCCGTTTGATCCAGCAAATATTCGTCCGCAGACGCATACTCTGCAATTTCACACTCCGCCCCCTGTTTCCTGACCAGAGAGGATAAGTAAGCCCTTATATTCTTTTCATCATCACAGATCGCAATTTTTATAAAATCCACCTCCTCCGGCTCTCACTTTTTATATCGTAAAAAACGGGAAATAGTCTAACGCCGATAGCGTGAATAGCGGATTTGACAGCGTGAATTCTTTTCCTCCCATCACCCCAAAACGCCAAATGCAATTTCGCCATTCGTCCGATATGGGGGAAACGCAAACCGCCGTGTAAGCATATTACCTCTTATTTCGCCGCTTTCCAAGTAATTTCCGTTATCAGGCCGCCTTGCCTGCCTGGGAAAAAAGCAGACCGCCGCATATGGTAGATGAAGGCCATTGTGCGGCAGTTTGTCTTTTGTATGGTTCCTTTCTTACTGCTCCTTATCCTATGTAACTTAAGGTTTATTTCTCTTTGTCATATACCCATATACTTTTAATCTGATTTTCAATCTCACTGAATGCCCATCTCCTGCCGCTCCTTGCTACACAGTTAGGATCGTTTACCATAAATCCTTCGTTATCATACCCATATATGACAATGTAATGACCGGATATTGTGAAATCCCCTTTCCCCATAGCACATATGATGATTCCGCCATTATCAAGCACTGCCCTCATATTATTTGCACTTGAGCTTATGGATGAGACTTTAATGCCATACAGCTTTGGTAAATCCTCCATCAAGGCCCATGATGTGCCGGTTCCTTCCACATAATATCCATTTTCCACACTGTATGCGGCGATTTTGTCTGGAGTGTACGATTCATCTTTAGCTTTTGTGTATTCTACTTTTCTGGCGGTAGAAATATTCAAAAAGAAAGTTTATAATTTTGTAAATGTACAGGGAATATCATTCCTGAAATGTCGTCTTTATAAGTGAAAGCTTTCAAGAACATAATTCTTGCGGAGGGGGATTGAAATGGAGGACTTACAAATCATTAGCTTATATTTTAAGCGTGATGAAGCTGCA
>CAJTOO010000150.1 GCA_910577735.1 uncultured Lachnospiraceae bacterium
GAAAGGGCAGTAGAATTTACTCCTGCACTGGAATTTACTTTTGCAATTAAGCGAAATGTTAAACGCTGCTTTGGATTTATGCAAATCCTCCTTACACAAGCACATATGCCATTTATTCTTCCTGTCCGTAATGGCGGCGATTCGTATTCGCTTGCTGTAATGCCGTACTTTTAATAAATAAAAATATCAATTCATTTTGTGGACTGCAAGTTTAATTGTTACACAAGCTCCACCAGAAGCAATATTTGAAAGTTCTAAACTTCCGCCGTGTTTCTGGCTAAGGACACGGCTTGTAGCCAATCCCAGGCCCATATGCTCTCCCGTTTTATCCTCAGAATAAAGAAAGGTGTTCTTTTTACGGAGCATTGCCCTTGAAAAACCTTTGCCATCGTCTGATATGGTTATCATAAGCATACCATCGGTAAGGGAGTACCCAAAATTCACCTTGCTTTTGGCATATCGAATGGCATTAGAAAAGATATTCTCGACAATACGGTAAAAGATCTGCTCGTCTAGTTTCACCTGACATTCGGATATGGCAGAATGGTATGCAATCTCCAGGCTATGTTGTTTGGCAAAAAACGAAAGACTTTCCGTAGCTCTTCTTAAAAAGTCCGGTAACTGAACTACGGAATACTTTGTTTCCGTTTCTTCAATCGCATTCAGGCCACGGATATAATCTGTATAATGTTCAAGCCGTTTTGCCGTTACCGCAAGGTTAGACAGTGTATGCCGCAATTCTTCGTCACTCAGATTTCCATCTGCCAGGCACTGCTGCATATATTCCACATATCCCTCAACAATCGCAATGGGATTTCTGAGGTCATGTGCCACTGATGCCTGCAGGATTCTGCGCTGCTCGATCATGTTCCATAGCTGACGGTTATTATTATAGAGCGCCTGCCGCATTTCTTCAAAAGCGGTACAGAGCCTTCCTAATTCATCATTCCTGTTATAATCAACCGTAAAATCCAGGTCTTGCTCCCGGATATGTTTTGTTGCGTCGGCAAGAACCTGAATGGGCGGTGACAGTTCTTTCCTGTAAAACCACCATGCGCACAGCATGATACCTGTAACGGAATAGGCAAAAGGAAACAGTACCATAGAAATGCCTGCCATTCTGTATATGAACTTTTGCTTTGGGCGAAGCGCCACGAATCCAGACTCAATTTTCTCTATTATGAATTCCGTATTCTCCAAAGTTACATCCACTCCGGTAGGAACGAGTATACCCACCTGGGCAGGTTCGTCAAGGATAACCCTCTGCCCTCCCTCTAATACCCTCCCGTCCGCTGTGACCGTCCGTGTATTCAGCCAGACTTCCTGAGAATCGGGAAGTATCACTTTCTGTATACGGTAGCATCCATAAATCGTCAGGACAGATACCGCAAAAACAAGAAACATTGTAGCAGCTACCGCACAGATAAAAGCTCTTTTCATTGATCCGGGTTTCCTCATTTTTTCCATCTGTAACCCATCCCCCAGACTGTTTCGATATATTCCCTGCCCGTGGCTTCCTTCAGTTTATTCCTGATCTTTCGGATATGCTCTTTTATGACTCCACTATCTCCTTCGGCATTCAGTCCCCACACGGCTTCATAGATCCGCTCCCTGTCGAATATCTGATTGGCGTTACGCATCAGAAACTCCACAATATCAAACTCACGGTTTGACAGGCTCAGCGGCTTTTCCCCATAAAAACAAGTACGTTCCGCAAGATTTACAATCAAGCCCTGGGAAGAAACAATTTTAGGCGCAGCCTTGCTTCGTTCATCCCTTCGCAGGTGAGCCGCTACTCTTGCAGTCAACTCTTTCAGGCTGAACGGCTTGGTTATGTAATCATCACCGCCAACCTGCAGGCCGTTTATTTTGTCCTGTTCCGTAATCCGGGCTGTCAGAAACAAAATGGGGCAGACGACATTCTGGCGGATCATTTTACATAACTCCAATCCGTCTATTTCCGGCATATTGATGTCAAGCAGAATCAAATCCGGATAGACATTCAGCATGGATATTGTCTGCTGTGCATTTTCCGCTACAAAAGCCTCATATCCACACTTCTGTAAGTGACTTGACAATAACTCTGTCAGCATTTTTTCATCATCAACAATGAGTATTTTGTATGCCATAGTAACCTCCTCTCCCAGAATATGATACAATCAAAAAGTCAAAAAGTGGTCAATTTCCTGCTTTTCAGAGCGTTCTCAACCGCTTTTTTTATGACAGTGCTTGAATTTGTCGCGCCTGATATTGCGTCTACATCTGTTTTCTGTTCATCAACTATACGGTCAGTGATAACTTCTGCGGTCTTTCCACGTTCA
>CAJTOO010000151.1 GCA_910577735.1 uncultured Lachnospiraceae bacterium
CGTGGGATATATTTCTTCTTCGGTAATAGCGCCGGAGAATGGACTAGCAGCGCATATCTCATTCACATCAATTTCTAATTCGTTTGCCAACCGCAAAGCAAAGTCAAATCGGATATTGGAATCCTTTTGTATAATAGAATATAGTGTTGTAGCACTAATTCCCGTAGCCTTTGCAATCTGACGGACATTTGTATTCTTACTGTCAAGTATTTCTTTCAGCTTCTTTCCATCGCCCATAGTGACCTCCTATTTTCATATGGTGAATAATTACGAAAAGCATAAATCCTATTTATCATCATACCACATATACGAAAAACATAAAAGAGAAAAATATGAAAAAAGAAAAAATATAGATACGAAATTCGTAAAAATATTTTTACGAAGTGTTGACATTGTTCGGATAAGGTGTTAATATGAATATACGAAATTCGTACAACATCGAAATACAAATAGTGTAACGAATTTCTAAAAATAGGCTCTCGGAATCTTGAGCCTGCCGACCAAGGTTCAGCGGTCGGCTGAACTTTGAAAAATAAATATTATCCGGAATGGAACAGATGTAATAAATTTTGAGAAAAAAGGGCGCGGTTAGTAGACCCTGCTACGGACATGGTTTATAATGGTATTGCTTATGGATTAAGCGGCCTGCTCAAGGAGATTTCTCAGGGAAGCCTTTTGCAGGTTCCAGGCATCAAGGTGCTGGCACATCATGATGCTGAACAGGCGGCAGTACCACATCTTAGATGAACGGTATCTGCCGTCTTCCAGTTTATAGTCCAACTTTTCACGTTTATTGCAGCGTTCCGCAGATGTCCTTGCGTTATATTCCAGTTTCCATTCTTTACTGCTCCTTGGCGGATCATTAAAAAGCCTTGGGTTATCAGCCATGACAAGATGTACTGTCCTGCCGTATTTTGCATCGGAACATGGATTTTCACAGGTGCAGCGTGGGCTTCCGCCCGCAAAGCTGATTTTCGGGCACTTGAATTTTGTCCTGCCTTTTATGGATTCGGTGCCGTCCCTGCGCATAGTATGCCCTTCACGGCATATGGGGACACCGTCATCGCCTATGGTGAAATCGTCCTTATAGACGGGCGGCCTGCCGCCCTTGCCGTTGAGGTCAATGAATGGTGTAATGCCGTTATCGCGGCAGAATTCATAATAAGCCATGGCATCATGGGCGGAATCCAGCAGAAGTTTATCTACATTAGCCTCCGGCAGGAACTGCATCATAGAGTACCAGTTATAAAGGAAGCCGAAGGAATCATGCCGGGAAGCGGGGCTGAGGAAAGGGAAGACGGGAAGGTCGTTTTCCGAGTCCGAGGCGGTGAGCATATACAGGTCATAGCCGAAGTAGAACCGCCCCCTGTGGGAATCCCATCCGATGTTACAGTCGGGCTGGCTGTAGATACGGTCACATTTACATTCCCGGATTCCTTTTTCAAGGCAGCCGCAGGTGCGCTTTTTGCGTTCCTGTGCAGCAGTGTAGACAGGCGTGCCGTCACCGGCAATGGAAAGGTGCATGAGGTCAATGAGGCCGTCCCTGTCAGATTTCAGGAGAAAAAGTTCTTTGAATATCTGGAAAAGGCGGAGACATGGTTTCATATCCTGCGGCGGTTCCCGTTCAAATTTTTCAAAGAGTTCCTTGACGGTATATTTTTCGACAGGCGGTGCCTTTTCCCCTTTTTTCTTCGGCTTTTGGGGCTTTTCTTTCGGGGGATGGACTTTGGGCGAGAGGTTATCATCATCGGAAAGCCAGAGTCGGGACTGGAAATCGTAAAAAGTGCCGGTTCCCGGGGTATCGCCGATAGTAAAGCCGGAAAGGATGGCGTGGAGATGGTTTTCCTTAAGGTCGGCAGCCCATTTTGTATAGGAAGTGACCTTGAACTCCACGGAGAGGAGGATGGAACGGAGCATGTCGGAAGGAAGCCTTGGCTCAGGGCCGAAATCGGAATAGCGGTCCTGCATGATGATGTCGATCTCAGAGAGGTCAAGGTTCCAGAATTTCTCCATGATCTCCCAGGTGGAAGCCGGAAGGGAATGGACAGCATCCGGATAGTGTTTACGAAGTTGTGCCCGAACACGGTTCTGGTAGGCGGCATGGCCGCCAATGTTAACAGGTTTCAATTTAGAAACACCCCCAATCAAAAGGTCTGTACCGGCTGTGCCGGAACGAAAGATACCTTGTTAATCAAGGGCGCGAAGCGCCGCACATTTTGTACGGTTTGTCAACCCCTTTTTTTAAAAAGCTGGGGGAATTTATAAAAAAG
>CAJTOO010000152.1 GCA_910577735.1 uncultured Lachnospiraceae bacterium
CGCCTACTTTGTCCAGCCACTCCTGCGGATTCTCCTTGCGGATGTTGCGCTTAATAATGAAATGCACCCTGTCCCCCCGGAAACACTCTTCCATGAAAATGCCGATATTATCCGCAGAATCGTTTCCGGAGTCGAGACGAATCAAGAGTGGTTTGTCCGTAATCTGACGGGCAAGTTTTAATACTTCGACCAGAAAGTTTGGTGTCCCTTTCTGGCAGTGCTGTTTTCCCTCCCGTAGTTCGCATGCAATAAGGTATCCTTCTGTCCCAATGTAGGCGAAGATAGGCGCATAGCCATCCTTCTTTTTATAAGTTCTCGAAATGCCTTCCTTATTGCATTTCTCATCAAGGAAAGGGCTCACGTCGATGTCGATTGGTATATAGCCATTTTCCAATGCAGACGGTTCCACGCCAAACTTTTTGAACAGATCCACATTGATCTGACGCAGCGCACCCTGCATACTGGCGCCGATTTCGTCCATACGCTGCCGCATGGTTGGCTCCGATGGGATATGGCGCATATGGAAAGCATTGCAGAAAAACTCAGGGTCATCATCGGTTTCATGGATGGATTCGAAGTCAGCGTTCCCACAGAGTATACCGATAAGCATGGCCTTTAGTACATCACTGTTCTTATATTTCTTGGATGGCGAAGAATATTTGTCAATTTTCGTGTCAAAATCAACAGCTTTTAACATCTGTCCTGGAATCAGCAGACCGCCATAGGGTGTAATCCTGGAATTGCTGAATGTATACTTTATGGTGTTATATGCAAACATAACATGTTCTTTCATGCTCATTTTAGTTGGCCTCCGTGTGTATAAGATGATGATATCATTATACACCGACAGCGGAAAAAAGGCAATAATTATCCACCTATTCGGTGAGCACCATATCTTAGCCGATATATATCAAGATATTGAATTTTAGAAGCATGCCAAAGTATTACTTTAAACGAAGTTCACGGATTCAGGTATCTATTCTTCAATGCTTTCAATGAGTATGCTTGAAAATTTGCGTATGTGGCATAATAGTTGTTTTACTGAAAATTATAAAGAATATATCGAGCCTGTCAATGCTTATATTAATTTGGTCGTTGGGCAATTAATTGAGACACATAGAAATTAATATTATATTTTTACACATGTTCTCCTTTGTAACATAGCATTTACATTCTTCTTCTTTTGTGAATTGGATTTTTTAGTTATTCTTTGTAGTATATATAAAATTAAGAAAAGATTTGCTGAATGTATTTGAAAGGAGAAATGTTATTTATGAACAAAAAATTACAGCTTGATTCTGTGCGTGTAAAAAAAGTTCAATTCGGTGCTGAAACAACATTGACAGACGGTATTCTGACTTTGAATAAAGAAGAACCTGAATCCGTGAACCTAACCTAAAAATAAAATGAAATCGGTAAATAAGAAATATGAGGCACTCTTTGTACCAATTTCATGCCAATAAAATATTGTTTTCGATAATCATACACTTTGAATCAAACTACTATCCAGCCACTTAGGTAAAATTTCTCTAAAATTGCCATACCTTAACTAAGGCTCATTGAACCATTCCAATGGCAAGGAAAATGTAGGATATCTTTCGTTTATTTTGCAGCTTGGAATATCCTGCTTATTTGTGAAGCTGCGTTCCTCCAGGGATTACTCCGCCCCAGATCAAGTCTCACCTGCCTTGCATGCTTTGTCACAACCCCGGGGGTCATGATGATCCGTTCAACTACCGTGCGTAGCCTCCGGCGGTTTACGGGTCTTTTCATGGGGATATCGCTGATCCTAAGTGATGCCTGTCCAATCATCCGCAGGAGATTGTAGGCCAGCTGGATCAGTTCCAGGACAAGTTCGTTTGTTTCGAACTTTCCAGATGGAAACTGCTCTGCACATAAGTCCGTCTTGATTTCACTGTGGTACTGTTCCATTTCTCCATGTTTATGGTAAAGCTCTATGATGTCTTCGTCCGAAAAATCTACATTGACGGAGTACATATCACAGTCAATTTTAGGGCTGATATAGTACTGCCCATCATGGTCACAGGCACGCTCTGTTATATCGTAAATGGTTCGGATTCCAACGGTCTTCCTGCTATGGCCGGATTTTGAACTGGCATCAGGTACATTATAAGATACGTCCCGGAATGTCTGCCCAATGTATTCCTTTTTCCCTTCCCGTGAAGACTTTACATTTGTGCATACACCGCCTACTTTGTCCAGCCACTCCTGCGGATTCTCCTTGCGGATGTTGCGCTTAAT
>CAJTOO010000153.1 GCA_910577735.1 uncultured Lachnospiraceae bacterium
CAATGATATGTACTGCGAGAGCAGGAATGACTCCTGCTCCTATGCAGTGCTTGGAACGCAACAGGATATGGATTTATTTTAGCTGTTCTGTTGCATATCCGTGGACTGCTTTTCAGTTTCAAGTTCTTGCAGGAGAAAATGTTTCACATCGGTTATGTGCTGGCGGAAACTGTTATTTTTCGTGTTTTCAACGGACAGGATACGGAACAGTTTCCGCTCCAGTTCGGAGATCAGATTCTTATTTTTGATGATGTAGTGCTGGTTGTCGCCACCGACATGGATTCCGTCTATGTATTTATCCGTGATGGGAATGGCATCGCTGATAAAGAAAATGGATTGTGAGGAAGTCCGCATAATATGGGGTTTTGCGTGATAGTATACAGAAAAATTGAAAAATGATAGCGGGAGGAAACGGGCCGTTCAATGGCTCTTTTTTCCTTTCTATTCTTGAAAAATAGTCATTTAGTGCCATCGGGTAAAAAACAGATAAATTTTACGGTATAATTCAGAGGACTCTTTTGCTTTAGCAGGAACGGCTTTCTGCCGAAGTAATAGGAAAGTATGAATCGGAAATTCATTTGGCAGTGTATCGTTGGTAGGGATAAAAAGGCGTGTTTTACTCAACTCTACCGTTGGTAGGTGTTCATTTTTGTGCCGGATTTATATAATATATCGCAGGCAGGAGGGCTGAATAATGAATCAAATTAAGATTGGAGCTTTTATTTCCGAACGCCGGAAAGCAAAAGGCTGGACGCAAAGCCAGTTAGCAGAAAAACTGGAAATAACGGATAAGGCAGTTTCAAAATGGGAAACAGGACGTTCTATGCCGGATTTATCTTTGTTTTTACCATTATGTACTCTTTTGGAAGTCACTTTAAATGAACTATTTGCGGGCGAGTACATTGCGGAAGAAAAGCTGAAAGAAAAAGCAGATGAGGTGCTTATGGACGTGATTACGAATTGGTTAGGACATGATAAATGGGAATCAAAAGAAAGTGGCACAGCACGCCAAAATGTTTTGGAGGTTGAAAATGTTTCCAAACTCTATGAAAATGTTTCGACAGGGCATGAAAATATTTTGGAAAAACACAAAATAGAAAATAATTCTGTATTAGCTGTAAATGATGTGAGTTTTCAGATACCGCACGGCAGCTTTGTTGGAATTATGGGGGCTTCCGGTTCCGGGAAAACAACATTGCTTAATTTAATAGCCACAATAGACAAGCCAACAAATGGGACGATACGGATAAGCGGACAGAATATAGTGGATATACCAGACGAAGCTGCCGCAGAATTTCGCCGCAGACATTTAGGCTTTGTTTTCCAGGAATACAATCTGCTTGAAACTTTGACTATTTATGAAAATATTGCGCTTGCTTTGACAATTAAAGAGGTTTTCAAAGAAAAAATTCGTCCAATGATTCAAGATTTATCTGAAAAGCTGGATATATCGGCAATATTAGATAAATTTCCGTATGAGGTGTCGGGAGGACAACGGCAACGCTGCGCCTGCGCCCGTGCTATTGTGGTCAATCCAGATATTATACTTGCGGATGAGCCTACCGGGGCATTGGATTCCCATGCTGCCAGACAGCTTTTAGACACCCTTGCCATGCTTTGCAGAGAGTACGGCGCAACAATATTGATGGTCACGCATGATGTCATGGCAGCTAGCTATTGTGACAGGATTTTGTTTATGAAAGACGGCGAAATAAAGACGTCCTTAAACCGGGAACAGGAAAACAAGCAGACCTTTTTTGCGGATATTTTGAAAAAAATAGAATGGATAGAGGGAGAAAGATAGATGTACTTGAAGTTGTCAATCCGTAATGCCAAACGGTCTTTTATAGATTATCTTTTATATGTTGTTACCATGACCGTCCTTTTGGCGATTATAGAGGTATCTAATTGTATAACCATTATAGGAGAATCAGCCGGTTTTCAAGTGATTTCCCTGCCATTGCTTATAGCAGTTATTCAAATAGTTTTAGTTCAATATATAGACACTTTCATGCTAAAGCAGCGGGCAAAAGAATTTGCAAGCTATTTATTATTGGGTATGGGAAAAAAGAAATTAACCTGGCTGTTCCTATGCGAAGTCTTGTTGATTGGCTTTTGCTGTTATATAGCAGGAACAACAATAGGTTTTTCCATATATGGCTTTTGGTATTTCCATGAGCCATTGCACGAAATGAAACATTGCGGATTCCTTTATGG
>CAJTOO010000154.1 GCA_910577735.1 uncultured Lachnospiraceae bacterium
ATGAAAAAATGCTAAATCCATTTTTTGTAATTTCAAAAACATTCCTATTGTTCTCTGCAAATACCTTTGCAATACTTTCTCCGCCAAACAGGGAAAATAAAAATACAAATATGGAAATCCCCTCTATAAAGCTGAAACAAATACGGACGGTCTTTTTTAGCTGTTTTACATTCCCACTCCCATAGTTATAGCTTACGACGGGGGCTGTTCCCATAGAAAAGCCAATATAAAGCGTTGTTAAGAGGAACTGCGAATAGATGAGTACCGTAATCCCCGCCAGAACAGCAAGCACTAAGCCTAATGTTGGTTTTCCCGCCGTCACAAACAGATTCTGATATAAAACTTGCAGCATGTTAAAAGCGGTGAAAATGAGCTGTATGGTCAGATAATCCCTGCAATATGGGAACAATATTTTACTCGCACCCAATCCCCAGATGATTTCATCCAAAAAGAGAAGCCCTATCGCTGTAATCAGCAGACCGATAACCGCCCCTGCCACGACAATCAAAGTAAAATTGCTTCTGGCTTCCTCTGTGTTTCCATTCCCCATTTTCTTCGCAACAACCGCACTTCCTCCTGTCGCAAGCATCGTCCCCAGACCGACAATCAGATTGATGACGGGGCAGACAATATTGATGGACGACAAGGCATTCGTGTCTACAAACCTTGCTACGAAAATCGTGTCTACAATGGTGTATAATCCCATAAACAGCATCATCACCATGCTTGGGAAAGCAAATCGGATAAGGGATAGGGCGTTAAAGCTCTCTGCTAACGGATTTTTCTGTGTTTCGGTCATTCCTTTTTTCCCCTTTCCTGCCCGTATTTTCGGGCATAGAGGTATACCCTTGCGGTATTTCCTCCTTGTTTTTCGGTGGAAGCACGAAACGCTGCGTCGGATAGCCATATTCCACAAGCAGTTCCCGTTCTGCAAATCCAAGACGGCGGTATTCTTCCCGCCAGCCCGTATCTGCCTTATCGCCTGCACGGTATGTCGTCAACGTAATCTCTTGCCCATAGAGCAACTCGTCTGCCAGCTTATCAAGGAACAGCTTTGTAATGCCGAGATGCCGATACTGCGGATGGACAGCCAGAAAGTCTATGCTGCCTGTGTCGGGCGAAAATCCCATCACGCCAATAGTCATATCGTCATCCCGCAATATCAAAGCCTTTTTATCCGCAATATACTGATGCAGGTTTGCGGCGTAATCTTCCTTATCCAGACATGGATAGCCGTCAATCGTAAGGCTTACCAGTTCCATCCAGTCATCCGCATCTTCGGGCATGGCAAATTTAATATTGTCTTTTGTCAAATCCATTTTTACAAGCTCCTCCTTCAGATAGATTTCAAGCTGTAACGGGTAGAAGTTTTCCGTTTCCCGAAATTCCGCAGGGGAAGTCTTATACATCGCCTTAAAAATATCCGTAAATGCCTGCTGGCTTTCATACCCGCTCATAAGGGCAATCTCGATAATCGGTTTTGCAGAAAACACCAGAAGTTTTGCTGCTTCCGTAAGCTGCCGCCGTTTTGCGTAGTCGTGGATAGTCAAGCCGACTGTCTTTGTAAAAATCCGATGCAGGTGGTATTTGGAATAGTGCAGTGCCGATGCCACCATATCTAAATCCATCTTTTCATGCAGATGTTCTTCGATATAGCGGATAGCCTGTGAAACAATGCGTACTGTCTGACCTTGCATTTTGCGACCTCCTTTCTTCATTCTCGCCCATGCTTTATGGGCATAGAGGTACACCCTTGTGGTGTTTCCTCGTTTTCACCCGCATTTTTTAACATTACGAAATGTCAAAGCAGGGGTTCAATGAGATATTGTAGCACAAGGAGTTTTCTATCTTTTCATCATTCTTGCTATGTTTTAAACCATCTACATTTACAGCAGTTCTTCTTTCAATGCCCTTATCCATTCTTCGATTGCCTGCACTAATCGAAATTGCTGATGCAGAACCGCCATGCCTGTCACGGGAATATCGGGAGCGTTTTCTTTTAAGTCCATGTTCTCCTCAAGATAGGATTTCAGCACATTGATATTGTTCTCAATGTTATCCAAACATTCCCTCTGTTGTTCCTTTCCCATACTTTCTAAATTAACGATAACCGCATTAAAATCCAAGAATATGTTAATCGGCTTGCAGGATATTTCGAGCATCAGTTTCTCAAATTCCTCATTTCCTGCATC
>CAJTOO010000155.1 GCA_910577735.1 uncultured Lachnospiraceae bacterium
TTGATAATGTTATTTCAATTAAACGCATAAAGAGCTTACCCTTCAAAAAAAACTGACCTATTTTACCTCCCAATATCCGAATCGTCTGCCCCCTTTGCGAGTAATAAATCCACTTTCAAGAAGTTTCTTCATAGTTCTTTTTATGGATGGAACAGATACACCAAAATGCACTGCCATCTCATTTTGCGTAATAGTTGGCTTCTCTTTTAACACTATAAGAATTTTTTTGTCCAAAGTATCATCCAAAGTATCAAATTGATACTTTGGAATTTTAAAATCTGATACTTTGGCGTTTTCAAAGGCTGTAAACTTTACAGTAAGGTCATTCCCCATTACTGTATACTCCGGATCAGCCGTGCCAAGTTCCCTGCAGGCTTCACAAATCTTCTGGATTCCACGGCCCCACGCTTCTATATATCCGGCACGATAAAACGCATTAGCGATGGAAGGATTGAATGGTTCCGACTTATGTGGCTGCATCAGCGTCTCCACCGTCCAGTTTTTGGGCAGGATACAGCTATTGCTAATGTACATTGCATCATCTTCAATCCGAATCTGGATCGGAATACTGGCTGCATAATTGTTATGTCCCAAGGCATTATAGACAGCTTCTCTTACGCCTTCACGAGGAAATGGGTATGTCTCGACTCGCACATCATGCTCATAAGTAATTGCTGCCTTTAAATATTTCGTATAAATCAGGTCAATCACCCTATCGGCTATGCTGAACAAAGATCCCTCCAATGTATCCTGATATTGAAGATCCGAACCTTTGCCAAACTTTCCGACTTTTACATAACATCCCGTTACAAGACGCCCAGGCTTATGGTAGAAAAGCATAACCGCTGCACGTTTCAGCTTTCCATCTACCAAAAGATCCAGATGGTCAAGAAGCTCTTCGTTCGTAATATCCAAATCTTCTTTTTCCATCCTTTTCTTCCTTATAGCTTCTCTACGGAATATGTCAATACTATTTCGATCAAGATCATTTACACCTATGTTATCAACAGGAATTGCATCCCATAGATAGCCTGTTTTTTCTCTAATGAATTCTGTCAATGCACTGCCCTGAAGTTGCTGTTTCGTGCTGCCGCTTCTATAATGATATTCTCCATGATAACTAACCGGATAGGTACTGGGATTTACTTTGATCTCAATATAATCCAAACCATCCTTTGTCCGTCTGTTGACATCGGCGATAATACCAAGCCCTGACTGAATTTGGTTCGGAATATCATCCATTAGTTTCTTTATCTCTTTCACACCAACTACTCTTCCAGCATCATCTATTCCAATATAGATCGTCCCTCCCTGGGCATTAGCAAACCCACATACCCATTTCAAGTATTCTGACCTCCAAGACTCCTTATATTCGATATTCTGACTTTCTAACATTTCAATCCTCCCAATATATTAGTCTACTATAAAACTTTAACAAAAAGAATCCTTAGTCTGTTCAAATCGAATACTATATATACCACTGATACCTATTTGTTTGTCTATGGATTGAAGCGCCTTATTCAAATTTGTACATAGGAACATCATTGGGCTGATTGGCTATTATTTTTGTTTCCATAATACAGGACAAATCTCTCCCCACGGATATCTTCTCAATTTCAACAATAATTTTCCTTCTGCTACGATAAATATTTCTAACATCCAATTGATCATCAATATGTCGTACACATGTGCTAATATCAATCCGCTCCCATCAAAAATATCTGGTAGCTGATTCCAACATCGCATGAAGTGGTTCTGCTGTTTCTACCTGCAATTTCTTTTTGTCCAGATAGATTCCCTTTTCAGAATGCCTATATTCTTCTGGGAATCCCCCTTTTACTCCTGTGAATACAATCCATACTATCTTGGCAGACAAATATACATCTGGTTTTCGATAATCAATTTCATCTGGATTCTCTATGCTTCGCATCTCTGGCGGTCGAATTACCGCTGGTACCATATCGTCATGCATATCCGTAATATGTTCTTCCGTTTCTTCCATATTCCGAACCAATCCAAAATCCGTTAGACATACCCTATTTTTATACACCAACAAATTTTGATGCTTGATATCCCTGTACACAAGCCCCTATTATGCAAATTGAGAATATCCAGAAAATAAGAGGAATCGTAAATCGGAATAACTCCTTCTATTTCACTTTGAATCTGGTATACATATTTG
>CAJTOO010000156.1:0-1899 GCA_910577735.1 uncultured Lachnospiraceae bacterium
AGGGGCAGACTTTTTGATATATATGAGGTAAAATGGAGCAGGGTGAGAAAAATGATGGAAAAGGGAAAAATGGAGCGGGGCGTGGTGGAACTGGTGGATACAGAGAGCCTGGTGCCACAAGAACACCTGCTGCGCAAGGTGGACAGAGCGGTAGAGTTCAGGAAAGTATATGAAATTGTGGAGCCGTTGTACAGTGAGGAAGAAGGCCGGACCAGCATTGATCCGGTGGTACTGTTCAAGATCGTTCTGCTCCAACATCTGGACGGGATACCGTCGCTGCGGGGGACGCTGCGCAGGGCGCAGACAGACATTGCGTACCGGTGGTTTTTAGGATATACATTAAACGAGGAACTGCCGCATTTCTCCACAGTGAGCTATAACTTCCGCCATCGGTTCACAGAGGAAACGATAGAGCGGGTATTCCAATGGGTGCTGAATGAGGCAGGAACAGCGGGGGCGCTGTCTCCGGCGGCAGTGTTTATAGACGGAACTCATATCAAGGCCAGCGCAAATCTGAACAAGAAAATCAAACAGGAGGTGCCGGCGGCGGCAAAGCGGTATCGGGATGAGCTGCTGGCGGAGATCAACGCAGACCGGGAGGCCCATGGGAAGAAGCCCTTCGATGACGACGACGATCCGCCCAGACCCACAAAAAAGAAGCGGGACAACACCTCAAAAAAGAAGCTGGCGCGGCGGAAGAAGGCAGGCTTCAAAACAGTGACAAAAAGCACCACAGACCCAGATTGCGGTATGTTTGTGAAGGGAAAACATGAGCGGCAGTTTGCCTATGAGGCCCATACCGCCTGCGATAAGAATGGCTATGTGCTGGAAACGGTGGTCACCCCCGGCAATGTCCACGACAGCGTGGCGTTCGACGATGTCTACGACAAAGTGACCGAAAGTTTTCCACAAATTGAGACCATTGTGGCGGATTCCGCATACAAAACTCCACATATCTGCAAAAAAGTGTTCATCGATGGCCGGGTGCTGTCCACCGCCTATAAGCGTCCCATGACGATGAAAGGCGGGCACCAGTGGTGGAAATATGTTTATGATGAATTCTATGACTGCGTGATCTGCCCGGAATACCAGCCCTTGGCATACCGCACCACCAACCGGGACGGTTACCGGGAATATTGCAGCGATCCGAAGATCTGTGCCCAATGTCCTACCCGGCAGCTTTGCACCCACTCTAAAAACTGCGTTAAAACTGTCCTGCGCCATGTTTGGAAAGACTACGAAGAACTGGCCGATGACGCCAGATACACCCCGGAATACAAAGAGCTTTATGCCAAACGCAAGGAAACCATTGAGCGGGTCTTTGCCGATGCCAAGGAAAAACATGGGATGCGCTATACGCTTTATAGAGGTCTGGCCCAGGTCTCCAAATGGGTGAGGCTTAAGTTTGCTGCCATGAATCTCAAAAAGCTGGCCAGATGGAAAGCAAGACGGCAATCGCGTCTCTCTTTCCTGCTGTTTTCTGCCTGTACGTATCTTCTATGCTTTGCGGCCTGCCTGGATTTTTCCCAGGCAGGCCGCTTTTCGACAGGCTGACGCTCTGTTAGAGCCTTTTGATTTGAATGACAAACTCAAAAAATCCGTCGCTTTGCTACCTTTGGAAAGGAAAGAATTCCGCGTTTTCATCAGCAGTCTGAAGGAAACATTGAGTTATTTTCCAGAGCGGTACGCGGCCACCGGAGTGTGGAAAGTATGCACTAGCATCTCGATGTGACTTTCCGGGAGGATGGCAACCAGAGTTTAAACCGTCTGGCGGCGCAGAATCTGAGTATTATCCGCAAATGGCGCTTGAGTATTCTGAAACTCTTGGAGTTAGTCTGCCCCAATCTATCCATGAAAAAGAAATGCTTTATTATTAGCATGAGTCCTCCTGAATTTTTA
>CAJTOO010000156.1:1909-2180 GCA_910577735.1 uncultured Lachnospiraceae bacterium
GAGGCTGCCGGCGGTCCTACGCAGGACCGCCGGCAGCCGCTTATTTCATATTGTCGATGAGTGCGCGCAGCTCCTGAGCGGAGAAGCGGTAGACTGTGTCGCAGAACTGGCACCCCAGCTCACATCCGCCCTGCTGGGCCAGCATGTCCTCCAGCTCCTCTGCTCCCATGCTGATGAGGGCCCGTTCCACCCGGTCCCGGCTGCAATAGCAGCGGTATTCCACCGGTGCGGTCTCCAAAATCTCCACTTCAAAGTCGCTGAGAACAGTCCT
>CAJTOO010000157.1 GCA_910577735.1 uncultured Lachnospiraceae bacterium
AAGTATTGATTTTTCAAGGAGCAAATCCCATTTTTAATGTGGGAAGTTTGAGTATCTCACTTAACGTAGGCATATCTTCGACTCCATCTTTACCTAAATATTTTTGATGCGAAACCGGTTATTTTCACGCTCATATTTGAATGGCATAATTTCAACCGTTCCTTTATTTATTCTCGTAGTATCGCAGGTTTTTAGTCCTTCCCTTTTTAATCAGCACGCCCTCGTCAGTTAGTTCTCGCAAAAGCAGGATTGCCGTAGATTGGGACACACCAAGTTCCATTTCTATATCACTACGAACAATAAAACCTTTACTGCGACACAGTTCCAAAACAGTATTAATTCGTTCTTCCTTTTTTGTCGCACTGGTAGTTCCACCCGTTCTAAGGATATTTTGAACTTTTTGTTCTTCTGCATGGAAGTTTGTATTGGGAAGCGTAATCTTAAAAGCATTACTTGTTGTTTCGATCACAGGTTTCACAACATAATCATCGTAACATTCCTTAATCTTAAGAATCCCTGTGCCATATGCTTCAATCAATCTCAGACGATAGAAAATATTCGCTAAATGCTGATTGCGCAACGCGGACACTCCCAGCATCACGTCATCCAATGCAATACCTTTCACCAAACCACCAATGGTTACAAATTCAATTCGGTCTTCAAAAATACTGATAAGCGTAGCACCGCTAAAAGAATAGTCTCGATGGACGATTGCATTCAGTAGTGCCTCACGGATTGCTTCCGTGGGATAATCTCTCATGTCTAACCGGTCCAGTCCTGAGAATTCTGCACGGGTACGATTGTAACGATCAATATAATTGAAAGCTTCCTCCATCTGATTTAAAAGGGAACCCGACAATTCCTGTCGATCCCTGAATACAGATTTCTTACTCCCCTCAAAAACAGCCAGTTTGATCATATGTGTACACTGCTCAGACAGCAAAAATGCCAGATTAGTGTACATACCATCTTCGCCAATCAAGTGAAGTGAACGCATCTGAGTTCTTCCAAACTCTACTTTCCGTTTGCCAAAAAAATCGACAGCTTTGTTAAAAGTAAGATACTGATCGAGAGAGCGAGCCGCCTCATAACTGTCACCACTGGTATCCTTGATCATATTCAAGATAGCGGTATCTGTTGCCGGAACTGTCGATGCTCCCTGACGAACATAAACACCCTCCGGACGAATTCCTTTTCCTTGCAGATAATACGGTCTTGCCGTACCGCGCTGGACAATTACACATACAATTGCCTTTTCGTCCATTACATCATTACGGCATTCCACAAACATAGTAACATCTGGTCGCACAGCATCTCTAATTGCATTGGTTACGCGCAACATAGTATCATCAACATTGTTGACACCACAAGCTGTTCCATCATCGTTCACTCCGATATAAAGTGTACCACCATCACAGTTTGCAAATGCAACAATCGTATTTTTTATATCCTCAACATATTCTCGCTTGAATTCAGTTGTTTTATTTTCTACGAACACAAAATATCCTCCAACCAATTCTAATCATATTTAAATCTAACAATTATTATAATCATTTTTTTATTATTTACAAGTAGAATCTGATTTTTTTGTGAGAAAGTAAGTCAATTTTCTTTATGATATTGCACACATTTAATTGACACTTTATGCTTAAATATTTATAACAATCTAAAAGAACCAAGGGTACAAGTCACAATGGCAAAAATATATCATAAAAGCACTTTATTCGACACTATACACCCTAAAATAAAGTGCTCACTATCCAAAAATCTACTATATTCTACCCCGGCAGACTATTTTGCCTCAGGACGGAAGGCTTGAGGCTAAACAAATCGCCCCGTACCCCACCTTCTCATTCGGATACACCCTCTCCCCACGAATCGGCTTCGCCCCCCGTCTTAAATACGCCTTCACCTTCTCCCCATACAGATACGGATCATTCCCCATAACAATCCCCCACTGCATAAGAAGCGCCGCCGCCCCGGTCACAAAGGGCGCCGCAAAGGAGGTTCCCGTCACTGCTGCATATCCGCCGTTCCGATCGGGCACCATCACTCCCACCCCGGGAGCCACCAGATCCGGCTTCACGAAGGAATCCGAAGTCCGGCTGTTGACCCGCTCCTGGTAGAGATAGCCTCGACCGGAGAAATCCGCATAAGCCTCATACACCGGATCATAA
>CAJTOO010000158.1 GCA_910577735.1 uncultured Lachnospiraceae bacterium
GCTGTTCGTAAGCGTCCGGCGCAAAGCGCGGGGTGAAAGGGATTTGACTGCAATCAAAAGAGGCTTTGAATTAGCGGAAAGATAAACATATCCGTTAATAATCGTATATGCTCCGTTTTCTGGCAGTAGCTTTTTCGCACTTTTACCAAACATATCTATCCATAAAAGCGCCGACGCACGGTTGACTATTTCAAGTCCAAGTGTGGCGAATAAGGGTGTAACAGGATTCGGCAAGTGCTCCGCTAGACTGCCTTTTGTATATACAACATCCTTTTCCGGCAACGTCCATTCCGGCGGTAGGACAGTAATGGGGCGCGCCTGAACAATATACAACTTATCTTTTTCCAGCGCCCACTCTACATCCATAGGCATTTCATAATACTTCTCAATTTTTTTCCCAAGCTGTGCCAATCGCATAACTTGATTGCGAGTAAGAGCATGTTTTTTCCTCAACTGTTCAGGAGTTGGGATTTCTTCTGTTCCATCTGAGTTGCGGACTGTCATAATCTCTTTGTTTGCTACTTCATACGATACAATTCGTTCAGCATTTTTATCTACAACAATTGTATCAGGGGTGACTAAGCTAGAAACCACCGATTCGCCAAGTCCCCACGCGGCGTTAACAATCATTTCGCTACGTCTGCCATTGATAGGGTTTAGCGTAAACATAACGCCGGACGCATCGGAAAACGCAAGCTTTTGTACTACAACAGCAAGTGCGACGATTTCCTGCTTTATATCATTCTTCACGCGGTAAGCAATAGCACGAGCTGTCCATAGGGAAGCCCAGCACCGCTTTACAGCGTCAAGAACTTCATTCTCACCTTGTATGTTAAGATAGGTTTCCTGCTGGCCTGCAAAAGAAGCGTCGGGCAAATCCTCGGCGGTTGCGGAGGAACGGACAGCCACCGCTATATTTCCCAAACCGGCATATGCGGTTTTAATTGCATCTGATACTTCCTGCGGCATTTCTCCATTATGGAAAAGCATCCCTATCTGCGCAGATACATTTTCAAGCTGGCTAGTATTATTAGAGTCAATACCGTCCAGCAACTTATTAATGTGAGGCTGAATATGGTTCTTTTCAACAAAAATCTTGTATGAAGTAGTCGTAACATGAAAGCCCTCCGGCACAGGGATGCCCGCTGTCAAAAGTTTTGATAAAGACATACCTTTTCCGCCGACCATTTCAAGGGTTGCCTGTTTATGCAACAAGGGCAGAGTATAATAAATCATAATAATTCACCTCCATCATTCATAATTCCATGTAGAAATATATCCATTGTTTCATCAAGCATTTTCTCCGGACTGGCTGATGGTCGGGATGTGTAAATGATTGATATAATGGAGTTAATTAACAAACGCGACATAAGATCGGCATTCGTCTTACGGAAGACGCCTGATTTCACTCCATTTTCAATTACAGATTTGATAATATCCTGATATGCGTAACGCGCAGTTTTCAGCCGCTTTCGATAATCTTCTTCTAAATAGTCAGATTCTGTATTTAACCACATCTGCACCGTTCGATACTGCTTTGGTACTCTAAGATGATTCAACATGATTTTTCTAAGACACTGTTCCGGCGAGGATTCATCGGCAATGATCTTATGAACCTTTTTAATTGTTTCTTCCATTTCTTTCTCAACTGCATATACAACAATCTCGTCTTTCGTTTTGAAAAAATCATACAGACTGGACTTTCCCATGTTTGCTAAAATCGCAATTTCCCTCATTGATGTTTTTTGGAATCCATTTTTCTCTATGAGCTGCAAAGCAACACTGATTATTTCTTCTCGGCGTTCTTCTTGTTGTTCTGGTGTAAGCATAATTCCTTTTGGCATATTTATGATACCTCCTTATAGCGACCGCCGGTCGTTTCTTATTTCGTTTTCATTATATAGCGACCGGTAGTCGCTTGTCAAGATTAACTTTTTTCCTGCATATACTGCCCATTGCTTACAGAGAATTTTGACCATGAGTATATTCCTATATATTCTGCACATAGTCAAGTTGAATATCATCCCAAGCGCATCCGCATAAAAGCTACAAGATTACCCTCCCTCTAGTTGCTTGTAAATGCACACAATTACAGATTCGGATACCAACGTAACAAATCAGACAGCCCTTCGGATTCCAGTTTCCTGATCACATAACT
>CAJTOO010000159.1 GCA_910577735.1 uncultured Lachnospiraceae bacterium
CGCCGTACTTCCGGGCAACCCGTTCAAACGCCTTGATGGAGGGGTCTGTGATCTCAAGATTGGACACGCCCTGGTTCTGCCCGATGAGCTGCTTCACCGTCTGCTTGCCCTGGGGCTTGACCTCCGCGCCCTTTTCCCGCTGTTTCTGCATCTTTTGCTCTTTCAGGTGCGCCAGATACTTCATAATCGCCGCTTTGAACAGCCTGCCGGTGAACTTTGTGCCGCTGACAATGAGCGTCAGGGTTTTGCTTTCCACTTCGTCCTGCATGGGTGTTTCGCCTCCTCTCTATGGATTTTCTTCATGGTTTCTCTATCGGAGCTGGTCTTGCCGGTCATAGCGCAGATTTCCGTTTCGGACCTTCGCATGGCTCACAATCCTGATATGCCCCTGTTCCTGGCGTTCCAGGGACTTTTTATATCCCTCCTCGGTGAGAAAGGCGCGGCTGCGTTCCCCTTTCCAGCCAACAGGGGAATCAGCGGTCAGGGTATCAAAAATAATCATGTGCCGGGTGTCCTCCGCGAACCGGTTTAAGTCCATGTAACTATGGCCGGAATACTCCCGCGCCCCGGCTTTAAGCCGCATTTCCTCCATCAGCTGGCCGATGGTCTTTTGCTCAGGCATGGTGTGCGCCCCCTTTCTCCCGGCCCTGGCCTTTCACCGTCAGAATCCCGTCCAGCGTGGTGGCGGTGATCCGCAGGCGTTCAGCGGTGGCAATATCGTTTTTGACCGTTTCATCGGTCGAGTGTCCGCAGACCACCAGCACATGGGAGCGGCGCAGGTAATCTCTGGCGATGTCGATTCCGTCCTTGTGTTCCTGGGGGATTTCATCTTTCAAAAACAGCGGCAGGAACAAAACAGGGCAGACCGGGGAATATCCGGCGTCATACACCTGGCGGCAGTAGCTGGCGGCGTTTGCCGCGTTTTCATGGGGGTTCTTGCTCCAGGGAGCGGTGATATACGCAAGCGGTCGTTTCATAACAGATTCCTTTCTCCCGGCAGTTCCGGGCAGACAAAAACGGCCAGCTTTCAGAAGCCGCCGTACATATCGTGGTTGACCTGTGAGGTGTAATGGTTGCTCATGGTGGTGGGCGCGTTGAACAGCACCGTCAAAAGGTACTGTTTCATGTTCCGTACCTCGGTGGTGTTCTTTTGCAGGCAGTCCATGACAAACTCGATGTGGGAGCTGTCCAGCTTCAGGAAGCGGGAACGCACCACCTCATGGGGGAAGTCCGCCCCGGCAATCCGGGTGGTCTTACGCTTCGCGCAGACGGTTTCCACCAGCAGCTCCACGATCTCGTCCAAGTCCTCCCGGTAGGTCCCAAACCGCTGCTTGAGGCAGTCATACTCGATATTCTCCAAAATCAGCTCCCGATAACTTTCCATCTCTGTCAGTGACATCGTTTCCCTTCGCTTCGGTTCCGGTGGCTTTGCCGCCGTTCCCCGGAAGGGAAGGGAATCGGTAATTGATCCGTCAGTAATTGATTTTTGGGTATTTAATTTCTCTATATTTATTTGCGTTGGATTTTCCGTTGACGGTTTTCCCGTTGACGGATTATCCGTTGTCGGAAAACCCGACAACGGTTTTTCCAACAACGGTTTTGGGGGCAACGGTTGGGCGGGCGGTTCCTCTGTTACCGGACGCTCATAAATCACATACTCGTTGGCGCTGAACTTGCCGCCCGCGTCGGTGGTCTGGCGGCGCTTGATGTACCCCGCCTTTTCCAGCTCATTGACTGCGGAGCGGATGGCGTCCTTGCTTTCCCGGTTGATAACAGCCAGGCCGGAAAGGGTGTAGTCCCAATCCTCCGGCAGTGAGAGCATCTGGGACAGCAGGCCCTTTGCTTTCAGGCTCAGGCTCTTGTCCCGCAGATGATAGTTGCTCATAACGGTGTATCCCTGTGTGCGTTCTACGCGAAAAACGGCCATTTTCTGCACTCCTTTCGTTTCCCAGGGCATGAAAAAAGCCACAATCCCGTAAAAAGAATTGCGGCGTTCATTTGCTGGCTGACTTCTGCCTGTACCGGTGAAAAAACGGCGGCATGGGCGGTTTGTCAAACAGGCTCTCTAACTGCGGAAACGTCAGGGTTTGAAAAATCCGGTCGATCTCAATGGTTTCCATGTTTCGCTGGGAGCGGCAGTCCTCCC
>CAJTOO010000160.1 GCA_910577735.1 uncultured Lachnospiraceae bacterium
AATGCTTTTAGCTCCTTACTGACATCATCCATGTAACCATGCGCATTCAGAAAAATTTTCGTCGCTTCATCTTTTAGCAGAATCTTATGATCTTCTTTACAGATATTTTGAAATGTATAGAGATGCCTTCCTTTATCAAACATATCAAATGGACATATAAAGATGATATAGCTTGGCTTTAACTGTTTATAGCTTTCTCCCCTATCTATCATCTGTAAATCAATCATACTCTGGTAAAAACGTGTTCTTTTCGCAAGTTCTTTGGTATCTGTAACTTGCATCTCAATGTCATAGATTGTCTGTTTCTCGTCCCGCACATATACGTCAAGTCTTACGCTTTTCGCATCTGCATCAAACTTGATCGTTTTTTGCAGCTCTGGATATTCAATACGCTCAATCTCTAATTCTGGCAGTATCCGCTTTAGTAACTCTTTACAAAGTTCTGGATTCTGCATCACTTTTCCAAATAGAAAATCATTACAGATTCCTAACTCTTCCCATGATGTGCCAACTTCTATCTGATTTTTTAATTCTTTCAAGTATTTTCCTCCATCCTCTTCCTCTAACTTTTTTACAAAAGGTATCCAAACATGTTTTAATGCCCGAATACCTTTTGTTTGTCATTTTATCCAATCCTTACAAAAGCTGCGCCTGAAGTTCTCTGACAAACTTCTCTGACAAAGAAGGAAGGGATTTTACTACCAGTTCACACATCTCAGTCACTCCTTTCTGGAATTCTTTGAAATATTGGACTCGTTTGGAAAGTTTCTGAAATGTTTATATCTGATTCCGCTCTCTGAAAAAGCAGTATCGATGTTCGAGCGATTAAAACGAACCCTTTTTTGATGGTCGTCATCCTTCTTTTTCTGTACTTCTATATTAAAATAATCTCCAGAGATAAGCAACTTTAATATTATATTTTCAACCTACTTTCATACTGTGACCATTCAGCTTCAGGAACCTTTAATGCCTCCATTGCCTGTTCTGCTGTCCAATTCATGCTTTCCATTAAATTTTGTATAGATGTTAAGATACCTTCCTTAATTCCTTCCTTAATGCCTTCCTTAATTCCTTTTTTAATTCCATTTTCTTCTACACCTTTACTTAAATTACACAATTCGGACACCTCCCTTTCCAATCTTCTAGTCATCTTAATATCAAAATCATTCTGCAAAATCTTCTTCTTTTCCTCTGGTTTTTTTTCAGAAGAAAGCAATACATCCAACAGCTTCAGTATCCCCGTATAATGCTCATCCTTAGAATTACCTAGACAAATAATAACTGCTGTCATCAGGTCATAGTTTTCTTTTTTCTCCGACACATCTCCTATCAGATGTTCTTCTTGAATCGTATACCGATTGATCGTATTCTCCCTGTACTTTGGAGGATTTAAACAAATCCAGATAGAAGATACTTTTTTTATCCTTTCATAATGAGCATTGGTAAATTCCACCCCATACTGTGAAGAAATCAGACGACTACAATAGTAGATTCCACGTTTCATAATAGGATAGCCGGGGTAAAAATCGTTCTGAGCCTCTACATTAATAAATAATCTTACTTTCTCTTCCGTATCAGGAATCAGTGCATGGAAACGGATATCAAAGGTAATGGTTCCTTCCGTTATCGTGCTATCTTCTGTCTTTTCTCCTATAATCTGCTCACCCTTACCTGCCATTTCATCTGGATGAACAGCTATTTGAGCAATCTGTGGCTCTCCTTCTATATAGTTCTCTGCAATCTCATTTACATCTATCTCTTGGTATTCTTCCAGACAGCTTTTCATAATCCATGCAAGGATAATCTTGTTTGCAAGCAGTTTCTTACAGGCTTCATCATAAAACGCATTTTCTCCTGCCACAGATATATTTTGAGCAAGTATCGTTTCCATCTCCATCTGTTGTGACTCCCTCTATCTGTTTTATTATGCTTTTATTTTACCATAAAACAGAAAAATACTCCATATCCTTTATATTTCACACATTTTTTATTTCTCCTCACACACTTCACTAAATCAGCAAAAGGAGTGATGAAAAAAGTCTTGTACATATTGGGAAAAGATGAACCCATATATTATCTGTCTGGAAGAAAGGAGACTTGCAATTCCACCTGTCACTGTACCATTATCTGACAAACA
>CAJTOO010000161.1 GCA_910577735.1 uncultured Lachnospiraceae bacterium
CACAATAATGAAAATGATTTTGGGATTAACCCCTGTTACTTCTGGGGAAATAGATGTGTTCGGACAAAATATCAAAGGAAGGGAAAAACGGGTATATCCCCGGATTGGGGCTATTATTGAAACACCCGGCTTCTACCCAAACCTGACGGGTACGGAAAACCTTGAAATATTTGCGAAGCTGCGTGGCACTGCTGCCCCAAATGCTGTAAAAAATGCTTTGGATATTGTCGGACTCCCTTACCGGGATAAAAAGCTGTTCAGCAAATATTCTCTTGGAATGAAGCAGCGTCTTGGTATTGCAAATGCTATTTTGCATGACCCGGAGCTGTTGATTTTAGATGAACCTACGAATGGTCTTGACCCTATCGGCATTGCAGAAGTAAGAGATTTTATTAAAGACTTGAGTACCGAACATGGGAAAACAATCCTCATTTCCAGTCATATCCTGTCCGAGATTGCATTATTGGCTGATGATATTGGCATTATTGATCACGGTGTCTTACTGGAAGAAAACAGCATGGAAACACTGAAAAGAAAAAACAGTAAATATATACTTCTGCAAGTTTCTGATATTCCGAAAACTTCTCTTGTTTTGGAAAGGCAATTCGGAGTTACAGATTATTCCGTACAGGACGACCACTCCCTGCGGATTTATAATACGTCATTGGATATGGCGGCTGTCAATAAGGCTCTTGTGGTGCAGGATGTGGCAGTTATCAGTTCTCAATTATGTAATGATACATTGGAGGACTATTTCAAAAAAATTACAGGGGGAGAAGGCATTGCTTAAATTGACACAAACAGAATTTCTAAAACTGCGCCGTAGAAAGTTTATCCTGTTAATGCTGTTGGCAGCTCTTCTCATGCCATTTCTTGCAATCTTTTATTTTAGAGATATTAGAGAGACAGGCATAGATACAATACAATTTTATAAATGGACTGCTTTCAGCTACACGCCTTGGATTATACTTCCTGTCGTATTGGGGGTATTTTCCACTATGCTTATGTATGATGAACACCAAAATGATATGCTTAAACAGTTGTGGATTGTACCGATTAGCAAGACAAAATATTTTTTTAGCAAATTTATTGTTGTGCTGTCTTATTCTATTTGTTTTATGCTGCTCACAGCCGGATTGTCCGTGATTTTTAGTACGCTTCCCGGTTATATAACATTTGAATGGAGCAGTTTTTGTTACTTGCTAAAAAAATGTATGGAAATTGCTATATTAACCGCATTCGCCATAATGCCGCTTTTGGCGGTTGCAGCTGCTGGAAAAAGTTATATATTTCCAGTATGCGTAACGCTGGTTTATACGTTCCTTGGTTTTATTCTGCTTATGGTTAATATGTATCTGCACCCTCTATCCAGTATGAGCGCCATTGTCATGCGTGATATTCCCGGTGTAGTTTTGGCACAAACTCTTAATATTCCGGCGGCATTAATATGTATTACTATATGGTGTGCGGGTTCAGTGGTGTTGGCTATATTTGCTTTAGGAAAAAGAAAGTGAGGTGGGTAGTATGAAACAATTACTTTGGGCTGAACGCCGAAAACTTCGTCATTCTAAAATCGTTTGGATTGCTGTCTTTGCAGTGGTTATGATTGCTGTTATCGTCTTTGCAGAGGGGCAGTTTGTATTTAAGGGTTCACGATATATAGATGGGGCTGGCTGGTTTATGACTGCCGCACAGTCTTTGGCAACCTTTTTTGTGCTTCCGGCTGTCATTGCATTGTTAGGCAGCTATATGATTTGCCGGGAGGAACAGGAAGATACTCTGAAATCACTGCGGCTTGTGCCAGTAGATGAAGCGAAACTGACTGTTGTTAAAATGATCGTTGCAATGGTTTTCAGTATTTTGATTTATCTTCTGCTGTTTGTAATTACTTTTGCGGTTGAAGCTATAATGCATTTCGGAACATTATCTATTCAGACAGTATGGGGCTTCCTTTTTACCTATTTTGTAAATGGTATTGGCGTATTTCTTGCTATTTCACCGATTGTGGCATTAGTAGCCCGTATAAAAAAAGGGTATTGGCTTGCTTTGGTATTTACTGAAATCTATTCCTTTGCCGGTCTGTTTGCAAGTATGTCTGAAACTCTGAAAACTGTTTACCCGATTAC
>CAJTOO010000162.1 GCA_910577735.1 uncultured Lachnospiraceae bacterium
TGTAGGATACCACAGGCAGTACTCCTTTTATAGACGCCGATTATTTACCGCTTACCTTTCATGAAACGGACAGCAACAAAAGATGCAGACAAAACAATAATCGGCAGAACCCGTTTTTTTTGGAAAATGCTTTTTCCCATTGTGATTACTACATCACAAATCACAGCAGCTACTCCTGCAAGCATACCTGTCATAGCCATGTTGACAATTACATTATCACGAAATGCAGTATAGAAAAAAGAAATTATAGAGATGATGATGAGTGGCGGCAGCACCGTTCCCAATACCGTTATCAAAGCCCCAAACACCCCTGCCACATGATACCCTACAAGAATAGACGCATTGACAGCGATTGCGCCGGGTGAGGATTGTGCGATTGCTGTCAAGTCCATCATTTCCTGTTCTTCTATCCAATGCAGCTCATCAACAAATTTTTTCTGCATTAAAGGTATAATTACAAATCCACCACCGAACGTACAGGCACTTAACTGAAAAGCAGATAAAAATAGCTTTGTAAATGTATTTTGTTTCAATGTGCTTTCCTCCTTATGCACATAAGTATAACACTTGCTTTTTGATAAATGAAATAATACAATTTTATTTATATAACTTGTGAGTAAAAAGTTTGTGTCGTTTAAGAAGCCCATGAACCCCAGTAAGTTCCAGACTCATCCTGCTGTTCTTGAATTATTTGCGTTATGCGCAATTCCGGCTGTCTCCCTAAAAGGCAGAAAAAATACTTCCGCAAATAATGCATGACGGCTGCTTCTGATACCCTCCCTCTGGCAGGTGTCCTCTGGTAGCGAAGCTGGCTGGGGCTGATCTCTCCGGTATAACTGACGGAAAGACCCTGCAATATTCCCATTGCTATACAGGACAGCGCCATGTGCATCTCAGTAGCACGTACGGCTTCCAATACTTTCCGGCGGGATTTTTCCCTTTCCACACGCTCAAGTGCCGTGGGTTCCCCTTTTTTCTGGTAATGGTTCAGTTTTGGCATATGCTTTGACCAGAATCGGTAACAGAATGCCCCGGTCTGCTGTTTCAGCTCCCGGAAAGTACATTCGATCCGGAACCTGTAACTGTAAAGCCTGATGATGGACAACGGCTCCAGTTCCAGGCTGGTGCTGGCCAGGATGCTCTGGACCCCGTCCATTTCCACCAGGACAAAGCGCAGCTCCTGATACAGCCCTTGTCCCCACAGCAGATCGGTACAATAATAGCGTATGAATTTTTTCCGGCTATAGAGCCCGATCTCTGCTTCCTGGAAATTTTCCTTATGGGAAAGAAATAGTTCTTTCAGATGGACAGCAGGCCCTTTTTTAGGCGGACGTCCTCTTCCAGCCTTACGCGGGGAAGGTTTCTCAAAGGCAACACAGGATTTCTTTGCTTTCGTGACGATCTCCATGCGTGTATTCCCATTCTTGTTGAGGGCCGCCAGTTTTTCCAGTGCCGGAACGGTAAGGAAATACCTGTCCAGGAGGAGCAGGGAATCCCCAAAAGTACAGGCAGCACGGTAAGCATCTTCTACCATCTGCACCACATGGGAAGAAGCACAGATGCAGGCACCTTTCCATTCTGCTGCGGCCTGGAGCCCATCATGGAGACGGATGGACAGGGGGATACAGGCCCACTGCCTGACGCTTCCGACAAGGATGCCGAGGCCGCCGAACATATGACCGTGGATGTACTCAGGTTTTGCAGAATTTTCAGATTCCTGGAAAAGCTTTTTCACTCCAGGCATCCGGCGACCTTCTTTTGACTGCTTCACCCCATCTCCTATAAGAACGCAGAACTTACCTTCCTTGTAAATAGGGAAAGATTCCTTAACAATAGAAAACCAACGCTCCCGTATATTTTCTAAGGACCAGGCGGAAGATCTGAAGAAATGGATCATGGAGTCATAGCAGTCCGGGCTTAAGGCAAGGTCACGGATAACGGAAGTGACACCAAGTTTATCGGAACGGAGCATAAGACCGACCGTAATGGTAACAAACCAGCGGAAGGCAGCTTTCCGGGAGAAACAGGATTCAAAGCGGCATAAAACAATTTCAATAAAATTCATCATAATCGTATGGTCAACCTCTGGAAAG
>CAJTOO010000163.1 GCA_910577735.1 uncultured Lachnospiraceae bacterium
TGTTTTCTGCCGTGTTCCAGGGATACTGCCTGCAGTATTTCTTTGGGAGATTTCTGGAAACAAGGATACGGAACCGGCGGATAGGCGTGCTGGCAGTCACAGCACTGTATGGGGTCCTGCGGTTAGGGACGGGATTTTTTTTACCAAAGGGCTATACGAGTTTTGGGGTTTTTGCAAGGCTGGCAGTGATCCTGTGCATCGTATCGGTGACTGCATTGGTCTTTTATAGGGCGTTGGGAAAGATAGCCTTATTTCTTATAGTCACCTTTATGGCTGTGGGGGAAATGAGCTTTTTCCTTGCACACATGCTTTTTGAATTAGGAAACCAACTGTTCCGGCTTTGGGACTGGTGCTTGGGGAACGGATATATCTCATCATTGGAATTTTATAATTTTGTTGTAAGCATTACTCTCATAGGGAACCAGATTTTGTTTTGCGTGATTGGTGCAACGGTGCTTTATTTTACTCTGAGAAAGGTTGTGCAGGATTATCGGGAAAAGGACTATGCCGTCCACAGGACGGAGTTGCTGTTCATCCTCACACCGGGGCTGACCGGCCTGATGGTATGTACTTTACTGCGTATTACGATTGACACGGCGGAAAACGGAGTGCCGGAGACGCTGTATGACAGATATCCGTCTCTGATGGTCATAATGCCTGTTATCCTGCTGCTGTTACTATTCTCCGTTATGTTTGGGGTAAAACTCTTTCAGGACATGATCTGCTGGAACAGGGAAAAGAGCAGCCGGATTATTCTGGAGAAACAGGTCAGCAGCCTGCAGGAGCATATGGGGGAGATGGAGCGCGTCTATTCCGGGATACGGGGGATGAGGCATGACATGAAGAATACGATCTCCGTCATCATGCAGCTTGCAGCGGGGAAAGAGGAAGGACTGCAGGCATATCTGGAAGAACTGAGCCGGACGATGGACAGACTGGAATTCCGTTTTAAGACAGGGAATACGGTTGTGGATACCCTGCTGAATATGAAATACCATGAGATTGCAGGTACGGTGCCGGATCTGCGGATGGATGTGGATGGGCTGCAGTTCCCTGAAAAACTGTTCATCCAAAGCTATGATATCGGCATTGTTTTAGGGAATGCGGTGGACAATGCAATGGATGCGTGCCGGAAACTGAAAGCGAAAGAACCGGGCGAGGAAGCCTTTATCCGCATCAGTTCATTCCAAAAGAGGGAGCTGTTTTTCCTGAAAGTGGAGAACAGCTTTGACGGGAGGGTGGTGAGGAGACCGCAGAATGAGTTCCCTGTGACGGACAAGGCGGACAGGGAGAATCATGGGATAGGGCTTATTAACATCAGAAGCACAGCGGAGAAATACCAGGGAACAATGGATTTTAAGGTAAACGGCAGGGTGTTCATCCTGTCCGTGATGATGAAAAATGAAAGGAGAGAGGAAGATGGATTTCGGAGTAACAGGTAAATTGGGAGGATACTATCTGGCGGAGCAGTACCGGAAGAATGCGGCAGGCAAGAGCGAGGGCGTGAGTTTTGCGGAACTTGCGGCGGCAAAAGCTGCGGAGCAGTCGGATGTATCGGGGATGAGTTTTAAGGATATGTGGCAGGCGAGGTTTCCGGGAGCATACTACCATGTGATGGATGCTTATAAGATTCCACAGGGGGCATGGCAGAGGTATGATTTCCCCCATGAAAAGTTTTTCAGTGATAAGGTTGATGAATCGGTTTTAGATTGGAAACCGTCAGGGGCGGAACCCAAACTGGCGGACGCAAGCGTACAGTCGAGGATAGATTCTACGCTTGGAAAGAAAGCAATCGTTGTGCCGCCTGCATTAGAAGAAAAAATGAAAAATGACCCGGCTCTGGCACAGCAGGTAATGGCTAAAGTAGAAAGTTTTATTATGAAAGACCAGGCAACGCTGCCACCGGGCAGAATATATTCCTGCGTGGTTGTACTGGATGAAAATGGGGAGATTGCCCATGCTGCAGGATCAAGTGGGGGTGGAAACATATCCGGGCCTACGGAAGAAGAACAACGCCAGTTTGAGGCAGAACAGGCGGCAAAGAAGAAAAGACGTGAGGAATATGCCCGG
>CAJTOO010000164.1 GCA_910577735.1 uncultured Lachnospiraceae bacterium
CGGCAGTATATTTTCCGCATTAATCCAGAAGCCTCTTCCCGCGCAATAAATTACAGATATATGTATTTTAGATGTTAGGAATATAAAGCACATTAAATTTACACAAGAGCTTTACGAAGCACAACTTTGTTTGTTCTGAAAGTAAAACAATAAAATGCCGTTGCATGGACAAAAGCCCAAGTAACGGCATTTCCTTATTTCCGCTTCATCCTGCTCAAAGGAGAATCCTTATATGCCGGAGTTTTTTTCATAACATTCTTCAAAACCGTGCGCTCCTGCTCCGACAGCTTCTCATACCGGATTTGCAGCTGCGTACACATCAGGGCAGTGAACACATCCAGATAGGAACCCGGCACAGCCATTGCCTTTTTTGCGTCTTTGATTAGTTTCATGGCATTGGAGCCGTCCGGCGCACTGTCCGTATCGTCCTTGTGCGCTTCCCTTATGGCATGGAGGATAGCGTCCCAAGTCCGGTGCGTGACCTGACAGAAATAATCTTCTTCCTGTACCTGCATGGCTTCCAACGCCTTTAACGCAGCATCTTCCTCCACCGGCTGATATTGGGAAAGGACTTGCCCCCGCAGCACTTCCAGAAGGCTGTTGAAATTTTGGAAGTGGGCGGTTGCCACACCATCTACATAAATCTCCGTGTCCGTCATCAGGGTAACAAAATCCTCATGTGTGGCAATCTCACATAGCAGCCGGTTGTTGATACGCCCACTTTTCAACAACTCCACCATGCTGTCACTCAAATGCAGCTCCGTAAGTTCCATGCCCGGATGGTTCCGGTTCTCTGTCAGGCAGAGCAGGTAATCTGTTGACACACCGTAAAACTTTGCCAGCTCCACAAGGTTTTTGTGGCTGATTTCCTTGAGTTCGTCATTCTCATAGCTTCCCAAGGCTGATTTGGAAATCCCCGTAACCGCCGCCAGTTCCTCTAATTTTAAATGCCGCTCCGTCCTTAAATCCTTTAACCGCTCCTGAATCGTTATCCCCTGTTTCATGGCTTCCTGCTCCTTCCTGCGGTCTGCTTTGCCGCCATCCCCATTATACCACATATTTATACCGGACGCATTTCCCCCTGACGTTCTTTTCAAATGCACAAAATGAGCTTTTGATTTGCCCGGATTTTCAGAAGTGCAAAATGCACATCTGATTTTTGAACCCATCCGGCAGAAAGCTTTTTCCGCAATCGTGGAATTTTTTAGATTTTGGGCTTCATTCCTGATTTGTGGACATACGGCACAGGGTACAAAAATGTCATATGATATAGGCAGTTCATCGATGGATTATTCCAATCGAATGACCGGCCTGTATGGGATATGCTCCCCGGCGATGTAACGCAACGACTTCCGGCAGGGAAACGGAGGAACTCTGACCGCAACGAGCGTACCAAGGAGAGCGAAACGCCGCCAAAGACGGGGGCAGGAACGACAGCAGAAAGAACCGGCAAAAATGAACACCGAAACGATACCGAAACACAGCAATCTCACAGGGCATAGTCTGCCCTGCCCGTAATACCAAGGGGGATTTTGGGGGCGGCTCTACGGCTGTATTTCCCCTGAAAATCGCCCCGAAACGATACACAAAAAACCACTGCCCGCCCATTCCGGCTGTACCTGCTGAATCGGGCGGTTTTTCTATGAAGGAGGCACTATGCCGAGAATGTCAAAGAAGTTGAAGAAAGAGCTTGCTTTCTTCCTGAACGACCGGGGGCGCAGAAGCTACAACGGACTCTGCCGGAAATGCCAGCATGGGTGCAAGCAGAGTTTCCGGGCTGTCATTATCGACTGCCCCCGCTACCTATCCAAACGAGCCAAAAGGAGGACACAAATCAATGAATTCTGAATTTATGATAGCCAGTACGCCCCTGCCGCCCTGTATGCCGCTCCCAAAGGCAATGCTCCGGCTTCCGATCAGCAACACGGCAAAGGTCATGTACGCCCGCCTGCTGGATGAAATCCTGGCAAGGGGAACCGAGGACAGCAACGGGATTCTGTTTATCCGCTTCCCCGTCATGGAGATAGCGGCGGCGCTCTCCCGAAGCCCCCAGACCTGCAAGC
>CAJTOO010000165.1 GCA_910577735.1 uncultured Lachnospiraceae bacterium
CGAATTGGGTGGGGTAAAGAGGGGTAAAGTCATCATAATCTCACAGCGGCGGCTGTTGATATGAGCGCACCTGCTGTGTCGCACCACCTTCGGGTTTTAAAGAAAAGCGGGATTATATCAAGCCGGAGGGAAGGAAAGGAAGTATACTACTCCCTGTCTAAAACGCCGCAGGCAAAATTGCTGCACCGTTCCATAGATGCCCTATTTGAAATCTCCTGTCCAACTGATATTTAAGAAAATGCGCTACCTTGTGGGGTGTAGCGCATTTCTTGTTGTTCTTTTTAAATTGACTTTATTCAGAAACGGTTGACACCTTTACCCGCATTGCCCGGATTGCGTTCAGGATTGCGATAACGGAAACGCCTACATCGGCAAATACCGCCGCCCACATATTGGCATATCCCAAAGCTCCCAATATCAGCACTAAAAATTTAACTCCCAAAGCAAATACAATGTTCTGGTTAGCGATACGGATTGTTTTTCGGGCAATCTTCATCACTGCGGCAATTTTTGAAGGCTCATCGGTCATTAAGACCACATCGGCGGCTTCGATAGCGGCATCAGAGCCAAGACCACCCATAGCGATACCGACATCTGCCCTTGCCAGTACGGGGGCATCATTGATTCCGTCCCCGACAAAGACAAGTTTGCCTTTTTCTGTTTTTTTCCTTAACAGTGCTTCCACCCGGTCAACTTTGTCGGCGGGGAGCAGCTCAGTATAAGCCTGATCCAGTCCAAGACGCCCTGAAACTTTCTGCCCTACTGCGTCAGCATCTCCGGTCAGCATAACCGTTTTCCGTATGCCGGAGGATTTGAGCTGGCGGATTGCGGACGGAGCGTCCTGCTTGATTTCATCTTCTATGACAATAGAACCGGAATATGTTCCGTCACAGGCGAGATAAATCACTGTTCCAACAGCGCCGGAAGACTGGTAGCGGATATGTTCCCGTTCCATGAGTTTTGCGTTTCCCGCAAGGACTTTCTTTCCGTCTATGACTGCCTGCACACCATGTCCTGCAATCTCCTGAACATCAGATATGCGGTTCGGGATTATTTTTTTGCCATAGGCTTTTTTGATAGAAGCAGAAATAGGGTGGTTGGAATAATCCTCTGCGTATGCGGCAAGCTCTAAAAGCTGTGATTCGTCCATGCCCACAGGATGGATTTCACTGACTGCAAAAGAGCCTTTTGTGAGTGTGCCTGTCTTATCAAATACTACCATTTCAGCATGAGCTAAGGATTCCAGATAATTACTGCCTTTTACAAGGACACCGATTTTCGATGCGCCGCCGATGCCGCCAAAGAAACTTAACGGGATAGAAATTACCAGCGCACAGGGGCAGGAGATTACAAAGAATGTCAAAGCACGATAAATCCATATACTAAAGGACTGCCCAGTGATAACAGGCGGCAATATGGCAAGAGCTAGGGCAGCAAATACCACTGCCGGAGTGTAGTAACGTGCAAAACGAGTGATAAAATTCTCTGTCCTGCCTTTTTTATCACTTGCATTTTCTACTAAATCAAGGATTTTTGCTACGGTGGATTCCCCAGACTCCTTTGTTGTGCGGATAGATAAAATGCCTGTCTGGTTAATGCAGCCGCTTATAACTTCCGCACCCGGAGCAACTTCACGAGGCATGGATTCTCCGGTCAGTGCGGAGGTATCCAAAGCAGAAACACCATTTATAATGATACCGTCCAGAGGGATTCGCTCGCCGGGTTTTACAACAATGGTATCTCCAATAGAAACCTCTTCCGGATCAACCTGTACCAGTTTCCCGTCCCGTTCCACATTTGCGTAATCCGGGCGGATGTCCATTAGGCTTGCAATGGATTTACGGGATTTGGAAACCGCATAGGACTGAAACCACTCCCCTACCTGATAAAACAGCATAACTGCTACGCCTTCTGAATGTTCCCCTAAAATCAGTGCGCCAATCGTTGCAATCGTCATCAGGAAATTTTCGTCAAATACCTGACCGCTTAATATGTTTGTAATGGCTTTCCAGACAATATCCCAACCGATTACCACATAACAGGCTAAGAATATGCCCAT
>CAJTOO010000166.1 GCA_910577735.1 uncultured Lachnospiraceae bacterium
GGTAATTGCAGGGTAACGTACTTGAATGGGGAAATATTCTTGGGTCCATTTACAGTGAGTTTGCTTAGTGCAAGAATGGATTTGCTACTTGTCATATAGAGCTATAAAGTTTATTAATAAAAGTAATGTAGCATGTCCTTGTTCTAACATTGTTCTAACAAAATGGTTCAAATAATAATTTTCGATGAATAAAAGAATTCTTAATACTTTGAGTAAAAAGTGCGCTAAAATCAATGGTTTTATAGGATTTTAAATATACTTCAAAGCCTCTGAATGATGTCACTAAATCTGTATTCGGGACGCAGAGGTCGCAGGTTCAAATCCTGTCGCATCGATTCCTTGGCAGGGGCGCCGGAAAGCCGTGATGTTAGCGGGTTTCCGGTTCTTTTTTTGTCTATTAATAATGTTGGTAATATAGGTTGCAAGGCTCTGTTCTACAAAATGTTCTACAAAACATCAAAATCGAATAGTTCTGCGGCTTTGGATGACATTGATAAAAATAGTAGATTATTTGGATAAGACAGTACAGATAGGCGGAAAAGAGATATATGTATCGAATCTTATTACTGACAACTGGATTTATGTATGTCATATTACAAGTCAGTTATCTGAGCTTGCAAAGGATGAGAAAAAACTTTCATCATCGAGAAAAGAGTTTATTTTAAATTATATTAATAAAATAGAAGGAGTACGATCTTCTCCAATAAAGCTCCACTATTTTTAATTAAATGACCACTTTTTTCACAATTTTATGGGGAAGAAGAGGGAGGCTTAAATATTTTATAAAAAAGGGACAACTGTGTTTGCATATACAGTTGTTCCTTTTTTACCTTATAAATCAAGTATTTACATTTGAATTTTTTATAAAATTTTAAAAAGATTCTTTTTCAATTCGTATCTGTCATCCAAATCGTTCCCCGTTGCACAAGCACTTGGATTAAATTATGTCTCTATCGTGAAAAGAACTAGTAAGGAAAAAGAAAAATATTAAAACCACAAAGGGTATGATTCACATAGAGCTTCGGATAAAACGGTCTAAGATTCAATATGATGCAAGAACAAATGGATGTGAGGATGTTAGAGCGCAGTTAGAAATGGCTTCTGAAATTGCCAATAAAAATATTCCAAGGTATTTAAAAAGTGCCTATGGGATAGGGAAATTTGTAAAATATGAGAAAGCCAAAAGGTTGATTCAGGAGTCTGGATATATAAAAGGACAAAAGAAATGTTGCTCGATTTTTTGCAAGAGATATCTTTGAAAGGTTTGGAGGGAGCAAGAATTGGTAATTGCATGAAAGACATAAATTTCGAACAGAGGAAGCATGGATGGTCTTCCTTGCTTTTTTTGTGGGAAATCTATATAATAAAAGTGAGCCTTTCACTTTCTCCGTAATCTAGGGGCACATTCCGTGATTTTAGATGTATTGTGCCAAGACAGCTCTGGAGATTATTTTAATATAGAAGTACAGAAAAAGAATGATGACGACCATCAAAAAAGGGTTCGTTTTAATCGCTCAAACATCGATACTGCTTTTGTAGAAAGCGGAATCAAATAGGAACAGTTGCCAGATGTGTATCTGATATTTCTTACGAAATTTGATATTTTTAGAGAAAAACATACCATCTATCATATGGAACGGGTCATCAAAGAGACAGGAACGGTAGTAGAGAATGGAACACATGAAATCTATGTAAATACTGCCATAGATGATGGAACAGAGATTGCCAAACGGATGCAGTATTTCAAGAAGAGTACAGGAGTACATCAGAAATTTCAGAAACTTTCCAATCGAGTCCAATATTTCAAAGAATCCCAGAAAGGAGTGACTGAGATGTGTGAACTGGTAGAAGAGTATGCAAAAAATTATGCAGAAGAGTATGCAAAAAAATATGCAGAAGAGTATGCAAAAAAATATGCAGAAGAGGAAGTAAAGAAAGCAGTGAGTGAAACAGAAATCAAAACAGCTCTAAACATGTTAAAAAATGGTGCTTCTGTAGAGCTAGTGGTAAAATCCCTTCCTTCTCTATCAGAGCAGTTTGTCAGAGA
>CAJTOO010000167.1:0-274 GCA_910577735.1 uncultured Lachnospiraceae bacterium
TCACAACCCCGAGCCTTAACAACCTTAACCATATTCCAGCGATAAAACCTTTAGCTCGACGAAGCTTGACCGAGTCAAATGTGGTGACCTCAGCCTCATCGGCTTGCCGCTTTCGCCCCGCCGAAAGAAAATCTCTACTGGGTCACCACGATTAAATCTAAAGTTCTGTTAATTCTTTGGTTCGGGTGATATGGTTTTCAACAATGAACCAGAACTGTCAATGCCGACGAAAAGCGAAGATACTATGATTCAAACCACGGCTCTTTCATTTAAA
>CAJTOO010000167.1:284-2047 GCA_910577735.1 uncultured Lachnospiraceae bacterium
CGTTGTTCACAGCCTTCTGCATCTGAGAAAGATTACGCGAGTCTACCATAACCCCGTAGCCTCCGAGGCTATTGTCCGCCACCATATACACAAGCACCGTACATTTGGGTTCCGGTGCCACCGGCTCCTCTTTCTCGGAGCATGAGGCGAAAGTCATGCAGACTCCCGCACACAAAGTCGCAATATAACCGAATATACTTCTTTTCATAATGATGCAAAATTACAATTTTTTCAACAATTGCAGCTACACACACACTTTTTTTTGAACAATTTACAGCGTTTATTCCCCTTAAATCACCCTTTATATCACGGCTCTTTCATTTAAACTAAAATAAAGAGCACATCCTCCCTTACCCGCTTCAGTCCGGAGCGGGTAATTTTTCTATGTCTGTATGTCAAAAGGTTATCCTGTTATCAAAATCTTGTTTTTTTCAGTTTTGGCTTAAAAATCGCATCAGCCTGGTAAAGCTCATAGAGACATGTCTCATCAGTTCGGCTATGCCTTTATTTTTGTCCGATCGTTTTTTGCGGAGTCCTTTCCATATTGAGAACACCGAGTATACTATTCTTTGTATGGTGTCGAGGTTTCGGGCGGCTCTTATCGACTTGCGTTTTATATTGTCCTGCTGAAGATTGTAGTCCAGGCCCCAGTGCATGCTTTCTATCGACCAGTGGTTGCGCACAATGGTGCCTGGCTTCGGAGTGTCTGCCGGCATGCTGCTGACGTACAAACGTTTTTCCGAGGTGTGTATCCCTGTTGACTTTTTGACTGTGGATGACTCATACTCAATGATGGTCATGTTTCCGCCCCATTTCTCTTTGTCGGCGATGATGTCCAGTCCGTCATATATGCGGTAGGTTCTCGTCTCTATTCTGCCGTGTGCCAGTTCGGGGCCTTCGGTGTAGGAATATACCGGTGTGTGCGCCACAAGCCTGTCCTCAATGCCGTATCGCAATGACGGCTGGTTGGCTTTGAGTTCTATCAGAAAGTCACCCCCTTTCTTTCTGATTTTATCGATTATATCCTTCTGCATGGACATGGCGTCGGCTGTCACTATCTTTCCGGCTATGTCGAGTTTGTCGATAAGCCGCGGAACTGCCTTTATCTCATTGCTTTTCGCCTGGCAGGCCTCTGTAGCCAGAATTATGCCGGTGTTGAACGAGTACGCCGACACTATATCAGGATTGCGCCCGTTCTCCAGGACTGTGCCACGCTCGGCCTTGCCGTCTATGCATATTATTTCCTTGCCACACCCTTTTTTGAGCAGCTCTTTGTGAAATGCCCCGGCAAAATCCTGCATCCTGTCGGCCATCGCATGATCGTTAATGCCGGTTTCAGCACGGCACAGTGTTGATTCTGACGGCACGCCGTTCCTGAGAATGCCCAGCCTGTGGAATTTATTGAGATGGAGACGTCCGAATTCAATTATATCGGCACGCCCGACACATCCACACTCTCTGGCTAATATCATCAGTATGATGATGTCGGCGAGCCGATGTTGTATATTGCCCTTGTCGGACCTGCGGAAATCGGGGACTGAACGGGCGAAATTCATCAATCTGTTCAGGATACTGCCGTTGAATTCAGATTTATTTACTAATTTTGAAGTCCGATTGGGCGCATTTACGCCGGTCGAACGCACTTGGTCAAGTGGCTTATTTTTATTCATAACTAATTGATTTACTACTATAAAGTTACGAAAAATTGGTCACTTGACCAATTTTTATACCACTTATTTTATTGAAAATCAGAGAAATGAATG
>CAJTOO010000168.1 GCA_910577735.1 uncultured Lachnospiraceae bacterium
AAAAAGGAATAAAAGGCATCCTTTCAGTCAAGAATCGGAGCAAGAAAATAACTTGATTGAAAGGATGTATTATTATGGAGAAGACGCCGAAGGAAATGCTGAAGGCCTATGTGGACAGCCAGAAGTTCAACAGCACGACGGAGATTATGGATGCGATGAAGGAAATGTTCCGGGACGTTTTGCAGCAGGTGATGGAGAGCGAGTTGAATGCGGAGCTGGGGTACGAAAAAAGTCAGCGTATGTCAGATACCGCTGTCGAAAAGTCCCCCCGGAATTATCGCAACGGGCACTCAAAAAAGACGGTAAAAACCCAGTTGGGAGCGGTGGAAGTGAAGGTTCCGCGGGATCGAAACGGAGCATATGAACCGCAGATCATTAGCAAGTACAGCCGGAATGCAGATGGGATGGAAGAGAAAATTCTGGGGCTGTATGCCTGCGGAATGAGCCAGCGGGACATCTCGGAGCAGATCAAGAGCCTGTATGATGTAGACATCTCACCGGAGCTGGTAAGTAAGATCAGCGAGAAGATCATGCCAGAGGTTACAGCGTGGCAGAACCGGCCCTTGGAGACGGTATATCCGTTCGTATTTCTGGATGCCATCCATTACAAGGTGAAGCAGGATCATCAGTATCAGACGAAGGCAGCGTATGTGGTTCTGGGTGTTACGATGGATGGCACAAAGGACATCCTGGGCGTGTGGATTGGGGAGCACGAGAGCAGCAAATTCTGGCTGAATGTGCTGAACGACCTCAAAAGCAGGGGAGTTTTGGACGTCTATCTGTTCTGTGTGGATGGCTTAAAGGGTTTTGTGGAGGCCATTGGCGCGGTCTATCCCCACAGCCAGGTGCAGCGGTGCATCGTCCATCAAATCCGTTCCTCCACCCGCTTTGTGAGTTATAAGGACATCAAGCCGCTGATGGCTGATTTGAAGAAGGTCTACACCGCCGTCACTGAGGACGAAGCCTTGGAGCATCTCATGACATTCAAAGAAAATTGGGGGAAACAGTATCCCTCCTGTGTCAAAAGCTGGGAGGACAATTGGGATATTTTGAGCACCTTTTTCGCATATCCCCCCGAGATTCGGAAAATCATATATACGACTAATATCATTGAGGGGCTCAACCGCCAGTTCCGCCAGATCACCAAAAACAAGCCCAGCTTTACCAGCGATGATTCCCTGCGCAAAATGCTCTACCTGGCCAGCAGGAAAATTGTCGAGCACTGGACGTCCCGATGTCGAAATTGGGATATGGTTTTAGCCCAGCTCCAGCTTATGTTCCAGAACCGCCAGACTGCCTGAACCCGGCTTCACCTTAGCATTTCCGGGACGAGAGACGGCATTCACGCTGCGCGTGCATACCGTCCCTCATCCCGGAACACAGGTAGGTAAGCCTGGTTAAGACAAACTCCGTCCCTGACGGATTCAGGCAGTATTTGCTCCGAATCCTTTGACGCGAAACAACTGATGCGTTCCTACTTTTACACAAAATTTTCTGTCGGGCCAAAATGGGTACTCTAGATAGCGTCTACACAAGTTTGACTAGGTGGTAAAATAGAAGCAAACAAAAGAAAGAAGAGGAATAAAAAATGGAAGCATCGTATCACCGCCATGATATAAGTGACGAAGTATGGGCATTGCTGGAGCCGCATTTACCGGGACAACGTGGGCAGTGGGGAGGGATCGCCCAGGATAACCGCCGTTTTATCAATGCGGTGTTTTGGGTATTGCGGACCGGAGCGCCCTGGCGAGACTTGCCTCCTGATTACGGAAAGTGGGGAAGCGTCCATCAGCGGTTCATCCGCTGGCGTAGAAAAGGGACTTGGGAAAACCTTCTGGAGATCCTGATTGACGAACCGGATTATGAGTGGCTGATGATCGATGCCAGCCATATCAAGGTGCACCCCCAAGCGGCGGGAGCGAAAGGCGGCAATCAGGATATGTCCAGAACAAAAGGGGGCTCAACACCAAACTACATCTGGCCGTGGATGCGAATGGTATGCCAGTCAGAATCCTTATTACAGAAGGTACC
>CAJTOO010000169.1 GCA_910577735.1 uncultured Lachnospiraceae bacterium
TCCGAGCCGCCCTGTCCTCTGCCGTTTCCTTTGAGGATTTTTCCGGGAAGCTGCTGCAACAGGGAGTGACCGTCAAGGAGAGCCGGGGGAGATTATCGTATCTCACGCCGGACAGGACGAAGCCAATCACCGCCCGGAAATTAGGTGATGATTTTGACCGTGCCGCCGTACTGGAAACATTCAGCCAAAACGCACAGAACGCCGCAAGAACCGCCGAACCCCCCTACCCAAACAGGAATACCCCCGCAGCATAAAAGACCGCTTACAGCGCAACAAAGCCGCCATGAACGCACCGAAACAGGACGCTTCCCAACGGGAAGCTGTACAGCGCATTCCAAAGGGGGACGTCCGGCAGAGCACCAGGCCCAGATCCTGCGCTCCCTGATACTTTTCGTCCTGCTTTTTAATAAATCCAAAGCACGCACAAGCCTTACTTTATGGGTGCGGGAAGTCCTTCCCAAATCCATTTCCCTGGCTGTCCTTATTGGCTGCGCCTCTCTGGAAGAGCTGCCGCCACTCGGCTCTTATTATGACTTTATGAACCGATTCTGGACAGACCCGCGGAAACCCTATTCCCGCACGGCGCTTCTTCCGGCAGGCAGAAACGGTAAAAAACCAAAAAAACTGATTGGCGCCGACGGAAAACTGGCGGAGCCGGAAGACCCCTGCATGGTCACTGCCAAAGATATCGTAAATGATATCCTGGACGGAAAGCCTGCCGCCGATAATCCGGAAGCCGCTCTCCAGAAAATCTTTTCCATCCTTGCCGTGCTGCCGTCTATCCGCCTTGGGCTGATTGATACGCAAAACCTTACCCTCTCCGGCGACGGCACCGCTGTGGTTTCCCATTCCTCCCCTTACGGCCGCCATCTTTCCTCCTGCGGGAAAGACTGCCCCTACCGGGACGGCTGCGGCCGCCATTATTCTGACCCGGATGCCACATGGGGATGGGACAGCGATAATAAAACATGGTACTTCGGGCATACGCTTTACATGCTGTGCGCCAGGAACAATACGCTGAAAGTTGAACTTCCGCTGTTGATGAAATTCACTGACGCACGCCGCCATGACAGTAAAAACTTCCTCTATTCCATGGATGATTTCGGGCGCAATGCCTTTGGCATTTCGCCCAAGAATGTCTGCCTTGACTCAGCACATGACAACCTCCCGACCTATGAACTGCTGGAACACTGGGATATCAATGCCCTCATTGATATCAACGGACGGGCAAAATCTTCTGGAAATGCCCCGGACGGAATCACCTTCGATAAATCCGGCCACCCCATATGCCCTGCCGGGCATGAAATGTGCCCATGGGGGAATGATCCCATAAAGGATGCTCACAAATACCGCTGCCCCCTCAGATGCGGACGTATCAGTTCCTGCGCGAATGAAGCCGCATGTTCCCCAGGCTCTTACGGGCGTACTGTCTACGTGAAAAACCATGCAGACCTGCGTTTTCATCCCCGCATCCCGAGGGATTCCGAAGAATACAGGCGGATATACAGCGAGCGTACCGCATGTGAGCGTATCAACGACCGTGTTCTGAATGATTACTGCCTGCAGAATTTAAAAATACGCGGCAGGAATCATTTTTCCTTTTGGGGTATGCTCATCGGCATATGCATACATCTTGACGCCAGATACAAGGTCGCCCGCCTGTATGCCGCTTAATTTATAAATGAAACAAAATATGAGGTTTCCGTCTGTAAAAAACTCTTTTTTGCGGGCTTAATTGTCATGTCCTTTTTTCTAACCACTGTCTGAAAACACTCAGAAATAAGCATTTTTTATTCCTCTCCGTCACTTCCATTTATATAACATAATTTTTTTCTGTTTCTTCATGGACTTTCCGAGACTACACTGCTAAGGAAGTATTCTTCAAGGCTTTGCCCCGTAATGGAAAGTTTTTTGTCAAGTTCATCATGGGTGATCGACTTAATTATCCTCCCCTTATGGATAATATTAGGCAATTGTTAAATTGCCATACCCGTTGATTTTACTGGGTTTCCTTGTTG
>CAJTOO010000170.1:0-310 GCA_910577735.1 uncultured Lachnospiraceae bacterium
ATAGCAAGTATCATTTGTTCTGTTAAGTTTCTATCACCACTTTCTATTTTAGAAATGCCTGCCCCAGTAACACCCAACTTTTTCCCAAATGCTTCTTGACTTAAAGACAATTCCCTCCTAATGAGCTTTAGACGTTCATTCATTTTATTTCCCCCTTCCAAACTGTATAAACAGAGAATAACAAAAAAACTTGGCAAAGTCAAGAAAAATAAAAGAAACATATTGACATACTTGTCAAAGTTAAGTATAATTATGGCATAGTTAAGACAAACAAGGCAAAGATAGCCTCTCGGATTTATAAGAGCTAGTT
>CAJTOO010000170.1:324-2017 GCA_910577735.1 uncultured Lachnospiraceae bacterium
ATAAATGTGGATGGTCAATATATAAAATGCGTACCTTGACAACTGAATAAAGTGTCTTCAATTAGTCTTTTGAAAATATTATAAAAAACCTGCTATACTTTAGCAAGAACAGGATCAAGAAGTTGTCTTACTTCTAAAGTGCATTCTGCATAGATTTTTAAAAATTCAAGAAATGGGAAAATACCAAAATACTGTCCCACATATATAACTATTTCTTTAGGTTTTGTTTCTTTGTAGTTTTTGGCAGCAACAGGCAGAGACCTGCCTGTATAAGCCTGCCCTTCTTCGAGGTTTTTGTATATCTGGAAGAAAAGGTAGCCAGTAAGGGCCATTATCATTACAATATGGAAAGTAATATAATTATATTTTGTACTTTTGAAACCACTTAATTTCCAGAAATCTTTCATCTGGCGGAAGTCTTCTTCTATTTCTGGGCGCAGTCCATATAAATTCATAAATCTGGATAATCTGGCGTGCAGTTTTTGTGGTATCAGTAGTCATAAAGACAAAAAATTTGTCTGTTTTTTTATCATGTACAACACATGCATTGACAGGGACATCCTTTTCAGGGGTGTCACTTGCCCATAACGGTCCAAGGGACTTTACAAGCTGTATTTCCTGGTCTTTTCTTTTTTTGTTTGGATGTTTCTGCCATTTACCGCTGGAAACAGCAAGGGACACTGCATCTTTAAATATGTCCATGTTTTCCCTTGCAGGTATATATGTGTCAACTTTACGTTCTGTTTTAAGGTAATTTGTCATTTCACGTGACAGGAACCCCCTGTCGTTTATTAAGATGTCATTTTCATGGAAACATGGAGTGTTTTTTAACATTTCCCTGCATAATTCCATGTCATGGGTTTTTAAAGTGCCAAAGATAATTTCTTCTGCTACTCCTGAATCATCTGTGATGCCACGCAGTACACCAGGTTTATATCCACGCATGGTTTCACCATCTATGGTTACAACAGAAGAATTTTCATAATTTGTGTTACTAAGGTTTACTGGGATTTTAGTACAGTCCAGTATATGTATGCATGGCTGCACACCAAGGTTTTTTAATGCATAACCTTGTACATAATGGTTATAAAAAGAAACCAGTTCTTCACTGTTGTATTTTTTTACAAGTTTACGCATTACACTTTCTGAAAACAGCCCTTCATTTACATTGCGCCCATAATCCCATGCATTCCAGCCAAGTTCTGCAAGCAGCCCTGCATCTGTAGTTGTATGGTTGCAAAAGGTACATCTGTAAGGCTTGTTTTTTGTTTAAGTTTTGCAGTAATGGCAAGTGTCAGAAGTATATATGAAGGAATATGCATGTTATCACTGCGTTTATCCTTAAATACGTCATTAAGCGGTTCAAGAAAACCCTGCTGTTTCATGGCAAGCATAATAGAACCAGCAAGGGCTGGCAGAGCCAGTTCCGCAGTATCTATTTTACCTGAATGTATTGCTTCAAGTACTTTTTCCTTATCTTTTTTACTAATCTGTACCATAATGCTGTTCCCCGCTTTTATATAATAAAATGATTATTCCCTTGTCTATTATAACAGATTTTTTATATCATGTCCAAAAGACTAATTGAAGTAAAGTGTATATGTACTGGCTGCAAACCCATAGATGTGGTATAATAAGAGCGTTAAAATTATATTTTGAGGTGATCTTGATGCACTATGTTGAAACTTTTGAT
>CAJTOO010000171.1 GCA_910577735.1 uncultured Lachnospiraceae bacterium
CCATACCAAAGACACAGGTCTTTCACTGTCATAACATTACTCATACAATTCTCCTAGTATAATAATGGTGTAGTCAAGAATGACTACTGGTTAATTGTTACAAAGTCCAATCTAATAAATCAATATAGATATAACGGAAGGAGGAGTTCCCCCTCCATCAGATGTTATAGTGCTGCATTATTTACCATGTCTGAGGTTTCCTTAATGCACCAGACAAAATATAGAGGTATAATCACTGAGGCAGGATCGTTGACGTATTCTCCTTGGGAACCGGCCTCCCGGCTGGTGAAACCTCTTAAAAAGTCTGTCAATCCATTCGGTGGTGATTTATGTTTTGGCTGGTTGGGAAGCCTCAGGCTATACCTGTATAAGCCGCTAGGTTGTGTATCCGCCTTCTGGAAATGGATGCCTGCCGGAAAGGATAAAACCATGCAATACCAAAAAGTACTTAAGATGCTGGAAAGCATCCCCTATCTTTCAGTCGGGCTTGATGTCGGGGCAGACTTCACCTGGATGTCCATCATGCTCCCTAATGGCACTCTTATCGGGAAACCCTTTAAGATCGTACATTCCGATTCCCAGTCCCGGGAGCTTGCCGTCGCAAAAATAAAGGAAGCACAAGAGGCGTATTCTCTGGGGAGCCGCTGCTTCCTTGAGTCCACCGGGATCTACCATATCCCGCTCCTGTGCTTCCTTCGCGATAAGGGTTTTGACTGCTCGGTCATTAATCCTATCATTACTAAGAATAGCACAAACATGAACGTAAGAAAACTGCATAATGATAAATTTGATTCAAAAAAAGCAGCTAAGGTCGGACTGGATGCCTCGCTTAAGACTTCCATTGTCCCGGATGACGCAGTCATTGACCTGCGCAACCTTGTGCGTGACTACTATTATTTCAAGGATCTGCAGTCCGCCGTCGTGCTCAAACTCAACGCGGAACTCAAAGTGTCGTTTCCCGCATACCTGAATGTGTTCAGCAAAATCACAACGCAGACATCCTTAAAGCTTCTGGAAGCTTACCCCCTTGCCGCTGACATACCTGCCGCCCCAAAGGACGAACTTGTGGAAACTATACGCACAACCGCACGTTTCGGCGAAAAATATGCCATTTCCAAATACGATGCCATATGTGCCGCCGCAAAGGACGCTGCTGTTTTCGGACGCGCACTTCCCAGCAACGCGCTCCGGATCCGGCTGTATATCAAAACCTACCGGGAATACCAGGCGCATCTGGACAGTATACTGGAAGAGCTGCATAAGGCCGTGGACAATATGCAGGGCGATCCGGTCTATGACCGTATCTGTCTTCTCCAGTCCCTCCGGGGCGTCGGCTTCCTCAGCGCGGTTGTCCTGATCGCCGAGATGGGCTCCTTTGACCTGTTCCCTTCCCCAAAGAAGCTCTATGCCTACTTTGGGATGGATCCCGGTGTGAACGATTCAGGCAAGTTCCATGGCGACAGGGTCCATATGTCCAAGCGGGGCTCCAGCCTTGCGCGGCGCATCCTGCATATGATCGCCATAAACAACCTGAAAGTGGATAAAGCAGCAAAAGCACCTGTGAACCCAGTCATTTACGATTATTACATCCGTAAATGTGCCAACAAGAAAAAGATTGTTGCCGTCGGAGCCGTCATGCACAAAATCTGCAACATTATTTTCGCTATGCTCCGGGATAATAAGCCTTTCGAGATCATCACGCCGGAAGAACACTGTGAACGTTATGCAGCAGAGCATCCAAAATCTGTGAATACCGCTGCCTGATGGATTTTAAATTAAATTTTAAAAATCTCATGGCAATGGGCTTATTAAAGTTACCCTTTTTTACATCAACTGCTTGAAAAAATTTCTTGAGCATTTTTTATTTTACCTATTGACATTTCTTAGCTGGACTTGCTTTGTTGGTAAAACCAGTATAAGACCTCACATCATGTGAGATGCAAGAGGGAAAAAATGCCCTGCAGGATATAAACAGAGTCCGAATACCG
>CAJTOO010000172.1 GCA_910577735.1 uncultured Lachnospiraceae bacterium
GCGAATAAAGCCTGAATAAATATGGGTTGAGAAGCAATCCATTCAGTTACTTTACTTTTTAAAACAGATGTGATATCTGAGGAAAGCATTGACATATGCTCCACAAACAAAGCCATAAGGCTCAGCAGTGCATTTGTTAAATCCATGTCCTGGATATCTTCACAGAACATGAAAAACAGTTCACCATACGTTTTCTGGTCATTCTGGTTTCTGCGGATCCATTCCAGAATGATATATCTTGTAAATACAATGGCTGTATGGCTTACCATTGCACCATAATTATGGCTCTGGAATTCAGTGCCTAACTTCAAAAAAGATTTCGATGCCTTGAAAAAGCATTCTATTGACCAGCGGTTCCCGTAGATACGCACGATCTCTGCATCTTCAAGCGTTATATCCGTACTCAGGATATACAGGCATTCGCTTTTCCTGTTGCGGTTGCGTACGAATATGATCTTGACGGGAATTCCCGCTTTTGTCGTGACCACGAGGGAGCCGAAAATATTTCCCGCACCGGAAAAACCAACAAACTTTTTTAACTCTGGAAGCGTGTACTGTCTGCCACGGTATGTGTAACGCTGTTTCAACTGCTTTACCATCCCGATTGCGTCAATTCCTGTATCCAGGATCTCTCTGAGCATCGGCTCTGTTGTAAACCATGTGTCCATAAGGACATAGTCAGCCTTTATACCGGCAGCGAGGGCATTGCTGATGAGCCGTATGGCAGCGTCTGTTTTATGCATCATGCTCTCTTTGCGGTACTTATACCCGTTTGTCCGGCGGTCAACCGTGTCAGAAGCTTCCTTATAACGGTTGCTCTTGGATGCCGAAGAAAGCATGTTGAATCCGGTTGGGATAAAGCTGTACCCATCAGACCAGCCAAGCGTGAGCAGTGTAAAGCCTTTCTGGAATTTATGCTCCACATGGTCATAAACGCGCGCCAGTAATTCCACGGACTTACTGCGGCTGCGTTTGACCACGGAATCATCAAGTATTAAAACCTTCACTCTTTCCGGCCGGGTAAGCGTGTCGAAGGCAGAGGTTACCTTGACGGCAAGGAGCATCAGGAACCTGCTCCAGTTGTAGGATGTTTCATTCAGGAAACGGTAATATGTGTTTTTGGAAACAGCCTGGTCTTTATGTTTGGAATTTAAAAATCGAAATAAGTTCTTTCCTTGAAATACTAACAACAGTAAAAATTGAAACACCTCGTATGCAGGGATCCCACAGTTTTTGGTGATATTTGCTTTACGCAGCAGTTTACCCATCTGGAGTTCCTTAATAGCATTAGAAAATCGATTCTGGGTATTTTCAATTTCAGCATTCTGGTATATCATAAGATTAGCACCTCTTCTGTAATTGGTTTATTTGATGTGGTAATCTTATTATACCAAAGAATAGGTGCTATTTTAATGTCAATGTTCCTATATAAACAATAAAATCACTTGATAAATCTAATGTTTTCACCAATTATGTTAGTGGGAAAGTTGAGTTATTTACTGAATCTAATAATAAGAGTTTCTTGCAATGGATACTGAAAAATTTCGTTTCCCCACGGCATTTCTACACTCAACATTCCATCTGCTATATCAGTAAACAAAAATGTACCCACATCTGTTTTTTCTTCTTTCCAATCATCGGAGGGATAAACGAGAATTGTGTGCCTATCCAGATTCAAGGTTTCAAGATTAAGCAGATTTAATTCTCCAAATGTGTAATACATATCCCCGCTTTCATCCGTTTTCGCATCTTCTATATACCATGAACCTATACGAAAAGTCTGAATCAAAATTTTTTCGTTATCCGCAAAACCGTAGTTGGCATCTTCTCCATACAAATAATCAGAATCATACAAAAATTTGAACTGATTATTCACAATTTCAAGTAACACAAACCCTTCTTCACTCTCACCCGAAAAATAAGAAAAAATCACATATCTTTCAGACGGTGATAGCAATAATGAACCACCGCCATAACC
>CAJTOO010000173.1 GCA_910577735.1 uncultured Lachnospiraceae bacterium
ATTAGATGATTTTAAAATAGGTGATGGAATTAAACTTTATTATTATATTAATAATAATAAAGAAGTTATGCTTTTAGCAATGGAAAAAGTTAAGCCTAGTTTTAAAATGAAAAACTATATACGTAGTTATAAAAAGAGTAGTAAAGAATAATCCTATGAAGATATTACACAAAATCCAGACAAAGTAAAAGGAGAATATATAAAGGCGACAGGGGAAGTTATTCAAGTCATGGAATCTGGCGATTCTATTACACTTAGGGTTAATATAACTAAAAGCAAATATGGGTATTATTCAGATACGGTTTATGTGACATATACAAGAAAAAGTGAAAATGAAGATAGAATATTAGAAGATGATATTATAACTATTTATGGTACACTTGGTGGAATAGAAACATACATTAGCATTTTAGGTGCAGATGTTAGTTTACCGAAGATAAATGCAGAATATATTGAATTAAATAAAAAGTAGAAATATTTTAAATATAGATAAGTAATATTTAAAATTACACCACTTTACAAGTTTTATAAATGGAATCCCTGTTGCACGATTAGTTGTTTCAAGGCATTCATAACGGCATTTGATTTTATGCTGTTTTCGATATTATCCACGAAAGTGGCATAAAATACCTGCTTCCTAATCTGCCCGCTAAGGGCAAAACGAAATTCCTGTACGCTTTTTGTATGGTATTCTGCAAATGCCTCATCCTGGTATGGCAATAGTTTCATTGCACAGTATGCTATGTTGATCAGATTTACCAGCATTTCAATCCCCTTGCATCTGCGTACCATATAACTGCATAATGACCAGAATGTCTTCTGTTCATAGTAGCCCACTTCAATATTCCACCTGAATGCATAAAGAAATAGTGGGATATACTGCATCCAGCCGCTCCCGGTCTGGTTCAGCGGTGCTTTTTCCTGCCATGCACAGAACACATGCAGCTGCTCCGGGAAGACAGTGCTAAAGAACAGACGCCTGGAACCGCTGTCTTTTCCGGCTGATGTTACGTATGCCAGGACTTCCCTTGCACCGGAGATATTTGTGAGGACACGGCGGACACCCGTGTAATACTCTCCGGTTTTTTCATCGGAAAGGACAAAATCATCCCAGACAGAAAGACGACGGCCATGTTTTGCAGGCCTTCCCCTTTTTCCGGTAGGTTTTGGTGCGGGGTCATAAATAACAGAATCACATCTGGCATTACAGATAATATCCAGGTTGGAATAGTCATTTACAACGCAGACAAGGTCTTTCTTGGCATACCAGCTGTCACATAGGATAACCACATTTTTCTTTGTGCAGAATTCAGGCATAACCTGTCGGACCATGGATGCGGCTAGTTCCAGTTTGGACTTCTTTTTCTTCCACATGCGGTACCCTAAGGGCACAGCCTGGTAAACCACTTTGCGGTCATTCCAGACAGGGATACAAAGCATCAGGCTTACAAAGCAATGCCCATTCAAATAGTTGGAGCCATTATGTGCAGCATGGTCAAATAGTTTTGACGCATTTTCAAACTTTTTGCCAAACTTTGGAACCATGGTATCATCAATACATAAAAAAACTGGCTGTGATTCCAACAGCCCAGGAATCAGTTTCAGCGCCATGGAGGCCGTAGCATTCATGAATCTGGAATAATCCACTTTGGCATAAGAACAGGCATAATAGAATGCATTCAGCGATTTTTCTGCAATGCCAGATAAAAAATGCCTGTACAAAAAACGGATGGAATGGGCAGATTCCATTGCCAGCATGGATAAAACCAGCAGGAATAAAGATTCTGCTGTAGGCAGGGGACAGGTTTCAAAATAATTATGAAAATATTGATAAAGTCTACCAATCAGGTTCTTTTTATTGTATAATAAATTTGACGTATGGGATCACTTTCCTTTGTAATGTGTTTTAGCAAGTTCATTATACAACAAAGTATCCTGTACGTTATTCTTTTTTACAAAA
>CAJTOO010000174.1 GCA_910577735.1 uncultured Lachnospiraceae bacterium
ATCAGTCCTTTGTCAAGAGGCACTTCTTCGTCCCCTTGCTCTACTAAGTCCTGAGGCCCATTGTCTAATGGAACTTCACCGTCTTCTGCCTCTTGAAGACCAGGAGCGCCTCCTGCATCAGGAGCAGCTGCTCCCTGGGCATCTGCGCCGCCATCCGGTACTCCCGCTGCTCCGCCATCGGCACCCGTTCCTTCAGCCCCCACAGCTTCTCCACCTGGTGCAGTATCACCACCTGTACCTGTAGTTCCACCCTCGCCTTCTGACGTAGTTCCTGGTGTTCCTGTTCCAGTACCTGTGGTTCCACCACCACCGCCTCCACCACCACTTTGTGGTCTGGAGTATTCAAAAGTAAAGATATTCTCAGCTGCATTAGCAGTTAGGGTTCTGGTTAAGTTGTATGCCTGTGGTTCATAGCCATCAATATAGAGAAAAGCTACCACTGGACGGTCTCCAACGTTGCCATAGTACGTACGGCTTGGTGCCAATGTCCTGCCAGAAGTATCCTGATAATGAACCGTATAAGAGGTCAGTTCTCCTCGTATACCATAGGCTACCACATAGTCCTGGTCTTTTTCTACCCGAAATGCTGAGAGAGAAACCGTGTCATTATCTCTTCCACTTTGACGGATTCCTTTCACATAATATTTGCTGTTCTCTCCTAAGTCTACCGCTCCCACAAGTGCCGCGTCAAAACTGACGACATCATTTCTCATTAAGCCACTAACCGTAACAACCGAACCGCCTCCGCTAATCTGATAGGAAGAACCACTTTTGCTGTTATCGACCATGACATGGTTCGTACCTGCAAAACTTCCATGATTCCCTGTATAAAAATTCACCGTATACGTATAGGCTTTTCTACCTTCTGCATAAGCTGGTAACGCACTGGTTGTAAAACACAGACACAGAGCGAAAAGCCCGGTCAATACTCTGCGAAATATTTTATGCTTCATCGTCGTTACCTCCTTTCTCCTGGCGCAGACGTGTAATCGCGATAATCGTCAAGATAAGACCCGCACCTAAAGCAATCGCAGACCATAAAAGAATATGAGAGGCATCTCCCGTCTGTACGCTTCCTACTTGATAGACGGTAGAGCTCGTTGGGGTGGATGGAGGTGGCGTACGTGGTGTATTACCATCATCTCCTCCAGAACCTCCTCCGTTTCCGCCGCCACCACCAGCTACAGGCTCTACGGCAAAAGCAAGTTGTAGTTTGGCTAAAGTATTCTGATAGCCATTGCCCTGGGTCTCACCGTCTAAGGCTACGGTCAAGCCGATGTGTCCGTTTTCACCGGAAGCAAGCCGGTCCAGATAGAAAAACTCATCCATATTGTCTGTGACTTCGTGCAGACCTTCGCCAGCTGCACTGCTCTTCTCACCACCTACATTTTCACTGCTATAGAGTGTAGATGTCTCGCCTTTGTGGTTTACATAAGTTAGCTCATAGGTATAGGCTCCACCACTTGCAGAACTTTGACTGTCCTCTAAGCTGGAGAGAACCTCATTGGTCATATACCAGTCGGTTGGCTTGTTGTGTTGATTTTCAAGTGCTAACTGAATAGTAATCTGGTCTCCTGGCTGTAACGCATAGATGGCTTCTGCTAAGTCCGCGGACTCAAAGTTGCTCTCTAGCTTTTTGCCAGTAAATTGTGCCTTCCAATCATCCCGCCCGGTGTATTCCTCTGCATGGACGGGAAATGCGCTGCCAGCAATTAGAAGAACTGCCATGGCTAGACATCCATATTTATTTCTCATCATTTACCTCCTATTATAGTTCCGCTCCAACCCGCACAACACCCCTTTGTCTGGAAGAAATTTCAGCCATTTCTGTCTGAAATTCCTTCCGGGTGTTGTGCGGGTTTACGCTGTTTTGAAATTCTTATTGAAGTTCCGCATCAGCCGCTCACAATGCCCCTTTGGGGTAACGACATTTG
>CAJTOO010000175.1:0-376 GCA_910577735.1 uncultured Lachnospiraceae bacterium
AAAAGGAAAAAGAAAAAAGAGGAAAAAAAGAAGAGGAAGATATGTCTATATATAAATATTCAGTAGGAGTAATTATAGATAAAGAAGGCAATTATTTATATTGTGTTGCTGCAGAATCCGAACCAAAGGAAAATGGAATGGGCGAAATGTCAATTTATGCAGCCTGGAGAATGAAGAAATTAAAAATATATTTTGATGTTGACAGCGATAAACCTGAAATATTAGATGGTAAGTACATAATTGCTGCTGACAATAAAGACGAAGGAAAAAAATATAAATTTATACTTTTTTCAAAATCAGCCCCTGCACCTGAAAAAACCAGATCTGGCTGGTATAAAAATCAAAAGAAATTATATAAACAAAATAGGCTCTCGGA
>CAJTOO010000175.1:449-1915 GCA_910577735.1 uncultured Lachnospiraceae bacterium
GCGGCAGTACCACATCTTAGAAGAGCGGTGTCTGCCGTCTTCTAATTTATAATCTGCCTTTTCCCGCTTGTTTGAGCGTTCTACAGACGTCCGTTTGTTGTATTCCAATTTCCATTCCTTACTGTCCCTTGGCGGTATGTTAAAAAACCTTGGATTGTCCTTTTGCTGGATATGTACGGTTCTTCCGTATTTGGAATCAGAGCAGGGATGTTCGCAGAAACAGCCTTTCTTCCGGTTTGCAATGGGACAGCGGTATTTTTCACGGTGTTTTGCTTTTTCCACACCATCGTGGTGCATACGTAAGCCCATCCGGCAGACAGGGACACCATCTCCATCTATGGTAAAGTCATCTTTGTATTTGAAGTGCCCTGTATGGCCGGGATTGAGGCCAATGAAAGGAGTAATGCTGTTTGTTTTGCAGTATTCATAAAGCGGGTAAGCGTCATGGGCGGAATCCAGCAGGAGTTTTTCAATATGAAACCCAGGAAGATAGGGTTTCATGGAGAAAAAGGTATGCAGGAATGACAGCATGTCATGTCTGGATGCGCGCTCCAGCATCGGAAAAACTGGCAGGTCATTTTCAGAATCCGCAGCAACAAACATGTAGAGGTGGTATCCAAAAAAATATTTATTTCTGGAAGAATCCCATCCCCAGCTGCAGTCAGGCTGTGAAAACTTCCGTTTACAGCCACAGCCAGAACCTTTTGGACAGCCGCAGATTCTTTTAGGACGTTCCAGCCTTGCGGTTTCAAGAGGGGTTCCGTCACCGGCAAGTGAAAGGCGGCGTGGATTTATCAGGTTCCTGCGGACGGAGTTATCAAGGAACTGTGCTTTATATAGCCGGAAGATAAGGAAGAACGGATTATTGTTTGGAAGGTGGATGCGCTGCATAAGAGGAAGGAGTTTTGCGGCAGCACTGTCCGTGTGGCAGGGAGTTTTATCACCACGTTTTTTACCTTTTTCAGGTTTTGGTTTTTTATGCTTAACCTGGTTGACGTAGTTGTCTTTGTCAGACTGCCATAACCGGTTAAAAAAGTCGTAAAAAGTCCCGACGCCTGGGGTATCATTAACAGAAAAACCGCTGAGGATAGCATACAAGGGGGTTATTTTAAGCAGCCTGCACCATTGGGTAATGGAAGTTACCCCAAGTACGATTGACAGAAGATAGGAACGTAACAGGCAGGATGGAAAACGTGTGGCGGGTTTGCCAGTCAGTGGATAAAACTCCTGCATGATGGTATCCGTTTCAGAGAGATCAAGATACCAGAATTTCACAATAATATCCCATGTTTGTTTAGGGACAGCAAAGGGATTCGGGAATAAGTTCAGAAAATCAGATACGAAGGTATTCTGATAGGCGGTATGGCCGCCATAATTAACAGGTAACATAAAAATCGCCTCCAATCAAAAAATGCTTACCGGCTGCGCCGGAATGAAAAGTGCTTTTTTAATTAAGAGGCGCGAAG
>CAJTOO010000176.1 GCA_910577735.1 uncultured Lachnospiraceae bacterium
ATAATCTTATGACAACAAATACTTCCATTCCTGCATTAAATGATAAATTAGCCGGGTGCTCATTTGAGCAGGAAGGGAATGATTTCTATATCGTAGGTGCTGATGCAGTGCGAAAAAAATTGGGTAGTGGCAATTATAGGATAAATGCTACATTTGCAGCAAATGTTTACGGTGGCTCGGGGTGGGGTAATACTACAAGATTTACTTATACCATTACAGTCCAAGATGGAAAAGTATCATGTCCTGATTTATCTAGAAGTATATATAATCCTGTAGCTGAAATAAGTTGGTCTGCATCAGAAGAGAAAAAACCTACTATTCGGTTGGAATCTCTTGCAATATCTAAAATATAAATGAGAATACATTGTTATTGGATTAGCTACTCTATGGCAAAATCGCTGTATTTTTCAATCCATACACGTGTATTCATGGTGCCATTAATATAGGTATCGCCCATATGTGGCCATGCTCCGGATATAGTAGTAACCGAATTTTTAGTAACCTTTAATCTGAGCGTACCGATATTATGATCAAAATCAGCACCATTCTTAGCAAGCTGAGTGCGCCAATGAGCAGTAAAAGAAATGGATTTAATAAAAGGGAAAACTGTATCAGCACCATCGAGCTTGTAACCCAAGCCTTCATCAGTGACCACAAGCTCTACCCTTCCATTCGCTAATTTATCATTTAACTCATTAAAAGAAACATGGTATCATATCAGCAAAAAGGAGAATTACCATGAAAGAACAAATCATCCTCGAAGTCTTACATCACTTACCAAATTATTCTTCTGAACAACTCACGGAAGTCAAAAATGCTATTAGAATCGTGCTCTGCCAATATGATGTATCCGCAAAAGATTCCTCTCTACAGATCATTAACAACAGCAGCCTATACTATTTGCGAATATACCTTGAATCTTGCAGTCAAGCCGGAAAATCCAATGGCACTATAGCCCTCTATAACTTCCACTTGTCTCATTTATTGTCCTATATAAACAAAAGCATTACAGACATAACAGATGATGATATCTACCTGTATTTGTACAATTATAAACATAAAAGAACCGTCAGCAATTCCTATCTTAATCAAATTCGCTTAATCGCAAGTCGTTTCTTTAAATGGCTAAACAAAAAGAGAATTTGTACACATAATCCTGTTGATTCTGTTGATCCAATTAAATGTAGAAAACAAATTAAAAAGCCTTTATCTGCAGAAGAACTTGAAAAACTCCGCTCATCTTGTGACTCAGAAAGAAATCTTGCAATCGTTGAATGTCTATACAGTACAGCTGTCAGAGCATCCGAACTACTTATGCTCAATCGCTCTGATATTTCCTTTACACAAAATGATATTATCGTTTTAGGAAAAGGTAATAAAGAGCGTATAACCTATCTAAATGCAAAATCACATATTCACCTCAAAAACTATCTATCATTACGAACAGATGATAACCCAGCACTATTTGTCAGTAGCAAAGCACCTCACAAGCGTTTGACTCGCCGCGGTTTGGAAGATATCCTTAACCGAATAGCTTCAAAGGCGCAGGTCAAAAAAGTTCACCCACACAGATTGCGACGTACCAGCGCTACAGACTTACTTAGCGCTGGTATGCCTATTGAACAAGTACAGGAATTATTAGGGCATAAAAGTATCGAAACTACCCGAATTTATTGTTCCGTGACCCAAGAGTCCGTTCGGTACAATCATAAACGGTATATGAACTTCTAATTCATCATATACTGTGTTTGGTTATTTGCCTGCCAAAGGCAGGTTTATTTAGTATGCAAATTTTTAATACCTCCTATCACTGTTTTCCCCATCCCGTCAAAAGTATCTACATAATTCCATCTTTATTGATAATCTTATGACAACAAATACTTCCATTCCTGCATTAAATGATAAATTAGCCGG
>CAJTOO010000177.1 GCA_910577735.1 uncultured Lachnospiraceae bacterium
TTACATGGCGTTATATCTCCGCTGTCAAAGGCTCTCGCCCTCCTTGTAGGAATAATCGGGGATTCCCTTTTTCGGGTTCTCCTTTTTCTCCCTGTCCGCCCACCTGTAAAGCGTGGCGGCATGGTTCGCATAGTCATTCCCGCTGGAAGCAATATACCGGCTCATTTCCTCGATAAGCCGTTCAAGGCAGTCCGGGTATTCCTGCTTCAGCTCCGCATATTCGCTTTCAGTGAGGAAAACATTCTGGTATTTGCCATAGGGCGCGGGCGGCTCTCCACTCGCTCCCATTCGTTGGCTCTCTTTTAGTTTGTTTATATTTAGTTGGTTAGGGTAAAGTTTTCTTTGTATCATAGGTAAAGTTTTCTTTGTGTCTGATGTACAGTTTTCTTTAGGACTGACATCAAGATTTCTTTGTGTCATATCTAAAGAAACCTTTACTACTTCCGGCACTTTCACATAAAGGCGGTTCGGCGCGGAAAATCCCCGGCGTTCCCTCTCTAAAAGCCCGGCAATATCCAGTTCTTTTAGGGAGTTCTGTATTGTCATGGTGCTTTTATCCAGTATTTCCGCTATCTCTGCTATGGGGTAGACAATATACGTCCTGCCCTCATTGTCCTGCCAGCCGTTCTTCTGTGAGAGGGTGGAACGGTCAAGGAGCAGCGCATAGAGCAGCTTTGCAGTCTGTGACAAGTCCATTTTCAGCAGAAATCGGGGATAGGGGAAAAAGGGCGGCATTGTGGTGTTGGCTGTAATGTATTCGGTTATGGTTTTCACCTCCTGTCTGTGGCTTCTGTTACGCATTTAAAACGGCTTTTTTGGGGGGAAAGGATAAATGTACCGCATACCCGTTGAGCAGTAGCCGGGAAGCCTTGATTTACGGGGGTTCTGTGTTTTCTAAAGCGTGACATTTCCCCCTCTGTTTCCGCTTGCGCTGTGCGGCTCTGGTTCTTTTCATGCGTCCGGCACAATCGGGGCAGTATTTCCCCCGGTTGGATTTTGGGAGAAACTGACCGCCGCACTCGGTACAGCGTTTCAGTTCTGCCCGGTGGAGTAGGGCGGCTTCCAGTTTCCAGTCAAGGGGAAGCACGGCGGCAGTGAACCAGCGGCAGAGAAGCGAATAGCTGATACTTTGCACACATACACAAGGCTCGCCGTTATCCAGCACAAGGCAGTTGCCGTTATCATAGTTACAGCACTCATGCACAAGGCGGCGGGCGGCTCTGTGCTGTGGGTAGTCCATGTAGGGGCGTTTACCGTTCATTTTCCCGCCCCTTTCCCCGTTCCGGCTCACGGTGTAAGATTTGGTCGATATTGCTTTTTACAGTCTGCAATTCCTTTGTGCGTTCCCTCTTTTCCCGGTACTCGTTGTAAAGGCTGTTCTTCTCCCTCATTAGCTGCTCAATCTCCGCTTGTAAGGTCTTGGACGCTGGCAGCTTTTGGATTCCCTGTGCCTTAAAAAACCGGGTGGCAGCTTCGGCTATGATAAAATCGCTTTCGTGCTGCTCCCGGTAGTTCCTGCGGGCTTTTTCTGTTTTCTGTGCTTTCAGTCCGTCACGGGCTGGCTTGGTCTTGATGTACGCCAATAGCTGTTTCTGCAAGTCCTTTTTCTCCCGCAAAGTGCTTTCCACGGCTTTCAGTTTCCCGGTAGTTTCATGCAATCCGGCACTGGCGGCGGCAAGGGCGGCTTCCAGTTCTTCCGGGGAAGAAAAGCCGGATTCCTCGTAAACGCTCATGGTAGCCGCCATTTGCTTCAAGTTGTGCAAGGTCGCCCATTTCTCGTAGCCTTTCCCCTTGCCCTCGGCTTTCTTGGCGGCTATGTCTACCATGCGCTGTACTCCGTCATTTTTCGGGGCGTTTATGGCGGCTTTGTTGCGCTGTAAGCGGTCTTTTA
>CAJTOO010000178.1 GCA_910577735.1 uncultured Lachnospiraceae bacterium
AGGATCCAGAAACGACCCGTATCTACGCATATGCTGACACTGAGATGAAACGCAAAGCGATTGAAAAGGCTTCGCAAAATGTTGGGGAAGTCGCCAGCCTCCCCACAGAAAAAGCGTTTTGGGAAGGTGATGACGACATCATCGGGCGACTCTGTAGGGGATACTAATCAAAAAGATTATTCCGATAAAATAGCATAGACAGTTTAATTCATGCAGACTGTATATAGTTTTTTAGGCGGCCTGTGCTAAAATCGGAATAATCAGAGAATCGGAATAATCCGTATAATAGTCGTTCTTTCCTACTTGAAGATGATATTCTTCTCCCATAAAAATAAAATCCCTGCCAATTTCCAGTAAAAATTTTTTCATGTTCTTCAAAATGGCCTTTTTCAAATCATATTCCCTATAAGGCTCGGGCAGATCTAAAAACTCCAACATATACATGTCTCTGATTATGTTCGCAGGCGCAGCATGGGATATGGCGGAAGGCGCTTTACCGTCTGATAGCATTAAACGCTCATAATATCCGCTGTCAATCTGCCGTTCCAGTTCTTTTGCTTTATACTTTTCCCGAGAGGCCAGCTTCAAATAGAATAATCTCTCTGCATCCGATTTTGTCTTTGACATGATATGCAAATTATTTGACCATGTATTTTCTCTTAGCAGAGTTCCTAACTCTGGCTTGTCACAATAAGTTTCAAAGAACTGCTTCATGCGCCAGATATTCTGTGGGGAATAGCCTCTAATCCCTGGTTCCTGCGTCAGAATGTATTCAGAAAGTGCCTTTACGGTAGAACGTCCCCAGCCATCCTGTACGGCCTTATTGGAAACAAATTCTCCAATTCCCCAATAAAGGTCAATCATTGTGGCATTCACTTGATAGGCAGCTTTCCGGCGGGCATCTGCTATCATTTGCAGAATGGCATGAAAATCACTTTGATAGTTTAATGCTAAATCGTCCATACATTTCCCTCGTTCCGATAGTCTGTTGGGATAATTATATCATGGAATATGCTCAGGATGAAGATATATTTTTCCATTTAGAAAATATGTTATACCAGCTTAGTTTAAATTTTAATACCTTAGTGTTACGAAATACTTCATAAAACAAGAGGCAAAGGTATAAAAATACTCAGCCTTTGGAAACCACGCAGATAATGCTTGAAACTAAACGGCTTCTATATGGCCAAATCGTAACAGCCATACTCCCTTTTTAATCATTTTTACCAGCTGGAAAAGAATATTTGGTTGGAATTCAAATATGTCAGTGTCATATTCAGCTTATCAACCTTCGGGCCAACTTGGCTCGAAGCTGGAGCATGTAATCATTACATTTCAGAAAAATGAAATACCGCTCTTTGGAAGAGCGGTAGAAGTTGTAGGTTGGCAGTCCATTTTTATTGTAATCCTTTGTACACTGAAGCAAGCCTTTGCCGAAACCACAATGTCGGGAGCAACGTCGTACAGCTGATACGCAAACATATTTCCGCTTCTGCCCATACCACATTGAATCTCATCCAAAACCATCAAAATTTTGTTCTCATCGCAAAGCTTTCGGACTCCTTTGATAAAGTACTCAGTGATAGGATAAATTCCGCTCTCACCTTGTACTGTTTCCATAAAAATTGCACAGGTATTTTTTGTAATCAAGCGTTTAACGCTGTCCAGATCATTGAAATCGGCAAATTTAACATGAGCAAGCATAGGAGCAAAAGGTTCCTGATAGGTTGCTTTCCCTGTTATGGATAACGCCCCCATAGATCTGCCGTGAAAGGATTTTTTCATGGCAATGATCTCTCCATTATGATTATTATGCTTCAAAAAATGATAT
>CAJTOO010000179.1 GCA_910577735.1 uncultured Lachnospiraceae bacterium
TAGCTTTACGTTTATACTTTTCATAGACTCATGCAAAAACAGCACAATTAGAATAATAAAACATATAGTTATTTAAATCGGATTATACTAGGTGATAGTAGATAATAACAGGGCATATGATTCAGGTCTTAGTGTTACAGAAACAGAACAGCTTGCAGGATCTCAGATAGCGTAGATATTGTCATGAGCACACGGTAAACGCACGATTTTATGTCCGGATCCGAGAGCCCCATATAACCAAAAGCACAAGCTTCTTGACATTATCGTAATTGCAGTCACGGCAATCCTCTGCGGCATGGACACCTGGAACGAGATAGAAGACTGGGCAAAATCTAAAAGGGAGTGGCTTGGGTCATTTCTGGAACTGCCTGGCGGGATACCCTCCCATGATACAATAAACAGGGTATTTCAGATGATAGACCCCGAAAAGTTCCATGATGCCTTTTTCCGATGGACGGGATCCGTTGCCGGGAAAATAGAGGGCGTTGCCGCCATTGACGGGAAAACCGTCCGCAGGAGCAGGGATGACGCAAAAGGGAACCGTCCGGCACATGTGGTGAGCGCATGGGCCTGTGAGGCGTCCCTTGTGCTGGGGCAGCTGAAGGTGGAGGAGAAAACAAACGAGATTAAGGCCATCCCGGAACTGCTGGACATTCTGTGCCTGAAAGGCTGTGTGGTGACAATAGATGCCATGGGAACCCAGAAGGAGATAGCGGAAAAAATCATAGATAAGGAAGCGGACTATATCCTGCAGGTGAAAGGGAACCAGGAGCGCCTTATGGAGGACATCGCCCTGTATTTTGAAAAGGATGTATTCCCCTGCAGGAAGAACGAGCTTGCAGAAGAAGGACGGTACTACAAAGATATATGCTTTGACCATGGAAGGCAGGAAACAAGGGAATATTATGTAGAAAACGAAATCGGCTGGCTTAAAGCAGACCATTCGGAATGGAAAGGGCTGAGCGGGATAGGGGCATGTGTATCAACCGTGACAGAAAAAGGAGTTGCAACGCAAAGCATTTCTTACTCCATATACAGCCGAAGCGGGATGGGAGCTGAGGAATATGGAAAGTGTAAAAGGGCGCACTGGGGAATAGAGAACAGCCTGCATTGGGTGCTGGACATAGGATTCCGAGAAGATGAGAGCAGGATAAGGGCCGGGAATGCGGCAGAAAATGTAAATGTGCTGCGCCATATAGGCACCAACCTTCTGAAGCAGGAAAAAAGCTGTAAGATGGGAATTGCAAGCAAAAGGAAGAAATGCGGGTATGACCCAGATTATCTTTATAAAGTGCTTGGAGGGCTGAATACAGGTCTTGATTGAGAAACAGAAGAAAAATTTGTTTATAGATTATTTATAAAGCATGCGTTTACCGTGAAACAGCAACTAGAAATAGTTGCATATTCTCTTGCAGAGTGGTATATTATATATAAAGGAGAACTGTCATGAGTAAGAAAGATAAATTGATAGATAGATTGCTGAAGACGCCTAAAGATTTTACTTTTGATGAAATGGAATCACTGTTATCATATTTGGGGTATGAATTAAAACAAGGTGGAACCGGATCAGGAGTGAAATTTATTAAAGATGGAAGTAATGAAGTGATAAATTTTCACAAGCCACACCCAAGCGGAATCCTGAAGAGATATGTATTGGATCAGGTAATAGAGAAATTGAGAAAGGATGGATTACTATGAGTAATTTGTTATCATATAAGAATTACAATGGTACAGTTGAGTATTCAAAAGAGGATAACTGCCTTTTTGGAAAGGTAGTTGGAATAAAGTCTTTGTTATCTTATGAAGGGGATTCT
>CAJTOO010000180.1:0-219 GCA_910577735.1 uncultured Lachnospiraceae bacterium
CAGGCTTATCATGCCGTGCAGGATGCCGCGCTCCCCGGCGGTCTTTTTGCGTTTTCACAGGAGGGAAAAGGAGGGAACGGGAATGGATGCCGTTGTTTTTACGAAGAGCAGGCAGGAATATGGGATGCTTTCAGGGATACTTGCGGATGAGTCACCAGGAATGCGTGTGTCGCAGGGCAGCATGGACGGGCATTACCACCTGGAACATAAGGAACTGTT
>CAJTOO010000180.1:229-1797 GCA_910577735.1 uncultured Lachnospiraceae bacterium
AGAGCAGAAAAGGAGTATATACCATGAATATCATAAATGTAGCCCCATTTGACGAACTTGTTTCGCTAATAAACAACTTATCAGATGAAAAAAGCAAACGCATTCTCTTAAGTAAAGCCGCCGATGTATATGGCAATGGTGGAAAGGCTCATATTGTCAAATTAACTGGTATCACATATCCAACCCTCATTGCCGGAAAGGCTGATTCGGAAAACGATACAGTTATTTCCAGCAGCAGGATCCGCAGGGAAGGAGCTGGCCGTAAGCCAGCAACAGAAACCTACCCCAACATCACAGAAGCCATCGAAAAAATAATAGACGGCAATACATACGGCGATCCCTCTAAGGAGCTGCATTGGGTCGCATCAACCCTCAGCCTCCGCAAAATCAGTGATATCCTTGAAAAGGATTATTCCATAACTATCAGCTATGTAAAGATATCACAGCTTTTGGCAGATATGGGCTACAGCAAACAAGTAAACCAAAAAATGGAACAGACTGGCATACCAAGCCCGGACCGTAATGAACAGTTTGAATTTATTGATCGTACCGCCCATGGATATCTGGAGAACGGAGAACCAGTTATCTCTGTTGACACAAAGAAAAAAGAGAACATTGGTAATTTCAAAAATGCCGGGGCGGAATACAGGAGGATGAAAGACCCCCGCAAAGTACTGGATCATGACTTTCCAGTGCCTGGATTAGGCAAGGTAGCGCCGTATGGCGTCTATGTCCTCAATAACAATACTGGTTTTGTCAACCTTGGAACAAGCCATGACACATCTGAATTTGCAGTGACCAGTATTTCGTGCTGGTGGAATGCTGTTGGGAAAAATGCATTCCCCGGGGCAAAGCGGATATACATCACATGTGATGGTGGCGGGAGCAATGGTTCCAGGAGCCGAAACTGGAAATACGAATTACAGCAGCTGTCCAATGATACGGGTCTTGAAATCATGGTTTCCCATTATCCGCCCGGTACATCAAAATGGAACAAAATAGAGCACCGGATGTTTTGCTATATTTCAAAGAACTGGCAGGGGCATCCTTTAATTGATATTGAAACAGTAATCAGTTTAATATCAAATACAACAACAGAAAAAGGACTGACCATTACCTGCCAGCTTGATAAGAAAGTATACGAAACCGGCCACAAAATATCTGATAATGAATTAGCAGAAATCAACATTTTTCCTTGTGAGACACTTGGAAAATGGAACTATGTTATTAAGCCCCAAGATTAAAAGTTATTTCTTAACAGTTCCTAAATTGTTTAGTTGTAGTAATTGACATTGAACAAGTTATTTATGATTTCGTTAGATTAAAGTTTAGAAACAGTTTGAACAGAAACAGTAGAAATTTTCTCTCTGAAATGTAATATAGTTGTAAGAAAGGATAAAACTTTATGAAATGTGAATCTACAGATTTAGAAATCGAAACAATAGTAAATCGAATAAAAAATGAAGATATGGACTTACAACCGGACTTTCAAAGAGGGGAGATTTGGACACTTCAGAAGAAACAAAAGTTAATAGATTCAATATTAAGAGGTTGGAAGATACCACCTA
>CAJTOO010000181.1 GCA_910577735.1 uncultured Lachnospiraceae bacterium
CCCAACAAAGCAGTAGTAAATTTTAATGTCCTGGTGTCTTTGACCGTCTATGATGGTTCGTTCTCCAACTTCAATGCGGTCAATCAGTTCCTCAATGATTTCCCGGTTCAGTTCCTGCAAGTCCAGATACTGCCGGATGGTTCCGGCCCACTGGTGGATATTGGCGATGTCCTGCTCGGACTGGAGCTTAGCCTCATACGGCTCTCCGAACAGGAGGCGCAGCCACCGCCTGTCAGCCTCCCGTATCGTTTTCATGTCCGCCATTTCCTGACTGACCTTCCCCATCAGCGCCGCCCTGTCAGGCTGTGACCTTATTGGGGATATAAAACCATAAAATTCCAAATGATAACTTTATAGTCCAAAGCCATGCCTGGCAAACTGAAATTAGTCACGTTTCCCATTCCGGTAAAACCCAAAACATATCACAGTCCAAATTCCCGGCACAGCCGCATATCCCGCATTTACTTGCCCATGATTTATAAGAACATATCCACCGCCTACAAATGTCAAAACCAAAAAAATTATTCCTAAAATCAACGCTGCTTTTTTCATCAACCCTAACTCCATTCAACAACTTTATTATAAGGTTCCCCGATACACTGGAAAGCCGGGATACCTGCCCCTCCTTGTCAGGTTACTCCTGCGTTTTCTTTCTAATAAACATAGAAATCAGCATAGCCATTATCCCTATAACGAGATAGACTGCCGCATACAGGATAAATGCCGTTTCTCCCATGTCAAAGAATATCCATGTTCCTATCAGAAATAGCACTGCTGAAATAACCGGAAGGCTCCACAGATGCTTCACATCTTTTCCCGCAAACGCTCCGATTATCACGGAATATAATGGATTGACTGCAAAAAACAGAAGAAAGCATACCGCCATTCCTGCATCGCCTTTTACGAAAGTAACCGCAAGCCACGAAAACGCCAGCATTACTACCGCCGAAGACGCCACCCATAAAATAATGTTCTTTTTCACAATATTACAGAACCCTCCAACTATTTTTGACTCAACAGCCCGCACTCGTTTAGAGCTACCCCTGCACCCATGCAGTCCGCAGAGGCAAAGTATTATGCGCCTCTGCGGAACAATGTGTAAAAATTATATCTGTATATCCAGTGTGCTGCCCGAAGATGGTTTTTTCACAAGAGAGCCGCCTGACTGCACAAGCGAATTGTCGATGGACTCCCTTGTGATTCCGTCCAAAGCCCCGGACGGAATTGGCTTGCCCGGCTCCCATTTCGGATCAACAGCCTTCACCGCATCAACAAATGCCTGCGTATATGCCCGCTCATACTGCCTTAATGTATTCCCTGCTGCCAGTCTGTCATTCTTATCCATTTTCCGGTACCCCATATGAATAGCATCTCCACATGGCATCTGTTTCTGGATGTTTTGACCAACATTGAGCATAAGTAAACCACTTGCTATGCCACATTCGAAAATAGTTATCAGGAATAGCATAATAATTTCTTGGACACAAATTATAATACATTTCGCTCACTATTTGATGGACATCTTCGGTTGTTTCCATATGGGAGAATAAATACCCCTCATACTTATCTTCCCAAGAAGATGGACGAACAAATCTGTCTTTATTATTTATGGTGAGATTTATAAAATCTTCAAAACTAATATATCTAAACAGTTTCGTATTCACTTTATACCTCCTCAACATTATTTGTTCTTTCAGATTAAGGAAACAAATTATATTCAATAATAGCACGAATCTTTCTATATTTCCACACAAAGAAAAAATGCCCTGCCGAAGCAGGGCGCCCAAACTT
>CAJTOO010000182.1 GCA_910577735.1 uncultured Lachnospiraceae bacterium
ACTAAATATGAAGAAGGTAATAGAGAGGAATATTTCAATTATGCGCAAGCTCTAAGCGGTAAAACCGATTATGCTAATTATTTATAAACTAATTCAATATACTTATATTGGTTCAATTCTATAGTTCTACGAACATAGCGCTAAGCGATATCTTGGAATTAATTGTGTTTTGTTATTTTTGATATTTTTAACTGTATATAATCCATTTTCAAATTTATCAATTCGAAACTCTCCAGGTTGTATAATTTCACGTCGTTTAGACATAGTGTCTTTCTCGTTATATATCTTAACATTCATTCCATCATGTAATCGATATCCAGGTTGATTAACAATTTCATAATTACATTGACATATCTTTCTAACGATATATTCTTCTAATTCATTATCATTTTGTACTATAACTGGTGAAACATCAAATCCAGCATATTTTGATAATCCATTATGTGGTGAATTGTTATATTGATTCACAATTTCATTCATAATGTTAGGAGTTATTTTATTTGGGTCAATTTTCATATTATATGCCATATCTCGAATAGTTCTAATCACTCTATCGATAATTCCTAATGCACTATGCAACGGGTCAGTTTTATTAGCAAATTTGTTATCAATGAAATCAGGAAATAATGTTTTATATTGTCTAGGAACTGCGATAAAATCAATCCCATTTGGTGTATAAAACTTATCTCTTGCTGTTTTACTCATAAACGCTTTTTCACCATCACCTATTAAATGTTTTATTCTAATTCCATTGTCTATTATTCGTTGTAATGTTCGAAGATAACTATTTACATCTTTGGATTTTTTACTAAATTTAGTTGTAAACTCATCCTCACTTTTAATTGCATTCATCAATTCTACTATTAAGTATTTCGTATTAACATTAATTGCTACAAGATAACATAATTTACCAGAAAACATTAAATCAATCATATATGTATTTCGTGCAGCAACTTTATGTAATTGATACTTCTTAATATTGGATTTTAGCGGAAATGATGATGGAGTTGTATTATCGATTGGTTTTAAATTTGTGTTCAAATTATGTAATACTTCATACTTCTTTTTACTCTTATATCCTACAATATTATTATATGGTGTAATTGTAGTTTGTATTTGAGGAGAATATTGATAATACTTTTTGTTATAATATCCATAATAATCTTGTGTACTCTTAGTTCGTTTTACATCCCATTTATCAGTTAATCGTTTGAAATCTTCAAATTCTAACAATTCATCATCTTTATTATGTGTATTAACATATTCATCAATTCGTCTTTCGAAAGTGTCAAGTTTTGGTTTGATTATTTTTGGATGATTGTTATAATACAAATCATTATATTCATCATATAATTTGACAATGTCATCATCCGTCAATATTACTTGATGTATATTTTCTGGTTTAGGTATATTATTAAACAACGCATTCATTGATAAGTGTGTCTTATTATTTGCCTTCTTTTTGATAAAAATGCGTACATATTTGAGATAATCATTATATCTCATACGTGCTATATCATCAGGTGTATAATTGACACGTTTACGTATTATATTTTCATATTTAGCAAGTATATCCTTCAATGTATATTCTTTAATATCGATATAGTGTACTTTATCATAGTATTCTACAATAAAGTGGCGTGTAATATTTGGTTTGTATTCATAAATTTGATTACTGAGATATCGATTTGCCACATAATCTATCATATTACTAATATTCTCATTGATTGTATAAGTTTGAAGTGTATCATTGTGTTCATAATAGTATTCATATTCATCATCACT
>CAJTOO010000183.1:0-277 GCA_910577735.1 uncultured Lachnospiraceae bacterium
GATATAAAATCCGCAGTATGCAATCATATTTCTCATGGTTATGTACCTCCTAAAGTCCTGATTTATTGTGTTCCTCCCATTCGGATTTCCTTATTTCATTTTTTCTGGCACTCACTACATTCTATGTTGTGAATAGAAATAATACCGCCACATTGGGAGCAGGTATATATTTCTTTCTGCATATCCATGAATTTTTCCAAACCCTTCTAAAAACTGGAATTTAGCGTTTCCCTGTCTTAATAAATTCAATTCTACTATTCAACCTCCACCTTATTTA
>CAJTOO010000183.1:287-1760 GCA_910577735.1 uncultured Lachnospiraceae bacterium
ACCTTGCGATTCCTAATTCTCGTTTCATTCTTTCCCTTCCTCAACTCTCGATTTGCTTGTTAGTCCACCATTCTACAATTCTACTATTCAACCTCCACCTTATTTGCAAGATCCAACTTATAACGCACAGCACCATGGTCTCTAAATATCGTTGCACTTGTAATACGGATTGCCAAAATAACGCAGTTTTCATCCTGCTCATTATTTGCATCATCGTACCAGTCTGCAAATGCTTCACGGAGTTTCGTTCTTAGGGCAGCGTTTTTGGGTTCCAAAACCCATCCGAGGTTTTCTCCAATTCCATGACCGTATATTCCCTCAAAGCAAACGGAAAACGCAACCTCTTTGTTTTGAGCGATCTGCTGCATTTTATTTGATTTTGCCGATGTTGTGACATAAAACACGCCATCTTCATAATAAGCACTCACATCACGGACACTAGGGCGAGGAAATCCATCAGCGCCCGGTTCCGTAGTAATCGTTGAGAGCGCAATGGTGTTATCTTTCTTGTTGCCACAACTTTCTTCAATTAATTTCATTCCTTCTTCATATCTGTTCATTGTTAATTCCTCCATCCATTTCAATTTGCTTATTCGTCCACCATGCATTCACTATCCAGAAGTTTCGTCAAGTCCTCCACGGAAGCGTCCATTTTTACAGAAATCTCCTCCATCGTCATACCCGAAGCAAGAAAACGCTTTATCACCATTTTCATATCCTCACCAACTTCAATGATATGCCCGTCCAGATCATAAAAACGGATCACCCGCTGGCCCCAGCTATGTTCGATCACTTCTCCCAGGTATTCCATGTCCGGGTATTCTTCCAGCCTGTGCAGAAATCCGTCAAAGTCCCTTTCTTCAAAGACGATTTCCGCATTGTTGGATTTTTTTAATACCTTTTCTTTTGGCAGGTTCACAAGCCAGTCAAAATCCTGCTGTAATGCCAGGCCGCAGGTAAAAGCGATATTCCTTCCGTAGTCCTGAAATACTTCCAGTCCAAACAGATCCTCATAAAATTTCCTCGCAGCCTTAATGTCGGCCACTGCTATCACCGTACATGTGTACCTCATAGAATGATTCCTTTCCGCTTTACTTTTTCTAATTCTCTTTTACTGTTAGCTGTTTCTGATACAAATAGCGCTGTATCCAGATTGTCACTTTTTCCTGTGCAGCTTCAGTTCAACCTTTCTACGGGATGCAATCTCCGAAAGCACCCCTGTTGCAAAAGCACTTTTCTCTTTGAGCGTAAGGGTTTCCATATCTAGTCTACTCTCGATCTCCCTGAGCGCCTCCCTAAGTTCCTGCAGATTCAAAAGGTTTACCGCAACGCAAAAAAAGGTCTTTTTACGGCCGTCATTATAGCCGGACAATAAAATATCCAGTATTTTCATCTTTTCCATCTGCTCTGTATTGTAGGCTTCGGCCCCAAACTGCCGGACCTTTTCCAGATCAGCCCTTCGATTGCGATGTG
>CAJTOO010000184.1 GCA_910577735.1 uncultured Lachnospiraceae bacterium
GGAATCGGGGAGCAGGGCGGTTTTGATTGACAAAGAGGCGTTTTTGCTTTGCTTGGATTGGGAATTTAAAAGGTGAGAATATCAAGGAGGTTTTATGCGTAAATGTATTCGCTGTGACAGCACAATGGTTGAGGGCTGTGGCATAAAAGTAAAAGGTGGAGCATACGGGATTGTTTTGACAGATAATGAAAATAAGTGGTGGGGTGGGCGTATAGGTGAACCCAAAGTCGCAATCTGCCCTAATTGTGGTGAAGTTTCTATTTATCTGGAAAATATAGAAAAGTTAAAAAATAATGAGAAATAAATTCCATCGGTTGAATATCCCCGATAAACCACAGCTTGACAAGGTAGGCCAGGCATCCCCGGCGTTCCGGCAGATTTGGGAATCGGGGAGTAGCGAGAGGAGGTGAAGGTTGGTATGGAATTTGACCGAGGAACATAAATAAAGCACCTTTGCATGGAGCAATAAAATGCTCGGACTTATCACGAGAGAGCAGGGGCGGTTCTGACCGACAGAGGAGCCGCAATATTAAAAAGAATGGAGGATGAAAGGAAATGAATGTTAATGGAATAGGAGCAGCAGGATACCCGGCAGCAGGGTATGAAACGAGAAGGGCAAGAAGGAATTACACCGACCAGATGTGCAACATGGTTCCGGCAGCACAGTCATCCGGTGGAACATTTGAGTTACATATTTCAAATGATAAGGACGGAAAGTCAATCGGCTCAATGTGCGGGGCGGATTATTCCCTTACGGTCTACTAGCCGAAGGACTTTGACCCTGCAAACCCGGTATATAAAGTGAAGGTATGGGATAAAGACGGAAATGTGACAGAACGCATGGTGGATGTGTCAAAAGTCGATACAACGGGCAGTGACTATATTGATATGTTTGCATATTCCAGCCATTTATCGGCAAGCGGGGAATGTCCGGGCGCACAGTCCGCTTTTATCAGGGCAGGGGCAAATCAGCATGGCACTGACAATAGGACACATGATGACCTGTTCGGGATGAATGACTGGATCAGCGTTTTAAAGGATGCCATGCAGACGCAGTATGATGCCGGGAATCTGAAAGGATATCTGGATTATAAGCAGTTTTGGGATTTTCTGGATAAGTAGGATTGCCAATAAAGCACAAACGATAAAAGGGAACTGGCAGAGACAGGCTGGTTCCCTTATTAAATATCAGTGCGGGGAGGCGGTGGTCAATGGAAAAGGTGAAATGCCCGAACCCTAAGTGCGGGCGGCGCATCTTTGACATTGAGGAGATGCCGCTGGGAAAAGTGGTGCTTGAAATGAAATGCAGGCATTGCGGGGAGATTATACGGGTGGGCTTTAGCCCAAAGATTGTACATAAGAAGAACAGGCGGCAGGGGTAGCCCTGCCATTTTTTTGTATAGGCCGTGATTAGGAATGCGCTCCGTGGACATACTTACAGTATACATGGTAATTTATGGTAATTACCACTGTAAGGACGCCTGCACAGGGCCGTTCCGCTGATCACGGTTAGAAATCCAGAAGTGGCTGTGGGAGGATACAGGAAATGTGCAAAGTAAGGTGTCCGGCGTGCCGGAAGGGGATCTGCGAGATAATTGCCACCGCAGAAGGAAGGGCAGTCATAGTGTTGAAATGCCCCCACTGCGGGAGGATAGTCAGGCTGGAATGGCTAGTACAGACCTCATTGAAAATGAAATAATGTTTACTCAAAATGAGCGAGCGGCCAAGTGACGAGCTGCGAAGGGCCG
>CAJTOO010000185.1 GCA_910577735.1 uncultured Lachnospiraceae bacterium
TATTAGGCAATTGTTAAATTGCCATACCCGTTGATTTTACTGGGTTTCCTTGTTGTTTCTATATAAATTTTCTCTCCGCAAATGATATAATGGAAATACCACTAACCACAATACTACTCACGGAGGAGAAAATTTATGGCTGTTAAATACCATCAGATTTCTTTAAAAGATATCTTTTCAGACTGCAGAGATATGTTCATCGACGATACCCCTTCCTTTTTCCAGCTCCTTGAAGAACATTTCGATCTCTCTGAATTTATCCCTTCTGTCTTTTATAACGCTTTTTACCAGCATCTTGGTCGCAAAAGGGATTATCCCCTTACCGCCTTCCTTTCCGCCCTCATCCTCCAGAAGATCTTCTCTATCCCTACAGATTCCCTTCTTATTCTTCTGCTCCATATCTGTAAGGAACTTAGGGATTTCTGTGGCTTTTCAAAAGTCCCTGATGCTCCGCTTTTTACACGCTTCAAACTCGGTTTTGCAGACCACATTGAACTCATGTTCCAGCAGATGGTGGATTATACCGAACCCATCTGTCAGACCGTCGACGCTTCCCTTGCCTCCATGCTTACCTTCGATACCTCCGGTATTGAGCTTTATGTCACGGAAAATAATCCCAAAACCCTCAATTCCCTGATCCGCCGTCTCAAGACTTACTATAAGGATAATCCTGATGTTGACCCTTATAAGATGGCTTACGGTCTCATGCCTTCACAGGCTGCTTCCTGCCCTGACGCAAAACAGCAGTATATCAACGGCCATTTCTGCTATGCTGACAAGTTCGCCATCCTCACCAACGGCCTGGGCATCGTGCGGCACATCACTTTTCTGGATGATGATTTTAAGGCCGCCCACCCGGAAGTCCCTGTGGAAAAGAAGTCAGACTCCCCGGATGAGGATAAATCCATCGGCGATTCCTCGTCCTTAAAGCCAATCCTCTCTGATTTCTTTTCGCTCCACCCAGGCTTCCACCCTGATACCTTCCTGGGCGATTCCGCTTTTGACACCATTGATACTTACGGCTTCCTTAAGGATGAATTTCATTTTTCCAGAGCCCTTATCCCATATAACCCCAGGAATGAAAGCACACTTGAAAAAGTCGGCTATAATGCTTACGGCTATCCCACCTGTCCCAAAGACAGCACACTGGACATGAAATATGCCGGACACTGCCATGAGAAAGGGCGTTCAGACCGCGACAAATGGGTCTGCCCTAAAGTCCACATGGTAAAAGGGCGATGGGTATGCGATTGCCAAGATCCCTGCAGCACCGCTAAAAAAGGGCGTACAACCTATACTTATGAAAACATGGACTTCCGTATGTTTCCCGGTATCCAGCGGGATTCTGATGAATGGGTTTCCCTTTATAAAATCAGGACCATCGTGGAAAGAAGCATTAACCATTTCAAGATCAACATGTGTGTCGCCGGGAGGAAGACCCGCAACCATGTCACTACAAAAGCGGATGTATTCCTCGCCGGGATTGCCAGCCAGCTTACCGTGATCGTCGCCCACCGTATGAGTTATCCACAATATATCAGAAGCCTCAAACCGCTAATTGCCTGAAAAAATATCAAGTTTTCATAATTCTTGTGCAGGCTTATTAAAATATGTCTGAAATTCAATATTGTCTGTCAATTCAGAAATAATTCCGAATAATAACTCGTTTTTTCTCCTTATATACGGATAGTTATTAGGCAATTGTTAAATTGCCATACCCGTTGATTTTACTGGGTTTCCTTGTTG
>CAJTOO010000186.1 GCA_910577735.1 uncultured Lachnospiraceae bacterium
CGTAAGCTTTGCAATGGCCGCATCCTTTTCCTGGATGGTTCCCGTCAGGGCGGCAATGGTTGTATTCAGTTGGGCAATCATATCCTTCAGCTCTGCAAACTGGATGTCTTTTGCGTCCCGCGGCACTGGCTTTTCCCCCGAAATCTGATGGTTTAATGATACCACAAAATATAGAAAATATCCAGTAAAACCAATGGTTTCCCAGGTTAAACTTATAAAAAGTTATGAAGACGTGATTTTATTTCTTTCCAGAAGACTTTCCATTTGATTCTATTAGACTTTTTACAGAGTTAATGTCCAAAAGTGACAGCATTTTTTCTATTCCGTTTTCAAAATCCAGTGACAGGTCATACCGTATCCTCTTCATGCTGATCTTATAGCTGTCCCTGACCAGGCGCAGGATAGACAATGCTATTTTTTTCATGGTCTGCAGGTTCTTTGCGCTTGTTTTTGCCATGCTTGTGTTTTTATCGTCCCCAAAGGTAAAGTCAAGCTGCCAGTGCAGACCGTTCTCTATGCCCCAGTGTCCGCGTGCCGCCCGTTCAAATTCCTCTGCTTCGGCCCCTATGCTGCAGATATAATACCTGTCTTCTTCTGTCTGCTCCCCATTGTTCTTTTTCATAACCTTATGTACCATCCCGATACTTTTAAGTCCTTCCCATTTCTCTTTCTCGCTAAACCACATGATATCTTCCGTTATATAATATTCACGGACTGCCATCCCTCCGTGCTCTTTATCTGTTGTCTTCATGTAATGCCCGGTTTCCCCGCGCAGACTTTCGCACACGTCCGTATCAAAATACTCCTTCACCTCTTCATGGAAAAGCTGCTGGTTCCCTTTCAGGGCCAGTACATAATCCCCGCCTGCATTTATAACTGCTTCGGCCGTGCCTTTCTGGCAGTTCATCGCGTCCGCTGTCACGATCGTCCCCTCCAGATCCATCATCCGCAGGATTTCCTGTGCTGCAGGTATCTCGTTTGTCTTTTCCGCTATAAACTTTTGCCCCAGACATATCCCGTAATCCCCGGAATACACATTCAGCGTCTGCAGGGCTTTTATTTCTCCGTCAGCACTTTCCTTCCTGGCTGACCCGCGGCTTACTTTTCCATCAACGGAGGTTATGCTTTTCCCATAGGTTTCCCCTCCTGCATAAGCCAGCAGATCATCTACTGCTTCTATCAGAAGCTTTACTGTCAGGCGGAAAAAATGTTCCGTATCAATATTTCCCATGACGATGCGGTACGTATCATCTGTGGGGATACCGTGGGGAAGATCCAGATGTTCCCGCAGCCATTTTTCTTTCTTTTTCGCAAATGTCTCGATTTCCGCCCATTCATCTGCGTTGGCCAGCACTGCAAAAAACACGATCATGATAATACTCACCAGCGGATGTCTGATATAAGACTGATGCCTGTAGTCCTTAACCGTTCCTGCATTCTCTTTAACGGCCTCAATAAGGGCATCGTTACCTTCCATGAGATTAGGATGAATATTATTCTCTTCGAATAAATCATGCAGGACTTTCAGTTTCGTTGATCCTTTTGACATAATACATACCTCTTTGATACAATCGTTATAGAATGATTGTATCAAAATAACACAAAAAAAGGAACAGATATTTCCTGCTCCTTTTCATTTTTTATTTTATAAGTTTAACCTGCCTTCTTCCCATCCAGTTCCTTATGGCACTGCATGAGCATTTCAGCATTTAT
>CAJTOO010000187.1 GCA_910577735.1 uncultured Lachnospiraceae bacterium
AACTACGCTATCCGCCAACAATTTTTTAAACTGAGCAGGCGCCAAATCTCTCCAACCGCATCCTGTCGTGTCTGCTTTCATCTGTCCCCAAAGAGCTGTATTTAATGCAAACAAAAGCAATAAACTTCCCAATAAGATTTTCATTTCACTGTGTATTTTTTGCAAAGATAAGGCAAGACGGCTGCAAAATCAAATTTACCTGAATTTTGCTGTAATCGTAGAGTCAACAAGCCAGTGCAATTTTATAATAAAAGCTTGAAGAATCTTTCTTTTGGTGTATAAAAATTTAACTTTTCCCTCGGTCTTCTATTAATCTTATATTGTACATTCCTGATGAATTCATCCGTAAGTAGATTGAAATCAGTTCCTTTGGGGATATATTGTCTGATAAGTTTGTTCGTATTCTCAATGGCACCTTTCTGCCAGGAAGCGTATGAATCGGCAAAGTAGACAGTGGTCGCGAGCCTTTCTGCAATCTTTCTATGGCAGCGGAATTCCCCACCGTTGTCAGTGGTTATCGTGAGGACGTGTTCTTTAAAGGGCATCAGCATCCTTATCACTGCCTCTGCAACCGCCTCCGGCTTCTTTCCTTGTGGCAGCCTCCCCATCATCATGTAGTTTACGCTCCGCTCGCATAAGGTAAGTATGGCGCCCTTTTGCCCCTTGCCAACAATCAGGTCCATTTCCCAATCCCCGAACCTTTTGCCGTTAGCTTCCGGCGGGCGCTCATGGATACTGACGCGTCCGGGAATGTTGCGTACCTTGGTTGTGCGGGGGCGCTTGACATGATGCCTGTATTTCATCCTGTGACGACAGTGGGAGGAGAGTTCTCCGCTCACGTCCGACCGGATGCGGCGGTAAATCGTCTCGTGGGAAATGTCCATGCCTTTGAGCGACAGCCACCCGGAAATCTGCTTCGGGGACCAGTCCTCGCTTACCAGAAGTCGCAAGGCTTCCCGCATCACCTCGGGACGGACTGCATGTTTGCCGGGAAAACGCTCACGGCGTTCGTCGGCTAACTTCTGCGCGTGCTGCCATTGGTAGACTCCATGTTTGGTACTGTTGCGTCTCACCTCGCGGCTGACGGTCGAGGGATGGATGTTGTTTTGCCGAGCAATGGCTTTTTGGCTTTTGCCTTCTTGGATTCCCAGATAGATTGCGTATCTTTGCTTGCGGGACAGTTGTTTATACATTGCAATACAAAAGTAATTGTTCCTGGGGACTTCGGTCCCCTTTTTTGTATTGCTTGCTGACTTTATTCTCCGTCGGCATGCCGACGGAGAATTGCACTTCTATTGTGAATCTTTATAAAACTTCATGTAAATAAATTTATTCATCTTTCGCGGTGTAGAAATACATTGTTTGACAGTGGAATTGTCCGGCTTTGTTACTCCTTTTGTGCACATATTTATTTGAAATTTATATTTTCAATGTAAATAGAATATCGATTCATTGATTTTAAAATGGAAGTTCTTATATTTGTGCGTGATGCAGCGGCATCAGTTTTTTAGAATAAACTGTAATTAAGTTTAGATTTTCATCCACAAAAGACCAAAATAATGATGAAACGGAAATCTGAACTTGTCAGTTACGTATATAATACGTGTCTGCGAGTTCATACCGTTTCCGGCATTGGTCTGCCTGTGGATGGATGAAAAAGCAGACACGTTTCTTTATTTGATATATAGCGTTGGGATAAC
>CAJTOO010000188.1 GCA_910577735.1 uncultured Lachnospiraceae bacterium
CCCGCAAAAAAGAGTTTTTTACAGACGGAAACCTCATATTTTGTTTCATTTATAACCTAAATTCCGCATTGAATTATAACGAGGAGGGGACCGGGACTTTCATATTAAACGCTTTGAAAATCGCCTTATGATTACTGGTTAATTCTGTCAGCACCTGTTTCCCGTTTTTAAACTGGATCAGACGAAGTTTCTTTAATTCGCTGTATAGTTTACTTAGCGAATATGATGAATACAGGTTTTTGTCTTCCATTATCTTCCTTATATACGAAGTGATTATGAGTGAGATAAAACCTATAAATATCCTGCCTTCCATTGCTTTGTCCGAATGGATCCGCAGTCTTTCCAGATCAAGTTCATTTTTGATGTTGTCGAAAGACTTTTCTACCACGTCTTTTGTCCGGTATATATTCAAAATATATTCAGGATCTTTACTGTCATTGGTCAGGATAACAAAGTATCCTGCCAGTTCCAGCTGTTCCCTGATGAAATCCTCTTTCCGGTGTATGTTATACGTTCCTTCCCTGTTTTTCTGGAAAGAAAAATATTTTTGTGCTTCTGTCGAGTCCATTCTGACAGTTCCGTCAACCAGCCCGTTTTCAATCCTTATTACCTTATGCATCAGCCGGTCATGTTCCTTTGCCGCTCTTTCCCTGTCATAGTATATATGAAGATATGTCCGTCTCCTGTTTATTGTCAGTTTCTTTACCGCAGCATAATAAATATGTCCGTCCACCTCGATGGCATTTGCCGGGCTGGCTATTGCTTCGGTATTTTCCCTGACAGCTTCTTTAGCCATTCCTGTGGAAAACGGGAGTCCTATGGCAAACTTGATATATTTTTCAAGAAGGACGCCTACCCCTTTTGCAGAGTAAAAGCCCTTATCCATTACGAAATGCATCTGCTTAAGCTGCAGCTGATCCAGAAAGGCAACCATGCCTGCAAGGGTGCTCACATCTTTTATACTCCCTGGATAAACACGGGCAAATACAGGAAGCCGCGAATCCTCCCCAAAAAGCATTGCCAGATTGACCTGCGGGAGATCTTCATGGTCACGGTTATATCCGTATTCGACATAATTGATCAGTTCGGACCATGAAGAGACAGAAGAAATGTCAAGTGCCAGATATTCTTTCTCGCCACGCAGCTGTGCCCATTTTTTATAAAACAGCATCCGTCTGTCTTCATCCAGTTCTTTCAGCAGCCTGCTGATGTCCTGGGAGGAAGGGGCTGACGGAACCCGGGAATTGTGCGCCCAGTCTTCACATAAATAAAGGGCTTCATTTTCAGAACAGGAGTGCATCGCACAGACAAGGATATCTTCCCAGCAGTCCGGGAAAGTTTCCATCAGCACCTGCTTCAGGCCACAGGCGGAAGAAGCATGATCCATAAGATAGATATTTCCGAAATCCACAGACTTCATAACGGAACTGGTCTGAAAATTTGTGGTATCTGCATCTTCCCCATAAAGTTCATAGTATTTTTTATTTGGCAGAAAAGCTCCAGTCACAGGATCTTTTTTTCCAATATAAATACGTTTCTGACGGGACTGTTGCTTTTCGGCATCCCATTGTGCAATGGCTTCAAAGACATATATCGTCCCTTTAATAACCTGTTCACCTCGAAAACTCATTGATTCATCACCTCGTTATAATTATTATAACGATATAGAA
>CAJTOO010000189.1 GCA_910577735.1 uncultured Lachnospiraceae bacterium
TAACCTTTATTAATGAATTTAATAAAGGTTTAGTTAGCCATCAAAAACACAAAAACCGGAAATGGACAGAAATGGTTGATGCTGGATGTGCGGGATAGAGAAATTATGGATGATGTATTTCGCCTTATCAATCTCAGAAAGCGTATACCATCATAGCAGGAATATGAAAGTTGCAGAGCCGTTTTATGACAAACTGTGTATAACAAGCAGGAAGGAGAGGCAGTTTAATGTCTGAACAGGTATTGTCTATATGAATAGGAGAAAATAGAATCGTACTTTTGGTTGTTGATATCCCAAATTTGATTATGAATAATGAGTTATATGATTTTCAGGTATTATTATTGGGCTGTAGACGGATTACTGTATAGATGCATCTGTGAAAGGTGGCTTTGAGCACGGTTTTAAAATGATTGTTCCGGCAAACCAGTATGGTTGATAATGCATATATATCAGCCGATAATTCTTATAAATATTACAATGGGTTCATGTGGAATGGAAGATATACAGAATGTATCTCATTTGAAAAAGCGTTTGAATTGATGAATAAATAAATCAAGAAGTGACAGGAGGGGCGGATATGAAAAGATATATTGCTTTATTAAGAGGTATCAATATAAGCGGGAAAAATAAAGTGCCAATGGCAGAATTAAAGAAGGGATTTGAAACACTTGCTTTTGTAGAAGTGAAAACATATTTGAACAGCGGCAATGTGATTTTTTCCAGTGATGAAGATAATATAAGGAAGCTTACGGACAAGATTGAGGAAATGATAAAAAATCAGTTTGGACTGGATATTCCTGTTTTTGTCCTGTCAAGGGAAGCGCTTGAGGATATTTTACAAAATGCGCCCGACTGGTGGGGCAGTGAGAACAAAGAAATCTATGATAATCTGATTTTCATAATACCGCCGGCTGCATTTTCCGATGTATATAATGAAATCGGGGAACCCAAAAAGGAATTGGAGAGGATAAAGGATTACAAGGAAGTGATATTCTGGTCTTTCAGCCGTAAAGATTACCAAAAGACAAACTGGTGGCCTAAGACAGCAGGTACGAAGATCAGCACGAAGCTGACCATAAGGACAGCAAATACGGTTAGAAAGATAGCCAGTATGTGATTACTGTTCAAATTTGCATTTTATATGAAAAACGTTAAAATACTATATATAGTATTGATTGCTTGACTAAAACAATATCTTGTGCTAAACTGTCCTTGTAATTGATTTTTGTGCGTACCCATATGGGAAATGCAGTCCGTCCAGACTGTATGCGGAATATTCTCCGCATTGCACACGCTGTTAAGTTTGTATTTTTGTGCCAGTAGTACCATTATGCCCTTTGGCTGGTGGTGTACTGGCTTTTTTTATGTTAAGGGATCACTTTCCCTTTGAGAGCGGGAATGACTTTGGTCCATGGAAATCCATGGACGCCAGGGATTTGGCAGATGGTCATTCCCGCTTTTTTTATGTACACGGGCACATAAGGAAATTAGCAGCTTCGCTGCATGTGCCCGGCGCACGAGCAGGAGAAAAGGACATTCCCCTGCTCGATTTATGCTGTTGCCCAAACGCCGATCATGGCTTTGAGGATAAAACATTTTAGAAAGGCAGGTAGAAAGAATGAGTACAAGGAAGAAACAGGCCGGCAGGAGCTGGCAGAAACAGGCGGC
>CAJTOO010000190.1 GCA_910577735.1 uncultured Lachnospiraceae bacterium
ATGCTTAACGTCCTAAAATACGTTAAAACTCAAAACATTTCATTTTTTCTCGTTTTCTCGATGACGGAGGCTTTAGATATTGATGAAATTAAAACATCACTCGTTAATCTAAATCTTTCGCCAAGGAATGTAATTTATATTTGCAACCAAGAAGAGTTTCAGAGCAAACAATTTCGAAATGGACAATTGCTTTATCTTTATAACCATTGGGAAGATGCATTCGGTTTCAAACCCACAAGTAGCCTACTAGCCGCTGTATTCAAAATACCAGAGTCTGACGTTTGTAGGATAATAGCACAAGGCAAAGAAACACCAGAGAAAGCAGGTCGAAACACATTACTTTCAGAAGAGCAGGCGAATGACCTCATTCAATTCATTTTACTTCAACAAGAACACGGTCACCCTCTGCCCGTGTCCGCCCTCCTCCCCCACGTCGAAGCTGAATACGGGATCTCTCATACAAGAGGCTGGGAGCGTTATTTTGTGAAAAAACATGCCGACCAAATTAAAATTGCAAGATCATCTCCGGAAGAAGACAACCGACTTGTCGTCCCACGTGTTTTTTTGGATCAGTACATATTGGCAATGAGAGAACTATCAGGAAAATTCTGCTCCGAACTGTGCTTCAATCTCGACGAGATGGGTTCTTCTGAGTACGAAGACGCTAAATGTCTCGATGTTATTGTAAACGCAACTGCTGATCCAGACGAGATAGAACATCCGGTTTCGCGGGCAATTCATCATCAGACACTGCTTGCTACAGTGACTGCAGCTGGAGATCATTTACTTCCAGTTCTCGTGACTTCTACGAAGATAGAAGATAAAATGCACTTGCTCGGTTATCGTCAAGGTCAAGATGTCTGCTTTGTACAACGGCACGTACCATATATGGACAGCCGAATATTCATAGGGTATCTTGAGACTATCCTCATTCCGTTTATACAAGAAAAACGGCGAGATCCTAAGTACGCAAATAAATTTGCGATTCTCTTTCTCGATTCATGCTCAACACACGTAACTCAAAACGTGAAAGAACTTTTAGCACGCCATGGCGTGATTATGGTTTGTTTTCCACCGCATACTACGAACCTCTTCCAGCCTCTTGATTTGGTCCTATTTGGAGTGATCAAACACATACTGAGCAGCCTGGAGCGTAGTGATGAAGTGAATAAACAAGCAGGATTTGCGAAAAAACTATTGCAAGCATACGAAAGAGCGATGACTTCAGGAAATATTAGAGGAGCATTTGAGCGTGCAGGAATTGTATCTGATATGACAAAAGATCCAAGCACTATAGAATTTGTGGAGCAAAAACTTCATGAAAATCCACAATTCCAGGCAATTTATAACGCCAACAAGACTCTCGATGATATTTCAGCTCGGCGACGGAACCAACCATTTGGTTTAATTAATAAAGATGAAATCAATCATTTTTTCCCAGGAACTTTTACTATTTAAGGAAAAAACAATCATATTATTAAAAAGATTTAATGACAATTTTCTAATGATGCTTTTACTTTATCAAATATTATATTTTGGAAAATAAAAATAATTCATGTGCTTTACATTTTTTTAGAATGAGAAACAATTTAGATCAGCGCAATTTGGCGAAAATCTCGCTTTTTTAAAAAAATAACGTTTTTTATTGAAAAAGATTG
>CAJTOO010000191.1 GCA_910577735.1 uncultured Lachnospiraceae bacterium
CTTCGTTGCATAGACTTCATACAGGTACTCCTGTTTGGCATTGCTTGAAATATAAGTGATGCGCCCCGATAAGTTATGCAGCTTTGCCATTTCTATAAATGAATTTCTTTTCACAGATGCCTTTCTCCTTTCCTTTGACGGATAGCCTAATGCCGCCTCTTTCTTTGTGAGCAACCGCCATAGGGCGGCTTATTGCGAACCGATGCCCGTATTCGGGCGGATCACGGCTGTCGCTTTTTGACAACCGCAGAAAGGACTTCTACGAAGTCCCGTAGAGTTGCTGCATATTTTCCAAAAAATGCAGCCATTGACAACAACAGCATCCATGCCCCTGTCCTTTGGGGTGGCATGGATAAATACCGTCCGGCTCTTTCGGACTGTAAATTCACGCCTGCGTGAATTTGCCCCCGGCAGGGCGAAATCCCCGGAGCATAAACCGAAGGTTTGTGCGTAGGGTGTATTTCGCTCTCAAACGCCGAGGGCTTAGGGGAGAGCCTACGCAATGTCATTAACTTAATAAAAAATTGCGTTTATAACCAACAGAATATTTTGAAGAATTCTGTTTTCTTAAAAAAGTTCTGTTTTTTCTTATAGCAGATTTAAATTTTACAACATTACAAAGTATATCATTTATTATTTTTGATAATCCTTTTATACTGGAATGAAGCATCTTAAAGATATTTTTTACAACAAAAACAGCTGTTTTCCGTATATTAGGCTTATACTCCAACTTTAAAGTTTTTTTATTGTTCATTTCCATTATTTTTGCTTCTTCTGTAAAAAGCATTATAATATTATATTTTATTAGTATAGAGTAAAATTCTTGTTTTATGGAATTTTCTTTTATTCCTACAAATGCTTCCAGGTATAGTGCATTTTTTAAATGGTTAAAACCAACTTCTATTCCCCAACGTAACGAATATAAATGACCTATATCCTTACGTTTGAATTCTTCTCTTGGTAAATTTGTAATTAATATTTCCTGTTGTTTACTTTTTAAAAATATTCTTACACAACGTAAATCAAAAGAATATGGCAGTTTCACATCTTTTACTTTACTTTTTTTGCCCTTTCTTGTGTATAGTCTATATGAATTGTTTTATCAAGTGTTTTTTGTTTTGTGGACTCATTTATTTCTTTTATAAAGCTTTTTGATACCCTGGCAACAAAATATACTAATTCCACTTTAAATCAGGAATAAAATATGTTATAATGTAAATATGAGTTACAGTAAAGATTTAAGAGAAAGAGCAGTAAAATATTATAAACCAGGACATACATTAAAAGAAACAAGTGAAATATTTGGTGCAGGAATAAATACAATAAGCCAGTGGGTTAAAAAATATAAGGAAACAGGTGATTTATCAAATAAACCGTTAAAAAGAGGGTTTAAAAAAATTGATCCGGAAAAACTGGCATTGTTTTTAGAAGAAAACCCGGACGCTTTTTTAAGGGAGACTGCTGAAGAGTCTGGATGCAGTATTGAAGCAGTAAGAAAAGCAATAAAAAGGCTTGGAATAACACGAAAAAAAAGACACTGCGTTATTATGAGCAAAAAGAAAGACAGGTAAAGGAATATGAAGAATTAAAAGAGGTTGCGATTGGAGAAGAGTTAGGAGTCAGTC
>CAJTOO010000192.1 GCA_910577735.1 uncultured Lachnospiraceae bacterium
TTTGCGGAACGCCAGGCGCAAGATATGGCATATCATTTTTCTTAAACCATAAGCCTATATCTTTTGATGGAGCGGTTTCCTGTGATGTCACATTAAGCAAAGGAAATGTGTGGATCATTGAAGCAGCCATAGATACCGCTAAGTTGGATGGTTTCAATACTTTTTATGCGACAGCCGTCGCAGCGGACGGAAATTCAGTTACAAGTAAAACAGGTTCAATTTTATTATACAAGGAGGATTAAAAATGAAAACAAAATGGATGTGTATGATACTTATGCTTGCTTTGGCTCTTCATCTGTCGGCCTGCGGAAACAGACAGGAGAATGGGAACAGCTTTGAATATGGATCCATAAACATGGATCCGCAATCCGAAGAAAATGATTTATCGGAAAATACCGGAAATGAAAGCAGCAACATAAACGTGATTGATCTGCAGGATAACGGTACAGATAAAAATATTATGGCGGTCAGCACGGTTAAGGATTCCGATTTTTCAGGAAAGGTCAGCGGCTGCTATTATGCCGGTGGAAGCCGGATTATCGTTGCGGCGGATCAGCTTTATCTTTGCGATACGGGGAAAGGAGAAACAATCGCGAGTGCGGATATTTCTATGGAAGACTTATGCGTACAGACCTTTACAGACGGCTACTTTGTTGTGGGTCAGGGACAGGCTGACGGCGGTATCAATGGATACATACTGAATAAGGACTTTGCTGTTCAGGATACCATTTCCTTTAGCGGATTATTAAGTGACGATTTTATTGTGCAGATCACAGGGATCGCTGTTTCACAGGACGGAAAACAGGTTGCTTTCGGCGGACTTCAGGGGCTTTACCTTTATGATGTTTCTTCCCGGAAGGTTCGTACCATTCTGAACTATTCCGAAGAAGGCACGGCAGGTAATATGCAGATTGTAACCATGGACAGCCTTACCTTTACGGGGAATAACACTTTAGTCTATGTAGGCATGGCTACAGATACCTCCATTGGCGGGGATGGGGTCAGTGTTTATGGTACAGTATCCACAGACAGCGCAAATCTCACGATTACCAAAAAGGGGGATTATAAAGTAGATACGGAAGAAGTGCAAAAGGGCGGAAACCTGCTTATTATGCCCCAGAGCTTTGACAAAAATAACGGAACCCTGCTGATGCTTGATACCATATCCAATACAGAAAATACGATGTCGTTCTCAAGCCGCAGCGAGGGAAAAGACGGTGTTTACTGCTCCGGGCAGGGAAAATATGTGGCTACTGCTATTTTGGAGGAAAGCAGTGTTACAATCAACATTTATGATACGGCATCGGGAAAAAGGATCCATACGGAAACTGTTCAGGACAGCAACAGTACCTATTTCCTGCGTATTCCACAGATTTTGATTTTGGATGAATCCGGCACCTGTATCGTTGTGCTTGGACGGGGTATTGACGAGGTAAGCACCTTGATAACAACCTTTGGCTTTGCGGGGTAATTCTTGATGAAAATATCATTACGAAATGTTTCAAAGCAGTATAAGGGCAGGGGCGCCTTGGGCAAGTATGCCAAAGGCATATATGCCTTAAAGGATTTTACCACGGAACTTACGGAGGGTGTCTATGGGCTTTTGGGCGCTAACG
>CAJTOO010000193.1:0-240 GCA_910577735.1 uncultured Lachnospiraceae bacterium
CTGCCATCTTCTCTGGAACGTCTTCCTGCATTAAATGACTTATAACAGAAGTATCTAAATACACCTTCAATTTCCGCATATAACATCACCCCTTAGATTTTCTTACGTGTATCACTTGAAACCATCTTTATTTTCATACATTATACCATCATCGGCCTTTCTTTACAATCAATTTAGACAATCATAAAAAAATAGTATCTACCATCTAAAGTAACTTGTGAGTAAAAAGTTTGCGCTGCT
>CAJTOO010000193.1:250-1608 GCA_910577735.1 uncultured Lachnospiraceae bacterium
TGAACCCCAGTAGGTTCCGGACTCATCCTGCTGTTCCTGAATTATCTGCGTTATGCATAATTCTGGCTGTTTTCCTAAAAGGCGGAAAAAATGTTTCCGCAGATAGTGCATGACAGCGGCTTCTGACATCCGCCCCCTGGAAGGCGTCCTCTGGTAACGTATCTGCCCGGGGTGGAACTCTCCGGCAAAACGAATGGAAACGCTCTGTAGTATTCCCATTGCAATACAGGACAGTGCCATATGCATCTCAATAGCACGTACCGTTTCCAATACTTTCCGGCGGGATTTTTCATTTTCCACACGTTCAAGGGGTGACGGTTCCTCTTTTTTCTGGTAATAACTTAATTTTGGCATATGCTTTGACCAGAAATGATAGCAGAATGCGCCAACCTGCTGTTTCAGTTCCCGGAAGGTGCATTCGATCCGGAACCGGTAACTGTAAAGCCGGATGACCGACAGTGGATCCAGTGCCAGGCTGGTGCTTGCCAGAATACTTTGGATGCCATCCATTTCCACCAGTACAAAACGCAGTTCCTGATAAAGCTTCTGCCCCCACAGCAGGTCTATGCAGTAGTAACGGATGGATGCCTTCTTTCCATAAAGCTCGATCTCTGCATCCTGGAACTGTTCCTTATGGGAGGCGAATAATTCTTTCAGGCGGACAGCGGCGCCCTTTTTGGGCGGTCGTCCCCTTCCGGGTTTCCGGGAACCAGGCTTTTCATATGCAGTACAGGATTTCTTTGCCTTGGTGATGATCTCCATGCGTGCTGCCCCACTGCTGTTAAGTGTTTTCAGCTTTTCAAGGGCCGGAACAGTAAGGAAATACCTGTCCAGCAGGAGCAGGCAGTCCCCAAAAACCAGGGCAGCCTGGTATGCATCTTCCACCATCTGGACCACATGGGAAGCGCCTGAAACAGCCGCGCCTTTCCATTCCCTGGCAGCCTGGAGGCCGTCATGGAGGCGGATACTTAAAGGGATGCATGCCCAGTCGCGGACATTTCCGGCCAGAATGCCAAGCCCGCCGAACATATGCCCGTGGATGTACTCAGGCTTTGAGGAATTTTCAGATTCCTGAAACAGTTTTTTGACTCCCGGCATCCGTCGTCCTTCTTTTGACTGCTTTACCCCATCGCCTACAAGGACATGGAAGCAGCCTTCCCTGTAAAGGGGTGCATGATCCATGACGGCTGAAAACCAGCATCTGCGTATATCTTCCAGCAACCAGGAGGATGCCCTGAAAAAATGCAGCATGGAATCATAAGAACCCGGGCTGAGGGCAAGGTCACGGATAACAGAAGTAAGTCCAAGTTTATCGGAACGGAGCATAAGACCGACCGTAATGGTAACAAACCAGCGGA
>CAJTOO010000194.1 GCA_910577735.1 uncultured Lachnospiraceae bacterium
AGAGGAAATAGAACTTATTGATAATAAGGAAAGTTTTACAAGAATTCGGTTTACCGTATATGCATATAATGATGAAAAGAATGATGGAGATGATGAATTGCGAATGAAGTCCATTATTCCATTTCAGCTTGCATATGCAGTTTCTATTCATAAGGCACAAGGGTTGGAATATGATTCAGTAAAAGTGATAATTCCAAGGAGTAATTCTGAGAGAATAACCCACGGAATTTTTTATACGGCTATTACCCGCGCAAAAAAATATCTGAAAATATATTGGAGTTCAGAGACTATGACAGATATTGTGAAAAGTTTTTCGGAAGATGAGTCTGGATGGAAGAGTTTGGAGATAGTAAAAGAGAAACTGAATAAATGATGATATGTCGGGATTTGGGAGATATTATCGAATTTTGTCAGGGTGTCTTAGTTTCCGGCAGATACAGACACGGAAAGCCTGCAAAGCCCGTAAACACGGCACTTTCGGCACTACATAGGTTTCAATTTTACATTATTACCGTGTGCTTTTAGGGGCGTTTTTACATTAACGAGGGTGCGAACTTTTGTTCTGGGGTTCTTTTGCCTGATAGTATATAGTTTTTTTACCCCTTCCCCGGAAGCCTTGCAAATAAAGGGATTGCCCGTATTTACGGGCTTTCCCGCTATTCTGCTTTCTGCATAACTTCACGTATTGCCACGTACTGTCACGTCTTTTTGCCCCGGAAAGTAGTACAAATAGTAGTAAACCCTGCGGCTGCCTCAGGAGGTAAGCCGCTCCATTTCCTCACGGGCAGAAGTATAAGTGGCGTGTGCGTAATAGTTCAGCGTCATATTGATGCTGTTATGCCCCATTATATACTGCAGCGCTTTCGGGTTCATCCCGGCACATGCCATTTTCGTGCAGAACGTATGCCTTAATGTATGCGGCGTGAACTTCTCCGGCAGTTTTTCCCCATGGTATCTGTTATACTTTTCTTTAAGCCCGTGGAATGTATCTTCAAAGCTGATGGCTGTCTTTGGGTATCCCCTTCGGGTGCAGAACAGGAAATTGCCGTATCCGTCAATTACAACGCCCGTGTCCTTATGGTTTTCAAGCACGCGCCGGAAAGCCTCGTACACAGGTTTGCTCATTGGGATTTCCCTTGTGCCGCTCTGTGTTTTCGGCTTATCCACATAGTAGCCTTTCCCGGTGTGTTTGAGGAGCTGGTGGCCAATGGAAATCCTGCGGCCCTCAAGGTCAACGTCGCCCGCGGTCAGCCCGCAGAACTCGGAAATCCTCAGCCCCGTGCCCAAGAGGATAATGAACTCATCATAATGCTTTTTGTATATGGAATCCCCCTGGATGAATTCCAGCAGGCTTTGTTCCAGTTCCGGCGTAAGTGGCACTTTCGCCTCCCTGTTATCCTCAATCACCGTGCTGAGTTTGAAATCGAACGGGTTCTTCCGGATTAAGTCGTCCTGTGAATATTCTTGTGCGATGAAATCGCACTTCCGGAAATCTGGAAATCAGATGTCC
>CAJTOO010000195.1 GCA_910577735.1 uncultured Lachnospiraceae bacterium
TTTGGTATTTCCATGAGCCATTGCACGAAATGAAACATTGCGGATTCCTTTATGGCAAAAGTATGTTATATACGTTTCTGTTTTTTTGCTTTATTGAAACCGTGTGTTCTTTTCGATTGAAGCAGCGCTTAGACAAGCTGCAAATAAGGGAGCTGATGTATGAAAGAAACCGCAATCAAGGCGTAAAAAATATAGGGAACTATAAAAAATGGGGCATTATTTTCTTCTTGTGCTTTGTGTGCTTCATTGGCTGCATTTGTGGCATTGTTTTTTTGCCGGAAGTTTACATTGTTTATCCCATATCTGTTACAGCAATTCCTTTGCTAATATCTGTTTTTGCTTTTTACAAATGGGCGTTTGGCTATTTATATGCGTACAGGCAAATGAAATCCGTTAAGATATATCAAAAAGACAGGCTATATATTACGGCAAATGTAACATCAAATTTCAAAACGGCTGCTATAGTTAATGCTGTTTTTTGCATATGCTTTTTGTTTTCTGGGGCTTCTTTTGTAACTGGAATACTGATATTGCAGCCGGAATTTCAGCTTTTTGATACGGCTATACGTCAGTGGATGGGAACGTCACAAATAAGTATCTGTATCGTGTTTCTGGTTATTTATTTTTCGATATTATCTTTACAGCAGATTATAGAGATTAGGCAAAATTCAAAAAGCAATCAGATAATGCGCTGTATGGGAAAAAGCGATAAGCAGATAGCAAGACTTGTGAATCAGCAGATAGCAATTAAATTGTCCTCTCCAATGATAATGGCTTTATTGATTATTTTATTCTGCATACCGTTACTGAATGGAAAAATGAACTTAATATTGCCAGCTTCTTTGAATAATATTCTGCTCAAATTAACTGGTGAGTTTGGGGCGTGTATTGTGTTTTTTTATATTTGCTATTTCGGGATTGTAAGTGCTATGAGCAAGGCATGGAAAAGCGGTCATGCCGTGGAGCGTGACCGCTGGAATAGTAATAAATGACACCATGTTTATTTCTTGCTTGATTGCCGTATTTCATTTGCCAGCAGCACGATACCATACAAACCGCAAATCAGTAGAATTATATCTTCATAGGCATTGAAGATGACTGATTTTATTCCGGTCAATCCCCATATGGTCAGTAAAGCGAGGAGCAGCTTGTTTTTTCTTTTATAGCCAGCATAAACCGTCATGCTTATGCTGATTACGGGGCAAGGCATGATGTATGTTACCATTTGCGGGAAAGAATTACCTAAAAGAATGGAAACAAAAGGGTACGCTAAATAAAGCACCAGTAGAAACATCTGAAATGCGGTAGGTGTTTTGAGTATATCGTCCTTGTTATGCAGACTTTCGTATAGGAACAGAACACCGCAAGTGATATACAATGGAAATGCAAAAAATTTCTGAATAGGCTCTGTTCCATACCAAGCGAAAAATCCAATGCCTATAAAGAGGTTAATAATCCCAAGCGAGAATTTTGCCGCCCACTTTATTTTTTTTGTATAGGACAAA
>CAJTOO010000196.1 GCA_910577735.1 uncultured Lachnospiraceae bacterium
TGAATGGTTTTTTGGAGTTCCTGGATCTGTGCGTCCTTTTCTTCAATTGTTTTATACAGGAGTTGGTGCTAGAATATAAATAGTACAAGTTAGATGTGGAATAATCCTTGATATAGATGTAATATAAAAACAACGAATGGAGGATTAAAACATGGCAACACAGTACTCAGAAGAATTTAAGAAAGATGCAGTCAGATATTGGGAGGAACATCAAGAATTAGGTGTAAATGCCTGCGCTAAGAATCTTGGCATATCAAAAAGTGCCCTCTCATCATGGCGAAAAAAATATCAAATAAATGGGGGAAATATTCCAACCAGGGGACGGGGTAACTATGAAAGTGACGAAGCAAAAGAAAACGCAAGACTCCTCAAAGAATTAAGAGATACGCAGGATGCACTTGAAATATTAAAAAAAGCCATCAGCATACTGGGAAACTAACACTAGCTATATATATCGAAACATCAAAGAAAGATAAAGAGATGCGAGAGAATAATGGACGCCGGCTTAATGTTAGCGGTGTGCTCAGATACTTAGGCGTTTCAAGAAGTGGATATAACAGTTGGAAGAACCGAATTCCAAGCAGCAGGGAGCAGCGAAAAAATAACATAAAACATAAAATATGTGATATATATAATGAATCACATCACAATTATGGAGCCCCAAAGATTACTAGCATACTGAATAAAAACGGGGAAATCATCAGTGAAAAAACAGTTGGAAATTACATGAGGGAAATGGGATTAAAAGCACAATGGATAAAGCCTTACACCATAACAACCATTAATTCAGATTTCAGTGAAGAATACAAAAATATATTAAATGAGCAGTTTAATCCAGATACTCCGGATGCGGTATGGTGTTCAGATATTACATATATATGGACTTTTGAAGGTTTTGTATATTTAACCAGCGTCATGGATTTATATTCAAGAAAAATCATAGCTTGGGTGTTAAGCGATACACTTGAAGGAAAATGGTTAACAGAGGCAGTCGAAAAAGCAAAGAGAACCCGGCATGTAACGAAACCATTAATAATGCATTCGGATCGGGGATGTCAATATACATCAACGGAATATATTGCTGCTACAGAGGGAATGACGAGGAGCTATTCAAAAAAGGCATATCCATGGGATAACGCATGTATAGAATCGTTCCACTCATTAATAAAAAGAGAATGGATTAATAGATTTAAAATCAAGGATTATAAGCATGCGTACAAACTTGTATTTGAGTATATAGAAACATTTTATAATACAGTAAGGATTCATAGTCATTGCAATTACGAATCGCCGAATGAACATGAGAAAAAATACTGGAAAGAATTGAGAAAACTTGAAATTGAAACAGTATAATTAAGAATATTAAGGTGGAGTTCACGTTTAACTTGTACTTTTTTTTGACATAGGACCAAACCAAAACAAAGCAAAATCCGCTATACGGAGTATTACGACCTGCAAAGCATC
>CAJTOO010000197.1 GCA_910577735.1 uncultured Lachnospiraceae bacterium
TCTGTTTTCGTATCTCCATACTACCATAAACCTCCTGATTTTACAAGCCGGGAGCCAGCGCATTTCTGAATCCCGGCCTGTTTCCGTTATCGCTTTTTTACATCTGCCGTATCTCATTTTTCAGCATACGCTTGATTTTGTCGCTCATGGTTTCCTTGACCTGTACTTGACCTGTACTTGCACAGTACACGCGGGCAAGTTATCATATTCTATTTTTATGCATTATAAAAGCGCCTGCATTTCTACAAGCGCTCCATTTACATCATGTTTTATTTACAATCACCACTTTACAACTTATGCCAACCGCTACATTGATGCCAAAGCAGCTGTTTCAGTACCTTTGTAAAGACACTTGATTTTATGCCCGTTTCGACATTTTGCAGGAAAGTGGCATAAAATACCTGCCGGCGAATTTCCTCACTGAGGGCGAACCGGAGTTCCTGCACGCTTTCGTTACGGTATTTTGAAAAAACTTCATCCTGATAAGGCAGCATTTTCATTGCGCAGTATGCGACATTAATCAAATTGACCAGCATTTCTATCCCTTTACTGCTGCGAACCATGTAGCTGCATAATGACCAGAACGTTTTCTGCTCATAGTAACTGACCTCGATGTTCCACCTGAAATAGTAACACAACAGGGGAATAAACTGCATTCGGCTGCTCCCGGTCTGGTTCAGCGGCGCCTTTTCCTGCCAGGCACAGAATATCTCCATCTGCCAGGGGAAAATAGTGCTGAAAAACAAACGTCTGGCGCCCTTTGCTTTATCAGATGCCGTCACATAGGCAAGGACTTCCCTCTGCCCGAAGAGGTTGGTGAGCACCTGGCGCACGCCAATGTAATAATCCCCAACCTTTTCCTCAGAAAGGGTGAAATCTGTCTCTATGGACAGGCGTCTCCCATGTTTGGCAGGCCTGCCCTTTTTGCCTGTAGGCTGCGGTGCAAGGTCATAAATAACAGAGTCATACCTGGCATTGCAGATAACATCCAGGTTGGCATACTCATCCACGATACACACCAGGTCTTTTTTGGCATACCAGCTGTCGCACAGGATGATGACATTTCTCTGTGCAGAAAACTCCGGCATAACCTGCCGTACCATGGATGCCGCCAGTTCCAGCTTGGATACTTCCTTTTTCCACATACGGTATCCCAAGGGAACTGCCAGATAGACAATCCGATGTTTCCGCCATACCGGAACACAAAGCATAAGGCTGACAAAACAATGCCCGTTGAGGTAATTGGAACCATTATGCGCGGCATGGTCGAAAAGTTTTGATACATCCTCAAACTTTTTCCCAAACTTTGCCACCATGGTGTCGTCAATGCAGAGAAAAACCGGCTGTGACTTCAGGCGTTCCGGAACCAGCTTCAGGGCCATGGCCGCTGTTACGTTCATAAACCTGGAATAATCCACTTTCGCATGGGTGCAGGCATAG
>CAJTOO010000198.1 GCA_910577735.1 uncultured Lachnospiraceae bacterium
CTTACGAATGTGGTTTTGTAGTTTTTGAGAAATGAGAACTAATATTACAAATTTCTGCTTGTAGGATAGAAGCCAAAAGAAATTTGAATAACCACCGTACATACAGAGTGGTACACAAGGGGGCTATCTATTTCCCGACAGCCCCATTTTCCTATGCGCACCATTCTTATATCCATTCCCATCCAGCCTGTTACTCAACCAGTGCAAATTCGGTGTTTCAAAAAGGTGATAGAATTCATATTTGCCAACATATTCTGTCACTATTTCTCTAACATCCTCAGTGACTGATGCAAGCACATTTATTAATCCAATAGCCCAATGGATGGTAAAAATGTAGGCAATGAACGGGAACATTCTTATCTTCTAAATCAATATATTTTGTGACTCTCGCCCCATGCTTTATAACCTACGTTTAATCTTCTTTCCAACTGTTTTGCCACCAATCATCTTCCCACGGTGTACCTTGCCATGTATCAGACCATAAATCTTTCCATTCCTTTGGGAAATTTGAGGAATCAAATGCGTCCGAAGTGTAAATTCCCATAACACCAGAACCTTTTCTTGTCACATTGATAACATTGTTCCCTGTGCCATTTTTAAACGTATAGTTCCCGTTGCTTTCTGTGAAATTTTCAGGCGCATATATTTCTCCCCAATCTCCACTATTGGTAATGGTTGTGGTGGTATTTTTAAAATCATCTTTGGAAATCAGCTGGAAATACCCACTGTTTGCTGCTGCGTTTAATGAACCATTAAAACCCTCCGACAAAGTCAAAAAGACAGATGCCATATTGAAGTTGCCCGCAATGTTACCAGACCTTATAAAATCATACGTTAAATGGGCGCTATCTGCTGTTAAACTTACTTGCCCATAATCAATATCCGGGATATATAGTTTTATGGTTTCATCATTTGTATTCGTGCTTGTTTTGCAGGAAATAGATACTTTCCGGTTATCATCTGATTCGTCAATCTTCACATCATAAACATCGCTGTTGTATTCAGCAGAAATTTTATTATCTGTTGCTGGCAGCACATTTATTGCACAACTGCTCACATCTAATGTCAATGAGGGTTTTCCCTCCGTGTCTAACTGTGGATTTGAGAGAGGAGCTGCATGGGCATTTGCAGCACCGGAGCCTGTTGTATAGACACCAATAACAGTAGCGCTTATAACAAGAAACAGTGTCAATACGCTTGTCAAAATAACAACGGATTTATTCTTTTTCTTAAAATTCATAATCGCACCTAACCTTTCTTTTAGCTGTTCTGCTCCCTCTGTCAAAGTGACGGAAGCTAAAGAACTTTTGTAGAGATTGTTTGACTTCAAAAAGGAAATCAATGTGTCCCCATATTCACGCTTTTCTTTGTCATCAAGTACCGCTATGACTTTTTCATCACATGACAATTCACAAGATTTATTCACTTCCTTTTCCAGC
>CAJTOO010000199.1:0-223 GCA_910577735.1 uncultured Lachnospiraceae bacterium
AGTACCAATACTGCCCTCAGCTTTGGGGGCATCTGGAGGAGCTCCCGCACCGCCTCCCTGTCTTCCTGCCGGGATACCAGTGTGCCTGCAAGCTCCTCAATGGGCACCTTCGGGTGCCGGAATCTGAACCGCTGTATGTCCCTGCAGTGATTAGTCGCCACCTTGATCAGCCATGCCTTTTCATGCTCGCCGTCCACAAATTTCGGTTTTTTCTCCAGATATT
>CAJTOO010000199.1:276-518 GCA_910577735.1 uncultured Lachnospiraceae bacterium
CGGTACAGCATCTCGCTGTGTTTCCTTACTGCCGCTTCCAGGTCCATATCTTTCCATCTCCTTCCTGTTCCACATCCATCGCTCAAAATACCCGGACCTGGAAGAATTCCCGTTACCGTTCGCAGGGCGGGGAAAACTGGATAACAGCAGACGTCAAGCTTGCTTGTAAGTCTGTTGTTGTCCGGTTTTCCACATCGGGCGGACGCCCGATGCTTCTTGTCCGGCATAAGACGGGCAAGAAG
>CAJTOO010000199.1:528-1429 GCA_910577735.1 uncultured Lachnospiraceae bacterium
ATATCCTTTGGTTGGATGCTGTTATACTTATGACACGCAATCAGAAGACGAAAGGTGACCTTTTTGCAAAATTTTTTAAGACATGCCAGTTTTTTATGAATGAAATACAGGAAATAAAGGTTTTATTTAAGAAAAACTGCCCTCTCCTGACAAGGGTTTTCTCCTTATCAAAAGAGGGCAGGCAATGGCTCAGGCCACTTTTACAATACAAATCTGGGTTGCTTGTAGTCCGCTGCCGGAAGGACTTCCCCATACCCGAATGAACTGGCCGGATGCCAGGTCTGCCGCTGTTGCCTCTGACATTTCAAATCTGGCCCCTCCATCATAGATCGTTTGTATAGCAAACAGGGTATTTTCATCGTATGTAACCGCAATCTTGTTAAACCCAGGATCATCCTCGCTTCCGGGAATCACTACGATATCACCTCCATCATCTGATTTTTCTGTAATGGCCTCTACCACGGTAAGCTGCCCATCCTTCAGCTCTTTGATATCCCCTTCCAGATTGGGAGTACTGTCCACCCATTCTGCAGATGTGCCAGACGTACTTTGACTTTGTGCTTCCGGCTGTTCTTTCTGTGTGCTGTCTGTTCCCTGGCTGCTGCTTTCACCAGATTGCGGTTCCGGTGATGCTTCCGGTGACTCCGGTTCATTCCCGGTGTCGGTTCCTTCTGCATCCGCTTCCGGTTCCGGAGCAGAAACATCGTCCTCTGTATCATCCTCCGGGATCGGCTCGCCCTGAACTACCTGTGGTTCAGGGGTATCTGATGCTTCCTCCGTCTTTCCACAGGCACATACCGCAAGGCTCAGGATGCACAGCACCCCTGTCAATAAGATCATTTTTCCTGTTTTCCTTTTCATGTTGCTCTCCTCTCATATAAAATTCCATCCACAGTTTATC
>CAJTOO010000200.1 GCA_910577735.1 uncultured Lachnospiraceae bacterium
CCGGATGGGAAGAAACGAAAAGGCGGTAAAAAGAAAAAAAGACGTAAACGCAGGATCTTTTAGATGATGATTTAGGGCACGACCCTGTTTGGAACCGGAGATAAGTACCGGACTTCCGTTTACCGATTCCTGTATTGGCTGGGATGTGGCTGCACTTCCTGAAACGGATTGCTTTTTTTCTGCGGAAGAAACGGACTCCATTTCCTCTGCCGCATCCATTTCCTGTGCACCGCACTGTCTCTCAACCAGCCGGAGCGTGTCATCGTCAGCACCCTGTTCCTTTAAGAAAGCGATGACATTGTCTAAATTCAGCCCTTTTTGTTTTTTCGTACTGTGTAGAACTTCTTCATGGTCAACAGGGAGGAAGTCTGCGTCATCCCGGATCATGTGGTAGATGGCCACGAGCATTTTCCGCGCTATGGCGATGATGGCCTTCTTGTGGCCCCGGCGCTTTTTCAGCGTCTCGTATTTGTAGTGGAAGTAAGGATCCTTTTTCGTGCTTTTTGCAGCTGCAAGGGCACACTGCACCAGGAGCGGTTTCAGGTAATGTCCGCCGTCCCCTGTCCTTGTGGACTTCTTCTTTCCTGCGCTTGCATTGTTTGCGGGGGAGAGGCCTGCCCAGGAGGCGAGTGAGGCATCATCCCGCCAGACGGACATGTCCGTCCCTATCTCGCCCAGGATATAGAGGGCGGATTCTTCGGTAACCCCGACCATTGTGGCCAGGTGTCTGATGATGCGGGAGTATTTCTGACGGAAATAATCCAGTTTCTCATCAATGAGGCGGATACATTCGTTGATCTGGCCAAGATGCAGGTTTATGACCTTAAGCTTGTCCCGCTGGATGCCAATGAATTCATAGCCATGGATACTGTCGAGGATATCCTCCCCGGATGCTTTCACCCGCCGGTCCACCATGCTCAGGATCTGTTTGTCGCTGACATCTTCCGGCTCCGTCATGATAAGGTATTCCATGATGGAGGATGCGGATTTCCCGAAAGGGTCTGAGAACACGCAGTCCAGCCGCACCTTCGATACGGTCATGGAATTCTGGAAACGGTTCTTCTCGGAAGTACGCATATAAGTGAGCTTCAGGCGGTAACGGCACAGCTCCCTGAGGTCACGGATGTCGGCTGGCGGGATAAAGGACGCCACGACAAGGTCCATCCGGAACATACTTGCGATGTGGACGGCATCCCGGAAATCGGTCTTTTGGCCTTTGGCCTGCTTTACGTATTTCGGGTGGGTCAGAACCGGCCTTTGGCCGCACTGTTCCAGGATGTTGAACACAGGTATCCAGTATTTCCCAGTGGATTCCATGCAGACATCCTGCACGCCATGGCTTTGGAACCATGCGCCCATGGTGCGGATATCACTGTTTGTGGACTTGAACTGCCTGACATAAAAGCCCGCATTAAGAG
>CAJTOO010000201.1 GCA_910577735.1 uncultured Lachnospiraceae bacterium
CTCCCTTCATAACAAAACGGCCTGCATACGCAGACCGCTTGTTTCTTTTTATTCACCATTTTTATATCGGATGACCGGAATTTGTTTGACCTTTTTTCCAATGGTCCGGCGTTCTAACGCAAAAACCATATCGCTGGTGCGCTCAAAAAATCCGATGTCTTTTTTCCAGCTTATCCCACATTTACAATGCTACAAGCCGATAAACTGCTGTTTCATTTTTCTGCCGCAGCCGGGGCAGACTTTATTACTGGTTCCCATCGTTTTTGTCATGCCATTTTTTCAGGACTGCTTCTACCTGCGCGACCAGCTGCTCCTTGTCTGGCATATAAAGGACATAACGGGATGCAAAGATATTGTTGGACAGACCGCCCAGCGCATACTCCGCCGCAACACCGTCTTTGTCGGTACAGAGGATAATGCCGATGGGCGGGTTGTCATCATGGTCATTGACTTCCGCCGCATAGTAGTTGAGGTACATATTCAGCTGTCCGGCAGCCTCCGGCGTCAGCTTTTTTGCTTTTAGTTCAATCAGCACATAGGCCCGCAGGATTTTATTATAAAAAACCATATCCACATAGTAGTGGGTATTATTTAAGGTGATCCGCTGCTGGGTTCCTACAAACATGAATCCCCGGCCAAGTTCCAGCAGGAATTTTTCAATCTGCATCACAAGCGCCTGTTCCAGATAAGGTCTGTTTTCGGGAATCCCTAAAAACTCGAATACATAGGGATCGCGAATAATATCGGCTGGCTGTGCGATTTCAATTCCCTTTTGAGCCAGCGAGAGAACCTTTTCTTTGTTGGCATCACCACTGGATAATAAGAGGCGTTCATACAAGGAGCTTTCAATCTGCCGTTTCAGCTCCCGTACCGACCAGCCGGAATTGACAGCCTCTTTTTCATAAAAGCTGCGCTTGCCCTCATCGAAGATCGTCAAAAGCTCGCAGTAATGGGACCATGACAATTTAACAGACGCTGTCTGTTGAATTGGGTAAGACTGATAAAACCGCCTCATAAATTGAATATTGGAAACAGAAAAACCCTTTCCAAACTCCCTTGTCAGTTCTTTGGAAAGTTCTTTTAAGGTCTGCTTTCCATACTCTGCGCGAAGCTGGCTTTGCTGCTCATACTCCACAATAATCCGGCCAATGTTCCATTAGGTTGTAAGCAGCTCGGTGTTGACCTGCTGCGCGATATTTTTTCTTGACTTTTCCAATAATTCTCTGATTTCCAAAATCATCGGATTGTCCGATGATAGCTGATGATTTTCCATATACTCACTCCTCTATGAAAAGACCCGCCCGTTTGCGGGACTGTCTGCGCTTTGACCTTTATCAGTATATCCTATTTCATGCCGAAAGTAAATCGCCAAAGCTATCTGGCGTTTCCTTTTTCCCACCTCTCCAAACGGGA
>CAJTOO010000202.1 GCA_910577735.1 uncultured Lachnospiraceae bacterium
CCTGCGGAAAAGGCAGACCGCCGCATATGGCGGATAATGGCCATACTGCGGCGGCCTTTGCTTAATCAATGGTATCTTTTCCAGCCTCGCCACAATTATTTCATCATAAGAATCGTAATCCTATTTGTTAGGCTTATAGGCATTACTTTGGAAAATACAACCAACAGCTTATTATATATCCCCGGAATAACCAGCCTTCTTCCTTTCATCATTTTGTGATAAGCAATCCCCACTACTTTTTCCGGCTTCATAACTCCAATCCTGAATAGCAATGTGTTTTGAATATTTGCTTTTGCAGCAAATTCCGTCTTCGTCGCCCCTGGACATAAAGTAGTTATCTTTATTCCTGTTTTACCAAGCTCGCCACATAAAGCATTTGAAAAAGACATAATATATGCTTTTGTGGCAGAATAAACGGCATCTGTGGGAGACGGGATAAAAGAGCCTGTTGAGCCTACATTCAGGATTCTCCCATAGCCGTTTTCTTTCATATGTACTAATATACGTTTTGTCAATTCTGTTACAAACCGTATATGCATATTTATCATTTCAAGCTCCCTGTCAAGTCTGGTATCCACAAAAAAACCACACTCATTAAAGCCCGCGTTATTTACAAGAACATCAATGGTGACCTTCCATTTATCTATATCCGCCATTATCAAACCTGCCGCACTCTCCTGTGTCAAATCCTGAACAATGTATCTCACTGCCACATGGTAGGTCTCCTGCAAAGCTGCCCGCTGTTGTTTTAACTTCTGCTCATTCCTCGCAACAAGAATCAAATCATATCCCTCATCTGCGAATTTTTCCGCAAAGGCTTTTCCGATTCCGCTGGTGGTTCCCGTAATCAAAACCGTTTTCATTCTTCCTTCCCTTCTTCATTTTTAAACAGTTCCCATTCTTCCAGATATGTTAAATCCCTGCTTGACGGCTCCTTTAAACGTTTTTCATAAAATGCCGACTTTTCGCGTGTTAAGGCAAGCGCATTGTGCAGTTGATCCATTTGTTCCTGAATATTCCTGATGTAATCCTGAACCATGCCATACCGCTGTTCCATTGTTTTCCCACCCTGTACCAACAGAGCAATATATTTTTTAACTAACTGGATTGGCACATTCGCCCTTCTCAGGCATTGAATTATTTTTATCCATTCAATATCTGAATCCGAATACTGCCTGTATTTCTGGCTTGTCCGGGAAATCTGCGGCAATAACTGTTCCTTTTCATAATACTTTAATGCTGCTGTCGATAATCCCGTCATTTCTGCTGCTTCTTTTGCTGAATACATATAAATCCTCATACTTCGCATACTGAAATATGATAAAAAAATAAAATCAATACTTTCATAAA
>CAJTOO010000203.1 GCA_910577735.1 uncultured Lachnospiraceae bacterium
CTAGTGTGCCGACACGTTGATATTTAGATTTACTACTGCCTCTTTAGGCAGTAGTAAATCTGGGATACAAAGAACTAAGCTTTATCCGGGCATCGTTTGTCCGGAAATGCCAGTTGACTTTTGCCGCGGATGTATTCCTTTCCGCTTCCCATGCTGATAATTCACTGCGTAATAAGTCTATTTCAGCAATACGGCGTGAAAGGCACTGCCTGGTCATTACATTCAGCTCAATTTCAGCAATGTCCAGCCAGCTCCCATGTTTCGGGGTATAATGTATTTCCAGCCTTTTCAGAATGCGTCTTGCTTCTTCCGGCGGATAACGTTTATACAGGGAAGAAGGCTTGTGTGTATTGAGGTTATCCATTACAAGGATAATCTTTTCTGCATCCGGATACATGACATCTGCAAGGTATTTGATTTCCTCTGCCCAGTCAAAGGCTGTACGGTGTTCCCTTACGCTTACATGATGTGCCCCTCCAAGCGGTTCTATAAAGGCAAATATACTGACCGTGCCGTTACGGACATATTCGGAATCTGTTTTCCGGTCACTTCCAGGAATCATCGGCAGCGGTTCCCTTGCCTGACCAAGAAGCTGGTACGGCTTCTCGTCCATACATACAACCGGGCGGCTTTCATTATAGGGAAGTTCGTAAACATCAAGGACATCCTCCATGCAGGCTATGAATTCCGGGTCTCCTTTTGCCGGAATGCACCAGTAGCTGTTTTTGTGAGGTCGAAGTTTGTTTTTTTTAAGGCGCTGCGGATTGCCTCACGGCTTACAGGAGTTTCCAGAATGACTTTGGATTTTTCTTCAAGCAGACGGATCGTCCACCTGGAATGCCCTTCCGGAACAGGGCCGCAGGCAAGCTCAATGAGCCGCGCCTCTGTGCGTCCGTCCACCTTGCGTCTGGCATTATCAGAATTAATATTCCTTTTAAATTCTGTAACAGCACTGACACCACCGTTGATGTATTTTATGACCGTGTTGGCGACCGTTGCCAGACAGACACCGTTTGATTTTGCACACTGTTCGTGTGTCAAAACCTTTCCATGTGCTTCGTCCAGATCAAGTATGATCTGGCATCTGCATCGGATTGTTTTTGAAGTTTTTTTCTTTCGGATTGTGGATTTAAGTTCCTTAAATTCATTTTCTGTGAGGTTTATTATATACTTTTTGGGTCTTGCCATTAGATATCACCGCCGTTTCTTTTATTATACCTCAAAACGGCAGAAATTACTATGTTAATTTGTATAAATATCAATATGTCAGTACACTAG
>CAJTOO010000204.1 GCA_910577735.1 uncultured Lachnospiraceae bacterium
AGGCGTTAATTCGGGCTGGACCGTCCCTATTTGTATTTTATTACCTTATGCTATTTGTCGTAATCCTTCTGCTAAAATATTCTTTGCAGCATTAACATCCCTGTCATGTTTTGTCCCACAAATTGGACATACCCATTCCCTTACTGACAAATCTTTTGTACCAGCATTTTGATACCCACAACCAGAGCATATCTGGCTGCTTGCATAGAATGTATCTATTTTGATGTACTGCCTCCCATTCCACGCCGCCTTATACTCTAACTGTCTTGTCAGCTCATACCAGGATGTATCTATAATAGACTTCGCCAAATGGTGATTTTTTACCATGTTTTTTATCTGTAAGTTTTCCGAAACTATCACTTGGTTTTCGCTGATAATCCTATAAGAAACCTTATGCAAATAATCTTTCCTGGTATTGGTTATCTTCTCATGGCATAATGCTATCTTTCTTCTCTGTTTATAATAGTTTTTGCTCTTTTTTTCTTTATGGGCTAACTGTCTTTGCAGCTTTGTTAGTTTTTTCTCATATCTTTTTATTGTCTTTGGATTTTCGTACTTTTCCCCATCTGACCTGGTACACAAATCCTTTATTCCTAAATCCAGCCCTATATTCTGCTTTGTATGTAGCAGTTCCTCTTGTTCTGTTTCCACAAGCACTGACACATAATATTTTCCGCTTGGTACTTGGGAAATTGTGGCTGTTTTTATTTTTCCTGTAAATTTCCTGTGCAGTTTTGCCTTTACTGTCTTTAATTTTGGAAGTTTTATTTTCCCACGCTCAAAATCTGCTGTAATATTCCCATTTGTGAAATTTGTTGTATATGATTTACAACTGTTATGTTTGCTTTTAAACTTTGGATATCCTGCATGTTCTTTAAAAAATTTCTGGTATGCCGCATCCATGTTGTAAATGGCATTTGTCAAGGCAAATTTGTCCACTTCTTTCAGCCATCCATACTTTTTCTTTAATTCCCTGTTGCAGTAATTATTACAGTCTGTTTTAGTAACGGCTTCTTTACCATTTTCGTATTTCCCTTTTCTGTATGCAAGTGTCTGGTTATAAACAAAACGGCAGCAACCAAATGTTTTTGCAATCTGTATTTTTTGCTTATTATTGGGATATATCCTGTATTTGTATGCTTTTAACATTTGCTGTCACCGCCTTTCTATATATTTCCATAAATAAAGTATACCACAATTTTTTATTTTTGTCTGCCTTAACCCACCGTCTAAAGCCAGTGGGATTGCGGCAGCCTTATTTCAAAAAAGGAAGCTAAA
>CAJTOO010000205.1 GCA_910577735.1 uncultured Lachnospiraceae bacterium
CCATCATCCACTGGGTAAACACGCTTGTGCCGGAAGTCTGTGAAGAAATATATGAATTCATGACGCAGCTGCTTGTGGGTTACAGATATACCCAGTGCGATGAAACCTATATCCAGGTAAATAAGGATGGGTACGGCCCCGGACACAAAAGTTTTCTGTGGGTCCATACAAACAGTGAACTTTCAGACGTTCCTCCCATCATTATCTTCTGTTATGAAGAAACACGGGGGACGGACCACCTGCGCCGTCTATTCCGGGAATTCCTTGGATATATCACCTGTGATGCGTACATTTCCTACCAGGTATTGGAAAAAGAAAGTGGTGGGGATATCCATACCACCGGATGCCTGATGCACTGCCGGAGATATTTCGCGGAAGCATTTTTTGTACAGGATGTCGCTGCAATGAATGACGAAGAACTGAAGGAGCTTCCTGAGACCAGGGCGCTTATGCTGATCCGGGATATCTACCTGGAAGAAAATCCGTTAAAAGAAATGGCCGCAGAGGAACGGGCTGCTGCCAGGAAAGCAGCGGTTGCCCCAAAAGTGAATGCATTCTTTGCATATATCCATTCCCTGGACAGTTCAGACGTGATCTTTTCTGACAGAATGAAAAAGGCCATTGCTTATGCCGTCAACCAGGAACAGCACCTGCGGCGGTTCCTTACAGACGGAAATATCCCCTGTGATAACGGGCATGTGGAACGGGTCATCCGGAGTTACTCGGTTGGACGGGCCAACTGGCTGTTTGCGGATACTGTCCGTGGGGCGAAAGTAAATGCCATCATGTATTCTATAGTAGAAACGGCGAAGGCAAACAACGCAAATGTACCTATCTACCTTCAATACCTGTTTGAACAGATACCATTACACCGGGCGGGAGGTGATAAAGATTACATGGCTGATATGATTCCCTGGTCTGAAAAATACAGGGTATATGAAGAGAAGAAACAGCAGCAGCGCCGGTCTGTGTATGGGCAGCTGTTTCCGGAGCCGGAGCGTCCAAGGACACCCCGGAAAAGAGACCCGGGTACAGAAACCGATCTGACTGCATAATGAGTATACAGCCCGGGAGCAGCAAGCTTGCGGGCCGGCACTCTGTACCGGAGATTCAAAAGAAACAAAAGTCCCAGATAAAGAAGATACTTTTGCAACTATTAAATTATCAAGGAGCACTGTCTGTAGGATACCACAGGCAGTACTCCTTTTATAGACGCCGATTATTTACCGCTTAC
>CAJTOO010000206.1 GCA_910577735.1 uncultured Lachnospiraceae bacterium
TGAAATGGAGGACTTACAAATCATTAGCTTATATTTTAAGCGTGATGAAGCTGCAATTTCAGAAACAGCAACGAAATATGGAGCCTTTTGCCACAGGATTGCATTGAACATACTGTCAACAAGTTCCGACGCTGACGAATGTGTTAATGATACATATTTGCGGGCTTGGAACTCAATACCACCACAGAAGCCCGACAAACTTGGCGCATGGCTTGGTAAAGTAGTCCGAAATATCGCTTTTGACCTTTGGAAGAAAAATCACCGCCAAAAACGCTATGCGGGCATGGAGCTGCTTCTAAATGAGTTGGAGGACTGCATACCGTCCCCTGCTACTGTTGAACACCAAATTGAAGAACAAGAGTTAACCAACATCATAAACACATGGCTTGCGTCATTACCGCAAAATGACCGTATTCTTTTCATGCGTCGTTATTGGAATGGTGAAACTGTAAATACACTTGCACAAGAAAGCGGTATGTCCCCGGCAAATATGGCAAAGAAAATGTACCGACTTAGGCAAAATCTAAAATCCAAACTTGAAAAGGAGGGCTATTCCCTATGAAAGAAAAGGAAATCTCAAAGCTGTATAACAGCATTACGAATGTCGATAATCAGTTTATTGAGGAAGCTCAAACAAAGACGAAGAAAAAGAATGGTTGGCTCAAATGGGCGGCTATGGCGGCTTGCTTATGCGTAGCTTTGGTAGCCGGAGTGCTTTTCAAAATTTCTGTTCCAGACGTTATCATTGCGCCGGGCTTTTTGACAATCACAGTGTATGCCGCTTCATCAGATGAAGAAATAACCATGCAGGAAGGTATAGGGTTGCCAACAGATTATAAGTGGAGCCTTGCTATGAGCAGCCGACCGGGACTTCCATTAAAACTATCCGTTACGGAATATGACGATTTAAGTTTTGAAGTATCAGTTGATGGCGGGACATTGCTTCTTTGGGAGGGCAACAAAATAACATATTTAGGCTCATCGTTCAACACTGGAAATGATACTACTGTATATTGGACTAACCTATCTCGAACAGGCGAGAGCGATTTTGAACGGTATATGGGAACTACGGCATATATCAATATCATAATTCACGAAGGAGAAAACATTGTTGGATATGCTGTTGTTGAAATATACACAAATGACCTTGAAAATGAACCTGCACAGACTTACTCTGCCAAGTTGCTCAAGT
>CAJTOO010000207.1 GCA_910577735.1 uncultured Lachnospiraceae bacterium
CCAATGGCTGCATCTTGAAAAGTTCCATCGCATAACTCTGCTTTGAAGAAATATAGGCGATATGGGTATCTGTATCCTCCATCTCATCACGGATAAAAGCTCCTATCGCAATCCCATTTTTCTGCAATAATTCAATATCAAGAAAAAGGATATCCAATCCAACACCTTTTTTCAAATCACTCTCCAAGCTCTCTCCGCTATACCATACCTCTATTTCAAATTTTATTGAAAATTCTGCCGAAAGCCCCTGAATCTGTTCCTCCAGCAAAGAACACAAAACTTTATCATCATCACATATTCCGACTCTGTACATACGATTGCTCCTTTAACCAATATCGTTTCTATTGTACTTTACCTCTAACCTGCTATCAAGAGAAAAGCGTTCATTGGTTTTCTTCCAACAAACGCTTTTCCGTTTTAATGCCTGATCCATCTAAGTATCATATATCTTGCATATCGTCTTTATCACCTTTTGTAGCAGTCCACCTTTGCCATATTCGCATGGAATGCACAGTATAATGCGTTTTGTCTACTGAATATCCCCACTCCACACCGCACGATTCGAGCGGCAAAAAGGTAGATTTCTTAAGGAAGTCACTATATATTGTATAAGTGCTCCTCTTAACAAGACTATATATAGTGGCTATTCCTACCTTTTTGGGCTTTTGTCGCTCGAATCATTTCATCATCAACAATAAAACAAACTGGGACATACTCTGCTTCATACGGCTCCCCGAACAGGAGGCACAGCCACCGCCTGTCAGCCTCCCGTATCGTTTTCATGTCAGCCATTTCCTGACTGACCTTCCCCATTCCGCTCTAAGGAAACGGCTTCATCCTCCAGTACGATAACCCCCGCCGCTTCAAGCCCGATTTTAAGGTCACTATATTGGGAACAGGCCGCTTCATGGTTTCCTGTCGCATAATAGGTTGGGGCAATCCTAAAGGACTCCTGCGCGAAGCCAAGTACTATCCGGAAGTCTGAAAATGCGGCATAAGGCCACGTTTTTTAACTGCCAGTCAGTACGGGATTTGTATTGTAACTTTTGCACCGCCTACAACAGCAGAATTTTCTAAAATGATTTTCCCATTGTGCTTTTTGGCTATGGAAGCAGCCACATACAGACCAATACCATAAT
>CAJTOO010000208.1 GCA_910577735.1 uncultured Lachnospiraceae bacterium
AAGGCCCCCCAAATGCGAGCCAAGAAGCTTGTTCAGACCATCATCGGAAGCGCCGGTTTTGTCCTGGAGGACATCACCGTCAATCCCGAGATGAACGAAATAAATATCGCCGTGCGGCCAACTGAGCACGAGCGGTGCCGGTGCGGAATCTGTCATCGCAAGGCGGCGCGGTACGACAAGGGGCGCGGACGCCGGCGTTGGCGCGCCCTGGACATAGGCGGAAGCAAAGTATATATTGAGGCAGACGAGCCGCGGGTACGCTGCCGGAAACATGGCGTGGTGACAGCATCGGTTCCCTGGGCACGGCACAACAGCCGTTTCACCAAAAGTTTTGAGGAAACCTGTGCATGGCTGAGCGTACACGCATCCCGCAGCACGGTCTCGGAATATCTGCGGGTGGAATGGCACACAGTGGGCGGCATCTGCCATCGGGTATATCAAGAGCTGGAAACAGCCAATCCCTCTCGCTTTGACAGCTTGGAAAATATCGGCATTGACGAAACCAGCTACAAGAAAGGGCACAAGTATATGACCGTAGTCATCAACCACGACACAGCCAGCGTGGTCTGGTGCGCAAAGGGATACGGGAAAGAAGTTCTCTCCCAATTCTTTGAACGGCTGACACCGGAGCAGCGGGCCTCTATCCGTTGTGCCTCAGCGGATGGGGCCAAATGGATCGCATCCTGTGTCGAGGAATACTGCCCCCATGCACAGCGGTGCGCAGACCCGTTTCATGTGGTTTCCTGGGCCACAGACGCCCTGGATCAGGTGCGTCGGGAAGCCAGGTCTGAGGCTCGCCAGCAGGCCAAAACTCTGCCCAAGCGCAAGCCCGGTCGTCCGGCCAAGGGCGAGGCTGCTCCTGAAAAGAACCAGGCAAAATCAGTGAAGAATCTACGCTATGTCCTGCTCAAAAACCCGGAGCATCTCTCTGAAAATCAGCAAGCCCAGCTGCAATTCCTGACCAGGGCCAATCCTAACCTCTACCGTGCCTACCTGCTCAAAGAGAATCTTCGTCTGGCTCTCAAGGCCGGGCCTGATGAGATCGCCGCTGCGCTCACCAAGTGGATGGCCTGGGCCCAGCGGTGCAGGATCC
>CAJTOO010000209.1 GCA_910577735.1 uncultured Lachnospiraceae bacterium
CCACTTTTACTTAATCCCACTGTATCAACAATTTCATTTTCCATCACTCCACCGTTTTTAATAATCGTCCTTTGCGAAGCTACATTTCGCTTATCGCAGGTTACTAAAACCTTGCTTTCTCCAAACGCACGGCAAAAAGGTAAAACTAATCCCAGCATTTCAGACGCATAACCTTTTCGTCTTTCTGACGGACGAACACTATATCCAATATTACCCCCAAAATTTTTGAGAAAATCCGATAATGGGTGTCGAAAATCAATCATACCAACAACAAAATCGTCTTTTCGCCTTACCGCTAAAAACACTTCTGATGGAACATATCCGCTTTTATATTTTTCTCTTAATCTTCTCTCAAAGTCAATCCACTCATCAAATGATTGGACATCTTCAAGACCTGCACAACCATCAAAACTATCTCCACATTGTAACATTTCTTCTTTATATGACATGACTTGTTTTGCATATAGTTTAGATGGCCTAACCAACATCAATTCACGCATCACATTCATCCTCACAAATTTGAATTTATCTATACAAGGAAATACAATACCTCTCTTATATCTTTCCCACCGATATTATCATCCCGAAATACTTCTGAATAAATAAATCCGTTTTTTTCATAAAATTTTCTTGCTCTATGATTATCCTCCAAAACCCATAAAAGCACTTTACTAAATCCGCATTGTTTTAATTCTTTAATACACTTGTTAAGCAATAACCTACCGTATCCTTTTCCAATGTAATCAGGCAAAAAATATATGGAAACGATTTCTCCATATTCGCTGTATTTTTCCCATCTTGATTTACAGAAACTTGCAGTACCTATAAGACACCCATGTTCTATCAGAACAAGGTTATTCATACCAATTTTATTGATACTATTAGCCCATTGCCCCGTTGGAATACTATTAAGATAGTTTTGAGGAATAATGTTTTTATATGCGTATTTCCAACTACTTTCATATATTTTGCTTATTTCAAGAGGATTATCATCTTTGGTGATGTATCTAATCTCCATTTCAACAACTCCTTAAATACCGATTTGTTCAAATCTATAAACTGGAATCTATCTATTTTCCATAATCA
>CAJTOO010000210.1:0-433 GCA_910577735.1 uncultured Lachnospiraceae bacterium
GATTATGCGTTCTATTGGAATGGGAGCAAACCAGCTTTACAAGATGATTGCGGCAGAAGCCTTTACCTATGCAATACTTGGCTGTGTTGTTGGATGCGTCTTGGGGTTGCCCTTGAACAAGCTGATGTTCCAGTTTTTGATTGCAGATAAATGGGGAATTGCATGGCAAATTCCTGTGGGTTCACTTCTTTTGATCGTGTTCCTCTGCCTTGCGTCTGCGACGGTTGCGATTAGACGCCCCATCCAGCAAATTAGCAGAATGGCAATCGTGGACACAATTAAGCTCCAGCAATAATTTTATCGAATAGCAAACGCCAAAGGCTGGCCTTCTATTTCTTCGGATTGTCAGTTTTTTGGTATCCATCTTACTAATGAGTAAGATGGATGTCACTTGGAAGTAAGATTGACTTTATAAAATAAAGGCAAATAGAAG
>CAJTOO010000210.1:487-1081 GCA_910577735.1 uncultured Lachnospiraceae bacterium
TTTCTGCCGCACGACGGCAAAAGAAAAAAGCCATCGTACAGCAGACATATTTCCATGCGCCTATGAAGCGGCGGTTTTGAGAAATCAGAGCCGCCGTTTCTTTATGAAGTATTTGACCTCAACAGCGTGGAGGACGCCAAAGAAAAGTATCAATCCAGTCCTTACTGGCCTCGGGCTACATCGACCCGAAGTGGAGAAAGCTCAAAGGGTGGCATCTGCCGGGTGCCGTCTTTTGACATTTCCCCACGGGACAAGTGGGAAAAGCTGGCATATACACGCACTTTCGCAAAGGAGGTTTTCAATGACGCAAGCTGTCACTTATAAACGAGAAACAAAGTCTGTCGCATTTCAAGGGAAGATCATTGTGCTGGAAAGCCTCACGCTGGTACTTTCCACGAAGGAGAAAGAACAGCGCAAAAAGGAAATTGAGCGCTGTTTTTTTGAGGTGTTCAGCAAATATGGTGACAGATTTCCCTAACCATTCGCAACATTGTTGTCCGGGGCTGCTGATGGTATAATATAGTTGTAAGGTTGGCAGCTCCATTCCAACAAGGAAAGAAGCCCAATATGGAATTTATCAGAGAAGATTGTATT
>CAJTOO010000211.1:0-815 GCA_910577735.1 uncultured Lachnospiraceae bacterium
ACGTTTTGTAAAGGACTTTTTAATCAAGTTCACAGAAAATTTACATTTCAGGGCAAAAAAATAAGGCCAGGAACCTGTTTTTAGATTCCCGGCCCACGGTTTTGTTTTATGCTGTCCGTTCTGCTTTCAATTTTTTCACTTCGTCAAGAGGAAGTCCTGCATATTCCGCAATTTTTTCAAGTGTCAACATTCCATCTGCCAACATTCTTTTAGCAACCTCTTTCAAAGATTCTTTTCTCATATCCTCCATCATTTTACACATTTTTGTCTATGCACTTCTATCAGCTTTCAGTTGTTTTACTTCTTCAAGAGAAAGTCCTGAAATATTAACGATTTCCTCCAACGCATATTTGCCAGCTGCCAGCATACGGCGTGCCGTAGCTTTCATGCCTTCACGGATGCCTTCCTGTAAGGATTCGTTTCTCATATCTTCCATGGCCTTACACATAATCTCGATTCCCTCCTTGCTCTCTTTGAAAAATCTCACCCTGTCCGCCAGTGTCCCATAGTACATATCCGCTGCGTCTGTGCAGGAGAAGTCATGCATTAACTTCCCGATTGGCGTATCGCTGCGGTAAGCGCCATTTACATACAATATGTGCGAACCGTCCTCAAATCTTTCCCCGGTTCCTAAAAAGCACCGCTCAATCGGATAGAGCGGCAGCCCTTTTCCCATTACATCATTCTCTGTGATAAAGATTACCCACGTTTCCGGCAGCTTGTCGAAGTCCTCGCCTTTCTTCAAAAGGTTTGCGTCCATCTTGCTGCTGTTGTATCTGGCTCTTTTTCTCCCGGCTCCTTTGTCGGAGCGCTGT
>CAJTOO010000211.1:825-1070 GCA_910577735.1 uncultured Lachnospiraceae bacterium
TCCAGCACCTTTAAATCCGGCTTTTCCAGCACAATCTGCAATACCAGTTCTATGCTTGCCGTATCTCCCTCAAAACACTTGGTGAGGAAATCATCATCAAGCAGGCGAAAGCCTCTTAGCCTCTGTAAATCTTCCTGATGTTTCTGGTCTATCTGTTCCGTCACTGTCAATCTTCCCACCTGCTTTCCCTTCTGTTTTCGTATCTCCATACTACCATAAACCTCCTGATTTTACAAGCCGGGAGC
>CAJTOO010000212.1:0-356 GCA_910577735.1 uncultured Lachnospiraceae bacterium
ATTTTACACTTTCAATTTGCAAGTCCAAGGTTGCAATAACTGCCTCTATAGAAGAAACTTCTTCTTCTAGCACACAAATACATTCTTGTAATTGCTTCTTTTCGATTTCGCTTTTCACAATTTCACCTCCGTATCTTGTTAAATATTATATCACGCATTATAAATTTGTCAATATTTCAATTTTGAAAATTTCATTGTAATATTAACAACTTCTATATTCTTCTTGCCTCTTACAAATTTTTTAAACAAACAGGCGGAACTCCAAACTATCACGAAAACTCCATGCAGTTTCCGTTTTTGTATCATATCCCCCGTTATGAGCATTTTAAGGAGTTTTTCGGGACGACGATTACGGC
>CAJTOO010000212.1:366-1063 GCA_910577735.1 uncultured Lachnospiraceae bacterium
GAACCCCACCAAGCCTCAAAATCCCTTGATTTTAAGCCATTCTTCAATACTTTCGCCTGCGAGTACCAAAAATCCTATGGCATTATTTTTTTACTCCCTTTTCGGAAAAGTGTTCCCTGTCATTTTGACAGCCTTAAAATCAGTAACTTATAATTTCAGAAATCATTTTTACCTTTAATGGACGTTTTGTTAAAAACTCGGCATTTTGATCCATTGTCGTCCTCGGATGCTGAAATATATCATTCCGAATGTCAACAGGTTCGTCAATGATATACAAATATCCTTTTTCCACTCCATTATGGTTAATTACCCCATCATCATCGTACCCCAAAATACTTGGTTGGTGTGAAAACGCCTCTGCAAGTTCTTTCCACTGTGTAATTGTACTGTTTGTTCTTAACTCTGAAAAAATCATATTAGAACCATGGTACCAAACACCGTCAGCATTTATTACTATTTTCATACTTTTTCCTCCATAATTTCCAAGAGAACACTTTTCCGAAAAGAGCGTTTTTTTATAGCCGCCTGTGCCGCTGTGAGATTATGATGACTTTTACCCCTCTTTACCCCATTTACCCCACCCAATTCGACAAACGGGATTCGACAAATTGCTCCTTTACCGGCAAAATCCATGCTTTCCAGTGCAGAGCAGCCGCATTAGAGTAGCCTTAAAAGCTGTACCAACTCATGCGACTCC
>CAJTOO010000213.1 GCA_910577735.1 uncultured Lachnospiraceae bacterium
TATGTGATTTTAACGAATTGACCCGCAATATTGTCGCAGAGTGGGTTCCAACCTTGGAACGCAACCATTTTGAATATGATTTTGATATTCCTGAAGATGAATATTTTTTTCGTATTGACCCTCATTCCTATACCCGCATTCTTAATAATCTGTTTCAAAATGTGCTTATGCACAGTGGCGGCAATAAATTGACTTTGAAATTATTGGAGAATGAACAGCAAGTAGAAATTATCATTTCAGATAATGGAAAAGGTATTTCCTCCTCTGATATTCCGCATATTTTTGAGAGAATGTATCAATGTGACAGTTCACGTTCTGCCAGGGGCAATGGCTTGGGGCTATCTATTACGACAGAACTTGTAAATGCTCACAATGGGAAAATTAAAGCAGACAGCAATCCCGGAATGGGTGCAACATTTACGATACTATTTCCAAAAGCTCTGTAACAGCACAGGGCTTTTTGTATATTTATTGGAGGAAAACATGAAAAAAGCAAGGTTACGGCAAGGTTTTGGCAAGGTTAATGCTATATAATTAGGGATTGGAAAGGAGGAAAAGGCAATGACAATTATCTTTACTGAGATACTGAAATGGAAACGGAATAAGACAGTTTGGGGTATTTTTATTCTTACTGCTATTTTGGGAGTATTTGCGGTTGAGCGTGCCTGCAGCATATCAAGAAGCAGTCCTCTCATGGATAGCTTTGGTGACTTATACACTTTGGCATTTAAGAACCTTACAAGCCTGTTTCTGCCTATTGTGTTGGGGATGTTTGCCACCACATTGTTCTTTGATGAACAGAAAAACGATACATTAAAAGGACTTTTGATTATTCCGGTTTCCAAAGCACAGCTTTATTTTTCAAAGATAGCGGTTGTAATCCTTATGTCATTGGGGCTATGCCTGTTTACCTTTGTTATCTGCATTGTTGGCGGCTTAATTGCTGGCGGCTTTACTGATTTGAATACGGAAACAATACTACAGGCGGGGCTATTGTTTTTGGCTGGCGGTGCGCTGATCCCGGTTGCCATGCTCCCGATCATATTTTTTG
>CAJTOO010000214.1 GCA_910577735.1 uncultured Lachnospiraceae bacterium
TTAAAGGACTTTACCACACAATCTGTATATCCTATAAAACGCAGAAATGAATTTACTGCTGCTAACATCGAATTAGCGCTGCTCACTTTATAATTGATAGAGAGATACTGCTTATACGCAATCACCCGCTCTTTTGTAATCAGCTTGACATCTCCGATATATCTTAGGAAAGCTTTTGTATCACGTATATATTTTGCCACCGTCGCCTGACTTTTCTCCTCTGCCCTCAACTGCCTCTCAAATCTCTCTAATCGCATAGTTTGTTCTCCTTTTCTTATCCTTTGTGCTATCTATCAGCGTATGGGAAGGGAGCGTAGATGTCAAGAGTAGAGACTTATTGTATAATGCTAGCTTTCAAAAAAATTTGATTTAGCAATTCGAAAGATGTAGTATCTTCCTCACAGAAGGAAAGGGATTTCTTTCGGTGCGGCCTTTGCCGATGTGCAGCGGCATGATGCGTGTGGTTGCCATATCAAACACCTCCTGTTCTTAGCATCATTGAATTGATATTATTTGAAAAATCCCGTATAATAGGGAATAGAAATTTGAAACCGAAAGGAGGTCTTGCTCCTATGACAGAATATGAACTGTTGACGCTGATACATGGCGGTGAAAATATCCGTATGGAGTTTAAGAAATCCACAAACGAGATTACCAGGGATGTGTATGATACTGTCTGCTCATTTTCCAACCGGGATGGTGGAATCATTATCCTGGGCGTAAAGGACAACGGAGAGATTTTAGGAATTATCCCAGATGCAGTTGACCGCATGAAAAAAGATTTTGTTACCTCTATCAACAATGGACAGAAAATCAATCCTCCCCTTTATTTACAGCCGGAAACTTACCAGATAGAGGGGCGCACACTTCTGGTAATTCAAGTGCCGGTCAGCAGTCAGGTATGCCGTCATCGCGGGCGTATTTTTGACCGGAACCATGAATCAGATATTGACATTACGGATAATTCAGATATGGTGTATCAGCTGTATGCGCGTAAAAGCGGCAGTTATTTTGTCAACAAAGTGACCCGGTTTCAGTTGGGGGATC
>CAJTOO010000215.1 GCA_910577735.1 uncultured Lachnospiraceae bacterium
GGTCTAAGCTGTTCAAAAGCGTCTGCCCATGCCTGACTATGTAAAAACGAACCATGCCTGTCACCTCCGCTGACAGTATAAGGAATCGTTGTCAAAATAGCAAGCAGTTACTTTTGGAGTAGTACCTAGCACATTGGGGAATATCATTCCATTTCCCTGAACGCGCCAGCCATTCCACCCACAAGGCTCCACTGGCGCTGCATATAGGATTTCAGATTTTCCGTACTTTGCCTGTATGCCTCCCGAACTGTTTCATACTACTTCGGTAGAATATCGTTCCCACTAAAGCCAAGAGCAGGACTGTTAATTCTTCTGCTCATATAAATCCTGTCGGCTGTTGGTATTTTCAGGAACATACTCTATTTCCAAAACCCCGCCTATCGTATCCAAATCCCGCAGCCTCTGCAAATCCTCTTCTGCGTTTGATGTCACTACAATGTGGAGCCTGTATGGGTTCTCATAGACCGAGGATGATATGACAAATGGCATTTCATGGTTCATCATGGCACTGCTCACTTTTGTCTGCAGCTCCGTCACATATTCCAAACTTACATCTGTATTTGTATTCTCCAAAAGGGCCGTGCCTGCTCCGGCATCTGAATTCTCTTTCTCCTGTTGAGCATCCTCTGTCTTCACGTCATGGCTTTGCCGGTCTTCTCCCTCATACTCCATGATTCCGATAATTTCACATATACTTGCAGCCTGTTCTTCTGTCAGGGGGCTGTAGGCAATGCCTGAAAACTCATAAAACATATCTGACACCGCTGTATACTTCAAACCATCTATTACGTTCCCATAATCTGTAGTTATTGACAAATACCGCCCAAGCCTCACCGCTTCATGGGATGGTGTCTGACCATCGCCCGCCGCTTCCACATCTCCGTAATCAATCCTCTCCCATTGGCCGCTCCCATAGCAGATCATGCCGGACAGCATTTCATATATTGTTTCTATTGCGGCCCTGTCGGTTATTTTTCGTGTCCCAACCTCTTCCTGTATTTTCTTTCCTCCATCCGTATTATCCA
>CAJTOO010000216.1:0-435 GCA_910577735.1 uncultured Lachnospiraceae bacterium
GAATGTATATCGTGTGAATGTCGGTTTAAGGAAACAGACCTTTATTAAAAAATTTGGGTATATTCCAGAGCGTCCGCCTGCTGGAAAAATCGTAAAAATGGATTATGATTTTACCGTTTTAGATACCATTATTCCCCACCCTGTCTACGCATGGATGAGCTGGGTATGTGTTTTAAATCCCTCTGATAAGACCTTTGAGGATTTCAAAGCAATGATACAAGAATCCTATGATTTTGCAAAAGAAAAATTCAACAGAAGAAAAAGTAAATAATGCAACAAAAGCATACAAGGAACACATCATGTATTCTTTCAATGGCTTTTGCAAAGGAGAGTCTATGAACAAAGACACCAGCAAGACCAGCCACACCACCGCCCTTCTGGATGTGAAGCCCGATCTTGTGAAGCTCATAAAAGCAGAACGCCACGATTTCTCCA
>CAJTOO010000216.1:445-671 GCA_910577735.1 uncultured Lachnospiraceae bacterium
TTTCAGCGAAACGAGCCGGGAAACGCTGCACACAGAGATGGGAAATTATACGCTAAACAGCGGTGACGCTCTTATTTTTGACTCGTCTGTCAAGCACACCTATATCAATGAGCAGGATGTAATGCTTACTTTTATGGTGGTAAATTTCTATCCCAATTAAAAAAGCGGGCTGTAATCGGAATTCTTAAGAAATTCGTCAGAAAATATTCGTTGACGCACTTGGACT
>CAJTOO010000216.1:681-1021 GCA_910577735.1 uncultured Lachnospiraceae bacterium
CGTATGCGTATTCAAAAAAGGGGGCTGGTACGCCGTTTCTCCAGTCCCTCTCATAAATTTCAAGCAAAAACTGATAGATTCTTTCGCAGTCTGCTAAAATACGAAATGGTCTTTGGGTAATACTCTTCCTGCCTTTATGTACATTCAAAGCCTGCGTCCTCCTTTGCTTTATTAAACAAAATTAACCACCCTATTAGTTTAGGTGATTGCTTAAAAGGCTATCTTCTTTTCTGCATAATCCCCATCTGTACAAGATTTCAATTTCTTGTTCTGCATAAATTACCGATAAACTGAAAGTTATCGACTTGTTTTTGATAGCCTATTCTGCAAAAAGGTAACA
>CAJTOO010000217.1 GCA_910577735.1 uncultured Lachnospiraceae bacterium
CATCAGGTATGCCGTAAATCGGTTCTGTACCGAATCTGTTTGTTTTTTCTCCATTCTTTCGTCCTCCAGTCTTTGTTCCACGTTTCCCTTTGAACCGCAGGACCGGAGGCCCTCTGATAAAATGATCTATATAGGTTTCAGTCGCAAAAATAAAAGAGCATCTATCCGCCCGAAAGCACGGATAGACACTCTTTTCCCATAAATTTTTTCCTTCCTCCAAAAAGTAGTGTGTAAGACTACCATGTTGGGTGCAGGACACCCCCAGAAAGCTTATGATTTTTTTAACCCAATCCCCCCACTGGTGCCCGGCTTATGAAAATTCCCCACTTACAGACCATGTACCTCTCCCATGGCAGCAAAAAGGCACCCAAACAAAACCCTGATGAACCATGTTTTTTTTGTTCACCAGATGTCTGGATGCCTAGTATGCTATTACTCTACTTTTAAGTATGTCTATACCATTTTTACATTAATGTCTTTATCCATCAATGATGCCCAGATCTTCAGCGCCGCCTTAAAGAGAGCCAGGAAGAAAAAACATTTGACCCAGGCGCAGTGCGCGGAGCTACTCGACCATTCCGTGTCCTTCCAGAAGGATCTGGAGCGCTGCCGCTGTTCCCCAAGCATTGAAAATTTCTACCATATCTGCAGGACACTGGCTATATCCGCAGATGATTGTATAAGGCTGCTCACGCTCTGTGACGAAAGGAGCCTGTCCGTCCTGGTGGCCACGGCCGCCGCCCTGGCAGAAGGCAATCCCCATGCTGCCCCTTCCGTTTTGGAAGCCAGACAGACGTAGTATGGCGAAAAAAAGAAAAGCCAGCAGGTCAGACTGGTATCTGTGCCGCTGGCTTTTCTATGTCATGCCCTATGAAAACGATGTTTCCATACCTGTTGGTTGCTGTGCCTTAAGTTTCAGCTAAATGGTACCGATATTTATAATTCCCCTTTTGTTGTCAGTCTTTTGCTGTACTTATCCTCC
>CAJTOO010000218.1 GCA_910577735.1 uncultured Lachnospiraceae bacterium
TTTCCCGCAGCCAGAGCCTGATGGCAAGCTGCGTCCCGATGACCACCCTGCAGTCCATCCTCGGTGGAAAATGGAAGATTCTCATTGTGTGGTACATCGCTGTATATAAGGTCCAGAGGTTCGGGGAACTGCAAAGGAGGATCGGAGACGAGATCACAAAGTCAACGCTGACAAAGCAGCTCCGGGAACTGGAAAACGACGGCTGGATCAACCGCCAGATTTACCAGGAGATACCGCCCAAGGTGGAATATACTCTTACGGAGCTGGCCGAGAGCTTTGTCCCCATCCTGGAACAGATGAAGGAATGGAGCGAAGTACACCTGTGCCGTCCCAGGCTTGCAGCGGAGGAGGAAAAGTAGGGGATCCATGTGTATTGCTAAAATCCGTACAGAAAAGACGCTTCACTTGCTCTGGCAGCCGTCTTTCTTCATTGGTATACAATGAGGGAACCAGCCTATCCCTGCCGGTTCCCTTTTATCGTTTGTGCTTTATTGGTTTTCTTCGTATGGTTCAGATATATAAAGAACCACTTATGCAATAAATCCCGCATGACGTGCGCATCTACGATATGCCCCACCGCCACAAGGCTGAAAATGACCACCTTCTTAAAAATGCCTTTGAATCCCACTTCGCTGGAGAGCTTCTTCTCCACCGCTGCCGCCATAAGGCCGGTGATGTAGTCCACCACCACGAATACCACCAACGCATAAAGGAAGCCGTCAAAACCTCCCATGACCGCACCCAGCGCACCGCCAAGTGCCGCAAACGCATACTGTGCCGCCTCAATAAAATTCTTCATTCTGTTCTCCTCCTTAAAATCAGACATAAAAATAAGCACCTTTTCGGTGCCATCAACTGTTACGCGCATTCCACATATCGGATGAATGCTTTTCCATGTCCTTCATTTACCCCTGCCTCGGTCTCCGCAGGGTAATATTTCCCGTTGTGGGTGAATGGTGCGACACTGTCCACATAG
>CAJTOO010000219.1:0-452 GCA_910577735.1 uncultured Lachnospiraceae bacterium
AAAAATTCTTATGGAGTAGAGGGCATGGAAATCACAGGTAGGACAGATTGGAAACGGATCGTCAACGTATCAGATGAAATGAAGCAGCACGTTTATGAAGATGTTAAAAAGGCGTTTTATAAGTATGGTGGAATGTCTGGTGATAATACTGCTGAGACGGATGCATATTATGACAAGATTCATTCCTATGTGAAGTCATTAGATTTAAGTACCCGCCGTGCTGCACCGTGGACGTTGAGCCAGCTCCATTTAGAAATTTCTGGAAGGGTAACACAGGCTGTAGAGGAAAAAGACCCTACATGGACAGCCGGAAAGCCAATTCCCCATGAGATACTGGATGAGATTTTTGCAGGTGATACTATCTATCAGGACAGTGTAAATGCCTTGTACTCTAAAAGCAGCAAAGGGCTGGATATACAGATATAATCCTTACACCGTATTCCGCAGAGGCG
>CAJTOO010000219.1:516-973 GCA_910577735.1 uncultured Lachnospiraceae bacterium
TAATGGAGGATTAAAAAAATGAATATTAACGGAATAGGACAGAATTATTATCAGAACAATGTATCAACCAATAAGTATTAGGTGGTCATTGCAATGAAAAAATATAGTCAGATTCTATCAATGCTGGCTGTGCTGTTATGCGTTATGGTGACGGGCTGTTCCAGTAAGGATAACGGCATTTCACCTATTCTTGGTGGTGTACTTCCTGAAAAAATCACGAGTATTGAGGTAAGCGGCTTTTATAATGGTGGTGATTTAGAACCGTGGCAGTTGACGCAGGAAGAAATTGAGGAACTGAACGCATGGCTTTCTGAACTTTCATTAAAACACAGGACATATGCCGAAGGGAAGGCACCCAATGAAGTATGGAACGGTGGATCGGCTTATCAGTTCAATGTCAACGAGGGAGAACTGTCCTTCGCATGGGTATATATTGACAAAGCATATTTTCGGTATG
>CAJTOO010000220.1 GCA_910577735.1 uncultured Lachnospiraceae bacterium
ACACCTATTACCGTTTCCTGAATGAAACATCCTACAACTGGAAGAACTTCCTGCTTCTCCTTGCAGTTAAAGTTACTGCCGCTTTTGACAAACTCACAAGACCGGAGCGTGTCAAGGTTCTGGTTCTTGATGATTCCGTCATCAAACGTAACCGGAGTAAGAAAGTGGAACTGCTTGCAAGGGTGTATGACCATGTGGAGCACAAATTCCAGAAAGGATTTACACTTTTGACACTTGGCTGGTCTGATGGGTATAGTTTCGTCCCGGTCGGGTTTAACATGCTTTCTTCTGCCAAAAAGAGTAACCGCTATCAGGAAATGTCAGATGGCATTGACCACCGCTCCAATGGTTACAAAGCCAGGAAAGAAAGCCTGATGGCAAAAACGGATGCCGCCATCCTGATGGTTGACCGCGCTTTAAATGCCGGTATCCGGGCGGACTATGTCCTTATGGACACATGGTTTACAACAGAACCTTTGATAATGTCAATCCTTGCAAGGGGGCTGGATGTTATCGGCATGGTGAAGCAGCTCAAACAACGCTACAATTATAAAGGCAGGGCATACACACTTCCTGAATTACGGAAATTCATTCGCTTTGACGGGGCAGGGAACATCTTTGGCTCCCTTTGTGTCACTACAAAGAATGGGATTCCCGTAAAGATTGTATTTGTACGCAACCGCAATAAGAAGAGCGAATGCCTTTACCTGTTAAGCACGGACTGCAGCTTAAGCGATGCTGAAATCGTACGCATATATGGGAACAGATGGTCCATCGAATGTTTTTTCAAGGCATCTAAATCTTTTATGAAACTTGGCACAGAATTCCAGTGCCGCAGTTTCGATGCCATGGTCAGCCATACCACCATTGTATTTGCCAGATATATCCTTTTGGAATGGATACGTCGTAACCGTAATGACCAGAAGACCTATGGTGAATTATTT
>CAJTOO010000221.1 GCA_910577735.1 uncultured Lachnospiraceae bacterium
TGAACCCGAATATAATCCAAAAGTGTTTCATCTTCTATGCTTTCTTTAATCAGCGCACCCTCATATAATTTTGCTCTCTCTTTTCTGATAGCATTATTCCCACAGGTATAGACTTCTCTTGTTCCATTGATTGAAAGTTCATCTTTTAACAGGACATCAACTGTTACTTGAAACAAATTGCTCAATATAATCAATTTTTCTGTTTCTGGAAGCGCAATATCAGCTTCCCATTTAGAAATAGATTGTCGGCTCACATTACAGATAGCTGCTAGTTCTTCCTGTGAGTAACTATTTTCTTTTCTAAGTAACTGGATTTTTTCAGACAGTTTCATAGAAACACCTCCTAGCGTTCTCGTAGATTATAACAAATATAAATAATTAAGACTATCAACTTTCTCGTTCTTTTTCGCAACCTATAAGTGCAACCCATAATTATAAATGATATATGCGAAAAATAGGTATGAGATGGATTCCATAGCCTGTTATGCACATTTCCACAATGCGCCCTTGCTTTTCAGCCCTTATGCGGTTCGCTCCGCTTCCTGTTTTTTCCTGTGATATGCTTCCCTCCTTGCGGCAAGGTAATTCTCATAGCGTTCCACCGCTTCCGGGTTTCCAGTGGCGGCTTCCTCATACATTTTCTGCCGGGATTTCTTGGTGGCTTCGGATTGATACGCCCGTTTCTTTGCCAGTTCTGCCGCCGCTTCCGGGTCGGTTTCGGCTTGCTGTACCAGCTTTTCCCTTGCAATTTTTTTCCGGCTCTTGTGGGCTTCCAGCCGTTCCGTTTCCTCCGGCGTTAGGGCTTCCCCCTCTTTCTGGGCGGCGGCAAGCTCTTTGAGCGTCCTTGCCTTTGGCTGTCCGGCTTTCTGCCTTTCGCGCCACGCCTTATGCTGTGCGGCTTTTTTCCGGCGGTGTTCTGCAAGACGTTCCGTT
>CAJTOO010000222.1 GCA_910577735.1 uncultured Lachnospiraceae bacterium
TGGAGGATTTGCTTACCGGGCATTACAAAAATTCGCATGGCGTGGAAGGCATGGTGATAACAAAGGGCAGTAACCGAAAAAGGATCATGCCTGTGTCAGATGAGATGAAGCAGTTTGTCTATAATAATGTGAAGGATGCGTTTTATAAGTATAACGGTATGTCGGGCGATAACGAGGCAGAGCAGAAAAGATATAGTGCGGCCATAAATGATTACCTGAAAACGGTAAAGAAGGAAGACCGTTCTGCCACCTCTTGGACTTTGGGGCAGATGAAGGTAAATTTTGCGAACAAGGTAGCCAGTGCCGTAAAGGAGAAAGTACCCGGCTGGACATATGGCAAGCCGATTCCGTCTGATGTGCTGGATGAGATTTTTGCGGATGAAGGTATCATATCAACGGTATCAGGAGAGGCAAAAGGGCTGGATATACAGATATAACCTTTACACCCTATTCCGCAGAGGCACATAATGCTTTGCCTCTGCGGTCTGCCCGGAGGTGAGGGGCGGCTCTGAACGGGAGAAGGGAACCATAATATTAAAATGATGGAGGTTTTTGTAGCATTATGAAAAAATTATTCTCGTTTTTACTTATTGCAATAATGTTTCTGCATGGATGCGGGAGCAGTGAAGCTGTCTCAAGCGGTGATTTACCGCCTATGCTTATTCTACATGATAAGAATTATGTAGCCTCCTATATGCCGGTGGATGAGTTGCCGGATGGTTATGAATACATTGGAGAATTGGCGAAAGAACAGGCAAATGACACTGGACTGGAAGGGTGTAAAATGTATGCTCTCATGGGGCATGACAGTCCCTCTGATATTTATGTATATCAGGAATGTGGAACACCTATTGATGAAAACACGATAGATATGACAAAATTGCAATGGGCTTATATGCAGTGGATTGTATCACCATC
>CAJTOO010000223.1 GCA_910577735.1 uncultured Lachnospiraceae bacterium
TATTTCGGGTCTGTTGCCGCCCATTCTTCCAAGGTCTTATCGCCATACCACACTGTCAGCCCGCTGTCATTTGATACGGTGTTTTCCTCCTGCCCCATTATTGGATTTGTTGATTTGAGTGCGTCATATATATCCTGCACATTGGCATTCTGCCTTGCACTTCCGGGAGCGGATTCCTCTGCCGCCTGTTTCTGCGGGTAGAACTGTCCTGCCCTGCTCCTGTTGTATCTATTCGCTGATACATTGTTCTGATAATAATTCTGTCCTATTCCATTTACGTTCATTTTTTCAAATCCTCCATTGTCATCAATTATTTTAATGGCAGCCCCTCTGTCGTTCAGAGCCGCCCCTGCTCCCATGTAATAAGTCCGAGCAGTTTATGCCTCCATGCAGACATACCCACCTAACTTCCCCTGCCAAACTTCATGACAAACACCCCCTTTCGCTGAAATTGTTTGTTCTCCGATTCTCAGTATAACAAAAAGCTTCTCTCCATTGTTTCCATATATTTTATGGTGGCTTTTTTGTCATAAATTGAAAGAATCTATCATCCGTTAATAATACGAACCAGCCCTCAAATAAGTTTCATCTCTCTTATCACCAACAGTGTATCCCTCTCGCTCAGAGTGTCATTTACGCCTTGATGTCAACAGGCTTATGGTACGCATCCGATATCACGGACACTGACTGTGCTGAAATCTGAATCTTTTCCAGACGTTCTTCTTCCTGTTCCTTCTGCTCTTTTCTCTTTTCCTCGGTGCGCTCCTGCTCCTTCTTCTCTTTCAATTTTTCCTCCCGTTCCTCTGCCAGTTCCTTCCAACCTTTTACTCCGATGTCGGAAGTTACCGTGGTGGACTTTAATGCCATACAGCTTTGGTAAATCCTCCATCAAGGCCCATGATGTGCCG
>CAJTOO010000224.1 GCA_910577735.1 uncultured Lachnospiraceae bacterium
TAAGGCGCTGGATTTCTTTCTGGAGAGCCTTATACTCCTTGAGGGTGACCGTTTCATCTTCTGATACCTTGATAGGGGAAAGCTGCTTTACCCAGCCGCTAATCGTACTCCGATTTACGCCATATTCACGTACCAGTTGTGGATACGAGGTTCCTCCGGCATTATACAGATCCACGATCTGCTGTTTAAACTCCGGAGTGTAAGATTTTTGATTTTTCGCCATGCCTTTCATCTCCTTTGCTCTTTCATTTGATAGTATAGGTTGTTCAACTTTTTCTGTCCACACTTATATACTAACACCACTGATAAAGCTGGTGCCGCATTTGAACAGGAAAGAGCGGATACCCGTGGTGGAGGAGTTCCGCAAAACGATCCGGAATCAGACAAAGAATGATTTCCGAGAGCTGGTGGAAAAACAGAAAAAAGGGATGCCCAAATGGAGGAAGCGTGCAAAAGTGGAGGAAGCGGCGTCCTATATTCTGTCCAACTGGACAGCGGCGAAACTGCGTCTGAAGCATAAAAACGGGGTATTGGGGAGCAGTACAGAAAGCCACATAAGCCATATCTTGTCTGCGAGGATGAGTTCGAGACCAATGGGATGGAGCCGTCAGGGGGCATCGAACATGTCAGAACTAAGGGCGTATTATTATAACGGAGGAGACATGCTGGACCTAGTGCGGTATCAGAAGAAAGCGTGTCCAGAGGAAAAGAAGGAAGAGGAAAAGATCCTGAGCAGTACGCAGATCCTCAGATCAGAGAAGAGCCGGCATGGAGAACTGGGGAAATATCTGGAGAGCATCCACCACAGCATGTCGCTGCAGAATAAAAAGAAAGTGTATTTTGAGACACAGATCAGGGGATTGTAAAAACCGTTTCAGAAGCACCGGGGGGAGTCTGCGCAAAAAA
>CAJTOO010000225.1 GCA_910577735.1 uncultured Lachnospiraceae bacterium
GGTAATATTTCCGCACCAGTTCCGCCAGCGTTTTCAGCTTGTCAAAACTTAATACAAAAGGGTTCGCCCCGGTGAAGAATACCCTCTTTGCGTTCCGGTAGTAGCGGCTAATCTCCTTCAAGTCCGCCTCCACCTCGGATAAAGGCGACATCCGGAACTTAAACGGCACGTCCTCATAGAGCGTGCAGAACTTGCATTTGTGGTGTGTACAGCCCGCCGTCACCTGTACCAGTGCGCTCCCCGCCTCATAGGGCGGCCTCCATATCGTTCCCGTGTAATGCATAAACCATCTCTCCTTCCTGTCTGTAAAAATCTAACTGACGATACCCCTGATCTCCTTTAAGTCCCGGATACCGTTTTCCTCCATGTACTTTTCCAGCCCGCCGATGATCTCCGGCATGGCATAAGGGTTCCTGAAATTCGCCGTCCCCACCGCCACCGCGGCGGCACCGGCCATGATGAACTCCAGCGCATCCTCCGCCGTCTGAATCCCTCCCATCCCGATGACCGGGATATTTACCGCCCGGCAGACCTGCCAGACCATCCGCAGCGCAATCGGCTTTATGGCAGGCCCGGACAGACCGCCCGTCTTGTTTGCCACGCAGAACGCCCTTTTCTTCACGTCAATCCTCATGCCCGTAATGGTATTGATCAGCGAGAGCGCGTCCGCACCGCCGGCCTCCGCCGCCTTTGCGATCTCCGTTATGTCCGTGACATTCGGCGTCAGCTTCATGGAAACAGGCTGCGCCGCTTTCTTTTTTATCTCCTTCGTGATGTACTCCACCATCCCCGGCTCCTGCAGCCCCACTGCGTTTATCATCCCGCTGGCCGTCTCCATGATCCTTGGGGACGGGTTCCCCTCCCACGGGACGCATGAGACGCCTTTCGTGACCACTGCGCCTAAC
>CAJTOO010000226.1:0-336 GCA_910577735.1 uncultured Lachnospiraceae bacterium
TCTTCATAAGTATACGGGCTTAAAAGCGCCAATCATTTGTGCAGGAAGGATGGCGGCAACTGATAACCTTCCGGGCTCTGGATCTCCAGGCGTTACAACGTGTTCTGTAATGTACTGGTGTCTCCAGAATAAGGATACAATAAATCGGAAGGATACGGAACTAAAAGTAGAAAACCAACCGCTTTCATCATCATTTGTGCCGCTGCAGGCGGCATGGTAACAACCTTGATAACCTCTGCATACATACAGGACCCATTATCCGTAAGGAAGAAATCTATACACATATGTCAGTCGATGAACGCCGCCGGATCTTCAATAAAATGGTTGCTTTTATCC
>CAJTOO010000226.1:346-585 GCA_910577735.1 uncultured Lachnospiraceae bacterium
TATTTTCATACTTTCGACTCCCTCATAAATGCCTATTTGCCGATTTTATTATAGCACTTCATTCCCCAAAATAAAATAGAATTCTTCACATTATGAAAAATAGATAGATGAGAGGGATTCCGTCGTCATCGGCATTATGGGAAAATCTAAACTTTGGGATTTTCCCACAATGCTATCGTTTGTTCTTTGGTTCGGAATAGTGTGGTGCTGGCGGTCTATCTCTTGTTTTCAGTTATTTG
>CAJTOO010000226.1:595-905 GCA_910577735.1 uncultured Lachnospiraceae bacterium
GCATTAGCCCCTGGCTTAATTCTTTCATTTTACCATTTCCATAATCATTCCACGGAAAACCTTCCTCTTCTCACCTTCTACTTATGCTCTCATGATTCTCTACTCCCCGGACACCTGTGTCCCGTCTGCTTTCATATGGTACTTATCCTTGTAGATCAGCTGTGAGATCGGCACCAGTTCATACCCTTTATCCTGCAGTCCCGTGATCACGGCTTCCAGCGCGTCAGCCGTGTATTTGGCTCCGTTATGCATTAAAATGATCGATCCGTTTTTCAATTTATCGGATTCCACCCGTCTTCCGTCGAAGTAC
>CAJTOO010000227.1:0-658 GCA_910577735.1 uncultured Lachnospiraceae bacterium
TATCCCAGGGCGATTATATCCTGACCTCCAAGATCAGCGCCGTCCCGGTATCCTCGGACGTGGCCTTAAACAGCATCCCCTCCGGGAAGGTAGCCATCTCCCTTACTGTAAAGACCCTCGCCTCCGGCCTGTCCGACAAGCTGCAGCCGAATGACATCATCCGGGTCTACCATTTTCTGGATGTGGCGGAGGAGGTCCCGGAACTGCGTTTTGTCCGGGTGCTTTCCGTCACGGATGCCAAAGGCGTCAACGTGGACAACACAAAGGAGCCGGCGGAGGATGAAGAGAAACAGCAGTCCGCCACCATAACAGTGCTGGCAAGCCCGGAACAGGCACGGGTCATCACTTCCCTGGAAAATGACGGGGTGGCCCATGTGGCCCTGATCTCCCGGAACAATGAGAAACTGGCGGAGGAGCTTCTGGCACAACAGGATATGATCCTGCAGGAGATCTACTTCCCGGAGCCTTCGGATGAAGAAACAGAAGAAATGGCCGGGGAGGGGGAAACAGACAATGCGGAGGAAACTGTAGAAGAACCCGCCTCTGCGGAAGAAAAAGAGTCCACAGAAGAAACCGGAAACAAAGAAGAAAACAAGACCTGACCACAGGCAGAAAGGAGGAATGGTTTCCATGTCCAAAACAATCACGGTCTGGGGCA
>CAJTOO010000227.1:668-905 GCA_910577735.1 uncultured Lachnospiraceae bacterium
TCCTTGCCAAGGCGCTGACCCGTGAGAAACGCAAGGCCATCATCATCAGCGGGGAGCCCGGCATCCCCATGCTCCCGGTATGGCTCCCGGAACAGATCACCACTACCGCTGTCTCCATCGGACAGGTCCTGACCAGTGTGGAGATCGACACTTCCCTGGTGGCCGGCCATGTGACGGTGCTGAAGAATTACCCCTATATCGGCCTTATGGGATACTGCGCCGCGGAGAACCCGTTAA
>CAJTOO010000228.1:0-519 GCA_910577735.1 uncultured Lachnospiraceae bacterium
CGTCATAATAGCTTTCCAGGGAATATGGACGGATTATGTGTTTAGTGGTCAAGCATTTTTGTAACATTTAATTTGAAAAATTATTTTTTAATTCATGCTTCAAACTTTGTACCACCTTTTTTCTTTGCAGTAGGATACAAATTCTCACGAGGTAAATTGGCAGCCCTAGTTACTGTGCAGAATCAGCCCCTTTCTTGGCTTCTCTGACTTTAGCACCTTCTCCAATGCGTTTTTTTCCAATTCTGTATGGATAGATATTCCGTTTACACTTGCAACAATAGAGCGGTCATATATTTGATAGTATAAGTTGTTCCACTTTTTCTGTCCACATTTATATACTAACACTTTATCCTCAAAGCCGTTACCAGCATTTGAGCAGAAAATAAAAAAGCCAGTAAACCACTGCCCGGAGGGCATAATGGTACTACTGGCGCAAAAATACAAACTTAACAGCGTGTGCAATGCGAAAAGTTCTCCGCATACAGCCTGAACGGACTGTATTTCCCTTACGGGCTACGC
>CAJTOO010000228.1:563-893 GCA_910577735.1 uncultured Lachnospiraceae bacterium
ATTTAGTCAAGTTGTTGATACTATATATAGTGTTTTGTAAATAATCAACAAAAGAAAATGTGCTCACACCTTTAGCCAGTTCGAGATTGTAAATATCTTCTGGCTCTTTACATCAATCATTGCACTCATGTTAAACACTGATAACAAAAGATTCGTTATAATATGGAATCAAAGTATCATGTGTCATAAATTTCATTCCTTCTGATTTTGCCTGCGCAAGCAAAATCCTGTCAAAAGGATCTTTATGCGGTGGAGCATCCTTTGGCCTTACCAAAGATTCCAGCTCAGCCACATGTTTATTAAATACAGGCAGCGAGACAAAACCATTCT
>CAJTOO010000229.1 GCA_910577735.1 uncultured Lachnospiraceae bacterium
GCCGGAAAATGGCGTTATCGTAATCACTCATAAAATCGTCCTCCTTGTTCATGGTATTTTACGCCCTGTTTACGGGGCGTTGTGTCTATGCGGTCAAAGGCTCTCGCCCTCTTTGTAGGAATAATCGGGGATTCCTTTCTTCCCCGTGCCTTTCCTGTCACGCCCCGCCCATATACGGATAGCGGCGGCATAGTTGATGTAGCTTTTCCCGTTGGCGGCTATATGCTGGCTTAATTCCTCAATAAACCGTTCCAGCCTGTCCGGGTATTCCTCTTTCAGTTCCGCATATTCGCTTTCAGAGAGGAAAATATTTTTATATCTGCCAAATGGGGCGAGCGGCTTCTCACTCGCTCCTTTTAGTTGGTTCTCTTTTAGTTTGTTTATAGTAAGTTGGTTAGGGGTCGGTTTTCCGTCCAACGCAAAGGTCGGTTTTCCGTCCTTATGAGGGTCGCTTTTCCGGCTATCAGAGGGTCGGTTTTCCGACTGTATGGCGGTCATATGGTCGGAAAACTGTACCACTGGCACTTGCGGCACTTTCACATAAAGGCGGTTCGGTGCGGAAAAGCCCCGGCGTTCCCTCACCAGAAGCCCGGCAGCGTCCAGCTCGTTCAGTGCGGCTTTTATGGCGGTGCTGCCTTTATCCAGCATTTCCGCTATCTCCGAAACAGGGTAGACAATGTATGTCCTGCCCTCGCTGTCCTGCCAGCCGTTCTTCTGTGAGAGTTCGGAACGGTCAAGGAGCAGCGAATAAAGCAGCTTTGCGGTCTGTGACAAGTCCATTTTCAGCAGAAAACGGGGGTATCGGAAAAACGGCGGCATGATGGTGTCGGCTGTGATGTATTCGGTTATGGTTCTCACCTCCTGTCTGTGGCTTCTTGTTACGCAG
>CAJTOO010000230.1 GCA_910577735.1 uncultured Lachnospiraceae bacterium
GCCTTCCTTGATAAAGTTTTCCATCCTGCCGCGGCCACAGTAAAACTGAATGATCTGATAGGGCTCCATATCCATGTTTGTAACAATAAAGGTGTGCATATGTATAAGCTGACCGTATGGTTTCGCAATTTTGAAAACCACACGTCTCGGATATTCCTATGTACCAGCCTGATACAGGAATTCACCATAAGTTGCTCTATAGCTGATCTGGTCCTCTTTGGATGCTTTGTACAAATCTTCATCTTTATCCGAAGCAAGGGCAACAAGTGAAGAATTCTGTTTTAAGCGGATGGCATAGGAACAGCCATTCATCTCACAGGCTTTATAAAGTTTTGGAGATGAGAATCCGCTGTCGCCGCGGAGATAAGTTTTTATTCCATGTATTCCAGAAAGAGGGATTCCATAAATTTATCCGCATCATTGCTGCAGTGGAGTGTTCCGGCCGCTTTATGGAATAGATGATATCCCTGAGGCTTTTTTCAATATCATCGAACTGTATGAGGGTATCCTCGTTCATACGGTTGAAAAATCTTGACAATGTCGGCTGTGAAGCCAGACTGTTCTTTTCAAGAATGGCATTGAAAACAGAATCCGAAGTTAGCTCATCAGCGCAGTCATCTTCAAAATATGCGGAGATAATCTGATAGAGCATCTGCAATAAGGTTTTTCGTTATCCTTGTGGAAGCGGATTGATTTATCATCGATCTTAAATATCTTTTTGATCAGCTTTGCAAAGCCGATTTTTGCAGCGAATTCTTTTATAAGAAGAAGTCCTGCATCGGAGGATAGATCGCCACCGTTAAAATTTATTTTCATCTGTCTATTGTATTTAAGAGTAAAGGTCTCAAACTTCCCACACCGATTGGTGTGCTGAA
>CAJTOO010000231.1:0-224 GCA_910577735.1 uncultured Lachnospiraceae bacterium
CCTTGACCTCTGCACATAGTAGTGGTAAACCCTCGAATCATGCTTATCCACCGTGTAGCCGAGGATGTCCTTCTGGTTCAGGCGGTTCATCAGCACCCGCACCATCCTCATCGACATACCCACATTCCCCTGCATCCTCTTGTAGACCTCGGAGGATGTCAAAGGCTCCCCGCACGCCCACAGGACTTCCATAATCTGCCATTCACTCGGTGTAATCTCTTCCT
>CAJTOO010000231.1:249-461 GCA_910577735.1 uncultured Lachnospiraceae bacterium
TATATCGGTCAATTATCGTTAATTATTAAGAGAGGTTGACGCTTTTGTATGGAAGGCCCATACACAACCACCCGAATACGGCATATCGCCATTCGTCCGATATAGGGGAAACGCAAACCGCCGTGTAAGCATATCCCGGCTGTACCTATCCAAATGGCAGACCGCCGCATATGGCGATGTGCCATAGCGGCGGTCTTGCTTATTATCCTTTT
>CAJTOO010000231.1:478-858 GCA_910577735.1 uncultured Lachnospiraceae bacterium
CATAAACTTGGCAAACAGATATAACCCCTCCGAATCCGCAATGACTTCATGCGGCACACCCGCCTGCATGATAGAGATTGTTCCGGCCTCATACGGAATAGTGCTGCCTGCATTTACACATCTCCCGCTCCCCTTTATCACCTCATGCGTTTCCAACTGCGTTTCATGGATATGGTTTCCGATGCTGCAGCCGGGCGCAATCCGCACCAAATGGTAGCTGAACTTCCCGTCTGTGTCCTTTGCCGTGATAATGTGTTTCAGTTCGACACCCTTAAAAGCCGGATGCTTTGACCATTCAATCCCTGCAAAGCCAGTCTCTTTTTCCGGCAAAACTAATTTTCCATTGTTAAACAATTCAAATGTATCCATTCTGCACCTCC
>CAJTOO010000232.1 GCA_910577735.1 uncultured Lachnospiraceae bacterium
GCAGCTTTCCCACGTCCTGCAAACAGAGTTACCCACAATTCCATAAGATAGCCAGTTATACACATTCCCACAATGCCGACGGCGGCGAAATCCCCCCATTCTTTATATATCAGATGATGTTGTTAAAAAACAAATCAAGCATTGATTTTAACTGCTTTTAAATATATAATACTTTTTAGAAGAGGAGGTAAGATTAATTTATGAGTAGAACAAAAGTTGCATAGCATGAGCTATTGCAAAAAAACTAAAAAGTAATAGTTCATGCTTATCCTAAATGATTTCTTTGGGAGGTGCAACACATGAACTATATAAGTGCCAAAGATGTATTGCCAATAGAGATAATTAAGCAGATACAATGTTATGTAGATGGTCAGATTATCTATATCCCTAAATCGGAACCTAAGAAAAAAGGACGAAAAGTTGATACTTTGGCAAAAAGAGAACTATCTATACGAAATACAAATATCTACATGGAATATATTAGCGGGCTTTCAATTAAGCAACTCTCCCAAAAATATTTTCTTGTGGAAAAAAGTATTCAAAGAATCATAAGGCAGGAAAAAACAAAGAACTTATAACAAAGAGATGTGCCATGTAAAAAATATGGCACATCTTTTATTTATAAATTCAAAGTGTTCCCCTATCAACAATAAAATAGATTATACTATTTTATGCAGAGGAAATGAAAATTTTTATAACTTGCACAGAACAATATAAAAGCATAAGGAGAGAATGGCATGGGAAACAAAATAATCATAGCCGAATCCGAGAGGTTGATTTTAAGAAGATACAAGAAAGAAGTAAGCGGTAAATAATCGGCGTCTATAAAAGGAGTACTGCCTGTGGTATCCTACA
>CAJTOO010000233.1:0-456 GCA_910577735.1 uncultured Lachnospiraceae bacterium
AAAGACACACCAGGGTTTTGCTTCTGCGGCAGATATGGAGCGAAGGCAGCTTTGCGGCGCAAAAGTCAAGACATAACTTGAAATTCTTATACAGAAGAGGATTAGAGGCGGCTGAACAGCAGTGCCTCTTATCGTCAACGGCATTAAATCTTAAAAGGATGATAAAGGCCATGGCATAGGGAACCATGACCTTTTTCTTTGGAATATTTTTGCTATCTTTGCTAGATTTTTATCATGATATCTTGTGACATTTACGAAATTAGAGGGTTTGTCAACAGCTCAAACATGACCCGAAGCTAACCCATAAGAACGCAAAAGCGCCCGGGCGGCATGAAGCCACACGGACGCATGAAATGACATAATAGTTAAGGTTCCAACAAATTTCGCATACATAGCCGGAATACCCCGGAGGGGGAGCTACGCTTTTTTTAGCTGGTGCAGGTCATGGGGACTGTG
>CAJTOO010000233.1:574-841 GCA_910577735.1 uncultured Lachnospiraceae bacterium
TTGCCGTCGTCCGGCAGTTAATTTTCTATTTTTTTCTTATGAGAAAAGACAATCAATCCAACCAGAAACAGAACAATAAAGCAAAGTACAATGCTAATACATCCGCCAATGGTGGCCGATATAGGCACCTCATAGTAAGTGGATTTATCCGAGAAGAACATAGACACACGATATGCAAAGCTACCCGGAATGACAAAGCCTCTTTCTGAACCGATGAACAGGCAAGATACAAAGCCATATATAACTCCGACAACGCTTGTTACAATA
>CAJTOO010000234.1 GCA_910577735.1 uncultured Lachnospiraceae bacterium
TATCCACGGCACAGAAAATGATGTGATTATGGACATGGCCCTTGTCGATGTGCGTTGTCAGCACATAGGGGTACTTGCCCTGCAAAACCTCGTCGGCCAGCCGCTTCCCGATCTCGTGGGCCTGCTCCGGCGTGGCCTCGCCGGGAGCAAAGGACTGTATCAGGTGGTGAGCCAGATTGTTGCCTTTCTGGATGGCCTGGGCAAGCAGCATTTCAAATTCGATGTCCGCCGTTTCATAGGAACAGCCAAAGGAGGACACCAGCATTTTGTCCTCGGTTTTCTCCGGGTTCTCGATGTAGTCAAGAGCCTTTTTCAGCGTTGACTTGATAGGATGTATCTTTGTAACCGCCATATCTCCGCCAGCGCCCCCTTGATGTCCTCCATGTCCTGCGCGTACACTGTGCCGGTGCTGTTCACCCTGCGGGCGATCTGATTGACATTGACGCCGATCTTCTGTATCTCCGCCGTCTGCGCCCGGATGTCGCTGGTGTCCACGTTGACGATATAGCCGTCAATCAGCATCTTCCGGGCGTAGGCCGAAAAATTGGCCGTATGGAGCAAGGCCATTTTCTGCTGTATCAACGCCTGTTCCTCCGCCGTCACCGGGACACGCAGCACGATCTTCCGCTTCCTGTTCGCCATGCGTCACCTCCGTTCTGCATAAGGGTTTGGGATTATCCCAACAAGCGAAAACGGACACGGCCCGGCAGGGGCCGGATTTGGCCGTTTTCCGGGAGTGTGGCTACACTCCCTATGCTTGCTACGTTACCCCTCCCCCGTTCCACTTCCCCCGTCCTCCGTACTAATAAAGCGAATTGGAATACCCAAACTGTGCG
>CAJTOO010000235.1:0-302 GCA_910577735.1 uncultured Lachnospiraceae bacterium
TTGCAACAGTTAAAACAGCAGAAGAAATACAAAAAGAAACTGATGATAGAGTTAAAGCGGCAGAGAAGAATGGACCAACTTTACGGGAGGCATTAGCAAATGCTTTCCCCAATGCAGTAAATACTCTTTATAGTTTTGTGGGATCTTCTGTGGTTATGACATTTGATGAATATGTGAAAGCGATGGAAGAAATGTTAAGAAAATCCAATGAAAAAGCTAATGTTTCTTTAATAAAATAAAAATTTTGACGCCCGATCTGCTTAATAAGACAAAGGCTGATAGAAGAAGGGAAGGATGTTGCC
>CAJTOO010000235.1:351-574 GCA_910577735.1 uncultured Lachnospiraceae bacterium
ATTTTGAAAGGCGGAAATGTTATTGCTGTTATTGAGTATAAGCAATAGGCGGGCATCCCCGGTATTTCCGGCAAAACAGAGAGAGGCGATTGAAATGGATATAACAGGAATAGCAAAAAGCTATCGGACATACAACCAAAAGACGGGAAAGGCATCATCCCGGAAAGAATGGAAGCTGTCCGATTCCCTCCGGGAGCAGATAGCCGGATACGCCAGGGAGGAT
>CAJTOO010000235.1:585-835 GCA_910577735.1 uncultured Lachnospiraceae bacterium
CATCCCCGGCGTTCCGGCAGATCGAGGAATCGGGGAGCAGGTAGAGTTTGGTGAATGGAAAGGTTTTCTTTTGACTGTTTTGGAAAGAAGGCCAAAGCATAAACAGGAAGGCTAAATATTATGAAAAGATTGATTACACTAATTATATTGGCGGTTTGTATGTCGGCTTTGCTTGCTGGTTGTTCCAGACAGGAAAATGAAATAGGAGATATCAATAATTATACGCCGATTGCTTTGCTGGATGATGCGG
>CAJTOO010000236.1:0-589 GCA_910577735.1 uncultured Lachnospiraceae bacterium
CTGCCATTAAGTTCTGAATAAATTGCCGGTAAATCCGGCAGCGTGGATAGTCCACGACCTGTTTGATCTCTAATTGATATTCTGACATAGAACCCTCCATAAATTAGAGAAGCCTGTTTTGGAATAAAAGAATCCGTTTTTGTTGTCAACCGGTGTGGGCTGTGATAGAATGAGACTATCCGATGCGGCTCAGGGCTTTCCGCCTGAGTACACATCCGCAACAAAATATAGACTTTAAAATTTGAATTGATTTGCATGAATCAGCATAGAAATCAAATGGTGATTCTGCTAATTTTCTGCTAATCGACGTTCCTAAAAACGGCTTCTGCTAATTTTTTGCTAATTTGATGAAAATGGATAGTAGTAGATAAAATTGTGCAATATGCAATAAAAAAGCACAATAAGCTGGGTTCTACGAGGACACTTTAGACATAAAAGAGCATGAAAAGATGTGTAAGGTAACCGTAGGGCAAGGTATAAGTTTTCCTCCTAAGCGTGGGGTCGGAGGTTCAAGTCCTCTCTGGGACGCCAGAAACAACGCTGTAAGCCTTTGTTTTCAAGGGTTTACAGCTTTTTTGTTCAGCCGTAA
>CAJTOO010000236.1:605-831 GCA_910577735.1 uncultured Lachnospiraceae bacterium
TTGGTTGGAGAGTAATTGAATGTTTATGAGTTGCAGTGTATATTTTGCTAATTGGAAACGAACAAAAATCTGCGCCTTGCTAATAAAAACTGCCTCTTTGCTAATTGGAGTGTGGAGCACTCTTGAGCAAGTAGCGAAGCGGATTGCGAATGTCCTTTGTTTTCAGACCGCTTTTTGGCCTGCAATTAGCGCAGCCAGTGTACTTGCAAGCTCCGGTGATTTTTGA
>CAJTOO010000237.1 GCA_910577735.1 uncultured Lachnospiraceae bacterium
AGGAAAATCCCACGGCGGGCTGGGTGATCTTGAACGGCAACCGTATTCAGATCAAAAGGAAACAGTTTGAAAAAGTCATTGACACACTGGACGCGATTTGGCGAAAAAGATAGTAAATAAGTGCCTTCGGCACATCAGCTCCCCCTGCCCCCTCAATCTTTGAGGGGGTATTGCTTTCCGTCCACATTTATTGCATAATAATCTCATGAACATCCTGCAAGAGATTTTTAAAGACAACTACGAAATAATTCAATATACGCTCCATCCCAGAGCTGTTGAAATGGACAACATCGAAAAGATGATAAACTGCGGCGATCCTTCTTTTGGAGGGGCCATGTATGCCTGTTCCCAATGCGGAAAAATGAAATTTGTCCCTTTCCGATGCAAAAGCCGCTTCTGCCCTACCTGTGGTGTCAAATACTGCCGGGAACGCTCCACCTCCATGTCCTTCAAGCTCCTGCGCTGCCACCACCGCCACTGCGTCTTCACCATTGATGAAGAACTAAGGCATTTCTTCCTGGAAGACCGCTCCCTCCTTGACTGCCTTTTCCAGGCTGTCCGCATTGTTGTCTCACACATGTTTTATAAAATCAATAAGTCCGAAAACTTTGTCCCTGGCTTTATCTGCGTCCTCCATACCTTTGGCCGGCCCCTGGAATGGAACCCCCACATCCACTGCCTCATCACAGAAGGCGGCTTCTCTGACAAAGGATTCTGGCGGGCTGTAAAACATTTCAACTATACTTACCTGCGCAGGGCTTTCCAGACGGTCCTGCTGTCTGAAATGGAAAAACGGATCGGACCCTCCTTTAAAAAGACCAAGGCTC
>CAJTOO010000238.1 GCA_910577735.1 uncultured Lachnospiraceae bacterium
ATTTGATAGTATAGGTTGTTCAACTTTTTCTGTCCACACTTATATACTAACACCAATCTCTTTGCGTTCTTCAAACGTTGTTTTTCTCCGTGCTTCTGCCATATAGACCCCCTGTTTCGGATTGTAATCCTTAAGTTCTCTATTGGCATTATACTCCATAATCCATCGTCTTAAAATAGAACGGCTGGATATTCCATATCTTGCGATGATATCATCAACAGTACCTTCTTTGTTCCTTACCGCTTCCACACATTTGATTTTGAATTCCTTAGAATAGGTTCTGTTCGTTTTATGACAGAAGGCAGATATCCCATGAATTCTGTATTCGTTAATCCATCCCCTCAATGTTGTATACCCTATGCCATACTTATCAGCAAGGAAATGGACAGAACCTTCCCCGTCAATATATTCCTGTGATACCATTGCTCTAAATTCAGGTGAGTATTTTGATCTTGGCATGAAAAATACCTCCAAAGTAACAGATTTTTATATTTTATCTGTCTACTTTAGAGGTATCATATCAGATAAGGTCATGGAGCAGAGCAACACCATAGACCGATTGCAGGAAAAAGCGTCTGATTTGGGGCGTTTGGAGCGTCATTTCGGCAGGGAACAGGTGCAGTCGATAGTGGAACGGTCAAAGGTATTGGAACAGGCAGAAAGGGCAAATAAACGCCCGAAACGTGCCTTTGAAATGAGCCGATAGGAAAGTGAGGATTGATTGGATATGACGGATATGGAAAAGAAAGTTATGATACGGCTGTGTGCTAAAATCGTGGCAGAAACAGACCTTTACG
>CAJTOO010000239.1 GCA_910577735.1 uncultured Lachnospiraceae bacterium
TCCCTTGCACAAGGTTGTAGCGGTGTGTGAGTTTTGAGCCGCAGTCGGCGCAGTAGAGAAGCCCGGTCAAACGGTTCGGGGCGTTCTGCCGCTTGGGGGCGCGGCGCACGGTTTCCCGTATCTTCTGTACGGTCTGCCACGTTTCCACGTCAACAATGGCGGGGATTGCGCCCTCGAAGATATATTGTTCTTCCGGCGCGGTCTTGCGGCTGCTCTTGGTCTTGTAGTTCTCGCATACGGTTTTCCCCAGTACCTTGCGCCCCATGTATTCCGGGCGTTTCAGTATGTAGCCGATAGTGGTGGCTGACCATGCGTAGGGGTCTGTGTATTTTGCCGCCCGGACTGGCTCGCCTGTCCGTTTCCAATGTTCGGACGGGATAGGGATTTTCTCGGCGCGTAGTTCCTTTGCTATGCTGGCTATGGTTTCCCCGGCAAGGACGTTCTGGAAGATACGGCGCACAACGGCGGCGGCTTCTTCGTCAATCAACCATTCGCCTTTTTGCTCTTTGGAAGCGCGGTAGCCATAGCAGACACTACCCGAACAGCGCAAGCCCTTTTCCATTCTCGACTTGAAAACAGCTTTGATTTTGCGGCTGGTGTCGGCAACGTACCACTCGTTTATCACGTCACGGAAGATAGACATAATATCAAAACCATTGGCGGTGTCAAGGTTGTCATTGGCGGCGATAAAACGCACATGGTATTCATCAAAGGTGCGCTTTAAAAGCCCCACTTCAACCACGTCACGCCCGATTCGGCTCTGGTCTTTGATGATAACCG
>CAJTOO010000240.1 GCA_910577735.1 uncultured Lachnospiraceae bacterium
GGGAGAGGAAACAGACACAAAAGAGGGGATTTGCAACCAAAAGGGAAGCGCAGGCGTGGGAGCATGAAGCCATGTTAAAGCAGGGCGCAAAACTGGATATGACTTTCGGCAGTTTCTTTGAAGTGTACGAAGCCGACAAGAAGCAGCGTGTCAAGGAAAGCACTTGGGAGTCCAAAAGCCATGTGATACGGACAAAGATTTTACCGTACTTTGAAAACCGCAAAATCGCAGAAATTGAAGCAAAGGACGTGATAGCGTGGCAGAATGAGTTGATGGCATACAGGGACGAGAAAGGCAAGCCCTATTCCGCAGATTATTTGCGGACGATACACGCACAACTTACGGCGATATTCAACCACGCAGTAAACTTTTACAACCTGCCCTACAACCCGGCAAGGCGGGCGGGAACGATTGGGAGCGAAGCCGTCAAGGAAATGGACTTCTGGACGAAAGAGGAATATCTGAAATTCTCCGAAGCCATGATGGATAAGCCCCGTTCCTATTATGCGTTTGAAATGCTCTACTGGTGCGGTATGCGTTCCGGCGAATTACTTGCCTTAACGCCTGCTGATATTGATTTTGAGAAGCAGACGGTCACAATCAGCAAGACTTTCCACCGTTCCAAAGGGCGTGACATTATCACAAGCCCTAAGACGAAAAAGAGTAACCGCACAATCAAAATGCCGCCGTTTCTCTGTGAGGAAATGCAGGAGTATATCAAAATGCTTTATGACATTAAGCCGGACGAAAGACTGTTTTCGGTCACAAAAT
>CAJTOO010000241.1 GCA_910577735.1 uncultured Lachnospiraceae bacterium
TGCATTCCGGATTGATACAATAGAACTTATATGCAATCACATCAAAGCGGGTATTTTTTCCCCGGATGGGGGCTGCCTGTAGGTTCCTGTGGTATGTGCTGTGATATTGGTCGGATACAACGCCACACAAAGGGCAGGAGCCCTGCGTTGCCCGGGATTTCATAAAGAGAGTGATACAACATTCATCCTCTATCTGGTCAAAGACCGTTACACTATCGCCGAATAATACCTCATTCATATTTATCTCGGAATATTTTTTCTTATTTTTTCCCACACCCATCACAAAAACCTCCATTCCATTTTTATGATTGTATCATAAATACCCAAAAATGAGAAGTATAATGACAAACAAAAAAGAGTACATGATCATACTCTTTTTGCATCTGCCGCCATTGGTTCTTACCCAATCACGAGTAAGAACCATGATGGCCATAGTGCGGCGGTTTGTCTTTTGTAGGATTCCTTCACACACGCTCCAGAATCATGCCCATATTCCAAAGACGTTATAAATCTAATTCTTTTTCCAATCTATGCAATCCCGCCCATGACCCCAAAGAGCATTAGCACAAATAACAGGCGGCTTGTCTGGACAGTGCCATATAATATCAGTTCACGCAGTACATTAATCACATGAGTAAATGGATTGATGTTTATTGCAGCTTTTAAAATGCCACTGATACCGTCTGACGGAAACAGTGCTGTGCTAAGGAAAAATACGGGCAGTACAATAGCATTCATAACCGTTTCATAAATAACCTCGTTAGGCAGG
>CAJTOO010000242.1 GCA_910577735.1 uncultured Lachnospiraceae bacterium
GTATTCCCTCCTCCAAATATCGATTTACCGTTACTTAAAACCGAGATTTACTTTGCTTTTATCGGGATATAGTAGTCCATCTGTTCATATCCCATTATTTCTTTCGCAAGTGGTGACGTAATGATATTCCCCAATTCTGAACGTGATGTGTCACGCTCAAATCTGTTTTCACTTAGAAATCTGTCTATCTCTGCGTCCATAAGCCCCTTATCTGTTTTCTGGTCTATGTCGGTTGCCACAGCATAAAGACCGCCTTGGAAGTCTATTATTTCAAATCCGTTGGAACATTCATTCCGTCCTCATACATATACAGCCAGACAAATCCCTCCCCTGCCCAAAACAGAAAATCTTTTGGAAACAGCCCTCTTTTTTGTGAAGATAACCATTCGTCAAACAGATTTAATTTTCCCTCCCCGAACATACCTGTTCCGAACGAAACCATTTTACAGGCTGGCATTTCATAACTCCTTACACTTTGCATTGTTATTCCTCCAATCCCGATTTACCGTTACTTTATTGTATATCCTTTTGTACAAAATTAAAAGCCATTTTTTATATTTCTTGCTTATCAAAGCGGAACTTAAACAGGGCTGCGACAAGCCGCTGTTTTATGCTGTCCTCCGTATCTCTGTCGATATGCCCGTTTTCTCTCCGGCAAGGATAACAGGGCGGCGGCAAGTTCCCCATTGGTGAGGATAACTGTCTGACCGCATATCGTAATGGGGTGTTCTTCATAGGGTACTGTAAAATATT
>CAJTOO010000243.1:0-486 GCA_910577735.1 uncultured Lachnospiraceae bacterium
GAGAAACATACGGACATGTTCATGGCAGAAAGCTATCCTCCCCATGCAATGCGGCACACGACTGCAAGCCATATGCTGGAGGCAGGGATACCGTTGGTAGTAATCAAAAATTTTCTTGGCCATGTGTCCCTCAGCTCTACCCTGATTTATGCAGAAATGACACAGGATACAACGGACAGGCATCTGCGTGAATGGAATGAAAAATGGTTTGGAAGCGAACCGGTCGAGTCCGGCAGCGACACGGAAAATAAGATGCCTGGGTTTTTATCTGTAAAATAAACAGCTATGATTATCCGAGAAGATGCGGCAGAAGTACCGTGCCTTACGGAGTTTCAGGAATTCCTTGGATAATCAGACTTCTTGGATAATGGTGGCAGCAGAAAAAGCATGAGCAGAGGAACCGGGAGGCGATGGAGCAGAACGGCTATACAGAAGAATCCTATGAGGCGTGGTTCTGCGGAAAAGAAGGTGCTTTCCGAGTTTATT
>CAJTOO010000243.1:498-752 GCA_910577735.1 uncultured Lachnospiraceae bacterium
CTGATGTCCAATGGCGGCACCCTTGCAGAGAGTGGGGAGAAAGAAAGTTTTACCGCTTTCTGTTATTACAACAATGGAAATTCCCAAAGCGAACCCACCACAGTCCCGGCAAGCCCTTATACGAGAAAAAATATGTCCTTCTGTGGGTGGAGCATTGATTCCCTTTCCACACCGTCCTATAAGCCGGGGGAGAGAGGGGTGTTCCCTGCCGGGGCAACGCTCTATGCCATGTGGGTAACAACGGAGTATGACTT
>CAJTOO010000244.1:0-491 GCA_910577735.1 uncultured Lachnospiraceae bacterium
AAATGACGGTGATTTGCGGAAATTTCTCTCTATTCCTTACAAAACCACACAAGCCGGAATAGGCGGGAATTTGTGAAAATTTCTTTTCGCCCGCCCTCCACGGACAGCCTGCGGATTTGCCAAACGGGAGAGGGAATTTCTTTCTATCCCTTTTGCCCGGTATAATACTGGCGATTTTTCAAAATGCCAAAAATGGGCGCAAAAAAACAGGAAACCTTTTCTTGATTCCCTGTTTTGGTGTGTTGTTCTATGGGCTACGGATATTAAGTTTTCATGTGTCTACAATTCTATAAATAAGAATTTATGTTACAGTAAAACAGTCAATTATGATTCATTTTCAGTTTTGATATTATGACATTATCCGTATTCCTGTGACTAAAAAAATGAACCTCTCCTGTTGTCAAATTATAGACAGCAGACCATTGCAGGTTATCAATATCCCCATCCCGCACACCAACCTCGGCAAGAAGTGAAACGGCATCATCCTCATT
>CAJTOO010000244.1:501-749 GCA_910577735.1 uncultured Lachnospiraceae bacterium
AAAATATAGCAATATGTAAATTCGATTGCTTTGCAAGTTAAATTTTCACACAAATGTGGCGGATTATTTTCTGAAAAACCTGTCGGACGTAATTCTAAACATCTTAGAGAATTAAATGTTTTATCAAAAGCAAACGCAAAGTTATAACAGGCAGATACAATTTCATCTTCTGTTTTCCCCATCACATGAAGATAAATCCCTATGAACATAAGTGCGCCTTCAACTAAGCCGCATTGCGCCCTATAACC
>CAJTOO010000245.1:0-269 GCA_910577735.1 uncultured Lachnospiraceae bacterium
ATAAAATACTGGTTTTACCAGTGATTAGAGAATAAAAGTAATTTTGTTTTCTGATGACTGATAAAACAGTCAAGATTATTGTACCTTGAAAACCGAATACTGAAAATCCAAAACAAACAAGACAATCGAGGAGTGTCGAAAGACACAAGAAAGAAGCAATAAATGCGGAAGGCAGAGAAGCTGGAAGCGAAAGAAACCGAAGTAGCGCCACGCTAGACGCGAAAAGGGAAAGAGTCGAAAGACGAGAGGTTAAGCAAAGAAGGGCGCGG
>CAJTOO010000245.1:350-733 GCA_910577735.1 uncultured Lachnospiraceae bacterium
GAGATATCTGAATGGGGAAACCCGGCAGGAAAAACTCCTGTCACTGTGCACTGAATCCATAGGTGTACAGAGGGAACCCGGCGAACTGAAACATCTAAGTAGCCGGAGGAAGAGAAAGAAAACTCGATTCCGGAAGTAGCGGCGAGCGAAACCGGAAGAGCCCAAACCGGAGTGCGTGCACTCCGGGGTTTAGGACTGCAGAAGCAATCTGTAAGAGTAGTCAAACGGAACTGGGAAGACCGGCCGGAGAGGGTGAAAGCCCCGTAGGCGAAACATGAGCAGGGCGGCAGGATCCAGAGTACCACGGGGCACGTGGAACCCTGTGGGAACGAGCGGGGACCACCCCGCAAGGCTAAATACCCGCTGGTGACCGATAGAGCACA
>CAJTOO010000246.1 GCA_910577735.1 uncultured Lachnospiraceae bacterium
CAAATACTACCAAAACAGGAGGCAACTTATAAGACGCCGATTATTTGCCGCTTACAGCTGTTCCGGTATGAGCGCATATATAAGGAACAGGGGCTTTCCCATGAACAGCGCCAGAAACGCAGGATGAAAGACGAAAAGCCTGTTGTGGATGCATTCATCAAATGGCTGGATCAGCAGAAGATGTCCGCAAGCAGCAATAAATTCAATAAAGCCCTGACTTACGCACGGAACCGCCAGGATATCCTCCTGACCTATCTGGAGGATGGCCGCTGCAGCCTGTCGAACAACATGAGCGAGAATTCGATCCGCCCTGTTGTGGTAGGCAGGAAGAACTGGCTTTTTTCAGACACGGTAGGTGGAGCCGAGGCAAGCATGGGGATATACACTATTGTAGAGATGGCAAAGTTTCACGGCTTAGACCCATACAAATATATGAAATACATTCTGGAGCAGCGTCCCAGCTATCGGTCAACAGATGAAGAACTTGAAAAGCTTGCACCATGGTCTTCATCCTGTCAGGAAATATGTAAGTAAGCAGGATTCAGATGTCAATGTGCGAAAGTATTTTAACTATTGCATTGGTATGCACGGTAAAATACTTGCATTACTGTGATTATTATTACACACTGGGGAATGATTCGCAATCCACCCCTAAATTAATCGCTTACCCATCATCCACTGGGTAAACACGCTTGTGCCGGAAGTCTGTGAAGAAATATATGA
>CAJTOO010000247.1 GCA_910577735.1 uncultured Lachnospiraceae bacterium
GAGTGGTTTTATGGCAGTTCCAGCAGATATCAGGGCGGTCAAAAGGCCCGTCAATACCATCGTTGATGACAGCGGCAGGGATGGCCCCAAAAGGTACGCTGTCAGGGAGCGCTCCGGGGCAAGATATGTCCAGGGCGGCAACCCGCAGCCCCGGAACGGCAAAGTGGTCGGCCACATCATCGGCCATGTCTATGTGCCATTGGAAGAAAAGGCGGCACCCATTGCGCCAGACATGCTCTCCTATGGTGCGTCCGCACTGGTCAAGTCGGTCACATCCGACCTGTTCCACGACCTGCTTGCAGTATACCCGGCGGGCGAGGCATGCTCCATCATGTCCATGGCAACGCTCAAAGTAATAAAGCCCTCTGTCACAGCGATGAGGATGTCGACACACTATAATCGGACATTTGTCTGCAAGGACTATCCAGGTGCCGCTCTCTCAAAGAACACCATCTGCAGCCTCCTCCAGCGGATTGGGCAGGATGGCTCCAGGCGGAAGATGTTCTATCAGCGCCGTCTTGCACAGGTGGCAAAAGACCACCACATCGCCATTGACGGCACCCTGAAGCAGGATACCAGCAGGGTGAACGACCTGTCGGATTTTTCCTATAAGGCACGGGTCAAGGGCTGCCGCGATGTGTCCGTCCTGTATGCCTATGACATCGAACTCATGGAGCCGGTCTGTGCGGAAGTGTTCCCAGGCAACAGCGTCGACGCAAG
>CAJTOO010000248.1 GCA_910577735.1 uncultured Lachnospiraceae bacterium
TCTGTTCTTTTTCTTTACTGAACAGTGCCTCATAATGTTCGCTATGCAGATAATATGCGAAAGCATTCGCCGCGAAATTAACTGTTGCCATGATCTTTTCCTTTCTGGACTCATCCGGTCCGCTTTGTTCCAACTGTAATCACTATAACACTAATTCTCGGAATTGTCATTATACCAGTAATATAATTTGTGGGTAGATCACTATCCAACAAAATCTATCACATTATAAGACAAAAAAATATAAAACCATATTCCACTGGCTGTTTTAGATTATATAATTAACAATGCCATTAAGCTCTAACAAGTCCAAGCCACTGCTCCACTTCTTTCACAGAAGCATCAAGAATATCTGCAATATCCTCTATGGTATTTCCTTTTTTGTACAATTTCTGAGCTGTCCCAATTTTTGTTTTCTCAGATGCTTCCTTTTCTCTGCTTTCCACATAAGTCTTTAAAATATATTCTTCATTAAACAATGTCATCATAATATCCACAACCTCCTTTTCACGCCCTGACAGATACTCGCTCAATACATTCTGATTCTTACAGATGCGGATTGTCTCCAAAACCGCTTCCCTGGTCCTTCCATGCAGTTTCACCTGTTCATTATATATCTTTGTAAATGTCACATACTGATTTATGATTTGTGCAATTTATAAAGAAGGTTTATATACAAATGATGATTTAATAAATGGAAGATACATAGAATATTTAA
>CAJTOO010000249.1 GCA_910577735.1 uncultured Lachnospiraceae bacterium
GAGAGCCGACAGCAAAACAAACAACAAGGCAAAGCAAAACGGAGGGAGGAATTGTGATTATAATAATTTAATGAAAATGTGATAGCAATATCAATGTGATTGTGGTAAAATTTTAGCTAATTGAAAACTATGGAGGAAGATATACTATGAAATTTGAATATACAGACGGACATAATAAGGATTTTATTGAATTGTGTCATGGATTAGATGAATTTTTAAATGAACTTGTGGGCGGTGAAGAAAATAGAGCGGAATACATTCAATACAACAAATTAGATGATATTCATGATGTTGTCATAGCGTATGACAATGATATTCCTGTAGGTAGTGCAAGTTTCAAAAAATATGATGATGAAAATGCAGAAGTAAAAAGGGTATTTGTAAAAGAAGAATATCGTGGACAAGGAATATCGAATGAGCTTATGAAAATGCTTGAACAACGGGCACGTGAAAAAGGATTTAAGTATTTTATTCTAGAATCTGGAGAACCTCTTGTATCAGCTATGGCATTATATAGAAAAATTGGCTATAAAGTTATACCAAATTATGGACAATATGTTAATATGGAAGAATCCATTTGTATGAAAAAGAAACTTTAAAAAACTTGATTACCAGTTAAACAATGCCACAATCACAACAGAATAAGTAACACAGCGTCAGAGCGTATAGAACACTGATCAGCCCCTTGTCAAGTAGACAAGCGAAA
>CAJTOO010000250.1 GCA_910577735.1 uncultured Lachnospiraceae bacterium
TCAGAAGCAGCCATACATTCAAAGAGTGCGTAACAGCTCACTGGTCGAGAGGTCCTGCGCCGAAAATGTCCGGGGCTAAAACACGACACCGAAGCTGTGGGATTGACGAATGTCAATCGGTAGAGGAGCATTCTTAATGGGATGAAGCGGTACTGAAAAGAGCCGTGGACGATTAAGAAGAGAGAATGCCGGAATGAGTAGCGAGAGGAAGGTGAGAATCCTTCCGGCCGAATATCCAAGGTTTCCAGAGTAAAGCTGATCTGCTCTGGGTAAGTCGGGGCCTAAGGAGAGGTCGAAAGACGTATCCGATGGACAACAGGTTTAGATTCCTGTACCGCATATAAACAGAACTGTGGGGACGCATGTGGAAAGCATAAGCCGGGAATGGAAAGACCGGCACAAGCACAGGAGGCGTCAGGTTGGCAAATCCGCCTGGCAAGCCAAAGGTGTGATGTGGAGCGAACTAGAGTAGCGAAGTATGCAGGCCATGTGCCGAGAAAAGCCGCTATTGTTTTATATGTGCCCGTACCGTAAACCGACACAGGTGGATGAGGAGAGAATCCTAAGGCCGACGGAAGAAGCATTGTTAAGGAACTCGGCAAAATAACCCCGTAACTTCGGGAGAAGGGGTGCCCCAGAAATGGGGCCGCAGAGAATAGGCTCAAGCAACTGTTTAGCAAAAACACAGGTCTATGCGAA
>CAJTOO010000251.1 GCA_910577735.1 uncultured Lachnospiraceae bacterium
GGGATTATGGACTGTATTTTTGTATGCTGTGCTGAAGCTTGGAATGGATTTGATTCTGCCCTCAGATTATGGGAGTGTAAGGATTTTTGCAAAACTGGCATTGACCTTGTGCGTCCTGACCATTCTTGTAGTGTGCTGTTACAGGGCGGCCGGAAAAATAAAGGTCTTCCTTGTGGTCGCTTTTCTTGCAACAGGCGAGTTCAGCTTTTTTCTGGCATATAATGTCTGCTGGCTGGGGAGCAATCTTTATTCCGTATGGATGTGGTGTGCGGAAAAAGGATATATTGCATCAATTGACGTTTTTGACGGATTATTGAAGGCCACCACATTGGGGATATCAGCGACAATGCATATCGTTTCCATAGTGATACTGTTTGTTTCCCTAAAAAGCATTGTAAGGAGTTTCAGGGAAAAGGATTATGCCATCCGCCGGATGGAATTATTGTTTATTTTAGCGCCCAGCATGACGGCGGTGTTTATCTGCACATTATTGCGTATGGTTTTAGTCACGATAGAGGATGGAATCCCGGCATCCTTATACGACAGATATCCGTCATTGACAGTTATGGTGCCGGTTGTCCTTTTGCTGTCTTTCCTGTCCATTCTGTTCGGAGTAAAGCTTTTGCAGGACATGATTTATTGGAACAGGGAAAAGAGCAGCCGGATTATTCTGGAGAAACAGGTCAGCAGTCTGC
>CAJTOO010000252.1 GCA_910577735.1 uncultured Lachnospiraceae bacterium
TATGACAGCAGTATTTCCAACAAATCCAAAGAAGAAATGACGATGGACGAATATAAACAGTGGTTTATGAATGAAATGTCGGGAATGCCGGTCAGCGGCTGGTACCGTTCCACCTGCGTGGGCGGGGCGCTGACGATTACAGAGGAATGCTTTGAAAGGATGAAAACTGATCCGGAATGGGAAAAAACAGTGTTAGGAATGGTCAGGAAGATGTATTCCTGTACCGGAATCATGGGCTCCAAGATGATTGGCTATCAGGTCATAGGGGCAACGCCTGAGCAGTGCCACGGGGAAGGGATTCCCGTAAAGGATGGTTCTCCGCTTTCCACAGATAATGAAGAATCATGGTGGGAGAAATGTCATAAGAGGATGGAAGAACTGATGGAGGAGCAGGAGAAAGAAGCGGTGAAAAAGGCGCAGGCACGGAGAGCGGCGGCACAGGAGAATTACCTGAAAAGCCAGATGGCAAGCAGGCAGAGGCAGCAGGCTTTCCTTGCAGAGGGTATACAGAATGGCGATGATGCGGCGGCTTTCCAGACAGCAGGTGTAAGCGCATTGGCAGCAACCGCCTATGAGGAAAACATAAGCACATTCAGCAAAAGCGTGGTTGGAAATCAGAAGATATAAGCATTCCGGGCATTTTGAAGTAAGGAAGATCATGCCCGGACTTACCGCAAGGGGGCATGGG
>CAJTOO010000253.1:0-220 GCA_910577735.1 uncultured Lachnospiraceae bacterium
TATATAATCTTCTGCCCATGCCAGTTCCAACTCTGTAATCGGGATGGTCTGTACTTCTGTCTTAGAATTATCATGAACATATACATTTGCTTCATCGTAACCTATCATCAGAACAACATGACCAGGAATATGCTGCTTATGATAGAACTTACCCTGATAAGGCAAATGGAACATATCCAAGCCAAACAGTATGACAGGTATATCCTGAATCAACTACCCC
>CAJTOO010000253.1:230-680 GCA_910577735.1 uncultured Lachnospiraceae bacterium
CCATGGCATTCTTTACAGCATTAGGTGCTGCTGTACCACGGAGCCTTGCAAAAATTTCCAGATTTTCTGTATTGTAGTTTTCCCGGCTCCATTACGTCCAAGCAGACCATAAATCTGACCTCTCTTTACATGGAGATCGACAGCATTGACAGCGGTTTGATTGCCGTACACCTTTGTCAGCTGTTTTGTCTCAATCACATAGTCACTCATAAAATTTCCTCACTTTCAATAACTTTGTTTGCGTAAAGCAACAAATCTAATATAAAGCCTCAACCTTGCCTTTTTCACGTTTTGAAAGGGAAAATCCTGCTATTCACAGGACTTTCGGAAGCAAATCTGCTTTGTCATATCGCTTCCCCTGATTAGAATGGGCGTCCAGCAGTCATTATTCGATATTCAATTCCATACTTCCTGTAAAATCTTCACATTCAATACCAATATAGTTATTGC
>CAJTOO010000254.1 GCA_910577735.1 uncultured Lachnospiraceae bacterium
GCCCGATTTATCCTTCATAATAGCCATACTCAGAAAATTGCTGTCTGATTTATTCCCGGTATGCGCGTTTAAAGCAAGCATCTCCGTATAAGAGCAGCTATTCGGATTCACCTTGCTCACATCCACCGTCTGCTCGTATTCATTTCCGTTTATGTCAGTGCCTTTCACAAGGTAGACCGGATTGTCCTCTGAAAAATCATCCGCCCGGTATACGTTTGCGCTTTCCCCTGTCTTTACATGATGGATGGAAAATACTGCGTCAGGGTCAATATGTACTACGTTTCCTGTTGATTTCACATTTGCCCCGAAACCGTCCTTCGTACTGCCTTCTGCCTTTCTTGCTCCCTGCCATGCCGGGTATCCCGTTGCCCCTATTCCATTTACATTCATTTTTAAAATCCTCCATTGTCATCAATTCTTTTAATGGCAGCCCCTCTGTCGGTCAGAGCCGCATCCGCTCCCTCGTAATAAGTCCGAGCGGTTCATTACCTCTATGCAGACATACCGTCTAACTTCCTCTGCCAAACTTCATGGAAAACACCTCCCTTCGCTGAAATTACTACAATATTCATTCACCGGGCATTGCTTTTTTCAATCCACACTCCCTTTATGCGGTTCCGCCGTAATGATCTCCCCCTGCACGTTGGCATCATCCGAATCCCCGTCCAGCTCATCTTCG
>CAJTOO010000255.1 GCA_910577735.1 uncultured Lachnospiraceae bacterium
TGTTTGTCAATGCGATTGAAGAATCTGCCAAGAACCGTCCTGTTCATATACCTGTAGCGGCAAGCGAAATAACAGATGATGCAGAATTGCTTGAATTTATGCGAATGAGGAAAAAGGCAAATGACAGAAAAAAACAAATATAGAATTATCAATATCCGGCGGTATATTGGTAATGAGAATCCTGAACTTGGGGAGGATGAACTTCTTCAAATCCTCTCCGAGTTTTCTTGTCCGTTGAACCTGACGTGGAGCGGTTTTTGAAGTACAGTTCCATTGAATTTACTAAAAAGAACCAGTCTGTGACATATCTTGTGTTTTCTGTTGCTGACGGAAAATTGTTGGGATATTTTACGCTCGCTTTAAAGCCATTGACAGTAAGAGGTGAAACGGTGAGCAATACCGTAAAGAGAAAATTGTTACGGGTTAGTGAGTTGGATAAAAAATCGGATACATATACCATGTCGGCTTATTTGATTGCACAATTAGGTAAAAATTATTCTGAAAATGATGGAAAAATGATCACTGGCGCAGAACTTCTTGGATTGGCATGGGACAAAATCAAAGCAACACAGTATATGTTTGGCGGCATGGTAACATTCTTAGAAGCTGAAAATGATGAAAAGCTGTTATCATTTTACCGTGACAGTCGCTTTTCGCAGTTCGAT
>CAJTOO010000256.1 GCA_910577735.1 uncultured Lachnospiraceae bacterium
TGCCGGAATGAGTAGCGAGAAAGAGGTGGGAATCCTCTTGGCCGAATATCCAAGGTTTCCAGGGTAAAGCTGATCTGCCCTGGGTAAGTCGGGGCCTAAGGCGAGGTTGAAAAACGTAGCCGATGGACAGCAGGTGGAGATTCCTGCACTATGGCATGACAGAACTGTGGGGACGTATGCGGGGAGCATGTGCCGGGAAGGGAAAGACCGGTGCAAGCGCAGCAGGGGCACGGGAGGCAAATCCGCCGTGCAGCCCGAAGGCGTGACGCGGAGCGAATAAAAGTAGCGAAGCATGCATGCCGCGTACCGAGAAAAGCCGCTATTGTTCATACCATACCCGTACCGCAGACCGACACAGGTGGATGGGGAGAGAATCCCAAGGCCGGCGGGAGAAGCATTGTCAAGGAACTCGGCAAAATGACCCCGTAACTTAGGGAGAAGGGGTGCCGCCGCAAGGCGGCCGCAGAGAATAGGCTCAAGCAACTGTTTAGCAAAAACACAGGTCTATGCGAAACCGAAAGGTGATGTATATGGGCTGACGCCTGCCCGGTGCTGGAAGGTTAAGAGGAGGGGTCAGGAGACGAAGCCCCGAACTGAAGCCCCAGTAAACGGCGGCCGTAACTATAACGGTCCTAAGGTAGCGAAATTCCTTGTCGGGT
>CAJTOO010000257.1 GCA_910577735.1 uncultured Lachnospiraceae bacterium
CTATGATATGGAATGTGCTATGAGAGCAGGAATTGACTTTGCATTAGCAGGATGGGGGCAAAAAGAAAATCTGAATACGCCTATTTCCTATTTAACACCGCTTGATGCTATACAGCATTTGTGTATTTAAGATAAATTCTTGTTTGTGATAATAAAAACATATAATCCCACAGTTGCATATCTCCCAAAATACACAGAGGCGGGCAGGGCAAGAATCTCTGGCGTTCCGGGGGAAAATGTGTTTGTAGATGAAGATGAGATTGAATCAGCGGATGCAACGATATCCTACGATGAAGAAACAGAGCAGCATTCAATAGAATTTTCGTTAAAGACAAATGGTAAGGTAGACAGAGAGATAATTGAAGTTTATAAAACCTATCTTAGTAAAACATATGCGGATGCGATTTTGATAATTGATGGGGAGACCATGTAAGGAAATAGGATAGAGCAGGATTTCCCGGTAGATTGGGGAATTGGGGGAGCAGCGAGAGGAGGTGAAGGTCAGTATGGAATTTGACAGGGGGAGTTAGGATATAGGAAACAATGGACTGCTCGGACTTATATCAAGAGAGCAGAGATGGCTCCGAATGACAGATGAGCCGCAATACTAAAAACAATGGAGGATTAAAGGAAATGAATGTTA
>CAJTOO010000258.1 GCA_910577735.1 uncultured Lachnospiraceae bacterium
ACATTGGCACGGTTCTGCTCTTTCCCCGTAAAGGCATCCATGCTATACTTGGTACAGTCAAAAATATGTAAAGCAGCCGTTTTCCATTCCGGGAGACGGCTGTTTTCGTCAGAAAGGCGGTGGTTTTACCATTGTTGGAAACAATTCCCAACACAATGTCCAAAGCAGCCGGCAGGGCATCTCCCCACAAGGGCAGGCCCGGCAGGAACCCGGCGGCCATACTGAAAAGCGAGAATGGTGATGTCAACTATTTCAGTACGGTGGTATTCATCTTTATCGCGGTGCTCCTGCTGGCATTCATCCTGGACCTGTTCAGCATCATCTCCACCAAACAGGAACTAGACCACTGTGCAGACCAGATGGTGAAGCAGATCCAGCTTTCCGGAGGCATCAATGGAGAGACAGAACAGCTTTTTAACTTCCTCTGTTCCCAGATGAAGGGGCCGAGAACATCTCCTACTCCATTGACGCCTCCTATAAGTCGCCTACCCCGTCCGGCATGAGCCGGGCCATCCAGCTTGGCACCCCCTTCTACATCACCATCACGGGCAGGGCAAAACTGGGAGGCTTCTGGAACTTCAACCTGGTGAACATCACGGTTGTCTCCAGGGGTGCAGGCGTCAGTGAGCATTACTG
>CAJTOO010000259.1 GCA_910577735.1 uncultured Lachnospiraceae bacterium
CGGAGCAGTACCGGAAGAATGCGGCAGGCAAGAGCGAGGGCGTGAGTTTTGCGGAACTTGCGGCTACGAAAGCGGCAGGGAAAACAGAGAATGTTAGTTTTAAGGAAATGCTGGAATCAAAGTATCCGGGAGCATATTACAATGTGATGGATACATCCAAGATTGACAGTTCCTTATGGGGGAGGAATGATTATCCGTGGGATAAGTATTTCAGCAATAATGCGGATGATTCTGTTCTGAACTGGAAACCGTCGGGAGCTGAACCCGATATGCAGAGTCCGGCAGTCCGCACCAAGATGAATGCAATGCTTGGCAAGATTGCTGTGGTTATTCCACCGGAATTGGAAGAAAAAATGAAAAATAACACGGAACTTGCACAAAAAGTAATGGAACGGGTGGATAGTTTTTTATTAGCTAATTCTACTCCCGGTGAGAACGAAGGTTTTTTGATGACATTTGATGAAAATGGAGAAATCAACCATGCCTGTGTGGTGGGAGAACTGAAATTTACTGTTTCATCATCGGAATTTGTGGAAGCCCGCAGAGCAAGGGAAGCAAAACACGCAGAATATGAAAGGCTGGCGGAGGAGGCCGTCCTGAAACGCAGGCTGATGGAGCAGGAAGCAGACAAGAGAT
>CAJTOO010000260.1 GCA_910577735.1 uncultured Lachnospiraceae bacterium
CCCCAAAATACATCTGTTGCTATCTCCCCGCACTGATATGGAACAAGGGAACCAGCCTGTCCCTGCCGGTTCCCTTTTATCCTTTGTGCTTTATTGGTTTTCTTCCATATCAAAAATTCATTACCCCAAAAACTCTAAGAACTTTTTGTAGAATATCAATTCCTGCCCTGCAAAATCCGGGTTTTCCGCTGGGGTCAGCGGATTCTCCAGCCTATGTATAATCTTTTCAGCCATTGACTTTGCGGAGCCTGTGCTGTCACCCAAAAATGTGGAACTCAAACCCTGCTGCCCGCTTTCAACGTGCAGTACCAATGCCGTTGAAATGCGGTTCATCGGGAAAGGATTTACTCCCGTTTCCGCAAGTGCCTTATCCCATGCCTGCATCACCTCATTAGAACTCTCCGGCCTGAAAGCATTCGTTTCTTTCTTTGGTGCAGCTTTGTTTATTGCATCAGCAAATTTCCCTCCTGCCACATTCCTTTCCGTCCTTCTTGTCTCATACCCTGCCGCCGGGTATCCCGTTGCTCCTATTCCGTTTACATTCATTTTCTTAATCTCCTCCATTATTTTTGTCAGCCCCTCTGTCGTTCAGAGCCGCATCTGCTCCCTTGTGATAAGTCCGA
>CAJTOO010000261.1 GCA_910577735.1 uncultured Lachnospiraceae bacterium
CCCTACTGCAGAAACATTGTTTCTTTTAGTTCTATCCATACTTGCAATGGAATCGGCACATTCCATCCGGTTTCTCTACAGACATTTTCTATCCGGTATTACCGAGAAATCGCTGAATGCTTTTTATTATGCCTGCTCTTATGCAAAAGTGGATTACTCCGCGTTTATGAATGTGACTGCAAGGCTGTCCCTTAAACTGGCTCCGGCAGACCTGAAATCACAGCCTCTCTTCCTTTGCATTGATGACACCATGGTCTCAAAATCCGGAAAGAAATTTGAGGATGTGTCGAAGCTGTTCGACCATGCGGCGCATAATGGCTCCAATTACCTCAATGGACACTGTTTTGTCAGCCTTATGCTCTGTGTTCCTGTGTGGAGAAAACACAGAATTGTTTACATTGCCGTCCCTCTGGGATACCGTATGTGGAATAAAGAATTATCCAAACTTGGGCTGGCAGCATCCATGATACGTCAGGTTATGCCTGTTTTCCTTTCACAAAAGAATGTAATTGTTCTCTGTGACAGCTGGTATGCAAAAAAAGATTTGGTATGCGTTGTAAATGAATACGCGAATCTTGATATCATCTGTAATGCCAGATATGACTCCGTAATTTATGACCTT
>CAJTOO010000262.1 GCA_910577735.1 uncultured Lachnospiraceae bacterium
CTGGGAGAAATGCGAAAACTGATTGTTGGATATTTGTGTGTGCCGCTCATTCTCCTTTACAATCTCAAAACCAATCTTTAAATACATCTTTGCCGCATAATTAGCTTTTTGAACAGAAAGGGAAACTCGGCTGTACCCATGTGATTTAAGCAGGGTAAGAATTTCTTTCATCATAGCCGTTCCAATGCCAAAGCCCCGGTATTTTTTATAAAGAGAGATTGCCAAAGAGGGCGTTTCATCATCTATATGTCCGTAATCGTTCATAATGCGAACCCAAACAGCCCCAACAATCTTACCGCCAACCTCTGCCACTAATCCCCAATCTTTTTCGGATTCCCCGAAATGCTTAACATAAATCTGTAATTCGGGAGATGAAATAATACTTTTGGTTGGAGGTTTGATACCCTCTGGAACAAAAATTGCTTCATATAGAAAATTATCCAGTAACGGATATTCCTGTTTTTGTATTTCTCGTATCGTTACGTCCATAGCTTACCTCTCAATTCTGTATTCTCCATATATTCTAGCATAATTCAGATAATACAGCAACAAAAACTTATCAGAAATGCTAAATTTAATAAAAAAGATAAGTTTAACAAATAAGCTATTGACAATAAC
>CAJTOO010000263.1 GCA_910577735.1 uncultured Lachnospiraceae bacterium
CAAAGACCCTTATGTAATGGAATTTTTGCAGATTCAGCCGGACACTCATGTGTATGAGGGAGAATTGGAGCAAGCCCTGATCGACCATCTTCAGCACTTCCTGTTAGAGCTTGGACGCGGCTTTTCATTTGTGGCGCGCCAAAAGCGGTTTACACTGGATGGGCAGGACTTTTTCATCGACCTGGTTTTTTATAATTATATTCTGAAATGCTTTGTCCTCATAGATTTGAAAATGGGCAAGCTGACCCATCAGGATTTGGGCCAGATGCAGATGTATGTGAATTATTATACTCGTGAGATGATGAATGACGGTGATACGCCGCCGATTGGCATTGTCCTTTGCGCGGACAAAGGAGATTCCATTGTAAAATATACGCTGCCGGAAGATAACCGCCAGATATTCGCGTCGAAGTATTTTACTTATCTGCCATCCGAAGAAGAACTGAAACGGGAGCTGAACCTGGACAGCTTTTATAAGATGGAAGAATAAATATGGGAACCAGTAATAAAGTCTGCCCCGGCTGCGGCAGAAAAATGAAAAATCGTCCCGATAGACGGGACGATTTGCAGTTATATCGGCTTGCAGCATTGTAAATGCGGGATAAGCTGGAAAAAAGA
>CAJTOO010000264.1 GCA_910577735.1 uncultured Lachnospiraceae bacterium
GATGCTTTGCAGGTCGTAATACTCCGTATAGCGGATTTTGCTTTGTTTTGGTTTGTGCTTTTGCTGCTCCGAAGTCAACACAGGCACCCACCCCTTTCGGTTAGGATTTTCTTTGTCATACTCGAAGCTGTGTTTGTTATGTTTTCAGTTTTTGTTTCTAAATCCGACTGGTGGCTATCCCTCCACGGGCTTTTTATTCCCGCTTCATAGGTACTGTGCCACCACTTTCGCCGGAATTAAGATAAGTTATAGCGATAGTGGAATATCATAACTGATATACCAGCATTTCCTGCTGGTTTTCGCTTTTCCTCATCAGCGTGACATCAGCCTGCAACAGCTTTATCATTCACGTCCCGGTTTACCACGTTCCAACAATCCTATCATTGAATACTTTTAGGTGCTTCCTCTAAGCCTGTGCCCAATTCAAAGAATCTTACCGCCTGTAACGGTATGTGGGCGTTCATAACAACCAATCTTACTAATCCACGGACACCCCAATTTAATGGGGAAATGCCTTTCGACAAATCCAAACGTTTAGACCCGTACATTCGGAAGTACGCCAGTATTTTCATACATTCTCACCATGAGTATCCGACACCCGGCATATAGGTGACGCC
>CAJTOO010000265.1:0-210 GCA_910577735.1 uncultured Lachnospiraceae bacterium
GTAAGAATTTGAATCATGGTATGACAATATTATCTCAGAGTTCCGTGGACGTTTTATGACGTGGAATTTTGGTAAGAGAAATGGTGAATCGTATTTTTTTCGCTATTGCAAAAACTTGTGGATAGTAGTAGAATAGTTATTGACCGCAAGTCAATAACTATTACAAAGGAGGTGCATTGAAAATTGGCTAGACCCGTAAAGAAAACGCCA
>CAJTOO010000265.1:223-606 GCA_910577735.1 uncultured Lachnospiraceae bacterium
TTTAGTTCTAAAGGATATGAGGAAACTTCTATTTCCGATATTATGGAAATGGCAGGAGGGGCGAAGGGAATGTTTTACCGTTGTTTTCAAAGCAAAGAGGATGTTATGCATACATTGGGAAATCAGATGTTTTTTGAGAATAACCCTTTTGATGCAGTCAAGGAACGGAAAGACTTAAATGGTTTACAGAAAATCAAGTCATTACTTGTATTGAATCAATCCGACACAGAGCGTAATCATTTGAACAGGCAGGCAATCCTAATTCTAAAAGACCCACATATTTTAGCCACAGCAATAAAAGAAAACAGACGTGTTCTGACTCCGTTATGGTTGGAATTGTTGGAGGAGGGGCAAAAAGACGGCTCTATCAAGACAGAATATGC
>CAJTOO010000266.1 GCA_910577735.1 uncultured Lachnospiraceae bacterium
TGTCGTTGCCGTAACCTTCCAGCAGGTTGATAACGCCCCAGATACCGAGGCCGGCTCCCAGTGCGATCACGAGGGTCTGCAAAACTTCGATTGCGCTGTTGAAAAATTCCATACTTTAATTTAGCCGGAATCGCTTTGTGGTTAGTGTTGGTTCATAGGCATACAAAAGCCGGACAACAAAACCGCCCTGAATTTTGGGCGGCTCGATTCCGGCTATCCTCCTTCTTCATTTTTTTGTTGAGCTGTCCGCTTTGTACGCCAATGGCCTCAACCGAGGCAGGTTTCAGGGACCCTGGCGGGTAGATAAGATCACTCCTTTCTCGCGGAACGGGATTATTCGCCCTCGGTGTCTACGTCAACTTCAAACACATCGTAGACCTCGTTGGGTTTTGGTTTGAGCCGGGTGGACAGGAACGCTTCAATGTCAAAGGCGTTCTTATCGTCCGCGTCGGCGGTGTACTGAAAATTGGGGTGCTTGGTGATGTCATATTTATCTGACAAAAACGGGCGGACGCCCCGCAGCTGGAGGATACATTTTCCACCGTCCATAACCGCAAGCTCATCCTGGCTCATCAATTCTTTCCCCAATTTCTGATAGTTGAG
>CAJTOO010000267.1 GCA_910577735.1 uncultured Lachnospiraceae bacterium
TTAAAGATTTCAATGAATACAGAAAAGGATTTAGACCTAAAACACCTTTCGTTTTTAATAGAAAATAATTCTGATAAAGAATACCGATATTCACCAAATTATTTTGAAATAGAAGTTGAACAATCCGGTACTTGGTATCAGCTTAAGCAACTTGATGACCCCTCAAAGAGCAATGAAAAGGATTGTATTATTAAGCCTGATGAACGACTAACATTAGAAATTGATGTTAAAAGTTTTTATGGGGAATTGCCTGCTGGACACTATCGCTTGATTAAACAATTTACTTTCTTTGAAAATGAGAGAGATTGGGATTACGATGCTTATAATTTATCTTGTGAATTTACGACTAGGTAAAAAAATTCTTCACTCTGTTTCGCAAATAGGTAATTAAGGCATAGCAACCCAAATTACTGCTATTCCTTTGAATACCTCACCGAAGAAAAGTTTTACCCATTCAGTACAACAGATAAATATTTTATAGACCCTTGTAAGCAATACCCTGTTACGATATAACTGGCTTTCGCCAGAAGTATCATTATCACGAAACTGCTTCTTCGCAAATAGAATCCCCTATTCTACTCCAACACTGATATTTTTCGCT
>CAJTOO010000268.1 GCA_910577735.1 uncultured Lachnospiraceae bacterium
ACGATTGATAACTATTGTCAAGTAGGGAGCTTGATTTAGCAATGCCGTATTTCTCGACAAAAAATAGGTTTTTTTAAAAAAGATAGAAAGAGTTGGGGGATTCCATAGCCTGTTATGCACATTTCCACAATGCGCCCTTGCTTTTTTGGCTTTTGATGTTCAGATTGGGGTAGCTCTGCGGCTTTGCGTTTCTCCCTCTCCTCGCCCTCATGCACAATCACTTTCTCGATAAACTCGTTGAGCATGAGCGTGTCAATTCGGAGAAATCCGTATAGCGTTTCAGTTCTCAATCTGCCGTTGCCAGTCGGCTATGATGTTACGGGATACTTCATTCAAATTCAGAACCTCAAAGCGAAAAGCTTCCAAATACCCAACCAAAGAAGCAAGGGGCGTTTTGATATCATGGGAAATACTGGTCATTAACCGTTTATACGCCTGTTCAGACTGTTTTTGACTGATAAACTGTGTCTGGCTGTTCCTTGCAATCTCGTTAATACCATAGCAGACTTTTCTTGTCATATCATTTTTCTTAGTCAGCATACAGCGGTTTAAGTTCCCGAATTTTGGTGTATATTCATACATTTCTTAATTTTTCGTGCA
>CAJTOO010000269.1 GCA_910577735.1 uncultured Lachnospiraceae bacterium
TCGCGGCAGTCGCCAAATGGATATGCAAGCATATCCGCTTGGCTCGTTGCTCGCGCACATGAAAAGGCCAGACAGGGAAGGTCGGCAACGAAGTCCGGCAACGGGCTTCAAAAAACCTTGGAACTAATCCTTGTCTGGCAGTTGGGTTATTTTATACTTTTTCTTTTATTTTTCTGTTGCTTTGGTTGTTAAAGGGGAGAAAAGCCCGCAGTTACGGGATTTTCCTGGGCTAATGCCCTGCAACCGGCCCGGCAACGGGATAGCAACGGAGTGTGCAACGGGCTGTCATTTGCCGGATTTTTTCAGAAGGGAAGCTCCATCTGTTCCGGCACCGGCGTAAATCCCTCCGGGGTTTTTCCAGTCCCGTTGCCGGTGTCCGTTGTCGGCTGCTCCCGTTCCCATCCTTTCTGTCTGCCATATCCGGCAAACATACGGGGGTTGGAGAAATACTTCCAGCCGGTGATGCACTGGTTCATTATCTCGTTGATTTCCCGTATCTCCCATTGTTTCGGCTCGTCAAAAGCGTGGTTTAGGGTTTCTTTATAAAGCTGCTTGGAGCAGACGGCATCGCCGGGGTAGCTGTCAAGGAAAGCCT
>CAJTOO010000270.1 GCA_910577735.1 uncultured Lachnospiraceae bacterium
GCCATTTTTGTAATGACTGCTTCCATGTTAGATTTTGAAACGCTGGACAATTCCTCTGAAACGCATACCTCGTGCTCTGTGACAGTGGAATCTGCCTGTGGTTCTGTTTCCTTCGGCAGGGTGACATTGATTTTCAAGACCATGGCAACCTCTTCTTTGTCAACGAGAACATCTGATATCTGGAACATGGTGGAAAGATAGCTGTGCAGATAGATCACGCTGCCTGTCTTTCCGGGGAAAGACATTAAGGAGATATAGTCCATATCAGCGAATTTTTTCAGCACACGCCCTGTTGTGGCTTTGGAGATGCCCCAGCGGACAGCCATCTCACTGTAGGCTACCAGAGGAGAGCCGGTGCCGTTGCGGAGATAGACAACCGAACCGATCTCCGAACCCTGCACCTGGCTGTCATTGTAGACAGCGGACATCCACAGATCCAGCAGGATATCCATTTCGGAACAGCGGCCGGCGCTGACCAGTTCTGTTGCAACCACAGTCGGCATAAAGAAAAAGCCCGTATCTTTTTGACAGGGGCAGTTGTAGTCCAGTACGGTATTATGCTTTTTCCAGTCACGAATCTTGTATTTGACCACC
>CAJTOO010000271.1 GCA_910577735.1 uncultured Lachnospiraceae bacterium
GATACCCACATTGGAGAACAGTCATTTTGAATATGATATTGATATTCCAGAAAACGAATATTTTATGAAAATAGATGTTCGTGCATATATCCGTATTCTTAATAACTTAATTCAAAATATTTTAACACACAGCGGTGGAAATAAACTGACTTTACGGATAACAGAGAATGAAAGTCAGGCTCAGATTGCGGTTACGGATAATGGCATAGGAATTTCACCGTCCAATCTTCCTCATATTTTTGAACGGATGTATCAGTGTGATGATTCCCGTTTGGCGGATGGGAACGGATTAGGATTAGCCATTGTAAAGGAACTTGTAATTGCACATAAGGGAGAAATAAAGGTGGAAAGCATCCCTAGTGCAGGCACAACATTTATAATCATGTTTCGGAAAGTCCTGTGACAGCACAGGGCTTTTTTGAAAAACATGAAAAAAGCAAGGTTTCGGCAAGGTTTTGGCAAGGCTCATAATGCTATAATGGACTTCGCAGACAGATATCAATATTTTATAATCCATATACAGAAAGGAAAAATTATGAATCCTAAAATCCCGTATCAATTATACATATGTCAGCCGATGTTTAGCCCAAAGAG
>CAJTOO010000272.1 GCA_910577735.1 uncultured Lachnospiraceae bacterium
TGGACGGGCTGGACATCCAGCCGCCATGCTGCACAAAAAAATCAGCAGGAGAACCTTGACTGGCTTTCCTGCATCCCACTCTTTTAAACAGCACCAATAAATATGTTATTTAGTAGCTTTCTATTGTACGGAACAGCTCAGTCATCCTATCTTGTCATGTTCATAAATGGCATCTGCCATATCAGGAAACTGAAAAAGAGACATCAACAGCCCTTTTGCAATACCCTGCAAGACAACACCTAAGCCGATGTGTTAAAACGGAAAACCGCCGCATATGGAGTGAACCATAGCGGCGGTTACTTTTACATGGTTGCTTCATTACAAGCTATCCCGTCCCGGCATTTTTACTTCACAATATACGTCACAGGCGCAGAGGTATCTATGCCTTTATACATTTCCTCAAATCCCGCATAGCGATCCAAGCCTTTCTCCACATTTGCCTCCAATGCCCGGAAGTGTTCATCACGTTCTGCTTCTGTGTCAAAGTAAATAATATTATCTCCAGACAGGTCATCTGCCAAAACACTGTTTTTTTCTGGCTCTTCAAGGGTGATGGTGGGTAAAAAATACCCACAACCCCAGTGTTTATGCT
>CAJTOO010000273.1 GCA_910577735.1 uncultured Lachnospiraceae bacterium
AATACTACCAAAACAGGAGGCAACTTATAAGACGCCGATTATTTGCCGCTTACAGAAAGAAGATATACAGGATTTATTTGAATATTTATCTGATAAAGAAGTGGTGAAATATGAACCATATAAACCGCTATCTTTTGATGAAGCAAAAGAAAATCTTAAATGGCGCATAAGTACAGATGAAATGATTGCTGTCGAATTGAAAAAATCGCACAAAATGATTGGAAATGTATATATGGGAAAGCGTGACTTTGAAGCACTGGAAATAGGATATGTGTTTAATCGGAATTATTGGGGAAATGGTTATGCTGTTGAGAGTTGCAAAGTTTTAATTCAACAGGCATTTTCAAATGGGGTACATAGGATATATGCAGAATGTGACCCCAATAATAAGAATTCATGGAAATTACTTGAAACGCTAGGATTTCAACGTGAAGCTCATTTTAGAAAAAATGTATATTTCTGGAGAGATGAAACTGAAAAAGCGATTTGGAAAGATACATATGTATATGCCAAGTTAAATGATAATACGTAAATAAATGCTCATGTACGGTAAAGAAGCAAGCAACCGAAAACAAGAGATAGACCG
>CAJTOO010000274.1 GCA_910577735.1 uncultured Lachnospiraceae bacterium
AAGGGATTTGGGGAATAAGCTTAAAACCTATGTATAACAATTTCGGGAGATTAGGTTGCATAATTTGCCAAAAAATGGAACAAAAAAGTATACGGTTTTCAACAAAACACTGTACTAGATATGTCACAATTTCCGGCTTTTACACTTACATCATTTGTAGGAAATACTGCGGAAAACATATCCTTTGCAGATATTTGATTTGTTCCCCTTATTTCTGTAAAAATTTGGGAAAATGACAGGTTATTTCTTTTATCCACTATGGTATTGCCTCGTGCAACAATACTGCTCAATATCCCAAGTGACTGTATATCCATATCTTCAAAACCTCCTTTTTCACTGAATATATTTCTCTTCACTCATAGCTGGCAAGTGCGTTATAGATAAACTGTTTATCACATTCTTCAAATACTATTTCACATACTATATTACCGCATGGAAGGACTGCACTTGTATATTCCGTGCCATCATAGCCCTTATAAGAAAAACACTGCCATGTATAATCTTCTTCAACTTGATAAACATTATATAATTCCGATGAATAGTTCCTTCCAAATTCAAAGCATTTATCATTCTCTCCACATACT
>CAJTOO010000275.1 GCA_910577735.1 uncultured Lachnospiraceae bacterium
GCTTGATTTCGTTTTTTTCATGACCTCGCAGACGGTGGTGTCCGTAATGTAATCAACCACTTCCAGGCGGATCAGCTCATCTGCGATTGCCTGCATGGTCCAGCGTGAGGCTCCCTGTGGCGGCTGCGAACAGGCTATGGCGCATATCCGGGCTTCCACGTCACCGGTCACCTTGCGCCGGCGGTTTTCCTGCACTTTCCGCCCAAGGGCTGCCTCCATCCCCTCCATGACGAACCGCTGTGCAATGCCTGCAATGGTGGTACGGGAAGCCCCATATGCGTCTTTGATGCGGTCATATGTCCATGTTTTGTTTTCTGGCTTATGATCCAGCTTCAGCAGTATCTGGGCGTGTTTTATGCGGTAACCCTTCCCGCCTTTTTGTATTAATGCTTTCAGCTCCTGTATTTCATCGTTTGTCAGCGTGACAATGTAACGCGGCATATCTGCGTCCTCCAATACCGTTTTTAATGGAGTATAGCAAATTTTTTCAGCCCAGTAAAGTATTGTTACTAACCGGATGGAGTAGGAGTATGGGATTATAAATGCCCTAATCCGGGGTGCAGGGCAAAGCAACACCCCA
>CAJTOO010000276.1 GCA_910577735.1 uncultured Lachnospiraceae bacterium
TTTGAAAGGGCAGTAGAATTTACTCCTGCACTGGAATTTACTTTTGCAATTAAGCAATATTTGTTCGATTTTTCTACAGATAAGTATTGACTTTCGAAAGTATGTTCTGTATAATACAAATATATAGAACATTTGTTCGCAACATTTGTTCGTTTTTTCAGAAAATACGGAAACTATCCATTTTTGAAAAAGCTATATGAAAGGGTTGGTGATACACATGAGAAACCACATAGGCCATTGCAGAGAGGAAGATATGAGAAGTGAAAGAAGAATCCGTAATAACAGACGTCGTCGTAAGAGAGAAATGCGTAAGAACTTTCTGCTGATCGTGATGACAATATGCCTGATTGCAGCATGCTCCATTTCCATGAGTGTTTTCCGTTCCAGTGCTAAAGATGACTCCGTAAAGACTTCTTATAAATATTATAAGAGCATCACCATCTCCAACAATGACACGCTTTGGTCGATAGCAGAAGAGTATATGGATGAGGATTACTATGATTCTGTTAATGATTATGTTGATGAAGTCATTCGTGTGAATACACTTCCGAATGATACCATTTGCTACGGGCAGCACCT
>CAJTOO010000277.1 GCA_910577735.1 uncultured Lachnospiraceae bacterium
GACTTCCAGCCTCTATGTCAGTACCTTGAATGATTGGGCAGAGGCATACAACGAAAAACTATTGAATTATCGTATGCCAGTTTACATTTTTGTTATGTTTATCGGGGTTTTTGGCATTATCAATCTGCTAAACACACTGATAACAAACATCTTGACACGGAAGCGGGAACTGGGTGTTTTGCAAGCAGTTGGTTTGAGCAGTAAGCAGCTTTCAAAAATGTTATTGATAGAGGGCTTGTTCTATACATTAGGGGTGCTGCTTCTTTCCATATCATGCGGAACTCTTATCGGGTATCTTCTCTGCACCGTCTTTAGTGCAATGAGTATTTTTGGAAAAGTAAGCTATCATTTTCCGACAGTTGAAATGTTCAGTTATTTTATACTGATGCTTGCCGTCCAAATGCTTTTCTCGTATTTGGCAATCCGGCAGATAAAAAAACAATCTCTGGTAGATCAAATACGGGAATTATCATAGAAATTTTTGAAATGTCCGAGCGTTGTAACATTTCACCCCGGTTTTCAATAAAATTTTTTGGCCGCTGTAACATTTCGCGGACATTTGGGTTTTACAAT
>CAJTOO010000278.1 GCA_910577735.1 uncultured Lachnospiraceae bacterium
TTTATGAAAGTATTGATTTTATTTTTTTATCATATTTCAGTATGCGAAGTATGAGATATAATTATGGGAAAACAGAAGAGTTGAGTATTTCTGGTAGTCTTTCAGAATTAAAAGTTCGTTTGAATGAATTACATGATTCGGTGCCAAAAATAATAGAACAGAAATTTTAGAAATTTTCTATCAATAAGAAAGAAAACATAAATTGGTTCAAAGAAATTCGTGAGTATGAATTAAAAGAAAAACTTTTCACGTTGTATAAAAGCATTATAGGTGAGGCTGGAAAAATATTTAGAGAATATGGTTACAAAGATGTGTCTGGCGAAAGTTCGAAAGGGCATCCGGCTTTTGTTTATACACAACATGGCACTACAGTTACGGAGCCAGAACCAAAGAATGAGGATTTGTTAGAAGCACAGAGAAAATGGCTTGATGCCTGTAAAATATATGTAGAAGTCTTGGAAAAGATGAATAGAGAAGAGGCTGCATTAGGGAGAAAAAAAGCGGCTGATTTGTGGAGTAAGGCTTGATGTTTTGTCGAATCCCGTTTGTCGAATGTCGAATTGGGTGGGGTA
>CAJTOO010000279.1 GCA_910577735.1 uncultured Lachnospiraceae bacterium
TGTTCAGCACAAGAGAATAGAGCGTGTCAAACTCAACCCGGTGCTGTGTGCAGTGCTGCTTCCCATAGGCATTGTAGGTCTTACAGGAGAAAATCCGCTTCGGGAACTTCTCATGCGTGGTGCGGATGGTGAGAGCCTTTCCGCACTCCCCGCATTTTATCAGCCCTGCAAAGAGGTTGATTTCCCCGGACCTGCCCGGTCGCTGGCGGGATTTCAGTTTTTCCTGCACAATCGCAAAGTCCTTTTTGTCCACCAGCGGCTCATGCGTCCCCTCCACCACAATCCAGTCCTCCGGCTTCTTATCCCGGATAGTGCCGATTTTAAAGCGGTACTCGGTCTTTTGGGAAGCGATTGCGCCGGTGTAGACGGGGTTCATCAGGATTTCCTTAATCACGGAAAAGTCCCAGACGTACCGCCCGTTCTCCGGGTCTTTCTTTTCCCATTTGGTGCGGATGTTCCGGTGTCCCCGCTTCCGGTTCCACCATGTGGGGCAGGGGATTTTTTGCTGCTCCAGCCTGCGCCGGATGTAGTTGGGGCCTCTCCCTTCCAATGCCCACCCAAAAATCTGCCGG
>CAJTOO010000280.1 GCA_910577735.1 uncultured Lachnospiraceae bacterium
GGAAGTCCCTTTTTTATTTGTATTTGTTTGTCGCCCCTCCGCACTATCCAACATCACACGCATTTACCACTTCGGAAACGTCGGCGCGGTGCATAAGCTCTTTAATGGTTTTGAATTGCTTCCCCTTGTCCGGGTCAACGGCGTACTGCCATTCCTCCGGCAGAATGGGTAAACTGTCAAGCTGCCATTTCCTGTACTGTTCCCCGTAGGCGGCGGCTTCCGCAAGCTGTACCAAATGCCCGACACACCATGAAATGAGGTAGCCGCCGCCCTCGATAAATCCGTCTTTCTTTCCCTTAATGCCAAGCGCGGCGGCGATAGTCTGCGCCACGCTCGGTTTTTCTGCAATCACTAATCTCAATTTGATTTCCTCCTTATTGTTTTAATTGAATTGCCATTGTATAATAGTTTTAAACTTTATGAAGAGGTGATTATATGGCTGATAAAATGGATATAGGGTTATTTCGTTCGATGGTACTAAGTAATGAGTTTCAAGATATAAGTAATGATTTTGCAAAATTTGATACTCAAAAATGCACTTTCTATTATGATGAGTCAAATAATATTCG
>CAJTOO010000281.1 GCA_910577735.1 uncultured Lachnospiraceae bacterium
CCAAAAACAGCAGTAACTGATTTGTCATCACCGCAGCCACTGCACCCCCACCTCCTAAAACCAATATAGGCATAGCAGTTCCTAACAGATATTGCCACTTTTTCAACGGTTCGAAGCAAGTGCAATATGGAGATAAAGTACTCCAAACGATTCCGAAATCAATCGCATGAAAATGATTTTTTGCAAAAATCCCCCAGGTAATTCCATGTATCAGCTCATGCACGATGATCAGGCATAAAATAAGCAAAGGCAACGCCACAACATATCCCCAGGAAATGCCATCTAAATTAAAACCATTCACATTATTGTAGAGCCAAAATGTTAAAGCCATAAACGGAAACATGACTAAAAGAGCTAAATACTTTGCTTTTTGTGTATTGATAACCACATTCTTCATTTTATATCCTTTTTGTTGCATTTCAGAGCTTATTTTTTCAAAACAATCTTTACGTTTCAATTCTTTTTCTGTTAATTTTCTTTTATTGTTATCCATAGATAATTCCTCCAAATTTGAATTTAACGCTTTTTTAGTTCGGCAATAGCACAATAATGTAAAATATCAAATTCA
>CAJTOO010000282.1 GCA_910577735.1 uncultured Lachnospiraceae bacterium
ATACGCTTATTCCATTTCCCTGATTTGCTCAACAAGAGATTGCTTTTTCAGATTTCCAGTTGTGTAAGAAATCAAGGTAAACTGCACAATCAGCAGGATCGCTAAATATATCAATACGATCAGCCACGGAAATGAATAATAAAAGTATGGATTCATCGTTTTCACAACTATCTGTACGGATAGGAAGCCCAATGCAGTTCCCAAAACCACTGTTACAAGCGTAGCAATAACTGAATAAATCAATCCTTCATAACACAGCATTTTGATAAGTTGCTTTTTACTCAAACCAATCGCCTGTAACATTCCAATTTCCTGCCTGCGGGACAGAAAGTTTGTGATTGTCGTATTGACAAGGTTGATTAAAGAAAAGCACACAACAATAACAGCCACGATCAACTAACACTCACATGCCTGTTTTTGCAGCCATACAATCTATGGTGCCTCGATTGAGGCTGAATCTTTCAACAAAAAAACCCGCAAACACTACTGTCTACGGGCTTTTTCAAACTCCCCGAGTAGGGCTCGAACCTACAACCCCGCGGTTAACAGCCGCGTGCTCT
>CAJTOO010000283.1:0-293 GCA_910577735.1 uncultured Lachnospiraceae bacterium
TGAGGCGGTTGTCCGCCTTTTCGGTGAAAATGCAAAAGCGACCTATGCACGGGCATTGATCAGTATGGAGGAGAGACGGAGCGGATTGACCCCTCTGTGCAGTAGTTTTAGCAAAAATGCGATTGAAGAAAGGATAACTGCGATTATGAAGATTAAGAAAACTACAGTTTTTTCACTTATCATGACAGGACTTATTGTTGTGGGAACTGCAACAATGTTTGCCACTTCTGTAAATGCACAGCAGGCCGAATCTGTGGGGCAGGGCAGCGGAACAGAAATAGTAACCAAGCCGG
>CAJTOO010000283.1:316-557 GCA_910577735.1 uncultured Lachnospiraceae bacterium
TGCCGCAGGTTGACGACAGTTTTGGGATTTTTTTCAAGGACGGTGGAAGAACCGCGGGTGCTGACACAGAAGATATGAAAACGGCTGTCCCAGTGCAGTCAGATGATATTTATGGCGCACCTGTAGAAAAAACCAGTGCTTTGGCAGATGACCTGTCTGGAGACAATATTATCTACTTTAACACAGAAGAAGAGCGTGATGAACACTTCCGGGCATTGGAGGCAAATGTGGAGAAAGGCTT
>CAJTOO010000284.1 GCA_910577735.1 uncultured Lachnospiraceae bacterium
TCCAAATGTCCTCCATTATTTTTATTATTGCAGCCCCTCTGTCGGTCAGACCATATCTGTTCTTGCACAGCTACCAGTATTCTTAAAGCTGCCCACACTTTCTAAGCCTCCGTTGAAATATTCGACATTTCATCCGATACTGTATCCATTCCGGGATCATCAGATGGCATATTATTATCGGTATCATGCTCTGAATTTTCATTTGGTGCTTCTGTCGGCTTGGAAATTTCCAAACTCATTGTAGTTTCCATTCCGCCAATACTCATTGTCATTACAAGCACCCTTGAACCATCTGGCTTAACAATAATATCTGTCTTTGATTCAGATTCCTGTTTATCTGCCTGCTCCAATTCCTCATCTGATAAGATTCTTTCAAATTCCAGTCCTCTTTCTTCAAAATATTTCTCCCACTTTGAATATTCCTTGATGTCTTTCGCTTCTATATACCCCTCCGCCATTGCATTCATAATTTCCATATACATATGCGTTGCCCCTATTGGATACATGACAGCCCAGCTCTTGGATGGATTGGCATCATCCATATAGTTCATCCCATT
>CAJTOO010000285.1 GCA_910577735.1 uncultured Lachnospiraceae bacterium
TAGTAAGATTGTCCGTGAAGAGAAAGATACAAAACGAGCAGAGGTCATATATCAAAGTATGGATGCGGAGCATAGGGAACTGGCAGGTATAGAGAAAATGCTTATAGCCGCAGGCATACAGGCGGATGAAAAACTTATAAAGGCAGTCCTGCGTCTGAATAAGAAGTTTGGCGTATACCATACGCTGGATATGCTGAATGACAGAAAGGAGCTGTTTGAAAAGTGTATGGATAAAAGGGCGAAGAGCCTTGTAACGGATTTCCTTGCATTATGGGAGGGAAAAGAAAATGGCCTTTTCCGCAATGGAGCGCAGCGAGTCCCTTTTGAAGAAAGCTCCGTTCGTCATGGACAGGGGATATAACGATAATAAGATGTTCCTCAAGCCGGACAGCCTGGGACAGGACTATGTCATCCATCTCACCGCAAAACAGAAACTCTTTTTCCATGGGAAATGGGTTCTGGCAACACAACTGAAGGATCAACGCAAAGGCAAAATAAAACGAGGCTTCTGGCATGATGGTGGGTACTTGACCATGCCCAATTAACAACTGCATAT
>CAJTOO010000286.1 GCA_910577735.1 uncultured Lachnospiraceae bacterium
CATAGTCATCTGCTCCAATAGAAAAACCTTTTATTTTATCACTATCTTCAATACGTGCTGTTAAAAAAATAATAGGGCATGAAACATAATCCCGTATTCTTTCACAAATAGTAAATCCGTCTATATCCGGCATATTAACATCTAACAAAATAATGTTAGGATTCTTTTCTACTTCTTTTAATGCAGTTTTTCCTTCTGTTGCAGTATATACTGTATATCCAAGTTTACTGAAATAACGATACAGCATTGATATAATTTCATTTTCGTCATCTACAATTAGTATGCTTTGTGCCATAAATATGTCCTCCTTTTGAATATCTTTCTTAAGATTAACAAATAAAAATCTATTTCTAATCAATTTCTTTATTTTTTCAATGCCATTAGAGATTATATATGGCAGTATAAACTATAGCAATATTGTTCTGCATATTTTATACTTTATCAACAAATAAGCATATAATATTTCTTGCCTTTTATTTAACAGGAACTAGAGGGATTCCGTAGTAGTCGGCACTGTGCGTAATGTGCATAACTTGCTATCTTATGGA
>CAJTOO010000287.1 GCA_910577735.1 uncultured Lachnospiraceae bacterium
CTGAATAAAATACGCTTTTTTGTTGTTATTTTTCCCATTATGCTGCAACAAGTGCCATCAGTTCTTCAAATGAGAACATGTTACACGCCCTGGACAGGTTATATCCCATGGCCATGAGCGCAAATTCCCCACCTACTTTCTGTTTACCCTTTAACAGAAAGCAGGCTGCTCCCATTGCTCGTTTTATTGTTCCAAACGGATGCTCTGAAATACACATCCGCTGGTTCATTTTTTCCCTGTCCGGCCTGAGTTTAAACCTGACTACCTTTTTCTTTTCAAAATGGTACTTTGCCTTCTTCTGGTTCTTTTTTCCTGGTTTCTCTGTTTCTTCTTCTGAGTTTTCCGCTTCTTCCGGTTTCCACCACTTTGCTTTCTTTTCCAGGCTGTCTTTGCCAAAATCCGTTTCCTTCCAGTTCGTGTTTCCCTTCCCGTTCACACACTTATCACGGTATGGGCATCCCTTGCACGCCTGCCTGTTGGCATATCTTGTCGCCCCATTTTTTTTGATGCTTTTTCTCCTGAGGATTTCCCCTCCGGGACAGTAAAC
>CAJTOO010000288.1 GCA_910577735.1 uncultured Lachnospiraceae bacterium
CCGACTTTTGCGTGAAAGTATACTTTTGCCTGCGAGTACCCAAATTCCTATGGCATCAATTCAAGCTTACCGCCTGTGCCGCTGTGAGATTTATTTTCCACTTGCTATTAAGCCCCTTCCCACCTTCAGTTCTAAGCCTCTTAAACTCGCCCTCTATCATTTCTCTGGTATCCGCTCTGTCCGTCATCTTCTGGAATGCCCGGTCAAGCTCGCTTACTTCTTCTTCCATTGTCATTTTGCGGAAACCCGTCTCTGAATTTTCATCCTCCACATAACGCTCCCTTGTGCCGCCTACCCTCTGCCCTTGCAACTTTTCCATTTCCCCGGCCAGTTCGCCGCCATAGGCGTTTACAGACAATGCGCTTGCCGCCTGTTTTGCCTGCCTTATAATGCTCTCCTGCGAAATTTCTTGTAATCAAGATACTCCCGTAAATTCGCTCCGTCACATTACCCTATGCGTCCCACATCTTAACCTTATATATGGAATTTTCCGGGTCAAAATCCTTCGGCTTATATACTGTTATGCTGCTGTTTCCTTTATCTCC
>CAJTOO010000289.1 GCA_910577735.1 uncultured Lachnospiraceae bacterium
AGCAGGACATGACGGACTATAAGTAGCGAGAGCGGAGCGAGAAACTCCGCCGTCGAAAGTCTGAGGTTTCCTGGGGAAGGTTCGTCCGCCCAGGGTAAGTCGGGACCTAAGTCGAGGCCGAAAGGCGTAGATGATGGACAACAGGTTGAAATTCCTGTACTACCGAATAAGATAATGAAGCAGTGACACGGAGAGATAGTCTGAGCGCGCGGATGGAAAAGCGCGTCCAAGCGGTAAGGTTGGCATGTAGTAAAGTACGCACGTCGTAAGGCTGAGCCGTGACGGGGAACGGAATAGAGAAGTGAAGCATATGAATCTGCACCGGCGAGAAAAGCTGCTAAATGTTATAAGGTACCCGTACCGCAAACCGACACAGGTAGACGAGAAGAAAATTCTAAGACGAACGGGAGAACTCTTGTTAAGGAACTCGGCAAAATGACCCCGTAACTTCGGGAGAAGGGGAGCCAACTGGAAGGTTGGCCGCAGTGAAGAGGCCCAAGCGACTGTTTATCAAAAACACAGGTTTCTGCTAAATCGTAAGAT
>CAJTOO010000290.1 GCA_910577735.1 uncultured Lachnospiraceae bacterium
ACATGAAGTGTTCCTGCTTGGTTCCCTTTTATCGTTTGTGCATTATTGGTTTTCTTCTTATTGCATAAATCGATAGCCATTCCTGTCGCCATTCATACTGTAATGGTTCAATTGCTCCGTATCTATGTCAAGCAGTCTTGCACTATTGAACTTGCTAAGCCATGCCTGGTAGTTTGAGGCTTCAATCCCCATTGCAAGGTATTTCCGTGCTACACTATAATCCGAACTTGGGATTTCAATTTCCCATGCCTTATCCTTATCGCCATCATAAGGGATATAAGTAATGCCATTCGGTGTCAGGAACGTCATCCCTTCCCCTTCCCGTTTCAGGTTGCCGGATATTTCAAGCAGTGCATACAGCCCTGCTGTAGAACGCTGTGAACTGACTGAATACTTGGTAAATTCATCAGCCAGCTTTTCAATAATCTCCAAGTCCTCTTTCGATGTCGCAACAACAGACATCCCCTTTGCCTCATTGCCCTGTATGGATAAATAGCGCAGTCCGGTTCTAGGGTCTTGGTTCACTATCAGTCCGCCTTG
>CAJTOO010000291.1 GCA_910577735.1 uncultured Lachnospiraceae bacterium
GATATGGTTGGTCAAGAAAATATTCATGCTATGCTGAAAGAAATACAGTATGGAAATTGTGATATATCCGAATGGAACGGAAGTGAAACTAATTCATTGCCAGAGCTTAATGGATTTTGGTTAGAATCATCGTTAGAAATTTCTCCAAAACAACAAGTAGTTATGCTGAACTATATTTTTGGCAGTAAGAATAATTTTAGTACTGAAAATTTGGAAGAATTAAAAAATATTATGTATATAGCAGAACTTGATAATGGTTCTTTGTATGGAAAAACAGGTTCGGGAACTGACGGTAAAGCATGGTTTGTTGGCTATATTGAAAAAAGTGATAATAAAATTTACTTTGCAATTTATCTTGATGATATGCAAAATAGAGAAGTAGTTTCAGGAAATAAGGCAAAGGAAATAGCAATCAGTATTTTAAGTAATGAGGTATAGAAAATAATAAATTTGAAACGAAATGTAATATTGTTTACCTTTAGGTAGCGATTATCTTAACAGACAATCAACTACCTTTTTTATTTTCAGAAACTATCA
>CAJTOO010000292.1 GCA_910577735.1 uncultured Lachnospiraceae bacterium
ACATAGCCGCAGTTTTTCAACACTTTCTTCTGGACTTCCTGCCATGCCTTCAGTTCCCTTATGGTATCGTGTCAGAGGATACCATGTATAAGCATGGCAGTCTTTTGGCACTTTTTTTGTTTCTGCGGTATGTGAATAACTGCCGGGAACAGGAACAGATTTGTGGATCACCACACGCAGTATGGAATGGAAACCTTTTGAGGACCATTCCTTTTTTGTTGCCAGAAATGCCCGTGAGGGCTTGTCCGCATAAGCGGCTGGATAAAAAGTGCCTCCGAAAAGGAGAGATAAAGGAAAGGTGGAAAAAGAACGTGTTCAAGTGCAACCGGTGCGGGGAAAGCGGCGGCATGCTCTCCCTGTATGGGAGGATATACGGGTTGGATAACCAGACTGCTTATGAGGAGATAAAAGGCGCCCTGGGAAGGAATGAGCAGGCGCCGTCCTATCAGGTAAGGAAACGGGAGATCGCCCCGAAGGAGCCGGAGATCCCAAGCGCCATACCTGCCCCGGATGATGTGAGGCACAAGACATACAG
>CAJTOO010000293.1 GCA_910577735.1 uncultured Lachnospiraceae bacterium
TTGCCGGATAAGAAAGGCGGTCAGCGTCTCCTGGAGGGAGGGGCCGCCCTCGGCAAACTCGATTTTCACGCCCACGCCGCCCACGCTAAAGCAGTAGGGATTGACGGCCCGTTTCACGAACCGGGCCAGCCGCTCCTCCCGGGGGAGGGTGCGGTCAAAGGCCATACCGCTCACATCAGCCAGCGCATCCGCGCTCACCGCGCCGATGTCCACGCTTTTCATTTGTTCCAGCTCTTGTGCGGTCAGTTTCACGGCAAAACCTCCTTTTGCGTTTTTGGTTTGTGGGGAAACGCGAAAAGGCAGCACTCCGAAAAGTGCCGCCCTTTAGCCTGTCCTCACCTTGGGACAATTTGTCTCGAACTTGTTTGAAATGGGGAGCGCCGGGCCCGTATGTTCGGCCCGTCAAAAGACAGCGAGTAGCGGCCCGGCGTTCCCTTGTTTGTGCGGCGGCCCCAAGCGGCAAGCGGCCAGCTTGTCCCTCGCGGATCGTGGCCGTGGGGCTGGCAGGTTCCCCACTCGCGGCGGTGGTG
>CAJTOO010000294.1 GCA_910577735.1 uncultured Lachnospiraceae bacterium
CCCTGCGCCGCATCCTCCCTGGCGTATCCGGCTATCTGCTCCCGGAGGGAATCGGACAGCTTCCACTCCTGTTTTGATGATGCCTTTCCCGTCTTTTGGCTGTATGTCTGATGGTCTTTTGCTATTCTTGTTATATCCATTTCAATTGCCTCTCAAATGCATGCCCGGTCCTGTCCGGCTATGATTCATCGCGAATATCCCCTGGCCTGTAAATCCAGCGTAACCGTCAGGTTTCTCTTTATGGCATAAATAGTTATTCCATAATAGCATACAAGCACCGTCGCCACCAAAAGACCGGGAATCAGCACGCCAAACTGGAACCCGCTGGTTCCCATATAGGTCAATATCTTATGCCCGTATCTCACGGCAAAAGAGTAAATGACAGAAAGCGCAATGATAAATGCGGTAATACACGGCACAAAGAAGTAGCAGAAACTTTTCCGGCTGACCATCCCTGCGAGATCCTCCCGCTCCACCCCTATCTGGTGCAGCGTCCTGTACTGCGCCGAAAAATCAATGGAGTCCGTTA
>CAJTOO010000295.1 GCA_910577735.1 uncultured Lachnospiraceae bacterium
CAGTATCAAGGCAGCGCAGAGTAAGGGCTATGAACAGTGGGCGAAAATCCACAATCTGAAACAGGCAGCTAAAACAATGAATTTCTTGACGGAACATAAGATTGAGCAGTACGCGGATTTAGTCAGCCGGATTGAGGAAATGGCAGCGGAAAGCGGACAGGCGGCAGACGCATTGAAGAACGCCGAAAAGCGGCTTGCGGAAATGGCGGTGCTTATCAAGAATGTTTCCACCTATCAAAAGACAAAGCCTGTCTATGACGCATACCGCAAGGCAAGGAACAGGGAGAAGTACCGCGCCGGACAGGAACAGGCAATTATCCTCCATGAAGCCGCCGTAAGGTCACTGAAAGCGGCGGGCATTGCGAAGCTCCCGAACCTCGCCGCGCTGCAATCGGAGTATGAAGCCCTCCAAGCGCAGAAAGAAGCCCTTTACGCCGACTATGGGAAGCTGAAAAAGAAAGTCCGGGAATATGATATTATCAAGCAGAACATTGACAGCATTTTACAGGCAGACAGGCAGCCGGAACG
>CAJTOO010000296.1:0-230 GCA_910577735.1 uncultured Lachnospiraceae bacterium
AAAGGGAGAGGTATCGAGGTAAGGCTATACGAAGTCAAGCTTCCGAGAAAAGTTTCGAGAAGATACTATATAAGTACCCGTACCGTAAACCGACACAGGTGAGTAGGAAGAGAATTTTAAGACGCGCGAGAAAACCCTTGTTAAGGAACTCGGCAAATTGACCCCGTAAGTTAGCGATAAGGGGGACACTTAAGAGATTAAGAGTCGCAGAGAATAGGCCCAAGCAACTG
>CAJTOO010000296.1:240-526 GCA_910577735.1 uncultured Lachnospiraceae bacterium
TAAGTTCTGACCCGCACGAAAGGCGTAATGTCTTTGGGCACTGTCTCAACAAGGGGCTCGGTGAAATCATAATACCGGTGAAAATGCCGGTTACCCGCGACTAGACGGAAAGACCCCATGGAGCTTTACTGTAGCTTGATATTGAAGCTTGGTATGTGATGCACAGGATAGGTGGGACACGAAGAGATTAGGGCTTTGGCCTTGGTGGAGTGGACGTTGGGATACCACCCTTTGCATATTGAGTTTCTAACTTGTGGTAGTGGATACCAAAGGACAGTGTCAGGTG
>CAJTOO010000297.1 GCA_910577735.1 uncultured Lachnospiraceae bacterium
AAGATTGAGAGGGCAGTAACAAAGCCCCCTCGATTTCCCAAAGGAAAAATCAAAGGGGCTTTGCAGTTTAAAATCTGCTTTCCATTATTTTTCTGAGCTTTGCTAGAATTTTGAGTTTATGTCTGTTTACCGTACTCTGGTCTACATTTTCCATCCTTGCAATCTCTTTCGTGGAAACACCATCAAAGAAGATTGCCCGTATCAACGCCTGCTCATCGTCCGACAGCAGGAGCAGTGCGGCGTTCAGCCTGTCCAACATCATGGAATGGATAACCGTTTCATCGGCGATAAAGTCCGGAGCGTTGCCCTCGCTATCAACTTGACTTCAATCAAAACTTCTTGCTTGCATTTCGGACAGTAAAGGGGATAGTTTTTCAATATCGTATCCTCTCTAATTTTGTTGCGGGTTTTATTTCCGCAAAGAGGACATAATAGCCATTTCATATTTTCTTTCTGCATACAATCACCACATTGACCTTAACCAGTATTCGCAAACCAATTTTTATTTAGGAAGTCCCAAA
>CAJTOO010000298.1 GCA_910577735.1 uncultured Lachnospiraceae bacterium
TTGTATGCTTCTGTGCAAGGCATAGATGATTCCCCCTTTCTCCCACATAGGGCGGTGCATGGTTTACGGTTGCTTGTTTATAATTCAAAGTAACAACAACTCTATGCGCAGGTCTTAACTCGTTTCGCTACTTTAATTATCTTCTCCCGGTATCACATTTTACCATTCACAAAAAACAATTTCAGCATTTTCGTAAATAGGACATATATCTTTCAAGATATTCCTTTTGACAGTTTGTATTTTTTTATAATCAATATTATTGGTAATATAAATGCAAACTTTTATGTGCATACCAATTTTATATATGTCACATTTTTGCAATGTCATAATACCGCTAAGATTCTTTTCTACAAATTGGAAAACTGTTCTTTTTAGTTCCTGATTCGTTGTCAACCCTCCTGACAATTCGCGGAAAGAAGATATGAAAACACTTATCGGTTCTTTTATTGCAGGCAAGACTATAATTGTCGTAATGAAAAAATCTCCAGTATAATGAAGGAAACCCAAACTTCCGT
>CAJTOO010000299.1 GCA_910577735.1 uncultured Lachnospiraceae bacterium
CATTCCCTTTGCTGCTTGACTATAAGAAGCCTGATCTTGCTTATTTAGAGGAAATATTGACCGTACTGAATTTGCAGGAACGGCGGTATCATCTCCCCCGGCAGTTATCCGGCGGACAGCAGCAGCGTGTGGCAATCGGCAGGGCATTGATTACCCGCCCTATGCTGATCTTAGCGGACGAACCAACGGGGAACCTTGACACACAGAACAGTAATGAAGTCATTGCGCTTTTGAAAAATGCGTCCAAACGTTATGAACAGACAATCATTATGATTACGCATAACAGGAGCATTGCTTCTACCGCTGACCGGGTACTGCAGGTGTCGGACGGTATCATAACAGATTTCGGGAGGTGCGGCGAATGAAAGGCTATCTTGGTCTTGTTTCAGAATATGCAAAAGTCCATAAGAAGAAAAACCGCCTTACCATTATCTGTATTGCTATTTCTGTCATGCTGGTAACGGCAATTTTCGGAATGGCAGATATGAGCCTGAAAGCCCAAAAAGAGGAAGCC
>CAJTOO010000300.1 GCA_910577735.1 uncultured Lachnospiraceae bacterium
TATACGACTGGAAGCAAGCGGGGGCTTGAAACAAGGGTGTCGTTAAAAAAGGCACTGGCAGAAGCATACAGAACCGCATCATTGCAAACGGCAAAAGGGGCATTGCAACATGGCTCTACATTGACGAGTTCCACGTCCTGTTAAATTCGGAGTATTCCGCAAAGTATTTACAGCAGTTGTGGAAGAAGGTGCGTAAGCAGGGAGGGCTGTGTACCGGGATCACTCAGAATATAGTTGACCTGCTGCAAAATTATACGGCTACCACCATGCTTGCCAACTCGGAGTTTGTGGCACTCTTGAAACAGGCGAACACGGACAGTTCACGCATGGCAGAGGTCATCGGCGTGTCGGAGGCGCAGTTGCGCTTTGTAACCAACACGTCAAGCGGCATGGGGCTTATGAAGTGCGGAAACGTGGTAATCCCTTTTGACAATACCATTGAGAAAGGGACAGACCTCTATAACCTGTATAATACCAATATCCATGAGAAAATACAGATGCAGAAAATG